>NZ_JAAQWS010000001.1:0-775119 GCF_012985645.1 Pseudomonas sp. WS 5410 | reverse complement strand
GTACTCACCGTGCCGCTAGATAGCGTGGTCGGGCCGACGGTAATCGTTGGCGGGCTGACGGTAATGGTCACTGTGGCCGGGCTGGAGGTACCGCTGGCGTTGGTGGCAGTGTAGGTGAAGCTGTCCGAACCGGAGTAACCGGCGGTTGGGGTGTAAGTGATGCTGGTGCCGCTGGCGGTGGCGGTGCCATGGCTGGCCGCGCTGGCGACGGCGACGCTGGTGGCGGCGCCGCCGCTGAGGTTGAGGGTGATCGGGTTGGCACTGCTGTTGGCGGCGACCGTGGCACTGAGGGCGCCGGCAATCGGCGAGGCGGCGCTGATGGTCATGGAGTACGCACGTGCTCCGGTCGCGCTGTTGGCGTCGGTCGCGGTAACGGTGAAGTTGAAGGTGCCAGTGGCTGAGGGTGTGCCGCTGAGGGTGCCGCTTGCACTCAGGCTCAAGCCTGTGGGTACGCTGCCGCTGGTGATGGCATAAGTGTAGGGCGCAGTCCCGCCGCTGGCCGTGATGGTCTGGCTGTAGGCCGTACTCACCGTGCCGCTAGATAGCGTGGTCGGGCCGACGGTAATCGTTGGCGGGCTGACGGTAATGGTCACTGTGGCCGGGCTGGAGGTACCGCTGGCGTTGGTGGCAGTGTAGGTGAAGCTGTCCGAACCGGAGTAACCGGCGGTTGGGGTGTAAGTGATGCTGGTGCCGCTGGCGGTGGCGGTGCCATGGCTGGCCGCGCTGGCGACGGCGACGCTGGTGGCGGCGCCGCCGCTGAGGCTGAGGGTGAGCGGGTTGGCGCTGCTGTTGGCGGCTACCGTAGCGCTGACCGGGCCGACGGTGGGCGCGGGCACGGTGTAGGTATAGCTATTGGTCCGGGTCGCGCTGCCGCCTGCGGTGGTGACCGTCACATTCACTGCGCCTGCGGCGTGGGCCGGGGTGGTGGCGGTGATGGTGGTGGCGTTGTTGACGGTGAAACCAGTGGCTGCTGTTCCGCCAAATGTCACCGCCGTGGCGCCGGTAAAGTTGGTGCCGGTAAGGGTGACGGAGGTGGCGCCTGCGGTGCTGCCGCTGCTTGGGGCTACCGAGGTCAGGGTCGGGGGCGCGGAACTGGTGACTACCAGTGTATAGGTGGCGACCCCGGCCTGGTTGAGGCCGTCATTCAGAGAAATGCTGAAGGTATAGGTGCCAGCAGTGGTCGGTGCGCCATGCAGGATGGTCGATGAACTGTTGGGCGAGGCGTCGAGGATCAGCCCCGGAGGTAGGCAGGGGGTAACGCCATCGTAGTCCGGGTCGTCGACGTCGCACTCTGCCCACTGGTCCAGCGGCATTGCGCCCCCGGAGGAGGTGATGGTGATACTCATGGACTGACCCACGGCTACCGACGGCAGGGTGGAGCCCGATGCCGGGCTGGTAATGGTCGGGGCGGCCTGGGCCTGGAGGGCCAGGGGCAAAGTCAGGAGCAGCAGGAAGACTGATGCCAGTCGGCGTGCCAACCGGGCACTGCGGGTGGTGAGCATTGTTATCATGTTTAGGCTTCCTGCCGTACGACCCGTGTGAGGTTCGTGTCCAGCTCAAGTGTCATTAATTGTCAGACAGGCACAGATATAGCCGGCCAGCAGCACGGCCGCTAGCCGGGAAAAATCATGTTGCTTTCACTGCCGGTAAAACAGCGTGTTCGAGTATTCGTATCGCTGGCGATCCTGGTCGGCTACTCCTGGTGTGCCCGTGCAGGGCGGCGCATCTGGGTGTGGATGCTGGTTTCTCCGCAGGGCTCGAAGCCGAGTCGCTCATACAGCCTGCGGGCCCGACTGCCTTGCTCGACACTCAGGCTGCAGACTTGGCGCTGGGCATCGGCCTGGCTCAAAAGCGACTGCAACAGCTCGCTGCCTATGCCCTGGCCGTGCCATGCCGGCAGCAAGGCGATATCGACGACGCGCAACTCGCGTGCGCTTCGGTCCACGCACAGGCGGCCAATGGGCGCACCAGCATATTCGACGATCTGAAAATCCGCGCTGGGGTAGTGCTTTTCATAGTGCTGGCGCTGCAATTGCGCTTGGGAGTGCAGGAACGCCCGGCGTTGCGCGTCGCTCCAGCCCGGCACCGCGCTGACTTCGGCCCAGCGACGGGTCACGAAAAGATCCTGGAGAAAGTCCAGATCAGCGGTGGTCTGCGCACGCAGAACGAGGTCGCTGGGATAGAGCCGCAGCGACTGGGGTGGGGTGCTGGAGACGCTCATCACGGCCTCACGGGGTATTCGCCGTTGAGGCAGATGCAGTAGGCCAATGTCAGGAACGGCTGCAAGGTGCTGCGCGTCGTACTGCTGCCAGGCGTCATTTGCCCGGCCGAACCGATGGTGCCGGCCGCCAGGGTCGGATCGCCTGAGGCGGGTGCAACGTTGTTGTAGACGCGCACGTTGCGCGGTTGCGACAGATAGGCAGACCCATCGGGCGTATCCACGGCGGCCGCGCTATCGGTGCCGCTCTTGGCGTTTACAGCATGGGTGTGGCTGGGGATGTTGGCCGGTAGCAGCATCACCTGGTCGGCACCTACCGCGGTGCCAATCGGCCGTGGCAGCAGCCCCGTGCCATTGCCGGCG
Organism: Pseudomonas sp. WS 5410; assembly: GCF_012985645.1. NCBI lineage: Bacteria > Pseudomonadati > Pseudomonadota > Gammaproteobacteria > Pseudomonadales > Pseudomonadaceae > Pseudomonas > Pseudomonas sp. WS 5410. Next base: position 772,538 of record NZ_JAAQWS010000001.1, on the reverse strand, counting down.
CCCATCGCCGCGCGGCCATTGAGGTTGGGCAGCTTGAAGTTCTGCCCTACGCTGCCGCCGTAGGCATAGCCGATGACCGAAAACAGCGCGGGGTATTGCTGGATCGTTAGAACCGAACCGTCGCAGTAAGCCCAGTCTTGCGGTGCGAAGTTAAAAGGCAGCAGGCGGATTTCACCGGTGAAAGCATCCATGAGCGGTCGTTCCTTGAAAAAAGAGGCTTACGGCCGAGTCGGGTAGATGCCCGCCAGGCATATGATGTAGTTGATCGCCAGCGAGCCCATCATGTTGCTGTGGGGCGTGCTCGCTGCCACGCCGCCAGCCGGGTCGAGAAAGCTTGGATCGAGCTGGACCGAGGGCGCGGTGTTGGTGCCTGCGCTATACAGACCCTTGATCACCCCGGCACCGGGAAATTGGCCGAAGGTCTGGCTGGACGGTGCCGCAGGTGCTGGGGGCGCCGGGGTCGTGGAGGTGGCGAGGGTGCTGCTGACCACAAATGCATGGGTGTGGGCGGGTGTATTTGCTGATGTCAGGGACACCGTTTCGACGCCTGTGGCCTGGCCCAGCACTCTTGGGGTGAGGCCGGGGCCGATGCCTTGCCCGATCGGTAGGCGACCGCGGTAGTCCGGGAGGCCGAAGTCGATCACGCCGTTGCCGCCATACACGGTGCCCAAAACTGAAAACAGGGCTTGATAGGCGTTGACGGACACGAGTGAACCATCGCAAAGCGCCCAATCTTCTGGCGCATAGTTGCCGGCAAACATGCGGATTTCTCCGAGGTAAGCTTCAGACATTTCAGTTTCCTTACTTGAGGGTCTGTAAACAGTGCGGCTACGGGCGCGGCGGATAGATGCCGTTCGTGGCGATACAGAAGCACCCGACAATCGAGGGCTGCACATTCGCCACCGGGGTCCCTGTGGTGGGTGCAACGGTGGCGCTGTTCAAGGTGGTCAAGGACGACCCGACGGCAGTGATGTAGGTCGGTTTCGACAGGGCACCGGTGGAGGTCGAGCTGACAGCCGGAATGCCGCTGGCGGGGGTCGTCAAGGTGCCGGCAGTGCCGGAAACGTGTGTGCCATGGGTGTGAGTGGCCAGGCTGCTGGCGCCAAGGGCGACTTTTTCGGTGCCGCCGGAACTGCCCAAGGTATGCATGGCAATTACCGGATTCGGGGCGATGGATGGCACCAGATTCTGACCCAGGGCCGCACGGCCACGCAGGTCCGGCAAACCGAAGGTAGTCTTGCCATCGCCGCCATAGCGATTGCCGAGCAAGGAGGCCAAGGCGACATTGCTGTTGAAGGGCAGAGTCTGACCCTCGCAGGCCAGCCAACCGGAAGGCGCCCAGCCCCAAGGGAACAAGCGAATTTCACCGAGAAAGGGGTCCATTATTTTCCTCCTTGAAAATATTATTGGCGCCAGAAAACTGTTCTTATTCGCGGCAGTAAAGGCGCTTGTCGTACAGTAAACAGATTTTAATTTACTTCGCAAACATTATTTATTGGCGAAGTCGAACTTCCGCGACAAAGTATTGACGCGCTCGCCACTACGCAGTAACCGTAAGTGTCTGTTGTCAATCGCGGGGGGGGTTAAGATGCGGTCGTTTTGAAAACTTCAGTTGTTCAGGGTGTGGAGGTGGTATCGGTTAAATCGATGTAAAAGGGCAGCCAGCGGCGCGTAAGCGCCTTCGCGTCATCCAGGTTTGCAGGTTGTGCGTTTTGGGCGGCGGGCTGTAGATACCCGTGCGATCAATCAGGGTGTATTGAGAACGGCCATGGCCGGCCTGCACCAGGGCGAACTGGACGCCGTCAGCGCGGCGGCCGCCAAGCTGGTGAGCGAAGAGCAGGGGAGGCGCCTGGCCCTGGAGAGGGCGCTGGCCACCTCCGATCAACAATACACCCGAGAACTTTCCGATGCTCAACGCAACCAGGCTCTGCTGTGTTACTGCTGATGTGCGGCTGTCAGTCCTTCTCGACGCCACGGATCCAGCCAGTGGCTGCGGTGTGCCTGCCACCTCCGGCGCCGTCGGCGTGGTTCATGTAGCCCGTAGAGCCCAACTTGACTCAGCGCATGCTCAAAGAATTATCGGAATAACGGGTGATGGAGATCAAGGGTTGATCGCTTTGGCGGCGTGCCAGGCCTATGTAAAAGAAGTGTCAGCGACAAAGTAAAAAAAAGCGGCCAACCTAGGTGCGTCAACATCCATGCTGGCCACCAAACGACAATCTATCTCTGGAAACCCAGCAAAGTTGATCTCTGCATTTGTTAGAGGGCTATAATCCATTGATAACTGTTCACAATCATTACTCTTCTATTTCATACCCGAATTTCATTACTACTGATAAAGTTGTGCCGCCGTCGGCTGTAGGTGTTTGTGGTTGCCAAACAATATTCCCATCTGGGTTGTCTTGCTGATTATCATCGCTTGTGCTGGGGACGCACGTATTTTCCTCTCCTGATGCCCAAGGTACATTCCACGCGACTTTTACCCATCTGTCATTTTGGCCATAGATGGAATAACTAATAGAACCTTCCGTGCCAGAGGATGTGTTATCCCTGCCTTGAGCGACTAAGACTTGAATTGTTGTTTTTGGCGGGACTTGAGCTACAGGACCCGATTCTACTCTTCCCCAGTCAAAGTTTATGTCTTTATATACAAGGGTTTTGGTTTTGGAATCATTAATAATGGTTAGGTAAAATTTTTCAGCTGCGCCCATGATAAAAATCTCCAATTGCATTAGAGTGAATTGCTGTTGTTTTCTATTGAGTGCTGCAAGAAATTCTAATGTCTACGAAGTCATTATAGGTTCCTCCTCCCTGGAGATACTGTTTAATGTTGGTGCTGCAATCCATTTGCTCTCATGACAGTATCTATCATTTTTCTCAGGTAAAATAAAAACTATCGTGCTGCCTGAAGAGTTGCATTTTGTAGACGTATGCTTCTGGTTTTGATGGCGGTATTTTAAATGTATGAGCGTAAGTCAGATTTTATTTGTAAGCTTGTTAAATGTGTTTCAGGTGGTTTATAGCCAATAAAGATATTCCTGAAGCCGCAGAAGGCGTCTGCTTGCTTAGAGGTTGTTGTGTGAGTAGGAGGTCAAAATGGCAGCCAAGGATAATGGTACTTTAATTGAGGCGAATTTTATTGCGGAAGACATATTCTTGCTCCTTTTAATAGGCGTTTGGCTTATGGTGGAGAATCTACAGCGGGGTGACTAGTCAGTTCCGTCGCATGTTTAAACCATCCAAACTTTGCCAGTATTACTCCATTTACACTGCGTCTTGGGTCGTTCAATAATCTCGCTGAACTATAGAACCGAATACTTAACTGTCAAAGCTGGCGGGTCGAAGCTGGGAAGAGATAGACGAACGGTAGGATTGTCCTGTCTGGGGGATGATGAGCCAGAGGTACACCACAAGCTGGACCAGCCCTGGTCAGTCGCCTGCAGGTAGCGATCACTCCGGCGCCATGAGCACTGCGAGGGGCAGTTTGATGAACTCTTCGTTCTCGTCGATGGTAGGTAGAGCACCGCGAACGTTATCGGCTATATCAACTGATCCTCGCTGCTCTACCCAGTTTGTCAGCTCCATGATCGAGGCTTCGAGGGCGAGCTGGTTTTCGTAGAGTTTTGAGAGCAGGGAAGGGAGTAGGTCTGAGTTGGGCATCGGCGTTCCTCTGGTGGAGTGAGCAGCCTAGCAGTTGGCGATTGGGGCCCCATCCCAAGGTCATGAGTGTCCGCTCTCGACCCTTAGCTGCCCTTTGGAGAGGGCAGATAGGGGCTAAATACGAACTCTAACTTTAAAGCTGACTGCGAACCAGCCAAACCACAGCAGACGTGTTTTCTCTGGGTGTAGAGTCAAGGTTAACTGAAGGGGTCGAGCTTCCAAGGCATGGTGAAAGCTCAAACCCGGCACACTGTCATCTGTGTACCGCACGGCGATCATCTTTAGCCACATTCGGTAGAAAGCAATCGGGAGCATTGGCCAGATATTTTCTGGTGGCTATTTCCATGCAATCGAAGAACTGTTGCGCACTGCGTGTGAGTACTTCGCCCTTGCGGGTGATCAGCACCCCCGAAACGCTAGGCATGCTTTCCTGAATCGGCAGCGCGATGATGCCCTGCGTCTTCAGCGTACTGAGTACAAGGGGCTTGGCGATCATTGCCAGCAAGTCTGCTCGTGAAAGCAGCCCCAGGCCCACGGTAAACGACTGGCACCATAGGGGGGTGCTCCTTGATTCGATCACTATCGCCTCCTTGGTTGGTGTTCGCACGGAGCAGCAGTTGCTCTCCATCGATACAGTTTCCACTCGCTCGACCAGTGCGCCAAGCTCGTTCAGGCAGCCTAGCTACGATAAGGCGGATCCAGAGATTGTTGCCGGTGGAGCCCTACACTGGACGACCCACAGAAACCCCGCTCCCGAAGAACTCTGTGGCGAGCGAATTCGTGCACGGCTGGGTTCATTCGCATGTTCTCTCTAGATATGACCTGGGTCATCTCCCTATTTCAGTAGCCTGCTAACGTATCAGGCCGCTGACGGCTTCAGGGAGGATGAGGTTCAGCCTACGACACCATATTCATAACGGGAGCGTTCACGGTGAAGAGCTGGCACTGCATACTCGGTATCTTAGTGATTACGACACTAACGCTGCTGATTGAAATACCTGTTGATACCTGGCTCACTTCGGCAACTCTCAGCCTGATACTTGGAGCTTGCGCACTGGTTTATATGGCGGTTTCCTGCCTGTTGGCCAGTCGCTGGAGGGTAGTTGAGAATCTATTCGGCGGCTTGGACCGGGTCTATGAGTCACACAAGTGGCTAGGTATCTGGGCGCTTGTATTCGCCACGTATCACTTTGTATTCAAGGCAAATCTGGATGTCTGGAACAGCGTCCCTATTCTGGAATTGCCAAAATACTGGACGCGGCTAGTGCGCCAGTTGAGCTATGTAGCACTAGGTCTGATCGTACTTCTTGCGTTGAATCGCAATATTCCTTACAGCCTGTGGCGGTGGTGGCACAAGCTCTCCGGGCCATTGTTTCTGGTCGTGATTTTACATTGGTTAAGCTTCAAGTCGCCGATCACCTTGTTCAGCCCTTCAGGTCTCTGGTTGGCGCTGTCCTGCGGGTTGGGTGTGCTGGCAGCCCTTTACAAACTGGTTCTTTACCCCTTTTTTGCCCGTGCTGGCGAGTACAGGGTGAAAACCGTCAATAGGGGCAACAGGGCGCTGCATTTGACGCTGGAGCCCATCCATAAAGGATTTGACTTCAGTGCCGGGCAGTTTGCGTTTCTGGCCATGCAGCAAAAAGGGTTGCGTGAGCCTCACCCTTTCACGATCGCTAGCGCCAACGGTCCGAATGGGCAAATTGAGTTCATTATCAGAGGGCTTGGGGATTACACCAAAAAGCTCTGCGAGTGCGCGAAAGCCGGAATGCTTGCCACTGTCTACGCCCCTTATGGGAGATTTAAACGGGCCTCTCACGCCGAGCGGGAAATCTGGATCGGCGCGGGTGTGGGAATTTCGCCTTTTATTTCCTGGTTGCAAGATCCGAATGCCAAAGACTTCGAAAAGGCAACGCTGGTCTATTGTTTCACCCCCTCGCGCGCCTTCCCGCCGTCCGAAGAGTTGGAAAGTATGGCCACCATGCGTGGTGCGCAATTTGTTCGTAATACGGGGGGGACTGAGCAGTTGGCTGAAACCTTGAGTGACGCGGTGGCTCAAACCAAACCGGACCAAATTCATGTCAGTTTTTGCGGCCCCAAAGGACTACTAAGCAAGGTGTATGAACTAATGGATCTCCATCGAATTCCGAAAGCTAATCTTCACTTCGAACTTTTCGACTTCCGTTGATTCGATAGACTGCCTACTGCAGGTCATGCCAGCTGGTCATCCAGCTCCTGGGGGAGCAGCTAGGCTGCAATCCCTGGAGCCTGTTAGATGATCCGTAAAAACCAGCCTCTACGAAGCGCGCGTGTTGTTATCTCGACGCGCCTTACTGCTGATTCATCTGATAGACCACTGTGCTCCAGTAGCGGTTTCCGTTACGAATCTGGCGAGTCCAGCCGTTAGCCTCGAGCTGCTTGCCGATCATTCGATTCATAAATCCATGACCGAGCAACAGGACTGGCCCTGCGCTGGAAAGGTCTTGAAGTTGTCGCGCTGCCTTGCCGGCCCGTAGCCTGGCCTGGCGGGCTGATTCGACCGTTCCCGAGAAACCGCACAACCAGGAAATACGCAGGATAAACGCCCACGTAAACCCAGAGAGCTTCGGCAGTCTCCAGCGGCCATGGGGCAGTTGTGCCTCACAGAACACCGGGTCTACCACTGTAGGCTGAAGACACAACGCCCGTACGGAGGAAAGCGCTCGAGGGGCACTACTCGATACGATTACTCGAGCGGTTGCCGCCAGTTGCATGCTCGCCTGCGGGGCGGGCTGGCGGGTGATTTCAGATAAGTTGTAGTGTTCGATCCAGTGTTTCATTTCGAATAACGAAACCTTGCCGAGCATGGTCAGGTTCGGCTGGCCATGGCGCATCAGGATGATCTCCCTGTTCATTGTGGTCACGTCCTTGTCTTGCCGCACATTGAGCCGAAAGGGTATCAGCTAGCCAGCAGGTATGTGGAGCCACAATCATTAAATCAGGCCATCGGATAAGGGCAATCAGCTATTAGCCCTTCTGTGCGAGTTCCTCCGCCAGGGGATCAATGCTGACTTTTTCTTTGTTTTTATTGTGAGAGAGGTTTTTTGTGCCTGACCGCTTCTCTGATGCTTTATTGGTTTAATTAAATAAATCCGTCCCCCTAACATGGCTCACATGCCCAGAGTAGGAATGGTCACCTGGCCACACTCTATGAGTTGGCCAGCGGTCACTTGCAGCCCGTCATTGGGTTTTGCGGCGTACCCGGCAAGAAAGCCGGCGGCCACCAAGGCGATACAGAGCAGGGATCTTCTGAGAATCATCGGGAATTCGCTGAGTTGTTGGTATGAAAACATGCAGCACTGATTCCCGATTATGAAAAAGGTTCCTGGCGCACGGGCTCTGCAAGGCGCCACCTACGACAGCACCACCACACGGGCGCTCTCGAACAGCACCGGACGGACAAGAATTTTGTAGCTGTCAGCATCGAAGGACTGCGGCGGGAGGGTCGGCGCCAATCGGGCTTCGGCCTCCGAGGCATAAGTCCCGATGTACCGCCAGTTGTCCACGACGTGGTATTGCTCCATCTGGCCATGGCGTTCGTGCAGCGCAATGGCCGCGGGGTATGGCCAGCGGTGGACGGCCCAGTGCGCCAATGCCTGCAGCAAACGTTCGGTATGGGCTGCATGGGTTTCGTCGCCCCGGCATGCCCCGGCGCATTTACGGATCTGCGCGCGGAAACAGCCCTTTGTGTTGGCTGGCTCTATACCCAACAAGCTATGACAGAGGCGATGCTCGTCGGCGAGCAGCATCAACGCTTCGATTGCCATGCGCCGGCTGCGGAACAGTCCGTACAACTGTGGCCCCTCAGCTAGCGCGGTGGTGTCGATGATCTCGAGTTTGTCTTGGTGCATGCGCAGCGAACACAGGCGTCGCTGCCTGCGCAGGCGCTTGTTCTTCAGGGGCTGCAGCTCTTTGATCAGGCGCGACTCCAGCAACAGTGCACCGATTTCCCCAGCGGTCTGCTGGTACTCGATCCGCTGTGCCTGACGCAGCATGCGGGCTTCTTCGGGAGTGCGCAGGTGTGCCAGCAGACGGCTGCGGATATCGACACTTTTACCGATATACAGCGGCATCGAATCGCCTTGCGCGTAGAAAAAATACACGCCGGGTGCACGCGGTGCGGCTTCGGCCTGGGCGCGAAGGTGGGCAGGGTATTCGAAGGGCAGGGCTGGGGGCGTCGGTCGTAAAGGCATGCCAAATATAGTGCGGCATCAACTGGCGAAACGGGGTGCCGCTGGTCGGGCACCTTGGTGGACACGCCTCAGGGGGTTCGACCCCCTTTGATCTTGGCGGTCTTGAGGTGTGATTGAGACCTGTTGCTGGGATTTCTCCTCACGCTGCCCGTCTTCACAGCGCTCAGGATTTTTTGAAAGTTCGCGCACTCGATATGCCGCGCCGCAGGGCAGGCCGCAGCACGCCGCAGTCCATCACGTATGGCGCTGAGCTGCTGGATCGTACGGTCCAGCTCATCAGCCTTTTCGGCCAGCCGCTGGTGGTCAATGGCCGGTTGGCCATCCGCGTCCAGCATGGTGGCGATATCGTCCAGGGAAAACGCCGCAGACTGGCCGAGGGTGATCAATGACAGACGTTCAAGTACATCCGCAGCAAATACCCGGCTCAGGCCACGGCGACCTATGGAGCGGATAAGGCCTTTTTCCTCGTAGTACCGCAGGGTCGAAGACGGTAGGCCGCAGCGGCGTGCCACTTCACCGATATCCATTTCTTTCATGCTTGACCTCAAGTCGACTTGAACTTGCAGACTGCCGGGATCAAAACCGGCCAAAGGCAAGAGGAAATAACATGGAAACCGCTGAGATGGTACTGCGTATGGTGCTGGTTGGGCTGGGGGCCACGTTGATCATGGACCTGTCAGCGTTGATTCAAGCACGGGTATTTGGCAGCGCATCGCTGGACTACAGGCTTGTCGGCCGTTGGCTGGGCCACATGCCCAAAGGACAGTTTCGCCACGCCTCGATTGTGGCTGCGCACCCTACCTGGCATGAAAGCCTGATTGGCTGGGGGTTCCATTACGTCACCGGCAGCGTTTTCGCGATGGTGCTTCTGGCATTCCAAGGGCAGGCCTGGCTCTGCAGCCCCTCGCTGATGCCCGCGTTGCTGACGGGCTTGACCAGCGTGCTTGCACCGTTCTGCATCATGCAGCCCGCCTTTGGTTTCGGCTTCGCCGCCGCCAAGACGCCGACACCGAACCGAGCCAGGCGCCGAAGCCTGCTTGCCCACCTCACGTTTGGCGCCGGGTTGTTTGTCGCGGGCTGGTTACTGATCCAACTCTTTCCCGCGTCGGTGTGCCTGAGGCAAGGATGACCGAGTCCGATTCCACTGATCCGCCACGTCCCCCATGGTCAAGGGCTCGCCACTCTTGATCCAGGCCATGAACGCCCGATCGAACTTGAATGACTCCCCGCACTCGCCGATCAGGAACTGGCGCACCTTCTGCGTATTCCTGTAGTGCTTGTCCAGTGGGGTGGTGCGGGTGATGGGGCCGGAGTGCCAGTCGAAGGTCATTGCCATTCCTTGGGTGATGTAACGCGTTGCGGGTATGAGAAGCGTGACCCTTGTCTACCGGGAAAGATCGCAGCGCATTACAACCATCCCGATGTCGGCCTTGTCGGTACTGAACGGAATTTCGCCGAGTGCCTCAAATCCGCAGTTTTCATAAAAGCGCTGTGCGCTGGTATTGGACTTCAGCACATCCAACCAGATAGAGCCTTCCTTACGGTCTTTTGCGTACTGGTGGATAAGCTGCAAGAGTTGCTTTCCGTAGCCTTTGCCCGCCTGTGACTTGAGGAAGTAAATTTTCTGCAGCTCACTGCCAGCCTGACCAGGCAGAGGCATAGGTTTGGACCAGTTGACCTTTGAAAAGCCTACGGCGTGGTTGGTTTCGTCAAATGCGATGAGCCAGCAGTGATGGGCAGGCGACTCGATGGATTTCTGCATTTCGTGGGTCGAGAAGTCTTCGTTCAGGAAGTTCTGCATGCCCGCAGCGGTCCAGATTTCAGAGAAATGCTCTCGGTATGTCTTCATGCCGAGTTCCTGAAGGAGGGGGATGTCTTCTATGGTTGCTTCCCGAATGCTGATCACTGCTCTGCTCCTTGCCTGCATTGTCGGACGCAGGTCCTGAATTTTTTCACTCAACAGTTAAATACCGGTGCATAGCGCTCTTCCCGTTTCTTGAAGTGAATCGGCGCCATCGGCACTTTTTCACCGTTCACAAATATAGCCGGGAAGGTGAGGGTGAAGTCATCCATATCGCCCTTGCCCAGGGCCGTGCCCTTGCGGCTGCTGCTGGATTGCTTCTTTGGGTCAAAGCCGGTTTTCAGTTGTTCGATACTGACTTGATAGGTCTCGCCTGTCGCCAGCGTAACAGTGACCAACGGCGAATCGGCGCTGACCCACAGCGGCGGGTCAGTTTGTTTGTAAGCCGCCCGGCGTTGATCCGGGGTGTCCAGGTTGCGCAGGCGTGGGGGGATGTAAAGCCGGCCAAACAGGCGCAGTTCGGTGTCGGTTGAACGCAGGTTGCCTGGCCAGCTGGATGTTCCGGGCGGTGCTACATAGACCAATACGTGCACCCAATCGAGTTCTTCCGAGAGCGGGGCGTAGCTCATTGCGGCTTTCGGGCCGGGGCAGGTACGTTCGAGTAACGCATGGGTGCCCACTGCCGATTGCGGATGCAGATACGGCCCGCTGCTGCATCCTGCGAGCAGCGCCAAGAGGGGGTAGAGGATGTATTGCTTCATTGGGGGCCAACTCCATTTGCTGTACGGGCGACTATGGCATTTCTGCGGTTGATTCTCATCAGCTCTGTGCAGCATTATTCTGGTGTTTTTCAGGATCGTCGGGCGCAAGTGAGCGGATACCGTCACCATTATCCAGGGATAAACCAATGAAGTACCTGAGCACCTTGAATGCCGCAATGGAACGCTTTCTGAGCCGGTTTACCCCCACGCAATTCCTGTGCGCCGCCATTGCGTTGACCGCGCTCAACTTCTTATTGGACTACACCGTTGCTTCGTACACCTCTATCTACCTGTCCATGCTCAGTGGTTGGCTGTTTGCCATGAGCTTTCTGAGGTTCCGGGCCCAGTGATGGCGCTGTTTGAGCCTTACCTGAACGGTGATGAGCCTGGAGTCACCCTCGGGGTAGCACAACTGGCCGCGTCGGCGCTTAGTCGGTGATGCTTGTTGCCGTTGCAGGCACTGTTTGGTTGCGGATAACAGAAAGGTAATCATCAAGCTACCTTGCTGACAGGGTCGGTTCGTTAATCTCAAGCCTGGAATGAGTGACTTGAGAGGTAAACCCGATGAACCTGTTGAAACTGAGTATTGCTGCATTGGCGTTGTCATTGTCTACGGTCGTGCTCGCCACGGGAGGCAGTGATCGTGCATTTGAGGCGTTGATGAGCGATAACCAGAAAGCCATGGAGGCTTACGCGTTAAAACATGGCAAGGACCGGCCAGTGGTCCAGGACTATCGCTACGGGATGAAACTGGACATCGCCAAGGTGGTCAGCGTGACCCCGCCGATCCGCTCCTGTGACATCGTACCGTCGCGGATGACCTACGAAGATTCGAGCGGCAAGCTCAACACCATCGAATATAAAGTCATGGGGCTGTGCCGTAACAATGGCCGCTGAAAGGACGCCGCGGCGAGCCCTACCCCGCAGGGGAGTAACGCACCGTCTGCTCAAGAAAATGGCCCCACGCGCCGGGTTTTTCTCATAGGGCAGTCCAGTTCAGCAAGCCAGCTTGTATGGTTAGACTTGTAGGGGTGGTGGGACCACAATTCTCTGCCCCAATGAGGTCCCCTGTGGGAGCGGGCTTGCCCGCGATGACGGTGTACCAGTCACTATAGTGGGTGGCTGACCCGCCGACATCGCAGGCAAGCCAGCTCCCACATTGGATTTGTGGTGGGACCACAGTTCTCTGTCCCTATGAGATCCCCCGTGGGATCAGTCAGTCAATCCGCGGATGCTGTTGCGCCAGGTTCTTGCGCTTGGCCTCCAGCTCGGCGATCTGCTCGTCGAGGTCTTCGATTTTCTGTTCGATATTGTCGTGGTGTTCCTGCAACAGCTCCCGAGCTTCTTCAATATCCGACGCCGCCGGCGCCGCGCCGCGCAGGGGTTTGTTGGCGGTTTCCTTCATGGTCAGGCCGGTGACCAGGCCCACCACGGCAATGACCATCAGGTAGTAGGCGGGCATATACAGGTCGTTGGTGCTTTCCACCAGCCAGGCCACGGCAGTCGGTGTCAGGCCGGCGATCAGCACCGAGATGTTGAATGCACTGGCCAGGGCGCTATAGCGGATATGGGTGGGGAACATCGCCGGCAGGGTAGACGCCATCACGCCGATAAAGAAGTTCAGCACCACTGCCAGTATCAGCAAGCCTGCAAAGATCAGCCCCAGCTTGCCGCTGTTGATCAGCATAAAGGCCGGAATCGCCAGGGCCAGCAGGCCGATGCTGCCAGCGATGATAAAGGGCCGGCGTCCAACCTTGTCGCTGATAAAGCCGATCAAGGGCTGCACGAACAGCATGCCCACCATGATCGCGATGATGATCAGCACGCCATGGTTTTCGCTGTAGTGCAGGTTGTGTGTCAGGTAGCTGGGCATGTAGGTGAGCAGCATGTAGTAGGTGACGTTGGTCACCGCCACCACGCCGACACAAGTCATCAGGCTGCGCCAGTGTTGGGTGGCGATTTCCTTGAACGACACGCGCGGGCCGCGTGCCAGGCCTTCGCGGTCACCTTGTTCGAGCTTCTCGACGTGCTGCTGGAAGGCCGGGGTTTCCTCCAGGGCGTGGCGCAGGTACAGGCCGATCATGCCCAAGGGCAGGGCGAGGAAAAACGGCAGGCGCCAGCCCCATTCCAGGAACTGTTCTTCACCCAGTACCGACGAGATCCCGACTACCACGCCGGCGCCGAGTACAAAACCGGCAATGGAGCCGAAGTCCAGCCAGCTGCCGAGAAAGCCGCGCTTGCGGTCGGGTGCGTATTCGGCGACGAAGATCGAGGCACCGGTATATTCCCCGCCCACCGAGAAACCCTGGGCCATTTTGGCCAACAGCAACAGGATCGGCGCCCAGATGCCTATCGAGGCATAGGACGGGATCAGGCCGATGGCAAAGGTACTGAGGGACATGATCACGATGGTGGCCGCGAGGACTTTTTGCCGCCCGTATTTATCCCCCAACGCACCGAAGAACAGCCCCCCCAGGGGGCGGATCAGGAACGGCACGGAAAAGGTCGCCAGCGCCGCGATCATCTGTACGCCAGGGTCGGCGCCGGGAAAGAACACCTTGCCCAGTACGAAGGCGACAAAGCCATACACGCCGAAGTCGAACCACTCCATGGCATTGCCCAGCGCCGCGGCGGTGATCGCCTTGCGCATCTTGGCGTCGTCGACAATGGTGATGTCTTTCAACCCGATAGGGCTGACACTTTTCTTGCGCGATTTCATACAGGTCACTCTATTGCTGATCGGTGTCGATGCCATTGTTTTAATGGCATGGTCTATTGGGTCAGATACATGAGGACACTAAATAATTCATCGCTTTATGTTTTTTTCCTATTGCTCCTGCAAGGGGCTATCAGAACCGATCCAACCGATAGGCCGCCAATACGGGTAAACCCTGGGGCTGAGGCACATAAATCGGCGATACCCACTGCGCGATCAGCTCGGCAGTGACGGCCGCTTGCGTCAACCCCAAATGTTGATGCCCGAAAGCAAGCAACACTCTGCCGTCGCACACCCGGTCGATGATCGGCAGCGAGTCCGGCAACGACGGCCGAAAGCCCATCCACGGCGTGGCGTCCTCAGCGCTCAGTTCGTCACGCAACAGGCCGCGGCTGAGCCGGTGCAACTGCCAGGCGCGCTGCATGTTTGGCGGGCGGTCGAGGCCGGCGAATTCCACGGTGCCGGCCAGCCGTAGCCCATCGCTCATGGGCGTCATGATGAACTTGCGTTCCAGTGAGGTGACGGCGAAGGGCAGGCGATCTTGTTCATGGGGCAGCATCAGGTGATAACCGCGCTCGGTGTCCAGGGGCACCTTTTTGCCGGTCAGCGCCTGGGTGAGCCTGGCCGAGTGTGCGCCGCAGGCGATCACCACCTGGCGTGCGGCCAATCGGCCCTGGTCGGTGATCAGTGCAACGCCCTGGGCCTGAAGCTGGCCGTCCCGGACCTGGCGCTTGAGAAAGGTCACGCCGCTGGCCTTGGCGGCCTCGACCAGTTCGCACACCACGCGATACGGATCGAGGAAATGCCCGGTGCGGGGAAAGAACAAGCCCCCCTGGATCCGCTCGCTTAATTGCGGTGCGGCCTGCTGCACGGCGTCGGCCGACCAGCAGTCCACCGGCACGTTCTGCTGGGTCATGCGCGCTTGCAAACCCTCAATCGCTTGCCGCGATTCGGCACGCTCGAACACCAGCAGCGAGCCGTCCTCGCGCATCAACTGGGGCCTGTCGATGTTCGCCAACAAGCGCTGCCAGGCGCCCAGGCTGCTTTCGTTGAGGGCACGGATACCTGCGACCGTGCGCTGGTAGGCGGCCGGGCGCAGGTTTAACAATAGCCGAGCAAACCAGGGCAGGGCGCGGGGCAGGTATTTCCAGTCCAGGCGCAGCGGCCCCATGGGGTCCATGAGCATCGCGGGCAGGCGCATCAGGATCGACAGGTCGGCGATGGGGAACACCTGTTCGGTGGCCAAATGCCCGGCATTGCCGAACGAGGCGCCCATCCCCGGTTCCTGCTGGTCGATGACCACCACGCGCCGGCCCTGGCGTGCCAGTTGCAGTGCGCAGGCGACGCCGATGATGCCGGCGCCGACCACCGCGATGTCGATCTCGGGTTGACGATTGTCGAGCATGATCAGGCTTCTCTCTGGCCGTCGAGCAAGCGTCGCAGCCGCAGCGGGTTGCCTTGTTTCAGTGCGTCGGGCAGCAGGCTGTCGGGGAAGTCCTGGTAGCACACCGGCCTTAGGAAACGCAGGATCGCGGCGGTGCCAACCGAGGTCGAGCGCGAGTCCGAGGTCGCGGGGAAGGGCCCGCCATGCACCATGGCATCACACACCTCGACCCCGGTCGGCCAGCCGTTGACCAGCAGCCGGCCAGCCTTGCGCTCAAGGGCCGGCAGCAATGCCCGTGCCTGTTCAAAATCGCCCTCATCCAGGTGCAGGGTGGCGGTCAACTGGCCTTCGAGGTGCTCAGTCACTTGGCGCATTTGCGCGTTGTCCGCGCACTGCACCAGGAGCGAGGCGGCGCCGAAGACTTCGGCCTGCAAATGCGGGTTGGCAAGGAAGTCTTGCGCGTGGGTAGTAAACAGCTGCGCCTGGCATTGGTTCGGCCCTTGCGCCGGCAACCCGCTGGCCAGGCAGTGGGCATGCTCAGCCAGTGCGCTGACGCCCGCCTCATAGGCCTGGAAGATGCCCGGTGTGAGCATGGTCTGCGCCGGGCTGCGTTGCAGCAAGTCGCTGGCGAGGCTGACAAACTGCTGCAGTTCCGGACCTTGAACCGCAATCACCAGGCCGGGGTTGGTGCAGAACTGCCCGGCGCCCTGGGTCAATGAGGCAACAAACCCTTGTGCCAGCGTTTCGCCGCGCGCCTTGAGGGCGCCCGGAAACAGGTACACCGGGTTGATGGCGCTCATTTCCGCGTACACCGGAATGGGCTCCGGCCGTGCCTGGGCCGCCTGGCACAAGGCGATACCGCCACTTTGCGAACCGGTGAATCCCACTGCCTTGATCCTTGGGTCGCTGACCAGGGCAATCCCCACTTCGCGTCCGGAACCGTACAGCAGGGAAAACACGCCCTCGGGCAGGCCACACTGTTTCACGGCACGGGCCAGCGCGCGGCCCACCAATTCGCTGGTGCCGGGGTGGGCGCCGTGGGCCTTGACGATCACCGGGCAACCGGCGGCGAGGGCTGAAGCGGTATCACCGCCGGCCACCGAGAACGCCAGCGGGAAGTTACTGGCGCCGAATACAGCCACCGGGCCCAGCGGCACCTGGCGTTGGCGCAGGTCGGCACGGGGCAGGGGCTGGCGGCCTGGTTGGGCGCCATCGACCCGCACATTCAGCCATTCGCCAGCGCGTACGGTGCGGGCGAAGGTACGCAGTTGCTGGCAGGTGCGGCCCCGTTCGCCCTGAATCCGCGCGTGGGGCAAGCCGGTTTCGGCCACGGCACGCTCGATCAGTTCATCGCCGAGGGCTTCGATTTCGCTGGCGATGGTTTCGAGGAATTCAGCACGCGCCGCCAGGGATGTCTCGCGGTAGCTGTCGAAGGCTGACCACGCCAACGCGCACGCCTGGGCCACCTGCTCGGTGGAGCCGCCGGGATAGGCCGGCTCCAGCGCAGCATCGGTGGCTGGGTTGATCGCACGGATGGCTGTGCGGGTGCCGGGAATGGAGTGCTGACCGATCAGCATATTGCCTGTCAGAGTCATGGCCTGTTCCTGAAAAAAGAAGGGACGCCGCTGTGTAGCAGCGGCGTACGAGCAGTCAGTCGACGTTCTGTTCTGCCGACCAGTTGGCGTACCACTGGCGGAACAGCGCGTACTGGTGCTCGGCATACCGGCGCTGGGCATCGCTGAGCACATCGCTGTCGTTGAAGTGCAGGCTGTATTCCAGGTCGCCATTGAGCACCATCAGGTGCTTGTAATAGAGCACCAGGTCGCAGCCTTCATCGAAGGACGACAGCACCGCCAGCGCCGCTTCCAGCTCACGGGCCTGGCGCCGGGCCTTGGCATCGCCCTTGGCGGCCTTCTTACTCAGGGCCACCAGTTGCAGGACTTCCCGTGGCAGGGCGTTGCCGATGCCAGTGATCGCGCCAGTGGCGTTGCAGTTGACGAAACCGTGCACCACCTGGGTATCGACACCGACCATCAGGGTCACGTCATCGTCTTTGGAAGTGATGTGTTCGGCCGCATAGCGCAGGTCGGCGCCGCCGCCGAACTCCTTGAAGCCGATCAGGTTCGGGTACTCGCGGCGCAGTTCAAAGAACAGGTCGGCGCGTGTGGCGAAGCCGTAGTAGGGGCTGTTGTAGATCACCGACGGCAGGTTCGGTGCGGCGCTGAGGATCGCCGCGAAGTGGGCCTTTTGCGCAGTGGCCGAAGCGCCACGGGACAGCACCCGTGGGATGACCATCAAACCGTGGGCGCCGACCTTGGCGGCGTGGGCGGCATGGGATATTGCTTCACGGCTGTTGACCGCCCCGGTGCCGACAATGGTCGGGATGCCCGCAGCCACCAGGCGCGCCACGCCTTCCTGGCGCTGGGCTTCGGTGAGCAACGGCCAGTCGCCCATGGAGCCGCAATACACCACGGCGCTCATGCCGATGTCGATCAGTTCGCGGCCCTTGGCGACCAGGGCGTCGAAGTCCGGCTGACGCTCGGCGGTGCACGGGGTCATCAGGGCAGGGATGCAGCCGGTGAAAATGTTATCGCTCATGGTTCTATCTCCTTGGAAGGGTCTGTTGTAACGCTGCCGGGTGCTCAAATGCCCCAGGCGAAGGGGTCCTGTTCGTCGATCAGCAAGGTGCTGTCGGCGGTCATATAGGCGCGGCCGGTGATGAAGGGGCGGATGCGTTCGCCCTCCCATTCAAAACGGCCTTCGAATTGGCTGGCGGTGATGCTGGCTTGTACCCAGGGCTCACCGGCCTGAAGCTTTCCATCGGCGGCCAGGCACGCCAGCTTGGCGCTGGTACCCGTGCCGCAGGGCGAGCGGTCGTAGGCCTTGCCGGGGCACATGACGAAGTTGCGGCTGTCGGCCTGCTCGTCATCGGCGAACAGTTCGATATGGTCGATCAACGCGCCGTCTGCGCCATGGATGCCTTGGGCTTCGAGGGCCTTGAGCATGGCCCAGGTGAAGTCGGTAAGGACCTCGACATTGGCCATGTGCACATCCTGGCCGTGCTCGGACACCAGGAAAAACCAGTTGCCGCCCCAGGCAATATCGCCGTAGATCCGGCCATGCCCCGGTACATCCACGGGCACCTGCTGGCGATAGCGATAGGCGGGCACGTTGCGCAGGGTGACCGCGCCGTCCTCATGCAGGGTGGCGCTGACTTGGCCCACCGGCGTGTCGATGCTGTGCACCCCTGGCGCGATGCGGCCCAAGTAGTGCAACGAGGCAATCAGGCCGATGGTGCCGTGGCCACACATGCCGAGGTAGCCGGCGTTGTTGAAAAAAATCACCCCGCAGGTGGCCCCCGGCGAAACCGGCTCGCAGTACAGCGCGCCGACCAGTACATCGTTGCCACGGGGCTCCAGCAGGCACGCGCGGCGCCATGGGTCGTGCTCGGTGCGCAGGCTCTCGAGCTGCTCGGCGATGGTCTGGCCGGCCAGTTGCGGGAAGCCATTGATGATCAGGCGCGTCGGTTCGCCGCCGGTGTGGGAGTCAATCACATGCAGTCGTTTCATCCAGCTATTCCTTGGTGATTGGCCAATTACGCGTTCGCCGGGTGCATGCCGGTAGTGGGCAGCACGGCTTCGCTTTCGTCGTCTTCGTGTTCCAGTTCTACCAAGTGCGCCGGCACGCCGGTGGCCGCACCCCAGTAGTAGATGCCCATGGCGCAGGCGGCGACGACCAGGGTGTCGAAGGGATGGCTGAGCACGCCCAGGCCGCCGAAACTGCCGAGTTTCGACAGCACCATGGTCACGGTGTAGAAGCCGATCAGCCACGCGCTGGAGCGCACTTGCTGGGCGATGCTCAGGTGCTGGGTCGGCACCAGGCGGCGGCACAGCAGGTACACCACAAACATCACGATTTGCAGGCCCAGCAACCAGGACACGGTGTTCCAGCCCGACCAGTAGACGATCAGCGCGGCGATGATGAACGACAGCGGGCCCAGCACACTCATCCACTTGACCCGGAACGGGCGCGGCATGTCCGGCGCATTGCGTCGCAGCGCAGCCACGCACACCGGGGCCACGGCGTAGCTCAACACCAGGGCGGCGGACACCACATTGATCAGCGCCTCCCAGGACGGGAACGGCAGGGTCCAGAACACCGACAAGCCAAAGGTCAGCCACAACGCCGGGCGCGGGATGCCGGATTTCTCATCAATACGCGTGAAAATCTTGAAGAAGGTGCCGGTCTGCGCCCAGCCATAGATCACCCGTGGCGTGGCGTTCATATAGATATTGCCGCAGCCGCTGGGGGAGATCACCGCGTCGGCCACCACCAGGTAGGCCAGCCAGCCCACGCCCAGGGCCAGGGCGATATCGCGATAGGGCAGGGCCAGTTCCTTGCTGATGCCGGCCCAGCCATTGGCGAGCATTTCGGTGGGCACGCCGCCGAGGAAGGCCACTTGCAGCAGCACATAAATTGCCGTGGACAGCAGCACCGAAAGGATCAGGGCAATGGGAATGGTGCGTTGTGGGTTTTTCACTTCGCTGGCCACCGAGATGATCGGCGTCAGCCCCAGATAGGCAAAAATCACCCCGCCGGCGGACACCGCCATTTCAATCCCCGACAGGCCGAACGGCGCGAACCCCTGGGAGTGGAAGTTGGCCGGTTTGAAGAAGGTGAACAGCGCGCCGATCACCAGCAGCGGCACGATGAACTTGAAAATGCTGACCAGGTTATTGGCGATGGCGAAGGTCTTGACGCTGCGGTAATTGAGCACGAAAAACAGGCAGAGCAGGCCGAACTGCACCAGCCAGCCGAGGGGGGTGGGGTCGCTGGAGCCAGCCTTGGTCAACTCGGGAAACCAGGCGGCGGCATATTGCCTTGCGGCAACCACTTCAATCGCCACCAGGCTGGAAAACGCGATCAGCGTGATAAAGCCCATCAGGTAGCCCAGCAGCGGGCCGTGGGAATACACCGGGTAGCGCACCACGCCCCCGGCACGGGGCAGGGCGGCGCCCAATTCGCAATACACAATGCCCAGCAACAGCACGGCAAAACCGCCGAGCAACCAGGAAAAAATCCCCGCGGGGCCGGCAATGGACGACACGTGACTGGCGGCAAACAACCAACCGGAACCGAAGATGGCTCCCAGGCCGATAAAGGTGAGGTCGATCAGAGACAGCTGTTTCTTGAACTTGCCTTGGGCTGACATAGCGGCGCCTTCTTGTGGGTTATTGGATAGGCATGCAGTGGCGCTACAGTGAACCCATCGGCGCGCTGGCGATTGATGTTTTGCGCGGCTATCAATGACGAATTCAGCACAATTGCCAGGTGGGCAACGGCACTCGACAGGGCCCCGGCCATCGGGCAATCTGCTGGCCCGGCGAGGCGACAAACGAGGCGGTGAGCGGCATGATGCACAACGCGTTTGCAACCCTGTGCCAGGGCGATGAGCAGCGCCCCCACAGCCTCGAACAGCTGCTGGCGGGCGTGGCCATGCTGTTGCCGATGCTCGACGTGATCCCCAATGCGACGATGTTTATCAAGGATGTGCAGGCGCGCTATGTCATGGCCAACCACACCCTGGTGCAGCGCTGTGGCTTGAAAGACCGGCGCCCGTTACTGGGCAAGACCAGCGCCGAAGTGTTCCCCGCGCAGTTGGGGCCGGGTTATACCGAACAGGATCGGCGCGTACTGGAACAGGGTCTGGTACTGGAGGACCAACTGGAGTTGCACCTGTACGGCAGCCGCGAACCCGGTTGGTGCCTGACCCACAAATGGCCGTTGTATAACCGCGAGGGGGCGATCATCGGCTTGGCTGGGATTTCGGTCGACCTGCAATCCGCCAGCGAGACCCACCCGGCCTATCAGCGCCTGGCGGCGGTGGACGAACACATCCGCGCCCATTTCAACCAGCGCGTGACCCTCGGCGAACTGACACGCATCGCCGGCATCTCGGTGGCGCAACTGGAGCGTTACTGCAAGCGCGTATTCCACCTGACACCCCGGCAGATGATCCAGAAAGTGCGCCTGGAACATGCCCATCGCCTGTTGCACACCGAGTTGCCGATCACCGAAGTGGCCCTGCAATGCGGCTACACCGACCACAGTGCATTCACCCGCCAGTTCAAGGCGTTGACTGGCTTTACGCCGCGTCAGTATCGGCAGGCCACCAGCTAAGGAGTGGGCGCAAGTCCCTGTGACAGATGGCTTGCCAGCGATAGCGGTGGGTCAGCCAACATCAACCCCAGCAATGCCGCCGCCATCGCAGCCTCGCCGGGGCTCGACAGCTCCCACCTCGATCTTCAGGGTTTGGAAGATTGCGTTTCAGCTGCCATCGCAGGATGCACACGGTACTCAATGTACTGAAGATCCAAGGTGGGAGCTGGCTTGCCAGCGATAGCGGTGGGTCAGCCAACATCAACCCCAGCAATACCGCCGCCATCGCAGCCTCGCCGGGGCTCGACAGCTCCCACCTCGATCTTCAGGGGGTGGAGGATTGCATTTCAGCTGTCACCGCAGGATGCATACGATGCTCAATGTGCTGAAGATCCAATGTGGGAGCTGGCTTGCCTGCGATAGCGGCGGGTCAGCCAACATCAACCCCAGCAATGCCGCCGGCATCGCAGCCTCGCTGGGGCTCGACAGCTCCCACCTCGATCTCCAGGGGGTAGGGTTGCATTTCACTGCTACCGCAGGATGCATACGGTGCTCAATATGCTGAAGATCCAAGGTGGGAGCTGGCTTGCCTGCGATAGCGGTAGTTCAGCCAACATCAACCCCCGCAATGCCGCCGCCATCGCAGCCTCGCCAAGGCTCGACAGCTCCCACCTCGACCTTCAGCGGGTGGAGGGTTGCATTTCAGCTGCCACCTTGGATCTTCATTGCTGCAACTGAAGGGCCTCACGCTTGAAAAAGCGCTTCTGCTCAAATGGAATCTCTTCGCGGTCGGCGTAGGGTGCGCTGTACCAGTTGCCGTAGGTGGGATTCGGCAGCAGGAACCAGCGCTGGCCGAACCAGCCTGTATAGGGCTCGACCGCCCGGTGTTGGGCGGCCAGGGTGTTGTGTTCGGCCTGGACGAAATCCCCCAGGGAATCCCCGACCATCAACAGCACCCGCGCCTGGCTGGCGACCCACTGGCGGCGGCAGTTTTTGCCGTAGCCGGCCTGTTCGCAATGGCCGGTCGGGGTGGCGGCCGCCAGTATTTGTTGGTTGCTGTCCACCGGGAAACCACGCAGGCGCAGGTTAGCGACCGTGGCCTGGACCTGGCTGTGTTCGCGGTTGGTCAGGTAATACACTTTGATCCCGCGTTGCTGCGCCGCCTGCACAAACGCCACGGCGCCGGGCAGGGCCTGGGCCTTGGCCTGGTCGACCCAGGTGTTCCAGCGATCATAGGAGTAGACCTGGTTGTTGATGATGTCCCGCGCGTTGAGTGGCACGTTGTCCAGCAGGGTTTCGTCGATATCGACGATCACCGCCGGCGGCAGGCCGCTGAGGTTGCGTGGGGCAAAGGGCAGGGCGTCCCAGTCCTTGCTGGCCAGGGCCACGTCGAGCTGGCGGGTGGCGTTGGCAAACACCTGGCGATAGATCAACTCATGCTCGATGGAGGTTTGGGTCCAGAGCACCGCATCCAGTTGGTCGTTGGCCGGTGGATGCTGTTGGCAACCGACCAATAGTGAAGAGAACAGGCAGATGCTGGCGAAGGTGAGATTGCGCATGAAAGGCTCGGCCTCAAGAGTGAAGGGGCGCTCAGGGCCAGCACATTAGCCTAATCGACGAGGTTTGTGCGTGACCTGCGTATGATCCGCGGCTTCCAACCGCAGACCTCTTCAAGGATACGGCCCATGCGCCTGCGACAACCTCTGCTTGTTCTTTCCCCGCGCTGGCTTGGCTTGGGGGCTGCCCTGACGTTCAGTCACCTGGCCCAGGCCGAGGAGGCGCTGCAGTTGGCGCCGCTGCAAGTCACCAGCACCGAACTGAGCGAAGGCGAAGCGGCCCAGGCGCAACTCAAGCAGGTACCCGGTGGGACCAACTACGTTGACATGGCCAGCGTCGAGCAGGGGCGGGTCAGCAGCAATGAAGACGTGCTCAAGTACCAGGCCGGCATCTATGCCAGGGCGGCGAATAACGAAGGGGTGAAAATCTCCATTCGCGGCTCGGGCATCAACCGTGGCCCCGGCAGCCATGCGTCCGGCCTGTATGAAACCATCGACGGCCTGCCACTCACCGGCCCCGGCGGCACGCCTTATGAACTCAAGGACCCGCTGTGGCTCAGCCGCGTCGAAGTGCTGCGCGGTGCCAACGGTTTCGACCGCGGCGCACTGGCCCTGGGCGGGGCGGTCAACTATGTCACCCGCACCGGCTACGATGCGCCCAAGTTGCGCGTGCGTTACGAGGCCGGCAGCCATGGATATGCCCAGCGGGAAATCAGCTCCGGGCAAGTGCTGGGCGATGCCGACTATTACATCAGCCTGACCGACACTGACTACGATGGCTTCCAGCAACAAAGCGCCGGCAGTGGCAAGGGCGTGGCGGCCAACTTCGGCTACCGGTTCAATCCGGACCTGGAAACCCGCTTCTATTTGCGTTACCGCGAAACCGCCAACGACAGCCCCGGCAAACTCACGCGCCAGCAGATCGAGCACAGCCCGCGTGCGGCCAATGCGCTCAATTTGACGCGCGACTCCAAGCGCTTGCAGCCGGGTTCTACCTGGATCGCCAACAAGACCACGCTGCAGTTGGACGATAACTCCCGCGTCGAGGCGGGGCTGGTGTACCACGACTACCCCATGGACCTGCGCGAAGGCACCAACCGGCTCAAGGTGGCGTATACCGATATCAGCGGCACCTTGAACTACATCCGCCAGGACACCCTGCTGGGACGCGACAGCAAGACCACGGTCGGCCTGCGCACCACCCAGGGCCTGCCCAATAACGGTGTGTCGGAGTACGTGCGGGTGCCCACCGGTACCACCGCCACCTTCGCCCCCGGCACCAAGACCCGTGACTACAGCTACCTGGGGTCGGATACGGTGCTGCACGTGAGCAACGACCTGGAGCTGCTGCCTGATCTGTGGCTGACCACCGGGCTGGCGGCGATCTATACCCGTCGCGAAACCGAAGTCACCTATCCCGAGACCCATGCCCCCTTGAGCACTCATGCCTGGGACTATGCCCCGCGCGTGGGCCTGCGGTATGACTTCAACCCGCAATTGCAGGTGTATGGCAACCTGAGCCGCTCGGTGGAGCCGCCGCATGCCTGGTCGATGATCTGGGGTTCCAATAAGTTCTTTGCCAAAGATGTTAATAGTCCGGCTTCAGGCTTGGCCCGCGAAGGCGTGGAACTGCAAAACCAGACCGCCACCACCCTGGAAGTGGGCGGACGCGGCGAAGCCTGGTTCGGCCAATGGGATCTGGCGCTGTATCACTCGCTGGTGCGCCATGAGTTGCTCAGCGTCGAGACCCAGGCGGCTCCGCCCAACCTGTCGCAGGTGGTCGCCGAATCCAACGCCAGCCCGACCATTCACCAAGGCCTGGAACTGAGCCTCACCAGCCCGTTGTGGGAGGGCGGCAACACTGGCCGCCTGGCCCTGCGCCAGGCCTACACCTACAGCAACTTCCACTACCGCGACGACCCGCGTTTTGGCGACAACACATTGCCTGGTATCCCCAAGCACTATTACCAGGCGCAGGTGCGCTACAGCCATCCCAGTGGCTTTTTCAGCAGCCTCAATGGCGAGTACTCCTCGCGGGTGGCGGTGGACTACGCCAACTCCTACTACGCGCGAGTCTATGGCTTATTGGGCGCCACCGTTGGCTATGACGCGCCGAAGCACGACTGGCAAGCCTGGGTCGACCTGCGCAACCTGACCAACCAGCGCTATGCCAATACCGTGACCCCGGGCTATGACGACCATGGCAAGGATATGGCGCGCTCGACGCCGGGCGATGGCATGGGCGTGTATGCCGGGGTGTCCTGGAGCTTGCGCTAAGCAGGCCATTGCCGGCGAATCCCTCGCCATAAGTCGGGCCTCCTGCACCCGTGGGGGACAGCTGGTCTGGATGTGCCTGGGGTTCGTTGCCGAGCCCTTGCCCTGCCATCGTTTTACTGTCATCGTTTGCGCGATTGGTAATCTTTCTTGTTTGAGAAGCTTTTGCGCATGCATGACTTTCCTGTGGCCGATTGTGATATAGCCCGCCGCCAGCAGACACTCACCGCGCTCTACAGCGACCACCATTCCTGGTTGCAGGGTTGGCTGCGCAAGAAACTCGGCTGTTCGCAGCATGCGGCGGACCTGGCCCAGGATGCATTCGTGCGGGTGTTGCTGCTGGCCGAGCCCCACAATATTCAGGAGCCTCGGGCATTTCTCGCGACCACTGCCGGGCGCTTGCTGATTGACGGTGCGCGGCGACGCAAGATCGAGAAAGCCTATATGCAAGCCCTGGCGATCCAGTACGAAGACGCTGGCATGCCCGATCCGGCGACCATTCATGTCGCGCTGCAGGCCCTGGAACGCATTGCGCTGATGCTCGCCGGCCTGCCGGACAAGGCCCGCGAAGCGTTTCTGCTCAGTCGCCTGGACGGCCTGACCTACAGTGAAATCGCGGCCCAGCTCCAGGTCTCCTCCAGCACAGTAAAAAACTACATCTCCAGCGCGCTGGTGCATTGCTACCAGACGCTGCATGGCGCGGATCCGCTTTGATGTCCGCCGAACAGATTGTCAGCGAGGCAGCGCAATGGTTGGCGCTGCTCAATGACGAGGAGGTCAGCGCCGCTGACCGCCAGGCATTTGAAGAGTGGTGTGAGGCTGACCCACGCCATCGGGTGGCTTTCGAGCGCATGGGGGCATTGTGGGGCAGCTTCGATGAATTGCCTGCCGAACCGGCACGCCTGGCATTGAATCAAGCCTTCATCCCACGCAAGCCCGGGTACGCTGTGCGCGGCGGGCAGGTCCTGGGGCTGTTGGGTGTGTTGGTGCTCGGCTGGGCGAGCGTCGAGCAACTGCCACTGTGGATGGCCGACCAACGTACCGGCGTCGGCGAACGGAGCCAGGTGGTCCTGGCCGATGGCAGCCAGGTGCAGCTCAACAGCAACTCGGCACTGGACGTGAAATTCGACGGCCAGCAGCGTGTAATCGAGTTGCTCAAGGGCGAGATGTGGGTCGAGGTGGCCAAGGATGCGCAGCGGCCATTTGTGGTGCGTACCGACCAGGGTACGGCGACCGCATTGGGCACGCGTTTCCTGGTCCAGCGCGCGGTGGATGGCTCGACCGTGGTCACGGTGATCGAATCAACGGTGGCCGCCAAAGGCAATCACAGCGAGGCGGTGAAGGTCATGGCAGGCCAGCGCGCGATCCTCAAGCAGGGCCACGCCCAGCCAGCGCAAGCGGTCGGCAGCGGCGACCCGGCGGCCTGGACCCGGGGCTTGCTCACGGTGGATGACCGGCCGTTGAGCGAGGTCCTGCAAACCCTGGCCAGCTATCGCCATGGCGTGGTGCGTTTTGATCCCCAGGCGTTGCAAGGCATGCGCGTGTCAGGGGTGTTCAAGCTCGATGACAGCGACGCAGCGCTGGCGACCCTGGCGGATAACCTGCCGATCAAAGTGGAGCATTTCACCGACCTGCTGGTGGTGATCAAACCCCTCTGATGTGCCTGAAGACACCTGTTCAAATAAAAACCGGTCTCATTCATACCCGATTTCCCGACATGGCCGTCATGGAATATAGAACCCTCTTTTCCAGGACCTCTCATGTCACGCTTTGCTCGTCCGTTGCACCCGCTGGCGCTGTCAGTGGCGATGGCTTTTGCCGCTGTGCCCCTGACCATTCACACCGCATGGGCTGATGAAAGTAGCCATTTCTCGATCCCTGCCGGTGACCTGAGCCAGGCCCTCAACGGCTTTGCCGAACAGGCCGGGCTGGTCCTGGCCTTTGATCCGGCCTTGACCCGCGGCAAGCGCAACAGCGGTTTGAACGGGCAGTTGAGCAGCGACGCGGCACTCGCCCAGTTGCTGGCGGGTAGCGGTTTGCGGGCCCAGGCGCTGTCTGCCCAGCGCTATCGCATCGAGCCGATCCCCCAGGCGGACGGCTCGGTGGAGTTGCAAGCCACCACCATCAGTGCTGCCGAGCAAAGTGAAAGCCCCATTGGCCCGGTGTCCGGCTATGTGGCCACGCGCAGCCTGTCTGGTACCAAGACCGACACCGCGCTGATCGAGACCCCGCAGTCGATCTCGGTGGTCACCAAAGACCAGATGCGCGCGCAGAATGCCGAGAGCCTCAACCAGATCCTGCGCTACAGCGCCGCGGTCGTCCCGGAAACCCGTGGCGCCACTGCCTCGCGCCTGGACCAGTTGACCATTCGCGGCTTCTCGCCGGTGACTTACCTCGACGGCCTGCGCGTGGCGTCGAGCCGCGATGCCTCGCCGCAAAAGGATGCCTTCGACCTGGAGCGCGTGGAGGTCCTGCGCGGCCCGGCCTCGGTGTTGTATGGCCAGGGCAGCCCCAGCGGCGTGATCAATATGGTCACCAAACGCCCGCTGGATACGCCTTTTCACGAAGTGGGCGTGGAGTACGGCACCTTCAACAAAAAGCGCACCACCTTCGATCTCAGCGGCCCGCTGGATGAGCAAGGGGTGTACTCCTACCGCGTCGCCGGCTTGTTCGATGATGCCGACGGCCAGGTCGAGCACACCGAGACCCGCCGCCAATCCCTGTCTTCGGCCTTCACCTGGCGCCCGAACGAGGACACCTCGCTGACCCTGCTCGGGCATTTCCAGAAGGATCCCAAGGGCGCTTCCTACGGTTCGATGCCGGCCTGGGGCTCGGTGTTGCATAGCCCGCTGGGGCGCAAGATTGATGTCGATTTCTACGACGGCGAGAAGAACTTCGAGAAGAGTGACCGCGCGCATTACTCCATCGGTTATGCCTTCGAGCATCACCTCGACGACGTCTGGACCGTGCGCCAGAACGCCCGC
Organism: Pseudomonas sp. WS 5410; assembly: GCF_012985645.1. NCBI lineage: Bacteria > Pseudomonadati > Pseudomonadota > Gammaproteobacteria > Pseudomonadales > Pseudomonadaceae > Pseudomonas > Pseudomonas sp. WS 5410. The sequence continues at coordinate 745,014 of NZ_JAAQWS010000001.1, read as the reverse complement.
TATATGCGCAGCGAAGGGATCTACCGCAGTATCTACAGCAGCAACCTGCAGGCCGATTACCGCACCTTGAACCGCTCGACCATCGCCACCGATGTCGACATGGATGCCTACAACCTGGATAACCAGTTGCAGGGCAAGTTCGACACCGGCCCGGTGCAGCACACGCTGTTGATGGGGCTTGATTACCAGAACACCAGCGTCGATACCAAGGCCGGTTACGGCAAGGGACCGGACCTGGATATTTTCGATCCGGTATATGGCGCGCCAGTCACCACCCCGGCATTTTCCAGCGACGCCACCCAGCGCAGCGAGCAGACTGGCGTGTACCTGCAGGAGCAGGCGAAGTGGGATAAGTGGGTGCTGTTGATGGGCGGTCGTTATGACTGGGCCAGCACGGATAACAGCTCATTGAGTTTGACCGACGGCAAGAAAACCAAATCCTCCCTGGACAGCAAAGCCTTCACCGGTCGTCTGGGGGTGGTCTACCTCTTCGATAACGGCCTGGCGCCATACGCCAGCTATTCCGAATCCTTCTCCCCGCAATCGGGCACCGGCTACGGTGGTTCGGTGTTCAAGCCCACCGAAGGCAAACAGTACGAAATCGGCATCAAGTACCAGCCGCCGGGCAGCAACAGCTTTATCACCGCGGCCATCTTCGACCTGCGCCAGAACAACGTACCGACCATGGACCCGGACCCAACTCACTTGTGCGGCAATGGTCGCTGCCAGGTCCAGGACGGTGAAGTGCGCTCCCGTGGCTTTGAACTCGAAGGCAAGGCCAGCCTCAACGACAACCTGGATATCACGGCGGCCTATGCCTACCTCGATAACCGCATCAGCAAATCCAACAGCACCGTGCGCTATGCGCCGATCACCGACATTGGCGTCGGCCCGGCCGTGCCGACCCAGGGCACCACGACCTATGCTGTGCCGCGCCACACCGCCTCGGTGTGGGCCGACTACACCTTGCATGACGGTAACCTCAAGGGCTTCGGCGTGGGCGCAGGCGCGCGGTATGTCGGCTCGTCCTGGGGCGATACCGCCAACACCCTGAAGGTTCCGGGCTACACCTTGTTCGATGCGTCGGTGCACTACGACATCCCGCACATCAATACCCAGGGCGACAACCTGCGCCTGGCGCTGAACGCCACCAACCTGGCGGATAAAGAGTACGTGGCGTCCTGCTATTCGTACTCGTGGTGCTGGTACGGCTCGCAACGGACGGTGCAGGCCAGTGCGACGTATCAGTGGTAAACGCCGAGAGTTGATGAGGTTTTTTCCTACAACGGCCTTTTACCCAGGCCGTTGACTCTCTATTATCCGCCCCCAGCACCTCCGGCCATGGAGACGCTCCATCAACTAAGGAAGTCGTAATGCACATTGGAAAAATGCTGGGGTTGGCCCTAATGATGTTGGCAGTGAGTGGCTGCGCCAGCTTCACCAAGGACGAAGTCGCGCCAGTCACCCTGCCATCGAAGGCGAGCTTCGCCAACAAGCCGAACGTTTACGTCGACTTTGATTTCTATCAAGGCGAACCGACCAACGCTGCCGCTGCCGAAGTCCCCCAGGCGCGGGATATGCTGCGTCCGCAGCTGCAAAAAATCCTCACCGATTCCGGCCTGTTCGGTCGCGTGACCCTGGATGAGTTCCAGAAGCAGCCAGGCGATTACAGCCTGCGCCTGAAGGTCTACAACCATCCGCCAGGGGGCGGTCAGATGGTACTGGCGTTTATCAGCGGCTTCACCTTCACCATTATTCCGGCGTTGGGTACCGACCAGTACACCATGAGCCTGGAAGCCCTGGACCCACAAGGCCAGGCGCTTAGCAAAGGCAGCAACCACGATGCGATCAACACCTGGTTGGGTATCTGGTTTATCCCGATGATGGCCTACACGCCAAAAGAAGCGGTGACCGATACTTTCACGCGCCAGGTCAATGCGTTGCTCAAGCAGATGGTCGAGAGCAATAACCTGAAGTACTCGGCACTGGATGGCGGTGTACCGCGGGCCTGATGCGGCCTGCAAAAAAGGGAGCCGGCTGACGGGCTAATACCCGTTAGTTAAGGACGAACACTGTCTCTGTGGCGAGCGGGTTCTACTTAACTAACGGGTATTACCCGGCTGACCGGCTTCCTTTTTTTACCTGGTTTTTTACTTGAGTGCCTGGATGAACAGCGGGTCGCTGTACAAGGCTTTGAGCAAGTCACGCACCAGCGGGTTATAGGCATTCGCCGCATTCGGAATCGCAATGGGGCCGAAGAATGAACTGGACCACACGCTGGTCACTTCCTTGGTGGCGTCGTACACCACTGCATCGTTCTTGAACAGGGTGAAGCGCGCGGCCAGCGTGCCGTGGCCTGAGCCTACGCCCGCCGTCAGCTCGTTCTTCACCAGCAGCACGTCAAGGCGGCGTGGCGCGCTTTGATTAAGCAGGCCGGCCAGGGACAGTTCCTGGGTAAGTGCCGCCTGCACATGGGCGGGGATACTGCCGGCGGGCGAACTGATCGGATTGGCCCGAACCATCAACGAACCCTGGCCCGAGGCAGCAGTGACCTTGGCCTGGCTGACGGGCTGCAGCGGTGGCGTCTGCTTGAGGCGCTGGACGTTGTCGAAATTGGGCTCGTATTGCGTCATGGTCACGCCGCAACCTTGCAGCAGCAGGACTAACAACGGGGCTAACAACAGAAACTTCTTCACGGCATTTCCTTGCGTGAGGGGAATAGTGGCGCGCGATTATGGTCAGCCGCGGGTAGGGCGGCAACCATGGCGGGGAGGGCAGGTGGCCGAGAAGGCATTTTAATGGCCCCCAACTGGCCGATGTTTCGCCAAAATCACTTTTATTTTCAGGTGGTTAGGTGGGGTGCCAATGCGCAACGTAAAAATCACGCTGATTGCCTTGGCCCTGGCGAGCGGGGCGACGGCGGCCCAGGGCAAGACGCTGCGCGAAGGGGATCGGTACATGTGCAGTTGGGGCGCGGGCACGGCGGCCAGGGCCCAGGAGCTGAAGTTGGCCGGTGTTTCGCTGTATGCCGCGCGGCAGAAAATCCAGCGGTACAAGTTCGACAAGTCCTGGATGCGCATGATGGCCATGGGGATCACCGAGCAGACCTATGACAGCCCCTCGCGGCTCAAACCGACGGCTGTTCGTTCGAGCTTTTATGAAGAGTGCGTGCGCTACAAACTGGCGCGTAAATAGACATGCTACATACTCGGTTATTAACCTGATAGTTATTAGGGTTTTAACCCGGCAAGTTTGGAAGTTGCACCAAAAAGTGGCACGAAAGATATCGCGAACCCTGAAAAATGTGTGGTTATTGAATGACTTAGCGCTGTTTCAATCCGACGAAAGGCTAATAATCAACTTGTTACAGGTTGTCTCGATGGTTATTATGGCCGGGCGTTCACCTCCCACGGTTTATGCATTTTTAAATCCCAAGTTTCCATCAGCTACTTGGGATTTTTTTTGTCCGCGATTTGACCTTCATACCTGCCTGGCAGATAAACGTCCGTGGTTTTTCTGGCGCCAGTGCACCAACGCTTTCGCAGAAAAGTGTGGGGTAGCTAACACTTTCGTAGGATTGCCTACACGCGTTGCACAACCTGATCTACCCTGCATGGATCACGTCCATCGCGTCATGTGTGAGCAAGGGTGCCCAGGATGATTCCGATCGCTGAGTTGAGCCGCATCATGGCGTCCGGTTTCGTCCCGCTGTCGTGCGATTGTAGTGTCAACCCCCAGGGTTTCTTGACCATCCGAGTCTTCGAACCGGAGTCCGGTCGCGTCGAGCTGCTGTTGACCGGCGTGTCGCCCCAGGGTCTGGACAGCATCCGTGCCATCTCCAACCTGATTGGCGAACTGCGCACCGAACTCAAGGCCGGGCGCCGTGGGTTTGCGGCATTCGGCTAGGCGTCAGAGCCGGCGCAGAAACGAGCGGACAATGCGCTTGGTGGCGTCGGTGGTGTCCAGTTGCTCCAGGGCACTATAGGCATGCCACTGGCAGTCGGTGATTTCATTGCAGGGCCGGGCCTGGTCGATGTTCACCACCGAGGCTTCAAACACGTGATGCAGCGTGTCACTGGCCTTCAACTCCTGCAGATACAGCAAACCATCCACGTTCAGCCCGGTTTCCTCTTGCAGTTCCCGCTCGGCCGCGCCGACTGGGCGCTCATCGCGCTCGACCTTGCCACCGGGCAATGCCCATTTCGACCTGGCCTTGCGCACGAACAGAATGTGCCCCTCATGTTCGCAAATCACCGTTGCGCGTATTTTCATCGTCTGTGCCCCCGCAAGATGATCGTCATAAAAGTGTAATGCAATTGTCATGCTGGGTCTTTATGGGCGGAGGCTGGAGACCGCGAAGGAAAACGCTGATACTGCCCGACTGAAAAAGTACCGATGAAGGAAAGTCATATGAGCACCATCCGCTGGGGCATGATCGGTTGTGGCAGTGTTACTGAAATCAAGAGTGGACCCGCTTTCTACAAAGCGCCAGGCTCGGCCCTGGTGGCCGTGATGGGGCGCCGTGAGGAAGCCGTGCGCGATTATGCGGCACGCCATGGGATTGCCCGGTTTTACACAGATGCCCAGGCGCTGATTGATGACCCCGAAGTGGATGCGGTGTACATCGCTACGCCCCCCGACAGCCACCTGGAATACAGCCTGCTGGTGGCAGCGGCGGGCAAGCATTGTTGTGTCGAAAAGCCGATGGCGCTGAATGCCGAGCAGAGCGCCTTGATGCAGCGCACCTTCGAGCGGGCCGGGCTGCATCTGTTTGTTTCCTATTACCGCCGCTCCCTGCCGCGCTTCCAGCAGGTGCGTGCCTGGCTGCAAGAGGGGCGCATCGGCGAGTTGCGGCAGCTGAACTGGACGTTGTGCAAGCCGCCATCGCCCACGGACACCAACGCGAGCAACTGGCGTACCGATCCGGCGATTGCCGGCGGTGGTTATTTTGCCGACCTCGCCAGCCATGGCTTCGACCTGTTCCAGTACCTGGTAGGGGATATTGTCGAGGTCACGGGTTATACCGCGCGCCAGGCCGGGCGCTATGCGGCGGAAGATGCGGTCACCGCCTGCTGGAGCTTCAGCTCGGGCGCGCTGGGGATGGGCTGCTGGAACTTTGTGGCTGACCGACGCGAGGATCGGGTCGAGTTGATCGGCAGCACAGGGCGCATCAGTTTTTCCGTGTTCGACGAGCAGCCGTTGCAACTTGCAGCCGAGGTCAGCGAAACCCTGCATATTGCCCATCACCCCCATATCCAGTGGCACCACGTGCTGGGCATGAACGCGCATATTCGCGGCGAGAGTGTGCACCCGGCACTGGCGATCGAGGCCCTGAAGACCGACCGCATCATGGATCGGGTGTTGCAGCGCAAGCCCTGACGCCGCCCGCCCTTGTCGGATCCGGCAAGGTGTTGGTCTGACTGGCGGCTATTGTCAGGAATTCCCCACAGGAGTACAAATGTACTCCATGACGACTCTCACTCCCCGCCGTTCCGCCATCCTGAACTTCATCCGCGAACGTATCGCGCAGCAAGGTCAGCCCCCCAGCCTCGCCGAGATCGCCGAGGCCTTTGGTTTTGCTTCGCGCAGTGTGGCGCGCAAACACGTGCTGGCGCTGACCGAAGCCGGGTTTATCGAGGTCAACCCGAACCAGGCCCGGGGGATTCGCCTGCTCAATCAACCGGCGCGGCCTGAGTGGCTGGAGGTCCCTGTGCTGGGCCGCGTGGCCGCCGGCCTGCCCATCGGCGCCGACGCCGAAGTGCACACGCGGCTGATGCTCGACCCGGCGACCTTCGCCCGGGTCCCGGATTACCTGCTGCGGGTCCAGGGGGACTCGATGATCGAGGACGGCATTCTCGATGGCGACCTGGTGGGCGTGCGGCGCAGTGCCGAGGCGCTGAACGGGCAGATCGTGGTCGCGCGCCTGGACGGCGAAGTCACCATCAAGCGTTTCGAGCGAGTGGGCCACAGTGTGCGCCTGTTGCCGCGCAACCCTGCCTATCAACCTATTGTGGTTCGTGCCGACCAGGACTTGGCCATCGAAGGCGTGTTCTGTGGCCTGGTGAGGCAAGGTTGATGGGCGCCGTGGTTGCGCTGGACTCGCTGTTCAATGGCGGGCGGGTGTGGAAGGGACGGCCGGCCGCGCCGCCGGCCAGTGTGCACCCCACCGGGCTGGCGGCCCTGGATGCGGTGTTGCCCAGCGGTGGCTGGCCGGAGGCGGCCTTGAGTGAAATCCTTGTGGCCCAGCAGGGGGTGGGCGAGCTGCGACTGGTCTGGCCAACCCTGGCGCGGCTGTCGGCGGCCGGCGAGCGGATTGTGCTGGTGGCGCCGCCGTATACCCCATACCCCCACGCCTGGCAGAACGCCGGGGTGGACCTGCGCCAGCTCTCGGTGATCCAGGCCGATGAACGCGATGCCTTGTGGGCGGCCGAGCAATGCCTGCGCTCCGGCAGTTGCGGCGCGGTGCTGTGCTGGCCGCACAAGGCCGATGACCGGGCCTTGCGCCGTTTGCAGGTGGCCGCCGAAACCGGCCAGACCCTGGCGTTTGCCTGGCGGGCCCTGAGCGAGGCGATCAACCCGTCACCGGCCGCCCTGCGCCTGGCCGTCGAGCCGAGCCAGGTGCGGGTGCTCAAGTGTCGGGGTGGCCTCGCCCATCCCGCGCCGATTGCCCTGGCCAGCGGGCACTGAGGTTGGTATGCGCTGGGTGTGCATTGTCTTCCCGCAATTGGCGTTGGATGGGGTCTTGCGTCAGCGTCCCGAACCCGACCAGCCCTTGGCGTTGTTGGCCGGCCCGCCGCAACGCCGGGTGTTGCAAACCGTCAATGCCGCCGCACGTGCCCTGGGCTTGCGGCCCGGCCAATCCCTGACGGCGGCCCATGCTCTGACCAAGGCTTTTACCTGCGTCGAATACGACCCGGTGGATATCGAGCGCTGCCAGCAATTGCTCGCGGCCTGGGCCTACCGTTTCAGTTCCCAGGTCAGCGTGTTCTATCCGCGGGCCTTGCTGTTTGAAATCGAATCGAGCCTGGGCCTGTTCGGGCCGTGGCCGCTGCTGGAAGCACGCTTGCGCAAGGAACTGACCGCCCTGGGCTTTCGCCACCGTATCGTCGCCGCCTCCAACCCGGCCGCTGCGCGGGTGTTGGCCAACGCCTACGATGGCCTGGCGGTGGCCGATGTCGAGGGTTTACAGCACGCCCTTGGGTCGATGCCGATTGATCGCGTCGGCCTCGACCCGCAAGCCGCCACGGCCTTGTCGCGCATGGGCCTGCGGACCCTGGCCCAGCTGCAGGCGTTGCCCCGGCATACCCTGGCCAGGCGCTTCGACGCGGGGGTGCTCAAGCACCTGGATGCCTTGACCGGGCAACGGCCACTGGCCCTGGATTTTTATCAGCCGCCGGATCGTTTTGATCTGCGCATCGAGTTGAATTTCGATGTGCAGTCCCACCAGGCGCTGCTGTTTCCCTTGCGGCGCCTGACCGGCGACCTTGCGGCGTTCCTTTGTGGCCGCGACAGTGGCGTGCAGCGTTTTGCCCTGCACCTGGAGCATGCCGAGGCGCCCGACAGCGTGATCCAGGTGGGCCTGCTCAGTGCCGAGCGCGAACCCTCGATGCTGTTTGAACTGGCCCGTGGCCGCCTGGAGCAGGTGCAAGTGGCGGCGCCGGTGCGTGGCCTGCGCCTGCTGGCCGAAGACTTGCCGGTGTTTGTACCGCAGCGCCAGGACCTGTTCGACGAGCGCCCGCAGCAAACCCTGCCCTGGGTGCAATTGCGCGAGCGTCTGCGCGCGCGCCTGGGGGATGAGGCGGTGCAGGGCTTGCGTTTTCATGCCGACCATCGTCCCGAGTGCGCCTGGCTGCCGGGCGCCGACAGCCGTGCCTGCCCGGCCTTGAGCCCGGTGCAACGCCCTGGCTGGCTGCTCCATGAACCGACTCTGCTCGCCGAGCAGGGCCTGCAGATCCTGCTGGGCCCGGAGCGCATCGAGTCCGGTTGGTGGGATGGCGCGGATATCCGCCGCGATTACTACCTGGTGCGCACTCGCAGCGGGCAGCAAGGCTGGGCCTATCGCACCGTGGGTGACAGCGCCGGGCTGTGGCTGCAAGGCTGGTTTGCATGATGGAGGGCTACGCCGAGCTGCACTGCCTGTCGAACTTCAGCTTCCAGCGCGGCGCGTCCAGTGCCCGCGAGTTGTTCGAGCGCGCCAAACAGCAGGGGTATCAGGCCCTGGCAATCACCGACGAATGCACCCTGGCCGGCATCGTGCGGGCCTGGCAGGCGGCCAAGGAGGTTGGGCTGGGGTTGATCGTCGGCAGTGAGGTGCGCCTGGAAAACGGCCCGAAACTGGTGCTGCTGGTGGAAAACCTGCAGGGCTACCAACACCTGTGCCGACTGATCACCCAGGCCCGACGCCGTGCCGCAAAAGGCCAGTACCGCCTGTTACGCGAAGACTTTGCCGAGCCGGTACCGGGGCTGCTGGTGCTGTGGCTGGCCGAGGAGGGCGACACACCTGCCGACGGCCAATGGTTGTGCGAAACCTTCAGCGGGCGGCTATGGCTGGCGGTAGAGCTGCATTGCGCCCAGGATGATGCCCACCGCCTGGCGCAACGCCTGCAACTGGCCGCCGACCTGCACCTGCCGGCCGTGGCCTGTGGCGATGTGCATATGCATGTGCGCAGCCGGCGTGCCTTGCAGGACACCATGACCGCGATCCGCCACCACCTGCCGGTGGCGCAAGCTGGCCAGCGCCTGCACCCCAATGGCGAGCGGCACCTGCGCAGCCTGGAGGCCCTGGGTGCGCTGTATCCGGCGCACTTGCTCGAAGAATCGCTGCACATCGCCCGCCGTTGCAGCTTCGACCTGAGCCAGTTGCGCTATCAATACCCCAGGGAGCTGGTGCCAGAAGGGCAGAGCCCAAAATCCTGGCTGCGTGCCTTGACCGAAGAAGGCATTGCCCGGCGCTGGCCCGAGGGGGTAGCAGCCAAGACTCTGGAGCAGATCAATAATGAGCTGGAGTTGATCAGCGAGCTGGGCTACGAAAGCTACTTTTTGACGGTGCACGACATCGTGCGCTTCGCCCGCAGCCGTTCGATCCTCTGCCAGGGCCGTGGCTCGGCGGCCAACTCGGCAGTGTGCTTTGCCCTGGGTATCACCGAAATCGACCCCAGCCGCATGAACATGCTGTTCGAGCGCTTCCTGTCCCGGGAACGCAACGAGCCACCGGACATCGACGTGGATTTCGAACACGAGCGTCGTGAAGAGGTGCTGCAATACGTGTTCCAGCGCTATGGCCGGCGCCGCGCGGCCTTGACCGCAGTGGTCAGCAGCTACCACGGTGCCGGCGCGGTGCGTGATGTGGCCAAGGCCCTGGGCCTGCCACCGGATCAGGTCAATGCCCTGGCCGATTGCTGTGGGCGCTGGAGCGATGAAGCGCCGCCATTGGAGCGCCTGCGCGAAGGCGGTTTCGACCCGGACAGCCCGGTATTGCGGCGGGTGTTGGGCCTGACCCAGCAACTGATCGGCTTCCCGCGTCACCTGTCCCAGCACCCCGGCGGTTTCGTGATTTCCGAGCAGCCGCTGGACACCCTGGTGCCCGTGGAAAACGCCGCCATGGCCGAGCGCACCATCATCCAGTGGGACAAGGACGACCTGGACGCCGTGGGCCTGCTCAAGGTGGATATCCTCGCGCTCGGTATGCTCAGCGCGATCCGCCGCTGTTTTGACCTGCTGCGCCGCCATCGTCACCTCGACCTGACGCTGGCGACGGTGCCCTCGGAGGATGCGGCGACCTACGCAATGATCAGCCGCGCCGACACCATCGGCGTGTTCCAGATCGAATCCCGGGCGCAAATGTCCATGCTGCCCCGACTCAAACCCAAGACGTTCTATGACCTGGTGATCGAGGTGGCCATCGTGCGCCCAGGGCCGATCCAGGGCGGCATGGTGCATCCGTACCTGCGCCGGCGGAACAAGGAAGAGCCCACGACCTATCCATCGCCCGAGCTGGAGGCGGTACTCAAGCGCACCCTGGGTATCCCGCTGTTCCAGGAGCAAGTGATGCAGATCGCCATTGTCGCGGCGCACTACACACCCGGCGAAGCTGACCAGTTGCGCCGCTCGATGGCCGCCTGGAAGCGCCATGGCGGTCTGGAGCCCCATCGCCAGCGGCTGCGCGACGGCATGCTCAAGAACGGTTACAGCGAAACCTTCGCCGCCCAGGTGTTCGAGCAGATCAAGGGCTTTGGCAGCTATGGTTTTCCTGAGTCCCATGCGGCCAGTTTCGCCTTGCTGACCTATGCCAGTTGCTGGCTCAAATGCCATGAACCGGCGGCGTTCGCCTGTGCCCTGATCAACAGCTGGCCCATGGGCTTCTACAGCCCGGATCAGATCCTGCAGGATGCGCGTCGCCATCATTTGCAGATTCGCCCGGTGGACGTGACCGCCAGTGACTGGGATTGCAGCCTGGAACCCATTGACGGCCAGCAGCCGGCGATTCGCATGGGCTTGCGCATGATCAGCGGCTTTCGCGAAGAAGATGGCCGGCGTATCGAAACCGCCCGCCAGGCCGCTGGGTTTTGCGGGATCGCCGACCTGGGCGAGCGCGCCCAGTTGGACAGCCGTGCCCAGGAACTACTGGCCGATGCCGGGGCCTTGCGCCAGTTGGCCGGGCACCGGCACCGGGCACGCTGGGACGTGGCCGGGGTGGAGCAACAGTTGGGGTTGTTTGCCGGGGTGTCGAGCCCGCAGGAGGAGGCGGTGCAACTACCGGCTCCCAGTGTCGGTGAGGACCTGTATGCCGACTATGCCAGTGTGGGCACCACCCTGGGGCCCCATCCCCTGGCGCTGTTGCGTGATCAACTGCGTGCGCGGCGCTGCCGCAGTTCACAGGAATTGCAGGTGGTGGAGCACGGACGCAATGTCAGCGTTGCCGGCCTGGTCACCGGGCGCCAGCGCCCGGGCACGGCCAGTGGCGTGACCTTCGTGACCCTGGAAGATGAGTTTGGCAACCTCAACGTGGTGGTCTGGCGTGAGCTGGCCGAGCGTCAGCGCCAGGTGCTGGTGGGCTCACGGCTGCTCAAGGTGGATGGGCGCTGGGAGGCGGTGGGCGAAGTCCGCCATTTGATCGCCGGCCGCTTGAGCGACCTGACGCCGCTGTTGGCGGGGATCAGCGTGCGTAGCCGGGATTTCCACTGACGGGTAGGGCGCACCGACCTAATCGTCCCTCCTGTGGGAGCCGGCTCCTGCAATGGTTCTTCTACACAGTGAAACCATCGCGCCCGGCTATGCTCCAACATTGGCGACTGTCCTCTCTCTGCACTGAGCTGATCCATGCAATTTCTATCCAATACCTACGGCTGTGACGGTTGGGGCGGTGAAATGGCCCAAAGGATTCGTGCCTTTGACTGGTCCACCACTGACCTGGGCCCCATTGACACCTGGTCCACCAGCCTGACCTGCGCGGTGCAGATGCTCCTCGCTTCGCCAGTGCCGATGGTGATGCTCTGGGGCCGCGCCGGGTACATGATCTACAACGACAGCTATTCGGTGTTTGCCGGCGGGCGCCACCCGTTTCTGCTGGGGGTGCCGGTCGAGCAGGGCTGGCCGGAAGTGGCCGAGTTCAACCGGCATGTCATGGACACCTGCCTGGCCGGTGGCACCTTGTCCTATCGCAACAAGGCCTTGATGCTGCTGCGCAATGGCCGCCCCGAGGATTTGTGGCTGGACCTCTATTACAGCCCGGTGGCCGGCGACGACCAGCATCCGGCCGGCGTGTTGGCGATCGTTGTGGAAACCACCGAGCATGTGCTGTCCGAGCGTTTGCGCCAGGAAGCCGAGGGGGCTTACCGGGTGGCGGACGAACGCTTGCAACTGGCCCTCAATGCCGGGGCGTTGCTGGGGTCGTTTGTCTGGGATGTGCTGCCGGATCGCCTCTCGGGCGACGAGCGTTTCGCCCGTACCCTGGGCCTGTCCATGGACGACGTGGAGCGGGGTGTTTCCATTGCAGTCGCCACCCAGGCCATCCACCCCGACGACCTGGCGCGGGTCAACCGCCTGATTGCCCAGACCCTGGCGACGGGTGGGCCATATAACGTCGAGTTTCGCGTGCGACGCCCGGACGCCAGCTATCTGTGGGTACTGGCCAGCGGGCGCTGCGAGCTGGACGCGGGCGGCCAGCCGTTGCGCTTTCCCGGGGTGATCATTGATATCCATGTGCGCAAGATCGCTGAAGAGTCCCTGCTCAAGCTCACCCATAACCTGGAGCAGCGCGTCGCCGCCGAAGTCCAGGCGCGCTCGGCCGCCGAGGAGCAGTTACGCCAGTCGCAAAAGCTCGAGGCCATTGGCGGGCTGACGGGGGGCGTGGCCCATGACTTCAATAATCTGCTGCAGGTGATTGCCGGCAACCTGCACCTGCTGGCCCGCCATGAGCGCGATAACGCCCAGGTCCAACGGCGCGTCGGTGCTGCCCTGGCGGCCGTCGAGCGCGGTGCCAAGCTGTCCTCGCAACTGCTGGCCTTTGCCCGGCGCCAGCCACTGTCACCGGCGGTGTTCAACCCGCGGCGCATTTATGAAGGCCTGGGTGAGTTGCTGCAGCGGGCCCTGGGGGAAACCATCCAGATTGATGTGCAGTTGCCGCAAGACCCGTGGTGCATCCATGTCGATCGCAATCAACTGGAAAACGCCGTGCTCAACCTGGCGATCAACGCCCGGGATGCGATGAAGGGCGAGGGGGTGATCCGCATCACCGGTGAAAACATCACGTTGTCGCCCGAAGATGGCAGCCGCAGCGGGATTGCCCCCGGCGAATATGTGCGCCTGTCGGTCAGCGACACGGGGGCCGGCATGTCGCCGGCGGTGCTGCAGCGGGTCTTCGAGCCGTTCTTTACCACCAAGCCTGACGGTCACGGCACTGGCCTGGGCTTGAGCATGGTGTTTGGCTTCGTCAAGCAAAGTGGCGGGCATGTGCAGATCAGCAGCGAGCCAGGCCAGGGCACCCTGGTGCAGATGTACTTCCCCCACAGCCTTGAGCCGGAAAGCCAGGAAGCGCCCGACCAGGTGGAGCAGCAGGAAGGCGGCCGGGAAACCATCCTGGTGGTGGAGGACAACGAAGGCGTACGTGGCGCAGCGGTGGAACTGCTGCAACAGGCCGGCTACACGGTACTCACTGCCACCGATGGCGATGACGCCATGCTGATGCTGCGCACCGGCTTGCGGCCGGACCTGATCTTCACCGATGTGGTCATGCCGGGGCGGATCAAAAGTACCGACCTGGCCACCTGGGCCAAGGCGCAACAGCCGCCCATTGCAGTACTGTTCACCTCCGGGCATACCCGTGACATTCTTTCCAGCGACCACCTGCTGGGCAACGACATTCATCTGCTGGGCAAGCCCTACAGCCCCGAGGAACTGGCGCGACAGGTACGCTCGGTATTGACCACGCAGGTGAGCTACTGCGATTGAACGTTTACCCCTGTTGCCGGATCCACCCCTGGACCGCTGACTCTTATAAGGTTGACCATGACTTCATCGCGCCACTTGCCGCCTGCCACTGATCTTCTGGCCGCGCGCCCCGGTTTTGTTCGGGTGCGCGGCGCCCGGGAACATAACCTGCGCAATGTCGATGTGGACATCCCACGGGATGCCCTGGTGGTGTTCACCGGGGTCTCGGGGTCGGGCAAATCCTCCCTGGCGTTTTCCACGTTGTACGCCGAGGCGCAGCGGCGTTACTTCGAGTCGGTCGCGCCTTATGCCCGGCGCCTGATTGACCAGGTGGGCGTGCCGGATGTGGACTCCATCGAGGGGCTGCCGCCGGCCGTGGCCCTGCAACAGCAGCGGGGCACGCCGAGCACGCGCTCGTCGGTGGGCAGCGTGACCACCTTGTCCAGCCTGATCCGCATGCTCTATTCCCGTGCCGGCAGTTATCCGCCGGGGCAGCCGATGCTGTATGCCGAAGACTTCTCGCCGAACCTGCCCCAGGGCGCCTGCCCGCAGTGCCACGGCCTGGGCCGCGTGTATGAAGTGACCGAGGCACTGATGGTGCCCGATCCGTCCCTGACCATCCGCCAGCGGGCGGTCGCTGCCTGGCCGCTGGCCTGGCAGGGGCAAAACCTGCGGGACATCCTTGTGACCCTGGGTTATGACGTCGATATCCCCTGGCGCGAGCTGCCGAAAAAACAGCGCGACTGGATCCTCTTCACCGAGGACACACCCACGGTGCCGGTGTATGCCGGCTTGACCCCGGAGCAGACCCGCGAGGCCCTCAAGCGCAAACTCGAACCCAGCTACCAGGGTACTTTCAGCGGCGCCCGTCGCTACATTCTGCACACCTTCACCCACACCCAGAGCGCGCTGATGAAAAAGCGTGTCGCGCAATTTATGCAAGGCAGCCCGTGCCCCTTGTGCGAGGGCAAGCGCCTGACCAAGGCCGCGTTGTCGGTGAAGTTTGCCGGGGTGGATATTGGCGAGCTGTCGCAACTGACATTGTTGCAACTGGCGCAGCTCCTGCGCCCGGTGGCCGAGGGCAAGGGCCGGGTAAAACTCTCGGTGGAAAAACGCCTGGCCGCCCAGCGCATCGCCCAGGATTTGCTGGAGCGGGTCAGCACCCTGACCGACCTGGGCCTGGGCTATCTGTCCCTGGAGCGCAGCACGCCAACCCTGTCATCTGGCGAATTGCAGCGTCTGCGCCTGGCGACGCAACTGGGCTCGCAACTGTTCGGCGTGATCTATGTGCTGGACGAACCGTCGGCCGGCTTGCATCCGGCGGATGGCGAAGCCCTGTTCACGGCGTTGGAGCGCCTGAAAGCCGCCGGCAATTCACTGTTTGTGGTGGAACACGACCTGGAAACCATGCGCCGTGCCGACTGGTTGATCGACGTCGGCCCGGCGGCGGGCGAGCAGGGTGGCCAGGTGCTGTACAGCGGCCCACCGGCAGGCCTGGCACAGATTGCAGCATCACAGACCCGCGAATACCTGTTTGCCGAGCCGCGCCCGCTGAACACCTCGCGCCGTGCGCCGAGCGGCTGGCTCAGCCTGGAAGGGGTCAGCCGCAATAACCTCGACGAGGTGAGCGTGGACTTTCCCCTGGGCTGTTTTACTGCTGTGACGGGGATTTCCGGCTCGGGTAAATCCAGCCTGGTCAGCCAGGCCCTGCTGGACCTGGTGGGTGAGGGGCTGGGTCGGGTGGTGGTCAGCGACGACGAGCCCGACCTCGAAGACCCGGCGCCGCAAACCAGCAGTGGCCGCATCCGCGCGGGCCTGGAGCAGATCCGCCGGCTGGTGCAGGTGGACCAGAAGCCCATCGGCCGCACCCCGCGCTCCAACCTCGCGACCTACACTGGCCTGTTCGATAACGTGCGCAAGCTGTTCGCCGCCACCCCAGCGGCGAAAAAACACCACTACGATGCCGGGCAGTTCTCCTTCAACGTCGCCAAGGGTCGTTGCCCGAAGTGCGAGGGTGAGGGGTTTGTCAGCGTCGAATTGTTGTTTATGCCCAGCGTCTACGCACCTTGCCCGACCTGCCACGGCGCGCGCTACAACCCCCAGACCCTGGCGATTACCTGGCAGGGCCTGAACATTGCCCAGGTGCTGGGCTTGACCGTTGAGCAGGCGGTGGACGTCTTCGCCGAACAACCCAGCGTGCTGCGCGCGTTGCGGGTCCTGCGCGACATCGGCCTGGGCTACCTGCGCCTGGGCCAGCCGGCCACCGAACTGTCCGGTGGCGAGGCCCAGCGGATCAAACTGGCCACCGAACTGCAACGTACCGCACGGGGCGCAACCCTGTATGTCCTCGACGAGCCCACCACCGGTCTGCACCCCCGTGATGTCGACCGCCTGCTGCTGCAACTCAACCACCTGGTGGATGCCGGTCACACAGTGATTGTGGTCGAACACGAAATGCGCGTGGTGGCCCAGAGCGACTGGGTCATCGACATCGGCCCAGGCGCCGGCGACCAGGGCGGCAACGTCGTCGCCAGCGGCACGCCCCAGCACCTCGCCCAGAACCAAACCAGCCGCACCGCCCCCTTCCTCGCACGCGAGCTGGGGCAAGGGAATTGACCTTGGGCATGACAAGAGGCCCCGGGATGGGCTAGCTTCAAGGTGGACCAGTCATTGATTAACTTGCGGAGGTACTTCATGCCAGTGAAACATGATCTTTATCAGGATTTGGGGTTGAGCAAGGAGGATGTCCAGCAGCGTCGGGCAAGCCACCATCGGTTGGATGTATTGCTCACCCAGTATGACGTTGCCGACAAGGAGGTGCTGGAGGCTGAATCTGCAAGTGCCAATGACGATGATGTGGAGAACCTGAAGAAGAAACGCCTGTTGATCAAAGATAAAATCGTCGAACAACTGGAGCAGACCAAGGGGCATTAGCCAACGCTGGGGGAGGGGGTCCATATTTGTTCAGAATTGCCCCAAGGACAACAACCCCGCCACTGCCTATTATCCCAACCGTTCGCCCGACCCTGGGGCACGTTGACTGCGCATGGAATGCGTTGTGGTGTCGGGCGAACTCTTTTTCTAGGTGCGCAGCACCTGCAGGCAGGCGTCGATCGAGCGCTGCTGGGTGTCTGCATACAGCTGCAACTCATCAAGAGTCTGGCGGCCCAGGGCCTGTTCAAACTCAGCCTGGTTGGCGTTGGCCGCGTAGTGACTCTGCGCCGCATCGCCCAGGTTCGACTGGAAAATCCCCGCCGCGCTGACCGGCAGAAAATCTTCATACACCAACGGTTCGATATCGACGTAACCCGCCTCGATCAACGCGTCCAGACTCTGTGGCGCGTCCTTCTCGGTGGCACGGCCCTTGTCGGTCACTCGGTAGCGAAAGTACGCCAAACCTTGCTCGCGCATGGCCCGATGGTTATCCGGGAAGGCCTGGAAGTGCTGTGCCATCAGTTCGGTATAGCGCTGGGCGTTGGCTTCATTGGGAAAGGCACCCAGTTCGTCCCGCGCGGCGTTGAGCAGTCGGTCATAAAGCGCCCGGCCCTTGGGCGTCAGGGCCACGCCACGTTGTTCGATTTCGCCAAAGCGTGCGCTGTGGCTGCCCCTGGCATCGGTAAAGGCAATGGCTTCGTCGAGGGCCTTGAAACTGGTCTGGCGCAGCAGGATCGGGCATTGGCGGCGGGGTGGGCCTTCGATCACGGCTTTGGGGGTGATGCCTTTGCCGGGCATGTCGGCTTGTACGCGGTCGATGTCCAGGGTGCGTGGGGTCAGGTGATTGATATGCGGGCCCTTGAAGGCCACCACGTCGGCAATCAGCCGGTGCTGGTCGCTGAGTTGCTGGTACTGGGCCGCGCTGACCGTGGCGGTGTGGTGCCAGCGAAAGGTTTCCAGGGCTTGCTGGATAAAGGCCTGGGCATCGCTGGCATTCAGGCCGCCGTCGGCTTCGGCCTGTTCGATCAGGGCCAGGGCCCGTGGGGTGAAGATGGAGCGCTTGGCCAGGGCTGATTCGGCAAAGGCTCGCAGTTCAAGGTTTTCGATCAGCTCCAGGCGCAGCAGCGAGGTGAAGACCCGGAACGGGCTGGTCTGCAAGGCGCTTTCATGCACGGCGCGAAAGGCCGTGGAGTGCACCGGCACGCCGGCCGGGGTGAGGTCGTAGTAACCCACCGGGTGCATGCCCATTACTGCAAACAGGCGGCTGATGGTTGCCAGCTCATAGGCGCTGCCCAGGCGGATGGCGCCGTGGCGCTCCATGTCCAGGCGCTGGATTTCGCCAGTGTGCTGCAGTTGCTGCGCCAGGTCTGGATCGCTCGCCAGCACCCGGGCATTGGTTTCGGCCACCAACTCCAGCAGCGCGCCATACAGCGGCACTTCCTCGCGGTACATGTCGGACATGGCCTTGGAGAAGTCTTTGCGGATGGCATCGGGGCTGATAAAGCGCGGGGTAGGCATAGAAAAATTCCTGGCTGCGGTAACGGTGGTGTGGGCCGTAAGCCAGATTTTGTTGGGCGCTGCCCGAGGGCGCAAACGAAGATTCCTCTGGACTTCATTCTGCAAATGAATGAGCGCCACAGGCACACACAAAAATCCCGCCTGGGTAGGCGGGATTGGTCAACCCAGGTTGCCCTGGATCAGGCCGGGAACAGTTCGCTCAGTTTCATCGCCAGCATCATGTCGCCTTCGGCGCGCAGTTTGCCGCCCATGAAGGCCTGCATGCCGTCGGTTTCGCCGCTGACGATACCTTTCATGGTTTCAGCGTCCATCACCAGAGTCACCTGGGCGTCAGGGTTCACGCCTTCTTGCAGTTCGCAGGTGTTGTCCTTGACGATCAGGGAGAAGTTCTGGCTCTCGTCGATACGGAAACCGAACACCAGGTCCAGGCCGTCGGCAGCGGCTGGGTTGAATTTGGCTTTCATTGCTTCTACGGCTTTAGCTACGTCAGTCATGGTTCGATCCTTTTATGGGTGGTGCCAGTGACCTTGGGGTCACGGTTGGCCGCAATTCATCGGAAGGTGATGAGCTGCGGCGCCTTCAACAGTTGCAAGTGGGTATGGCTGTTGAAGGAAGCCAGTGCCACTTCGCGTCCACGGAACTTCAAGTGGTTGAGCGAAGTGTTGACAATCTGCCAGTTCAGCTCGAAAGCCTGGGTGGCAGGTATGCGGGTAATCAGGTGGAGCAGGGCGGTGATGGTGCCGCCAGAAGTAAATACGGCGATCTTGTGGGAACTGTCGGCAGTCTCCAGCAGGCGCTGCAGGCCACCCTGGACGCGCTCGACAAACCCCAGCCAGCTTTCCAGGCCAGGAGTGTCGTAGGTGCCGCTCAGCCAGCGTTCGATGATCAGGGCAAAGATACGCTGGAACTCGCCACGGTTTTGCTGGGCGTTGCGCAGGATATCCAGGGCTTCGGGCTCGCTGTCGAGCAGGTCCGGAAGCAGGGCGCGGATGATCGCGTCGGCGTCGAATTCGTTGAAGGCACTGTCGATTTCCAGGGGCGGCACCGGCAAGCCCTGGGCGCCGATGGACTTGAACGTGGCATTGGCCGTGTGCTGCTGGCGCCGCAGGTCGCCCGACACACAGCGGTCGAACGTCAGGCCCAGGTCTGCCAGATGGCTGCCCAGTATCTGCGCCTGCTGCACACCCACGGGCGACAGGACATCATAGTCGTCTGCACCGAAGGAGGCCTGGCCATGTCGAATCAAATAGATGCTGCCCACGTCCGTCACCCGGTACGTTGAAAGTCTGGCGAGGTTATGAGGATGCCGGGAAGCTGTCAATGAAAAAACATACGCTTGTTTTAAAAGCCCGTTAGAGGCCGATATCCGTGTGGGAGCTGTCGAGCCTTGGCGAGGCTGCGATGGCAGCGGCACTGTCAGCAGAGATGTTGCCTGGCCCACCGCTATCGCAGCCTCGCCAAGGCTCGACAGCTCCCACAGGGTTTAGCGGTGTTTGTTGGATCCTTTCACGAGCATGAGCCTTGAGAGGCACGTTTCAAGGGGTTTCAGCTCTGGCTCACCGGCCGTCCCATCGGTATGCTGGGGCAATCGCGCCTGGCGCACCGTTTCTGTAAGGAGTCCCATGGAGTTTTTGGCTGAGTATGCAAGTTTTCTGGCTAAAACCGTCACGTTGGTCGTCGCCATCCTGGTGGTGCTGATCAGTTTTGCGGCGTTGCGCAGCAAGGGCCGGCGCAAGAATGCCGGGCAGTTGCAGGTCAGCAAGCTCAATGACTTTTACAAAGGCCTGCGCGAGCGCCTGGAGCAGACCCTGCTCGACAAGGATCAGCTCAAGGCCCTGCGCAAGTCCCAGGGCAAGGCCGAGAAAAAACAGAAGAAAACCCCCGAAGCCAAGCCGCGGGTGTTTGTGCTGGATTTTGACGGGGACATCAAGGCGTCGGCCACCGACAGCCTGCGCCACGAAATCACTGCGCTGCTGAGCCTGGCCACGCCCAAGGACGAAGTGGTACTGCGCCTGGAAAGCGGCGGTGGCATGGTCCACAGCTATGGCCTGGCGTCCTCGCAATTGGCGCGGATCCGCGAGGCGGGCGTGCCGTTGACGGTGTGCATCGACAAGGTCGCGGCCAGCGGCGGCTACATGATGGCGTGCATCGGCGAGAAGATCATCAGCGCACCGTTTGCCATCCTCGGCTCGATTGGCGTGGTGGCCCAGTTGCCCAACGTCAACCGCCTGCTGAAAAAGCACGATATCGACTTTGAAGTACTCACCGCTGGCGAGTACAAGCGCACCCTGACGGTGTTTGGCGAAAACACCGAGAAGGGCCGGGAGAAGTTCCAGGAAGACCTGGATATCACCCATCAACTGTTCAAGAACTTCGTGTCGCGCTATCGCCCGCAACTGGCGATTGATGAAGTGGCTACCGGCGAAGTCTGGTTGGGCGTCGCGGCGCTGGACAAGCAGTTGGTAGACGCGCTGCAGACCAGTGACGAATACCTGGCCACCAAGGCCAAGACCGCCGAGTTGTTCCACCTGCACTATGCCGAGCGTAAAAGCCTGCAGGAGCGGGTGGGCCTGGCGGCCAGCGGCTCGGTGGACCGGGTGCTGCTGACCTGGTGGAGCCGCCTGACTCAACAGCGTTTCTGGTAACTCACCCACCCTGTAGGCGCCGGTAAGCCGGCACCTACAGGGGATCGCGTCGATCCTGCAGCAGTGGAATCGGATGCCTCATCAGCAGGCCCACCACCAGCGCCCCCAGCAGCCCCAATAGCCCCGCCACCCACAACACCCTGGCAAACCCGCCGACAAACGCTTGCCACGCCAAGGGTTGCACCCATCCCTGCGCCGACTCCGGCAGCAGTGCCATGGCCGCTGGCATATCCCCGGCCACCACCCGCGAGGCAATCCCCGGTACCTGGGCCTGCCATTGCGTACCAAGGCTGGTTTGCAGCAGATACTCGCTATGACTGGCCAATAGCGCGCCATACACCCCAATCGCCAACATGATCGCGCTGAAACGCATCGTGGTGCTCATGCCCGATGCCATGCCCGCGCGGTCCCTTGGCACGCAGGCCATGATGTTTTTCTGGGTGTCGCCATTGAGCAGGCCGGCCCCGGCGCCAGTCACTGCAATCGCCAGGGCGAACGGCAGATAACCGCCGACATTCACCGCCCAGGCGCTGAGCAGGTTGCCGCTGCCCACCAGGGCCAGGCCGGCCGCCATCATGGTCGCGGGGGCGAAGCGGCTGGCCAGGCGTGCGCCGATCCGCGGGCAGATCAGCATGGTCAGGGCAAACGGCAACATCCCCAAGCCCGAGGCAATCGCGGAAAACCCCAGGCCGTTTTGCAGGTAGAACGGCAGCAGCGTCATCATCACCTGGGCACACCCGGCATAGGCAAACATCCCCAGCAAGGCCCCGATAAACCGTGGGTACTGGAACAGTTGCAGGTCCACCATGGGCCGGCGCTGCAAGCGCTCCACCCACACAAACAGGCCCAGCAGCAACGCGCCGCCGAGCAGCCGCGCATAGGTCAGCGGGTTGTCCCAGCCGATGCGATTGGCTTCGATCAGGCCCCAGATCAGGCACAGCAGGCTGGCGCTGAAGGTCAGGCTGCCCCAGGGGTCAAGGCGCGCCGATTGGCTGTCGCGCGATTCCGGGATGGCGTGCAGGACCAGTGCGAGCAAGGCCAGACCCACCGGCAGGTTGAGGTAGAAAATCCAGCGCCAGCCCATGTAGTGGGTAATCAGGCCGCCAAGGGTCGGCGCGGCGGTCATCGCCACGCCCATGCAGGCGCCCCAGAATGCCCAGGCCTTGGCCCGTTCCAGGTCATCGTGAAAGGCATGGCCGATGGAGGCCAGGGCCGAGGTCAGCAGCAACGCTGCACCGACACCCTTCACGGCGCGGGCGATATCCAGCAGCAGCACGCTGGGCGCGGCGCCACAGCCCAGGGAGGCGAGAATAAAAATCCCCAGGCCCCACACCAGGGTTTTCTTGCGGCCGAAGCGGTCGGCAATGCTCCCGGCTGGCAGCAGCAGGGCGGCGAACGCCAGCATATAGGCGCTGACTACCCATTCGATATCGGCGAAATTGGCGCCCAGGTCGCGAGCAATGGTCGGCAGGGTCACGGCGACGATGTTGGTGTCGAGGACAATCAACGAACAGACCCCGGAGGCGGTCAACAGGGTAAGGCGGGGGCTGACCCGGCTCATGGCAGGATTACCTGACAGGCAACAGGCAAGACGGATTTGACGGGCATCAGGCGGACTCTCTACTGTGGGTGTCCTGTGAGCTTATCGTCGACGCCCAGTGATTCTGTTAGCCGAGGCGAAGCACATCATTACCTTTGAGCTAATCCTGCGATGGAAATACGTCATTTCCGCTACTTCCTGGCCGTTGCCCGGCACCGCAACTTCACGCGGGCCGCCGAGCAACTGGATATTGCCCCACCCACCTTGAGCCGACAGATCCAGGATATGGAGCGCGCCCTGGGTACCCGCCTGTTTATCCGGCGTCAGCGGGATGTCAGCCTGACCGAGGCGGGCAGCGCGTTGCTGGGTGAAGCTGAAGCCACCGTGCGCCAGTTCGAGTTCGCCCAGCGCAATGCCCAGCGCGCCGGGCGTGGCGAGATCGGCCATATCGAGTTGGGCTATGTGGCGTCGGCGGTGTATTCCGGCGTGTTGCAACGCCAGGTGCAGGGGTTTTGCGCGGAGTTTGCCGATGTCAGCCTCAGCGTACGGGAAAGCCCCATGGCCTTGTTGCCGGGGCTGGTGGCCGAAGGGCGCTACGACATTGGCTACATTCGCTCACCCATGACCCTGCCCGACGGCGTGGAGGCGCTACGCCTGGGCAGTGAGGGTTTTGTCCTGGCGCTGCCACAGGGCTCGTGGCTGCTGGGCTTGAAGGCGATCACCTGCGAGCATTTGCAGAACGAGACCTTCATCCTGCCCGAGCAAATCAGCGGCACCTTGCAGGTGGCCGCGCAAGGCGGGTATGCCCCGCGCCTGGGGCCGCAGCCGGGAGGCCTGGTGGCGGTGATTGCCCTGGTGTCCCTGGGGCAGGGCGTGGCGGTGGTGCCGGAGTCGGTAGTGGGGCATGTCAGCTTGCCGGGTGTGCACTACCGCACCCTCCAGGGCAGCGATGCGTCGTCGTGGCTGTCGCTGATCTACCGGCGCTTTGAAAAAGCCCCGGCGGTGGTGCGGTATATCCAGCACATCAAACACAACCCCACCCCGTAGCAACTGGCCCCTACCGGGTCAGGCGGGGCTGTATCGAGTCTGCCAGCTGCGTGAGGATCAGGCAGCATGACACCGCCCCCGCATCCAGCACCCCCAGCGAGCGTTCGCCCAAACGGCTGGCCCGGCCGATCTTGGCCACCAGGTCCTTGGTCGAGTCGCGGCCCTGGGAGGCGGCGCTTTTCATCGCGTCCAGGGCGTCGCTGAAGGACGCACCCGCCGCCTGTGCCTGCTCAAACGCCTCCACCGCCGGGATCAGGGTGTCCATCAGGCACTTATCGCCGACGCCAGCTTCGGTGATGTCCTGCAGGGAGGTGAGGCCGCCGCGCAGTAGATGGGCGAAGGTCGCGGCGTCGATGTTTTCGCTGCCACGTACTTCATCGGCCATGCCGATAAACAGGCTGCCATACAGCGGGCCCATGGAGCCGCCGATACCTTCCATCAGGCTCAGGGTCAGTTCATCCAGGGCCTCGGCCAGGGCCAGTTGCCGGCCTTCGAGGGTGCGGCCGCAATGGGCGAAGCCCTTGGCCATGTTGATGCCGTGGTCGCCATCGCCAATCGCGCCATCGACTTCGCTGAGGTATTCACGGTTGGCGACGATCACGCTGACCAGGTCGGTGACAATCGCACTGCCGTCGTGGGTAGAAAAATGCTGGCTCATGGTCTATTCCGCCTGGGTCATGCCGATGGAGCGGCAAGGTTGGTCGATCAGGGTTTTCAGCTCGGCATCCAGGCCCAGCAGGGTCAGGGTCACGCCCATCATTTCCAGGGAAGTGAAGTAGTTGCCGACGTAGCAGCGATGGATCTTCAGGCCCTTGGCCTTGAGCTGGCTTTCGACTTCGGCGTAGAAGATGTACAGCTCCATCACCGGCGTCGCGCCCAGGCCCGAGACCAGCACCACCACGCTGTCATCCTGGCTGAAATCGCGGTCGGCGAGGATTGGTGCCAGCATGCGTTCAGCCATGGCCGCTGCAGACTCGATCGGGATCACCTCGATCCCGGGTTCGCCGTGGTGGCCGATCCCCAACTCCATCTGGCCGTCCGGGATCTGGAAGTTCGGCTTGCCCACCGCGGCAATGGTGCAGGGCGTCAGGCCGATGCCGATGGAGCGGCAGTGATCGACCGCCTTCTGTGCGACGCGGATCACTCCATCCAGGTCATAGTGCTGCGCGGCGGCGGCCCCGCCGATCTTCCACATGAAGATTTCCCCGGCGACCCCGCGGCGCTTGGCGATATCGGCCTTGGGTGCCGACGCCACGTCATCGTTGGCGACCACGGTGCGGATCTGCATGTCCTTGCTGGCGGCCATTTTCATCGCCAGCTTCACGTTCATATTGTCGCCGGCATAGTTGCCGTACAGACAGGCCACGCCGGCGCCGTGATCGGCGACACGAAACGCGTCGAAGAAACTCTTGGCGGTGGGCGACGAGAAAATTTCGCCGACGGCCACCGCGTCCACCAGGCCGGGGCCGACGTAGCCGAGAAACGCCGGCTCATGGCCGGAACCGCCGCCGGTGACGATGCCCACGCGGCCTGGGCCGGAGGGCTTGGCCTTGCTGATCACGCGGGGGTTGCTGTCGCATTGGCGCAGCTCGGGATGGGCGGCCAGAATGCCGCGCAGCATGTCCTCGACCACTTGGTCCGGATCGTTGATGACTCGATTCATAACGCGGGTTCCTGTTCTTGTTGTCTTGGGCGCAGTCGTTCAAGCGTGGGAGCGGGCAGGCCCGCTTCCACATTTGGATATGTGTTGGGTTCAGGGCTCGAGCACGACCTTCAATGACTTGTCCCCGCGCTCCATTACCGCAAACGCCTCCTTGAAATCCGCCAGCGCAAACTTGTGGGTCACCACGTCGCGCATGTCGATCTTGCGCTTGCCGATAAAGTCGATGGCCCGTGGGTACATGTACGGGCCCAGGTGCGAGCCGAGTACGTCCAGCTCCTTGCGGTCGCCGATGATCGACCAATCTACCGTGGCCTCGTCGTTGAACACGCTGAATTCGACGAAACGCCCCAGCTTGCGCAGCATCGCCAGGCCCTGGTTCACCGCTTTGTGGTGCCCGGTGGCTTCGATATAGATATCGCAGCCATAGCCGTCGGTGATTTCGCGGATTTTCGCCAGTACATCAACTTCGGCCGGGTTCCAGACTTCGTCGGCGCCCATGCGCAGGGCCAGTTCGGCGCGTTCGGGTTTCATGTCGAGCACGATCAGGCGTTTGGGGTTGCGCATGCGCACCGCGCCGATGATCCCCAGGCCGAGGGTGCCGGCGCCGGCCACGACCACCACATCGTCGAAATCCACATTGGCCCGTTCCGCCGCGTGCAGCGAGCAGGCCAGCGGCTCGATCAGGATCGCTTCGTCCGGCGCGATGGAGTCCGGCACCTGGTGGATGATGCCTTCCTTGGTGAAAATCATGTACTGGGCCATGGCGCCCTGTACGTTGTTCTGGAAGCCATAGAGGTCGTGCTTCTGGCACATCCAGTACTGGCCGTGGTTGCAGAAACGGCAGCCCCAGCAGGGCACGATCTGCTCGGAAATCACCCGGTCGCCGACCTTCACCCCGCGCTTTTCAGCGCCTGGGCCCAGGGCGACCACGCGGCACACAAACTCATGCCCGGGAATCATCGGCGGCTTGACGTAGCGCGGCTGCTCGGCGTCGCCCCAGAACGACGGCGCGCCGCGATAGGTCTTGATATCGCCCATGCAGATGCCGCACAGCTCGACCTTGGTCAGGATCTCGTCGGGGCCTGGCGTCGGTACATCGACGGTTTCCAGGCGATAGTCTTCCGGGCCATGGCAGACCACGGCCTGCATGGTCTTGGGGATCACTGGGTGGAGTTGTTCGGCGGTACGTTCGGTAGCGATGGACATGACAAACCTCACGACGAATAGAAGGATTACTGAATGCTGTAGCCGCCGTCGATCACCATATTGGCGCCGGTGATCATCTGGGCTGCGTCGCTGAGCAGGTACAACGCCAGCCCGGCGATTTCATCCGGCTGGGCAAAACGGCCCGCCGGGATCTGCAATTTGGCCCGTTCGCCCACTTCGCCGGCCCAGGCTTTTTTGCCCAGGGCGGTCTCGACGATGGTGGGGGAGATGGCATTTACATTAATGTGCGGCGCCCATTCCATGGCCAGGACCTTGGTCATGCCGACAATCGCGGCCTTGCTCGCGCAATAGGCCACATGCCGATCCAGGCCGATCACCGCCGCCTGGGACGCCAGGTTGACGATGCGCCCGCTGCCCTGGGCGAGCATGTGCCGGGCGCAGGCCTGGGCCACGAAAAAACTGGCCTTGAGGTTGATATCCAGGGTGATGTCCCAGGCGTTTTCGCTGACGTCGATGGCCTTGTCCAGCATCACCACGCCGGCGCTGTTGATCAGATAATCCAGACGTTTGAAGTGCGCGAACACGTAGTCGATGCTGCTCTGCACCTGATCGAGCTGGCGCAGGTCGACGGCCAGGCCAAGATGCCCGGCGCCGAGGCTGGCGGCTACTTCTACCACGGCCGGATCGCGGTCGAGCAGCGCCACGCGCGCGCCACGCTCCACCAGCAGGCTGGCACATGCCAGACCAATCCCCGCAGCCCCACCGGTGATCACGGCGCAGCGGCCGCTGAGGTCGAAGGCTTGGTTCCAGAATCCAGACATTGGTTTAACTCCATTCTCAAAAACAGTGGAGATCGGATGTGGGAGCTGGCTTGCCTGCGATGGGGGCACCTCGGTCTGTCAGGGATGCCGAGGTGAGGCAATCGCAGGCAAGCCAGCTTCCACATTGACCGCGTTGCTATTTAGTGCCGCTGACCTGCTGGTACAGCGCATCCGCATTGGCATTGGTGACCGGCACCCACGGCAAGATGTAGTTCTTCGCGGTGCCGTCGGCCCATTTCAGGTCCTTGGCATAGCGCTCCCAAATCACCGACTTGGGCTTGTAGTCTTCGCCCGCCAGTTGCCGCAGGGCTACGTCC
The DNA here is from genome assembly GCF_012985645.1 of Pseudomonas sp. WS 5410. Classification (NCBI taxonomy): domain Bacteria; kingdom Pseudomonadati; phylum Pseudomonadota; class Gammaproteobacteria; order Pseudomonadales; family Pseudomonadaceae; genus Pseudomonas; species Pseudomonas sp. WS 5410. The sequence goes on along the minus strand of NZ_JAAQWS010000001.1, from coordinate 717,934 downwards.
AGTGCGCCCTGGGACTGGGCCTGGGCGTCTTGCAGGAAGGTGGTGACTTCATCTCGTTTCGCCGCCTGGATGGCGTCGGGCATGCCGTCGATGGAGGTGACAGGCACCTCCTTGGAGGTCAGGCCATGGGACTTGAGGGCCTGCACGGCGCCGAGGGCCATGTCGTCGTTTTGCGCGATCACCCCGTTGATGCCCTTGGGGTGGGCGTTCAGCCAGTCTTCAGTCAGGGTCAGGGCCTGGGCGCGGTCCCAGTTGGCAGTCTTCTTCTCGATGATCTTGATCCCGGGGTGTTTGCCCAGCACTTCCAGCTCGCCTTTTTCCCGGTCGATCTGCGCCGACTGGCCAATCGGGCCCTGGATGATCACCACATTGCCCTTGCCCTGGAGTTTGTCGACCATGGCCTGGGCCTGCAGGCGACCACCCTCGACATCGTCGTTGCCCACGTACGGCACGCTGGCGTCGGCGACCTTGGTGTTGGAGGCGATCACCACCACATCGTTGGACATTGCCTGCTTCACCGTGCCGACACCGGCCTTGGTGTCGATGGGCACGAAGAGGATCGCGTCGTAGCGCTGGGTGACCATGTTTTCGATCTGGTTGTTCTGGGTCAGTGCGTCATAGTTGCCGTCGAAGACGGTCAACTGCACGGTGCCATCCTTGACCGCCGGATGCTCCTTCAGCTCGCGCACCCAGTTCTGCATGAACTGGCCCTTGAGCCCGTATACGGCGGCGCCGATTTTGTAGGTCTTGCCATCGGCGGCCAGGGTGATGCTGCTGGCGAGCAGGGAGAGGGCCGCCACGGCGGCAAACGATGTAGCGAATTTCATAATGAGAACCCCGTTTATTGTTGTGGTCGTTCAGTTCGGTTCAGAGCAAAAGCGACTAGCGTTTTTTCTTGCGCCACACGTCAATCAACACCGCGAGTACGATGATCAAGCCCTTGGCGACCTGCTGGTAATAGGAGGACACGCCAAGCAGGTTCAGGCCGTTGTTGATCACCCCGATCAGCAGGGCGCCGAACAGCGTGCCGACGATGGTGCCGACGCCGCCGGACAGGCTGGTGCCGCCGATCACCACGGCGGCAATCGCATCCAGCTCATAGGACATGCCGGCCTGGGGCAGGGCGGAGGTGGTGCGCGCGGACAGCACCACGCCCGCCAGGCCGGCGAGCAAGCCCGAGACCACGTACACCGAGAACGTCACCTTGCGCACACCGATCCCCGAGGTGCGTGCGCTTTTTTCGTTGCCGCCCACCGCGTACACATAGCGCCCGTAGGTGGTGTAGCGCAGCACCATCCAGAAGATCAGCGCGACCACCGCAAAGATAATGACCGGTATGCCAATCGGCCCGAGCTTGCCGATGCCCAGGGCCAGGTAGGCGTCCGGCAGGTCGGTGACCGGGCTGCCATCGTTGAGGATAAAGGTCATGCCCCGGGCCACACTCAGCATGCCCAGCGTGGCAACAAAAGGCGGGATCGACAGATTGGCCACCATGAAGCCGTTGACCATCCCCAGCATCGCTCCGGCGAACATCCCGGCACTGACGGCGGCGAGCAGTCCGTAGCCCTGGGTCGCGACCAGGGCGCTGCACAGCCCGGCGAAGGCGAGGATCGAACCTACCGACAGGTCGATGCCCTTGGTCAGGATCACGTAGGTCATGCCCACTGCCAGGATGCCGTTGATCGAGGTCTGGCGCAGGATGTCCATCCAGTTGCGCCAGGTCATGAAGTATTCGCTGGAAAACGCCATGACCACGCACAGCAGGATAAACACCAGTGGCAGGCCAAAGCGGTCGAGGGAAAGGCGCAGACGGCTGCGCGCGGGGGTGGTCAGTGGCGTGGCAAGGGTTTTGGCATTCATGAGGCAAGACTCAACAAGGCTTCCTGGGAAAGGGCGGTGTCGCTGCTGATAGTCACCAGCCGGCCGCCCTTGAAGACCGCGATACGGTCACTCAGGTGCAGCAGTTCCGGGGCTTCGGACGACACCACGATGGCCGCGCCACCGGCGCGCACGAACTGGTCGAGCAAGTGATAGATCTCCTGCTTGGCACCTTCGTCGATGCCCCGGGTCGGTTCATCGCACAGCAGGCACACCGGTTGGGTCGACAGGCATTTGGCGAGCACTACCTTTTGCTGGTTGCCGCCGCTCATGGACGCCACTGGCAGATCGAGGGAGGTGGTCTTGATCTGCAGGCGCTTGACCATGTCCTCGGCCAGTTGGGTTTCCTTGCGCGCATTGATCAACGACCAACTCGACAGTTGCTTGTACGCCGACAGCGCGATGTTCGAGAGGATGCTGGAGCTGAGTACCAGGCCGCTTTCCTTACGGTCTTCGGTGACCAGGGACATGCCGGCGCGGATGGTCGCCTTGGGCAGGCCGATGGGCATCGGCTTGCCTTGCAGGGTGACGCTGCCGGCGTCCGGGGTGGTCAGGCCGTAGATGCAGTTGAGGAACTCGCTGCGCCCCGAGCCCATCAGCCCGTAGATGCCGAGGATTTCGCCCTGGCGCACTTGCAGGCTGATGTCCTGGAACTCGCCGCTGCGGCTCAGGCCCTGGACGTCCAGGCAGCAGTCGGCGGCGCTTTCGCGGCCGACCTTGTGGTCGATGCGCGTCAATTCCTGGCCGACGATGCCGCGCACCAGGTGGGCGCGGTCGATATCGGCCATGCGCCCGCTTTCGACGAAGGCGCCATCGCGGAAGATGCTGTAGTCGTCGGCTATCTGCGCAAGCTCGCTGAGGCGATGGGACACATACACGATCCCGGCGCCACGGGCGGTGAGGCGGCGGATGGCCTTGAACAGGGTTTCGGCTTCGCGCTCGCCGATGGCGGACGTGGGCTCGTCCATGATCATCACCTGGCAGTCATGGCTGAACGCCTTGGCGATCTCCACCAGTTGGATCTGCGCCACGCTCAGGCGATGCATAGGGGCGCTGGCGTCGACCTCGAACTCCAGGCTTTCCAGGAGCTCGCGGGTGCGCCGGTGCAGTTCCTTGCTGTCGACGATGCAGCCGGCGCGCCGTGGTTCGCGGCCCAGCCAGATATTTTCGGCGACGCTCATGTAGGGGATCGGTTCCAGCTCCTGGGTGATCATCGCGACCCCCGCCGCCAGCGCTTCGCTGGGACGATTGAAATGTACGGGAGCGCCATTGAGCAGGATGTTGCCGGCATCACGTTGGGTAATGCCCATCAAGATACTGAGGAAGGTGGATTTGCCCGCGCCATTGCCGCCGCACAGGGCGTGCACGCTACCGGCCCGCAGCGAGAGGCGGCCGTCACGCAGGGCAGGGATGCCGGCGTAGGCCTTGGCGACGTGTTCAGCCTGGAGCAGTAATGGCGTGGCCATCGGCGTGTCCTCGTGCTGTGAATTCTTATTAGGTACACAGTCGTGTTGCTGCGTGATCATATGTGTACCAAATGAAATTCTGATCAGTCAATCTCTTTCACTGGAAACTTGTAATCGCCGGCAATTTCTTAATGTTTGGCGTTTTAGAGGGGTTTGACTGGAGGGTCAGTTAAAACGTGCTTGACAGTTGCGAGGGAATATCCGAGAAATGCCTGATCGAAATTTCATTGAGTGATCATATGATCAGTCTTAAGTTTCACCACGGCAGCGGAGCCTAATGCCATGAACACACCTTTCCCGGTGGCTATCGGATGTGACGAAGCGGGTTTTGAGCTCAAGGAGCTGTTGAAGCGCCATATCGAGGCGCTGGGGTATCCGGTGACCGACTTTGGCACCCATTCCACGGCGCCGGTGCTGTACCCGGATATTGCGCTGGCGGTGGCCACGGCCATCAACGGCGGGCAGCAGCGCCTGGGAGTGCTGGTGTGTGGCACGGGCATCGGCATGGCCATCTCGGCCAATAAAGTCTTGGGTATTCGCGCGGCTCAGGCCCATGACACCTATTCGGCGGAGCGGGCGCGCAAGAGCAACGATGCGCAGATCCTGTCCATCGGTGCGCGGGTGGTGGGGGCGGAGCTGGCCAAGAGCATCGTCACCGCGTTTCTGGCCTCGGAGTTCGAGGCAGCGCGTTCCGGAGCCAAGGTCGAGCGCATCAACGCCATTGAGCGTGATGGGCATCAGTAGTGGACGTAGCGGGGCAAGAGTCGGGAGAATGCGCCTTTGACGCCGAAACGGAAGCCCGTCCCCATGAGTGACAGTACCCTGCGCACCGCCAGCGATATCGATCTGATGACCGAAGTGGCGATGCTCTATTACCTTGAGAACGTCACTCAGGAAGCCATCGCCAAGCGCTTTGATCTGTCCCGGGCCAAAGTCAGCCGGCTGCTCAAGCGTGCGCGCGATGAAGGGATAGTCGAGGTGCGGGTACTGCAGCATCCGGCGATGAACAACGAATTGGAACAGGCGTTGGTGGAGCGCTTCCAGCTGGACCGCGCGTTGATCGCGGTCGATCACAGTGACGCCGACACCCAGCGCTCCGCCGTGGCCAGCCTGGTGGCCAACTACCTGAACAAGACCCTGGGCGACGGCATGATTGTCGCTGTGGGCATGGGGCGCAATGTGGGGGCGGTGGCCGATAACGTGTTTTTGCCGGTGACGCGCAACTGCACATTTGTCTGCGCCATTGGCGGTTCGCTCAAGGCGGGCGAATACATGAACCCCGACCATATCTGCCGACGCCTGGCCCTGCGTTTTGGCGGCGAGAGCGAAAGCCTGTACGCCCCGGCGCTGGTGGCCAACCCGGAACTGCGCAGCGTGTTGATCAGCAACGACACCGTACGCTCCACCCTCGACCGCGCACGGCGCGCCGATATGGCGCTGATCGGCATCGGCGACATGAGCGAGAACAGCAATATGGTGCGCATGGGCTGGTTCTCACCCCAGGAAATCGCCCAGGCGCGCTTGTCCGGCACGGTGGGCGACATGATGGGGTACGACTTTATCGACATTCATGGCCAGCCGGCGGTCAACGCCATCCAGGGGCGAGTGATCGGCTTGACGGTGCAGGAGTTGTTCCGCATTCCCGATGTGGTGGCGATTGCCAGTGAAAACACCAAGGCGGCGGCGACCCTGGGGGCGTTGCGCTCGGGGGTGATCAATACGCTGGCGACCACGGTAACCAATGCCCACACCATCCTGGCGCTGGACGACGCTACCCGCAAAACCTGACCTGTCGCCTCTCAAAATATGGGCACTGGCGTGTGTGGGGGGGGGCTTGTGTGGGAGCTGGCTTGCCTGCGATGCAGGCACCTCGGTGTATCAGTTAGATCGAGGCGATGCTATCGCAGGCAAGCCAGCTCCCACATAAGCCACCACGCAAGACCACGGCACAGGCTTTCGAGGGGTGGCTTTTACAGATCTTGTAATGGTTTTAAATTGTAGGGAATTTGTATTTTCCATGTAGGATTAACGTCCTTTTCTCACTGCAGGATTTGCATGAACACCCTCTCGGAGCCCCCCAGTCGTCTTTCTCCAAGACCGCTACTGCCGACGTTCCCGCTGAAACATCCTCTATTTAGGCTGCTAACCTTTTCCCGGTCATCGGACCGCGTCTTGTTGTGCCCGGCATTCTGAAAATCAATAAAGAGACAGAGACTTCTATATGGAATGGTTAGCGGATCCAACGGCCTGGCTCGGCCTGTTGACCTTGATTGTGTTGGAACTGGTACTGGGTATCGACAACCTGGTGTTTATCGCGATCCTGGCGGACAAGCTGCCACCGGAGCAGCGTGACCGTGCGCGGTTGATCGGCCTGTCCCTGGCGCTGATCATGCGCCTGGGCCTGTTGGCGAGTATTTCCTGGTTGGTGACCTTGACCCAGCCGTTGTTCGAGGTGTTCGACAAGAGCTTCTCCGGACGTGACCTGATCATGCTGTTTGGTGGTGTGTTCCTGTTGTTCAAGGCCACCATGGAGTTGCATGAGCGGCTCGAAGGGCATGTCACCGAGCGCACCGGCAATGCCGCCTACGCGATGTTCTGGCCGATTGTGGCGCAGATCGTGGTGCTGGACGCTGTGTTCTCCCTCGACGCGGTGATTACTGCGGTCGGCATGGTTGACGAGCTGGCGGTGATGATGATCGCGGTAATCGTGTCCATCGGCGTAATGATCGTGGCCAGCAAGCCGCTGACTCGCTTCGTCAATGCGCACCCGACGGTGATCATGCTGTGTCTGGGCTTCTTGATGATGATCGGTTTCGCCCTGACCGCCGAAGGTCTGGGCTTCCACATCCCGAAAGGCTACCTGTACGCGGCCATCGGCTTCTCGATCCTGATCGAGGTGTTCAACCAGATCGCCCGGGCGCGCCGCAAGAAGTCGGCGCAAGGCCTGCGGCCGATCCGTGAGCGCACTGCCCATGCGGTGATGCGTCTGCTGGGCGGTCGCAGCCTGGCGGTGGAAGAAGTGTGTGAGGACGTTACGGACCTGTTGGGCGACTCGCAGGACCATCAAGGCCCGCTGTTCGACCGTCGCGAACGGATCATGATCAGTGGTGTGCTGCAACTGGCCGAGCGGCCGATCCGCACCTTGATGACCCCGCGGGCGAATGTCGACTACATCGACTTGGCCGACGACCCTGAGACGATCCGCCTGAAACTGATGCACTCGTCCTACTCGCGCTTGCCGTTGATCCGTAACGGCGCGGTGGATGAGCCCCTGGGCTTCGTGCATAAGAAGGAGTTGCTCAAGGAGTACCTGGCCGGCAATGAGCCGAACCTGGAACACCTGGCGCGGCGGGCGATCAACCTGCTGGACAGCTTCTCGATCCTCAACGCCCTGGAGCAGATGCGCCAGGAGTCGACGCACATCGCCTTTGTGATCAACGAATTTGGCGATTTCATGGGGGTGTTGAGCATGACCGACATCCTTGAGTCCATCGCCGGTGAGTTGCCCGATGCCAGTGAAGTCGAAGGCCCGGACATCGTCGAAGAGCAGGGCGGTTATCGCGCCAATGGTGCGTTGAACCTGAACCTGATTCGCCAGCGCACTGGGTTCAAGGCCGTGGCCACCGAGGATTACCAGACCCTCGCCGGCCTGGTCATGAGTCTGTTGGATCGCCTGCCGGTGGTCGGTGACAGCCTGGAATACGAAGGCTGGCGCCTGACCGTGGCGGCGGTGGAGGAGCGGCGGGTGACGCAGGTACTGCTGGCCCCTGTCGCGCTGGGTTAACGGGGCTTTGCCCGCTTGGTCGGCACACCCCGGGTGTGCCGCTCGAAGGTTCTTTTCAGGGTCTGCTCCTGGGTCTCCCAGGGGCCGAACCCCTTGAGCTTCTCTACCAGCCTGCCGTTTTTCAAGATCAGCAGCGTCGGCGTGCCGGTCACCTCGGGATGCCGTGGGGTCTGGCTGGTGTCCAGTACATAAAGCGCCGCCTGGCGTCGATAGCGACCGGCCACTTTGCTGAACAGTGGCTTGGCCGCGCCGCACGCCGGGCACTGGGGCGATACAAACAGCATAAACACCGTGCGGGGCGTCTGCAGCGCACGTCTATACGCCTGCGCGTCGTCGATCACCGTGTTGATCAGTCCCATGACAGTCTCCTTGTAGGCACTTGGCCAAACCCTAAGTCGGGTGGGCTGGACGGTCTACTGTGAGAATTCACAGGTAACGCACCCAAATGGGATGGACCGCAACGGATTGTGGCGCACGGTAGCAGTGTGTCTGCCGACGCTGGCGGCGCGGTGATTCGTCGGTGCCTGCTTATCTATCTGATTTAAAAACACTTGTGCGCTTCAATAGGCTTCTCCTGCTGGCTGTGGCACACTTTCTGCTGTCTATTCCGTTGTTACATACCTAGTTCCGGTATAGCGGAATACACAACTTCTGGAGTGCTTGCCATGCATCGCCGACCTTCCGTGTTTAAAGCCTGTGTTTTTCTCTTCGCCGCATCGGCTTGCCTCGCCAGCCAAGTGCAGGCGGACAGCAAGCTCGATGAAGTGCTCAAACGTGGGCATCTGCTCGTCGGTACAGGCAGTACCAATGCGCCGTGGCACTTCCAGGGCGCGGATGGCAAGTTGCAGGGGTTTGATATTGATATCGGGCGCATCGTCGCCAAAGGCCTGTTCAACGACCCGAGCAAGGTCGAGTTTGTGGTGCAGTCGTCCGATGCGCGGATTCCCAACCTGTTGACCAACAAAGTCGACATGAGCTGCCAGTTCATCACCGTCACCGCCAGCCGTGCGCAGCAGGTGGCGTTCACCCTGCCGTACTACCGCGAAGGTGTGGGCCTGCTGTTGCCGGCCAACAGCAAATACCAGCAAATCGAAGACCTGCAGGCAGCGGGGGATGACGTCACTGTGGCGGTGCTGCAAAACGTCTACGCCGAAGAGCTGGTGCACCAGGCGCTGCCCAAGGCCAAGGTGGATCAATACGACAGCGTCGACCTGATGTACCAGGCGGTGAACTCCGGGCGTGCCGACGCGGCGGCCACCGACCAGTCATCGGTCAAGTACCTGATGGTGCAGAACCCCGGCCGCTACCGCAGCCCGAGCTACGCCTGGAGCCCGCAAACCTACGCGTGCGCGGTCAAGCGTGGCGATCAGGACTGGCTGAACTTCGTCAACACCGCCCTGCACGAGGCGATGACCGGCGTCGAGTTTCCGACCTATGCAGCCTCGTTCAAGCAGTGGTTTGGCGTTGATCTGCCGACCCCGGCGATTGGTTTTCCGGTGGAATTCAAATGATTGTTGAGCGCGGGGCGTCGCAGCGGGCGCCCCAATCAAGGTAGTGCCGACCATGAACTATCAGCTGAATTTTGCCGCAGTCTGGCGCGATTTCGACACCTTGCTGGCGGGCCTCGGCCTGGGCCTGCAACTGGCCTTGCTGTCGATTGCCATCGGCTGCGTGATCGGCCTGTTGATGGCCTTTGCCATGCTGTCCAGGCACCGTGCGCTGCGGATTCTGGCCTCGGTGTATGTGACGGTGGTGCGCAACACGCCGATCCTGGTGCTGATCCTGTTGATCTACTTTGCCTTGCCCAGCCTGGGCATCCGCCTGGACAAGATCCCCTCGTTCATCATCACCCTGTCGTTGTACGCCGGGGCCTACTTGACCGAAGTGTTCCGTGCCGGCCTGTTGAACATTCCCAAGGGCCTGCGCGAAGCCGGCCTGGCGATTGGCCTGGGGGAGTGGCAGATCCGCGCCTACATCACGGTGCCGGTGATGCTGCGCAACGTGCTGCCGGCGCTGTCGAACAACTTTATCTCACTGTTCAAGGACACCTCTCTGGCGGCGGCGATTGCCGTGCCGGAGCTGACCTATTACGCCCGCAAGATCAACGTCGAAAGCTACCGGGTGATTGAAACCTGGCTGGTGACGACCGCGCTCTACGTGGCGGCCTGCTACCTCATCGCCATGCTGCTGCGTTACCTGGAGCAGCGCCTGGCGATTCGTCGATAAGAGGGGGTTTCCATGTATTGGCTGCATGAGTTGTGGATCGCCCGGGCAACCCTGTGGGCAGGGTTCCAGACCAGCGTGTATTGCTCGGTGCTGGCGATTATCTTCGGCACCCTGATCGGCATCGTCGCCGGCTTGGTGCTGACCTACGGCAAGTTCTGGATGCGCGCGCCGTTTCGTCTGTACGTTGACCTGATCCGTGGCACCCCGGTGTTTGTGCTGGTACTGGCCTGCTTTTACATGGCCCCGGCGCTGGGCTGGCAGATCAGTGCGTTCCAGGCCGGTGCCCTGGGCCTCACGCTGTTTTGCGGCTCCCATGTCGCCGAGATTGTGCGCGGTGCGTTGCAAGCCATTCCCCGTGGGCAACTGGAAGCGGGCAAGGCCATCGGCCTGACCTTCTATCAGTCCCTGGGCTATGTATTACTGCCCCAGGCACTGCGGCAGATTTTGCCGACCTGGGTCAATTCCTCCACCGAGATCGTCAAGGCCTCGACCCTGCTGTCGGTGATTGGTGTTGCCGAGTTGCTGTTGAGCACCCAGCAAGTGATCGCCCGGACCTTTATGACCCTGGAGTTCTACCTGTTTGCCGGCTTTCTGTTCTTTGTCATCAACTACGCCATCGAGTTATTCGGGCGCTACATTGAAAAGCGGGTGGCCTTGCCATGAATCAACCATTGCTCAACATCAGCGGCCTGCGCAAGCAATACGGTGCGGTGGAAGTCCTCAAGGGCGTTGACCTGTCGCTGCAGCGCGGCAACGTGGTGACCTTGATCGGCTCCAGCGGTTCGGGCAAGACCACGCTACTGCGCTGCGTCAACCTGCTGGAAGAGTTCCAGGGCGGGCAGATCACCCTCGACGGCGAGTCCATTGGCTATGCCGATGTTGCCGGCAAGCGCGTGCGTCACCCGGAAAAACTCATTGCCCAACACCGCGCCATGACTGGCATGGCGTTCCAGCAATTCAACCTGTTCCCCCATCTGACGGCGTTGCAGAACATCACCCTGGGCCTGCTCAAGGTCAAGCATATGGGCAAGGACGAGGCGGTAGCCCTCGCGGAAAAATGGCTGGAGCGCGTCGGCCTGCTGGAACGGCGCAACCACTTCCCCGGTCAGTTGTCCGGCGGCCAGCAACAGCGCGTGGCGATTGCCCGGGCGATTGCAATGAACCCCAGCCTGATGCTGTTCGACGAAGTGACCTCTGCGCTGGACCCGGAGTTGGTCGGCGAGGTGCTCAGTGTGATCAAGGGCCTGGCGCAAGAGGGCATGACCATGTTGCTGGTGACCCACGAAATGCGCTTTGCCTACGAGGTTTCGGACAACATCGTGTTTATGAACCAGGGGCGGATTGAAGAGCAGGGCCCGCCCAAAGCGGTCTTTGAGCGCCCGCAATCGCAACGCCTGGCGGAATTTCTGAAAAATATTCGTTTTTAATCAAGGAGCAACTTTATGAGCATTACTCGTTACGGCGCCGGCAGCACTGCCGGCGGTGGCCAACCCCGCCCATTTGCCCGTGCAGTGGAGGCCGATGGCTGGTTGTACGTGTCGGGCCAGGTGCCGGCGGTGGATGGCGAGATTATTCACGGCGGGATTGTCGAGCAGACCCACCAGACCATGAAGAACGTGGTGGCGATACTTGAAGAGGCCGGCTATGGGCTTGAAGACGTGGTCCGGGTCGGCGTATGGCTGGAAGACCCGCGGGATTTCTGGAGTTTCAACAAAGTCTTCGGCGAATACTTCACCCCCGAACACGCCCCGGCGCGGGCCTGTGTGCAGGCGAATATGATGGTCGATTGCAAGGTTGAGATTGATTGCGTGGCCTACAAGAAAAAAGGCTAAATGCCCGATCTCAAGACCACTAAAAATTCAATGTGAGAGTGAGTTCGGGGGGGAGCGGGCTTGCTCGCGAAAACGGTGTATCAGTGCCAGATTTGTTGGCTGACACGCCGCTTTCGCGAGCAAGCCCGCTCCCACACAAAGCGACTTTTACATGGACCTCTTACGCTGATGAAGACCGCCATGACCGAAGACACCATCAAGCGCCGCGCAAAAGGCCTGGACCGAGCGTTCGATATCCTCGATTTTCTCAAGGAAGTCGGCCAGCCCCTGCGCCCCAATGATATTGCCAGTGGCATTGGCAGCCCCAAGTCCACGGTCTATGAACTGGTCGCCTCCCTGCTGGAGCGGCGGATTCTCGAAACCGTGGGCAAGGATGGGCACGTGTACCTGGGGCGCCAGCTGTACTTCCTCGGCCAAGCCCACTTGCGCCATTTCGACCTGACCCGCGAGGCCGATCACGCCTTGCAGGAGATCGTCAGCCAAACCCACGAGACGGCGCAGATGTGCCTGCTCAACGGGCGCAAGTACACGGTGGCGCTGATGCGCGAGGGCGAGCGGCACTTCCGGATTTCTTCGGATATCGGTGAAAACGCGCCCATCCCCTGGACCGCGTCCGGGCGCCTGTTGCTGGGGCATTTGAGCGACCAGCAGATCATCGACCTGATCGACCACGACGACTTTATCCTGCCGGACGGCCAGCGTTTATCCCTGGACACCTTCCTCGGGCAGATCCGCCAGGCCAGCGTCGATGGCTTTTTTTCCTTCGACAGTGTTGCCGACACCTTTACCCATTGCTTTGCGGCCCCGGTGCGTGACGCCCAGGGTGTCGCCATTGCGACCCTGTGCATCGTCGCCCCACGGGCCGACGCCAAGAACAATTACGACGACTACCGCCGGGTGCTGATCGAAAGCGCCAATAACCTGGCCCGTCGCATCAATGAATAGCGAAACGGAGTAACCCCATGTCTGCCTTCAATGCTGTTGAAAAAGGCGCCGCCGCCAGCGGTGCCCACCTGGTACGCGACGTCAGCCTGCCCGCCCTGGTGCTGCACCGCGCGGCCCTGGAACACAACATCCGCTGGATGCAGGACTTTGTCAGCAACAGCGGCGCGCAACTGGCGCCCCATGGCAAGACCAGCATGATGCCGGCGCTGTTTCAGCGTCAGTTGGCGCAGGGCGCCTGGGGCATCACCCTGGCTACCGCGGTGCAGACCCGCGCGGCCTATGCCGGTGGCGTGCGCCGGGTATTGATGGCCAACCAACTGGTAGGCGCGCCGAACATGACGTTGATCGCCGAGCTGCTGGCTGACCCCGAGTTTGACTTCCATTGCCTGGTCGATCACCCGGACAACGTCGCTGACCTGGGCGCATTCTTCGCCGCCCGTGGCCTGCGCCTGAACGTGATGATCGAATACGGCGTGGTCGGCGGCCGCTGCGGTTGCCGCAGCGAGCAAGAGGTGTTGGACCTGGCGCGGGCAATCAAGGCCCAGCCGGCCCTGGCCCTTACCGGGATCGAAGGTTATGAAGGGGTGATCCACGGCGAGCATGCCATCAGCGGTATCCGCGAGTTTGCCGCGTCCCTGGTGCGCCTGGCGGTGGATATGCAGAACAGCGGGGCCTTTGACCTGGGCAAGCCGATCATCACCGCGTCGGGTTCGGCCTGGTATGACCTGATCGCCGAGTCTTTCGCCGCGCAAAACGCCGAAGGGCGCTTCCTCAGCGTGCTGCGCCCCGGCAGCTATGTGGCCCACGACCACGGCATCTACAAGGAGGCGCAATGCTGCGTGCTGGACCGGCGCAGCGACCTCACGGAGGGCCTGCGCCCGGCCCTGGAAGTCTGGGCCCATGTGCAGTCGTTGCCGCAGCCGGGGTTTGCAGTGATCGCCCTGGGCAAGCGCGACGTGGCCTACGACGCCGGCCTGCCGGTGCCCCTCAAGCGCTACAAGGCTGGCGTGCTGCCGGCGGTGGGCGATGACGTGAGTGCCTGCAAGGTCACGGCGGTGATGGACCAGCATGCCTTCATGAGCGTGGCGGCGGGGGTTGAACTGCGTATTGGCGACATCATCTCGTTTGGCACCTCGCACCCGTGCCTGACCTTTGATAAGTGGCAGGTGGGGTGTTTGGTGGATGAGCAGTTGCAGGTGATCGAGACATTGCACACCTGTTTCTAGAGCGCGTCGCGGCCATCCCAGGCAAGCCAGTTCCCACATTGGGATTTGTGAAAACATTCCAATGTGGGAGCTGGCTGGCCTGCGATGAGGCCCCAAAACCCAGCCGAGAATCCAAATATGACCCCACACCCGCGCATCGCCCTGATCGGCGAATGCATGATCGAACTGCAACACCGCGCCGACGGCAGCCTGCAACAGAGCTTCGGTGGCGACACCCTGAACACCGCCGTCTACCTGCGCCGTGAACTGGGGGCCAGCAGCACGGTGGATTACGTCACCGCCCTGGGCGATGACAGTTTCAGCGATGCCATGTGTCAGCAATGGGTCGCCGAAGGCCTTGGCCTGGACCGGGTCCAGCGCTTGCCGGGGCGCCTGCCGGGTTTGTACTGCATCCAGACCGATGCCCACGGCGAGCGCAAATTCCTCTATTGGCGCAACGAAGCGGCGGTGCGCGATTGCTTCACCACGCCAGGGGCCGAGCCGGTCCTGGCGGCCTTGCCGTGTTATGACGTGCTGTATTTCAGCGGTATCACCCTGGCTGTATTGGGCGAAGTGGGGCGCGTGCGCCTGTTGGCCGCGTTGCTGGAAGCCCGCCAGCGTGGCGCCCGGGTGGTGTTCGACAACAACTACCGGCCGCGTCTGTGGGCCAGTGTCGAAGCCGCTCGTGAGGCCTATCAGCAGGTGTTGGCGCAGGTGGATATGGCCTTGCTCACCGAAGACGACGAGCGTGCCCTGTTTGGCTATGCCGACAGTGAGCAGGTGTTCGCCGCTTATCCAGGGATCGAGGAAGTGGTGCTCAAGCGCGGCGCGGATGACTGCCTGATTCGCCAGGGCGGGGAGCGTTTTGCGGTGCCGGCGCAGGTGGTCGAAAAGGTGGTGGACACCACGGCGGCGGGGGATTCGTTCAGCGCAGCGTATCTGGCCAGTCGGCTCAGGGGTGGTTCACCGCAAGAGGCGGCTTTGGCGGGGCATCGGTTGGCCAGCCGGGTGATCCAGATTCCGGGGGCGCTGATTCCCAGGGACTGATCATTCCCACGCTCCGCGTGGGAATGCAGCTACGGACGCTCCGCGTCCCAGAAGCGGACGCAGAGCACCCTGATCGTTCCCACGCGGAGCGTGGGAACGATCAGGGTGCTCTAGTCGCGGTAGAACACCTGCACCAGGTGATACCCAAACTTGCTCTTGATCGGCCCATGCACCACCCGCAGCGGTTTCTTGAAAATCACCGCATCAATCACCCCGACCATCTGCCCCGGCCGCACTTCACCCAGATCGCCGCCGCGCTTGCCGGACGGGCAGGTGGAGAACTTCTTGGCCAGCACATCAAAGGCTTCGCCCTTGGCAATACGCTGCTTGAGTTGTTCGGCTTCTTCGCTGGTCTTGACCAGGATATGGCGGGCTTGGGCTTTCATCGGGCAGTTACCTTGCAACGGTCGGGCTTGAAGGCGCGGGATTATGCATCAACTTGGCCTTTGACGCCGATCATGCTGCGGATTTTCGTGGCCAACTGGTCAATGGAAAACGGCTTGGCCACCATGTCCATGCCGTCCTCCAGAAAGCCCTGGCGCTCGGCGGCGGTCTCGGCGTAGCCGGTCATGAACAGCACCTTGAGTGTAGGGCGGTGCTGGCGGGCGATTTCCGCCAGTTGCCGGCCGTTCATGCCGGGCAGGCCGACATCGGTCACCAGCAAGTCCACCCGCAGGTCGGACTCCAGCAGTGGCAGGGCTGCGCGTGCGTCGGCCGCCTGGTGGGCGGTGTAGCCCAATTCATCCAGCAGGTTGACCACCAGCATACGCACCGCCGCATCGTCCTCGACCACCACCACGGCTTCGCCGTCCAGCGCCAGGGGGGCTTCCACGGGGACCTGCGGCGGGACTTTTTCCAGGGCGGTGCCATGCAGGCGCGGCAGGTACAGGCGCACGCAGGTGCCCCGGCCCGGTTCACTGTGGATCGTGACGTGGCCGCCCGATTGCTGGGCAAAACCATAGATCATCGACAATCCCAGGCCGGTGCCCTGGCCGATGGGCTTGGTGGTAAAGAAGGGGTCGAAGGCCTTGGCCAGGATTTTCGGGGTCATGCCGGCGCCGTTGTCGCACACGCCGAGCATCACGTAGTCGCCGGCCTTGACCGGCTCCAGGGTGGTGATGTCGGTGCCGTCGAGGTAGCTGTTGGCGGTCTCGATGCTCAGTAGCCCACCATCAGGCATGGCATCGCGGGCGTTGATCACCAGGTTGAGCAGGGCGTTTTCCAGTTGGCTGGCGTCGGTGTTTACCGGCCAGATATCGCTGCCCAGCTGCACCTTGAGTTCGATATGGGCGCCTTTGGTACGGCGGAACAGGTCTTCCAGGGACGCGACCAACTGGTTCGGGTCCAGGGGCCGGCGGTCCAGGGACTGGCGCCGGGAGAAGGCCAGCAGGCGATGGGTCAGGGCGGCGGCGCGATGGGCCGAGGACACGGCGGCGTCGGTGAAGCGGCCGATCTCATCGCTACGGCCGGCGGCGATGTAGCGCTGCATCAGGTCCAGGCTGCCGATGATCCCGGTGAGCATATTGTTGAAGTCATGGGCTATCCCACCGGTAAGCTGGCCGACCGCTTCCATTTTTTGCGCATGGCGCAGCGCGTCTTCGGCACGCTCGCGCTCGAACATTTCGTTTTGCAGGCGCTGGTTGGCTTCGGCCAGCGCCTGGGTACGCTGGGCCACGCGTTCTTCGAGGTTGTCGTTGAGGTGGCGCAGGGCTTCCTCGGTGAGTTTGCGCTCGGTCTCATCAATCACAAAGATGTAGAAACCATTGACCGAGCCATCGGCGCTGAAGCGCGGCAGGTACTTCATCAGCGCATGCCGGGGCCGGCCATCGCGATGGGGGGTGACGGTAATGAAACTGCAGGCCTTGCCCTTGAGGGCGGCGGCGATCTTATCGGCGCGCCCGGCATAGATCTCGGCGCCGATCACTTCGCGGATGGTCTTGCCATACAGCTCTTGCGGGGTCAGGCCATACCAGTCGAGGTAGGCGCTGTTGTTCAGGCGAAAGCGCTCTTCGTGATCGACATAACCGATCAGCACCGGCATCGCGTTGATGATCAACTGCAGCTCGGTCTGGCTCTGGCGCAGGGCTTGCTCGGTGTGCTTGCGTTCGGTCAGGTCCAGGGCCGCCCCGAGAAAGCGCGCCGGCCGGCCGTGGTGATCCTTGTAGCAGCGGCCACGGGCAAACACCCAGCGCACCTGGCCGTCGGCCTGGAGCAGGCGATATTCCTCGGCGTACTCGGAGCCATGGCTGATGCAATGCTTGATGCTGCGGGCCACCATGCCACGGTCTTCCGGGTGCACGCCTTGCAGGTAATCACTGATGGGCAACTGCCGGGCTTTAGCCGGATCAACCCCATGAAGTTGGGCAAAATGGCTGTCGGCAATAAAGCGGTCTTCGCTGATATCCCAGTCCCAGGTGCCCACTGCATCGGTGGCGGCCAGGGCCAGTTGCAAGCGTTGCTCGGTATCGTGCTGGGCCTTGAGGCTGGCCTCGGAGCGTTGTTGCAGCTCCTGGGCGAGTTGCCGGCGCTCGTTGGTTTCAATCGCCGTCACCAGGACCCCGGCGACCTGGCCACGTTCGTCGCGGATCGGGCTGTAGGTCAGGTCCAGCCAGATTTCCGTATCACGGTGATTGCGCTGCAGGATAAAACGCTGCTCGCTGAAGGTGCGCACCTGGCCGGCCAGTACGGCGCTGTAGATCGGGGCGGTGAAGTGTTGCATCTCCGGCCAGACCTGGTGGGTCGGCTGGCCGAAGGCCTGGGGGTGCTTGTTGCCGGCCAGCAGGGCGAAGCCATCGTTGTAGATCTGCGTGAGTTCGTCGCCCCACAGCAACAGCATCGGCATCGGTGAGTGGATGACGATATCGACTGCCGTGCGCAGGCTTTGTGGCCAATGGCTGGCATCACCGAGGGGGCTTGTGGCCCAGTCCAGCCGTGCGATCAGGGCCGCGGCCTGGCTGCCGGTGGGTGATCCGTTCATGTGTAAGTGTCCCGCGCGTAACGCTTGAAGAATGACAGAGGCCGATTATCCCGTGCTGCGGAAACGGCTGCCTACCCCCCGAAAAATAGCATGCTTGAGGGGTTTATCTTCAAATGAGTGTGTGGGCGCTGAAACCTTTCATCCTTTATGCCAGCTCAGGGCGGTCGCGAAACTGCTCCAGGGCTTCGGGGTTGGCCAGGGCATCGGTGTTTTTCACCGGTTCGCCATGCACGACATTCCTTACCGCCAACTCGACGATCTTGCCGCTGATGGTGCGCGGGATGTCGCTGACACTGAGGATCTTCGCCGGCACATGGCGCGGCGTGGTGTTGGCGCGGATCACCTCGCGGATCTGCTGCTCAAGCGCGGCGTCCAGGTGTTCACCGTCATTGAGGCGCACAAACAGCACCACGCGCACGTCGTCCTGCCAGCGTTGGCCGATGGCCAGGCTTTCCAGGACCTGGGGGACTTTTTCCACCTGGCGGTAGATTTCCGCCGTACCGATGCGCACGCCACCGGGGTTGAGCACCGCATCCGAACGGCCATGGATCAGCAGGCTGCCATTGGCGCGTTGCTCGGCATAGTCGCCCTGGGCCCAGACGCCGGGGAACTGGCTGAAATACGAGGCGCGCAGTTTTTCCCCCTGTGGGTCATTCCACAGGCCAATGGGCATGGCCGGGAAGTGCCGGGTGCATACCAGTTCGCCTTTTTCGCCGACCAGCGCCCGGCCCTGGTCGTCCCACACTTCGATGGCCATCGCCAGGCTCTTGCACTGCATTTCGCCGCGCCGTACCGGCAGCACCGGGTTGCCGATGACAAAGCAGGAGACGATATCGGTACCGCCCGACATCGACGACAGGCACAGCTCCTGTTTGATGTCGCGGTACACGTAGTCGTAGCTCTGGGGCGACAGTGGCGAGCCGGTCGAGATCAGGCACTTGAGGCTGCCCAGGTCATGGCTGCGACGCGGTTGCAGGCCGGCCTTTTCCAGGGTGGCGAGGAATTTCGGGCTGGTGCCGAACACGCTGATGCGCTCCTGGTAGATCAGGTCAATCAGGCGCTCCGGCCCCGGATGAAACGGCGAGCCGTCGTACAGCACTACCGTGGCACCGATGGCCAGGGCCGACACCAGCCAGTTCCACATCATCCAGCCGCAGGTGGTGTAGTAAAACAGGCAGTCGTCGCGTGACAGGTCGGCGTGCAGGCCATGTTCCTTGAGGTGAGTCAGCAGCACGCCGCCGGTACTGTGGATGATGCATTTGGGCACGCCGGTGGTGCCGCTGGAGTAGAGGATGTACAGCGGATGGTCGAAGGGCACGGCGACAAACTGCGGTTCGCCGCCGGGGCGGTAGAAGTCATCCCACAGGGCGACGTTGGCCTGGGTCGGGTAATCCTCGACGCGCGCCTCGGGTCGGGCGTAGGGCACGATGATCAGGTGTTGCAGGGACGGCAGGCGGTCGAGGATTTCATTGAGCTTGGCGCTCTGGTCGATCAGCTTGCCGGCATAGCGATAACCGGCGCAGGTGATCAGCACCTTGGGCTCGATCTGGCCGAAGCGGTCGATCACCCCTTGGGTGCCGAAGTCCGGCGAGGAACACGACCAGATCGCCCCGAGACTGGTAGTGGCAAGCATGCCCACCAGGGTTTGCCAGGTATTGGGCATGCACGCCGCCACCCGATCACCCAGGCCCACGCCCGCCGCTTGCAGGCTGCGTTGCAGGCCGGCGACGTGGCGGGCCAGTTCGGCGTAGCTCAGTTGTTCGCGCTGGCCGTCTTCGCCGATGGCGACCACGGCGGGGTGGTCATCGCGGCGGCGCAGCAGGTGCTCGGCAAAGTTCAGGGTGGCGCCGGGAAACCACTGGGCGCTGGGCATCTGCGTGCCTTCCACCAGCACGGTGCTGGGTGGCGTACGAAACTGCACGTCGAAGAACTCGACAATCGCCGCCCAGAAATCCGGGCGCTGGTCGATGCTCCATTGGTGCAGGGTGGGGTAATCGTTGATCTGCAAGGCGTGGCGATCATTGATAAAGCGCCGGAACTGGTCCATCCGGGTGGTGTGGATGCGTTCCGGGCTGGGTTGCCAGAGGATATCGGACATGGCGCACTCTCTTGTTCTTGTATGAAATCTGCCAGGCACCACACATCCAAACTGTGGGCGCAGGCTTGCCTGCGCCTACAGGGGATTTGCGGTGTTTGGGTTACTGGGCCAACCACCCACCATCAATATTCCACGCCGCGCCACGTACCTGGCTGCCGGCTTCGCTGCACAGGAACAGTACCAGTTCACCCAGTTGTGGTGGGGTGACGAACTCCAGGGAGGGCTGCTTCTCGGCCAGCAGATCATGCTGGGCCTGTTGCGGGTCTACGCCTGTAGCAATGCGATCGTCGATCTGCTTTTGCACCAGCGGGGTCAGGACCCAGCCGGGGCAGATGGCATTGCAGGTCACATTGCTGGTGGCGGTTTCCAGGCCGACCACTTTGGTCAGGCCGATCACCCCGTGCTTGGCTGCGACGTACGCGGCCTTGCCGACCGAGCCGACCTGGCCGTGTACCGAGGCGATATTGACGATCCGTCCCCAGCCCTTGGTCTTCATGCCCGGCAGGCTCAGGCGCGTGCTGTGGAACACCGACGACAGGTTGATCGCGATGATCGAGTCCCAGCGCTCCACCGGGAAGTCTTCCACTGCCGCCACATGCTGAATGCCCGCGTTGTTCACCAGGATGTCGATGCCGCCGAACTCGCGCTCGGCGTAGGCGACCATCTCGGCGATTTGCGCCGGGTCGCTGACATCCGCCGGGTGATGGCCGACTTTGCCGCCGAAGGCTTGCACCTGGGCGATCACCGCGCTGGCATCGCCGAACCCGTTGAGGATCAGATTGGCGCCGGCCTTGGCCAGGCTCAGGGCAATCCCCAGGCCGATGCCGCTGGTGGAGCCGGTGACCAGGGCGGTCTTGCCGTTCAATGTCGTCATGAAAACCTCACACAATACCGGTGGCGTAGAAAGTACCGATCACCACGAACACCGCGAGGGTCTTGATGATCGTGATGCCGAAAATATCCTTGTAGGCTTCGCGGTGGGTCAGCCCGGTGACCGCCAACAGGGTAATGACCGCGCCGTTGTGCGGCAGGGTGTCCATGCCGCCGCTGGCCATGGCCGCGACCCGGTGCAGCACTTCCAGAGGGATATTGGCGGCATGGGCCGCGGAAATAAAGCTCTCGGACATGGCCGCCAGGGCGATGCTCATGCCGCCGGACGCCGAGCCGGTGATGCCGGCCAGCAGGGTCACGGTAATCGCTTCGTTGACCAGCGGGTTGGGGATGCCCTTGAGCCAGTCCGCCAGCACCAGGAAGCCTGGCAACGAGGCGATGACCGCGCCGAAGCCGTATTCCGAAGCGGTGTTCATCGCCGCCAGCAGCGCGCCGCTGACTGCGCTTTTACTGCCTTCGGCCAGCTTGCTCTTGATCGCCTGGAAGCCGAACACCAGGACCATGATGATCCCCACCAGCAAGGCCGCCTGCACCGCCCAGATCGCGGTGAGCTTGGCGATTTCGGTGGTCACCGGTGCGCTCATGCCCGGCAGGGCGAGGCTGTGGGTCTTGCCGTACCACTGCGGGATCCAGTGGGTGAACAGCAGGTTCATCACCCCCACCAGAATCAGCGGCGACAGGGCGATCCACGGGTTGGGCAGGCTCAGGTCTTCGGCGGTTTCCGGCTCGTTGCGCAAGTCGGTGCCATAGCCTTCACCGGCACGCTGGGCCTTGTTGCGCTGGCGCGCCAGGTACAGCATGCCGGCGCAGAACACAAAGATCGTGCCGATCACGCCCAGCCAGGGCGCGGCCCAGGCGGTGGTGTTGAAAAAGGTGCTGGGGATGATGTTCTGAATCTGCGGCGTGCCGGGCAGGGCGTCCATGGTGAACGAGAACGCGCCCAGGGCAATGGTCGCCGGGATCAGACGCTTGGGGATATTGCTCTGGCGGAACATCTCGGCGGCGAACGGGTACACCGCAAACACCACCACAAACAGCGACACGCCGCCGTAGGTCAGCAAGGCACACACCAGCACGATCACCAGCATCGCCTGGCGGGTGCCGAGCAAGCGGATGGCGGCCGCGACAATCGAGCGCGAAAAGCCCGACAGCTCGATCAGCTTGCCGAACACCGCGCCGAGCAGGAATACCGGGAAATACAGTTTGATAAAGCCGACCATTTTTTCCATGAACACCCCGGTAAAGGCTGGGGCGACGGCGGAAGGGTCAGTGAGCAACACCGCGCCGAGGGCGGCGATAGGGGCAAACAGGATGACGCTATAGCCACGGTAGGCAGCCAGCATCAGCAGCGCGAGCGCCGCCAGGGCAATGATCACACTCATGGTGTGTCTCCATCGGATTGTTATTGTTGTGGGGTGTAGCTGTAGGAAGGGGCTATAGCGGGAAGCGTGCCAAGTTTGTAAATTATTGATATGTATGGATATTTATAATTACTGTACTGTGATTTTCATGCTGAGTCTCTATTTCAAGACAGATGAAATTCCAATGTGGGAACGGGCTTGCTC
This sequence comes from Pseudomonas sp. WS 5410, assembly GCF_012985645.1. Classification (NCBI taxonomy): domain Bacteria; kingdom Pseudomonadati; phylum Pseudomonadota; class Gammaproteobacteria; order Pseudomonadales; family Pseudomonadaceae; genus Pseudomonas; species Pseudomonas sp. WS 5410. Next base: position 696,020 of record NZ_JAAQWS010000001.1, on the reverse strand, counting down.
GCGAAGGCGCTGTGTCAGGCAATGATTTTGTTGCTGATAGACCGCATTCGCGAGCAAGCCCGCTCCCACATGGGGGTGTCTTTGTTTTGAGATATGTGTCTCTTTATTGAGATTGCTCGATGCCCAACGCCACCATCTTCTTGTACAGCGTCGAGCGCCCGAGTCCCAATTGCTTGGCGGCCTCGATCACATTGCCCCCGCATTGGCGCAACGCCGCACCAATCAACTGCCGATCAAACCGCTCCCGCGCCACGCTGAAGGTTTCGACCTCTACGGGCGCCACAGCGCTACGCTCCACCGGGCTGAAGGTGCCGATCGCCGCACGAATCTCCTGCGCATCCAACACCAGGTCATCACTGAGCAACGCGGCGCGCTCCAGTACGTTGCGCAGCTCGCGGATATTCCCTGGCCAGGCATGCTGGGCCAGCAGTGCCAGGGCTTCGCGGTCCAGTTCATGCTGGCTGCGCAGTTCTTCGAGGATTGCTTCACTCAACGCCGGGATATCGTCCAGGCGTTCGCGCAGGGGCGGGACCTGGATCGGCAACACGTTGAGGCGGTAATACAAGTCGGCGCGAAACTCGCCACGCTTGATCGCCGCTTCCAGGTCGGTGGAGGTCGCGGCAATCACCCGCACGTCGCTGTGGATCATCTCGTTGGAGCCCACCGGCTCAAATTCTTTCTCCTGCAGCACCCGCAGCAGTTTGCTTTGCAGGGGCAATGGCATGTCGCCGATTTCATCGAGGAACAACGTCCCGCCCTGGGCGATTTGCAATTTGCCGGGGCGGCCCTTGCGGTCGGCGCCGGTGAAGGCGCCGGGCGCGGTGCCGAAGAACTCGGCTTCCAGAAGGTCATGGGGGATGGCGGCGCTGTTGATGCTGACAAACGCTTTATTGGCTCGGGGTGACGCACCATGGATGGCCTGGGCCAGCAGCTCCTTGCCGGTGCCGGTCTCGCCCAGCAGCAACACCGGCGACTCGGCACTCGCGCTGCGCCGCGCCCGGCGCTTGACCTCGAGGCTGGCAGCGCTGGTGCCGATAAAGTGCGCGAAGTTGTACTTGCTCTGGCGTGAACGCAGCAGCGAACGGGTCGAAGCCAGTTCCTGTTGCATGCTCAGGTAGCGCTCGATCATCGGCGAGAGGTTGCGCAACTCATCGAACAGGGCAAAGCCGATGGCGCCGATGACCTTGCCGGCATCGTCGTGGATCGGCAGGCGCATCACCACCAACGGGCCTTTGGGCGTGTCCTGGATATCCAGGAGGATCGGCTGGTCACTGCGCACCACCTGGCGTAACAGGCTGTTGGAGATCACCTGCTCGCAAGGTTGGCCGATGGCCTGGTCGGCGCTTTTCAGGCCGAAGCGCTTGGCGTAGCGCTCGTTCATCCACACGATGTTGGCGTCGCGGTCGACAATCACCGTGCCTTCGCTGGACTGCTCGATGATCTCGAACAGGGACTGGATCGCCAGGCCGCGAACGTGCGGGTAGTCCTTGAGGCTTTCGGTGGTGTTCATGGTCGGGGCGCCAAAAATAAAGGATGAGTTCAATGGTAGGAGCCGGCTCCTACAGGGGAGCGTGCGCGGCAGCAAGCAGCTCTTGAGTGTAGGGATGCTGTGGGGCGGCAAAGACGTCAGCGCATGGCCCGCGCTCAACCACCTGGCCATCCTTGATCACGATCATATCGTGGGCCATGGCCCGTACCACGGCCAGGTCATGGCTGATAAACAGGTAGGTCAGGGCGTATTTTTCCTGCAGTTCACGCAGCAGCGCCACCACTTGTTTTTGCACGGTGCGGTCCAGGGCCGAAGTCGGCTCGTCCAGCAGCATCAAGGCCGGGCGCAGCACCAGGGCGCGGGCGATGGCGATGCGTTGGCGCTGGCCGCCGGAAAATTCGTGGGGGTAGCGGTGACGGCTGGCCGGGTCGAGGCCCACATCCTGCAGCACTTTGATCACCTGGGCGTCACGCTCCTGTGGGCTGCATGGCGCGTGTACTTCCAGGCCTTCGCTGATGATCTGCTGTACCGACATGCGCGGGCTGAGGCTGCCGTAGGGATCCTGGAATACCACCTGCATCTGCTTGCGCCACGGGCGCATCTGTTTCTGGCTGAGGCTGTCGAGGGCCTCGCCCTGGAAGCGGATGCTGCCGCTGGAGTCGAGCAGACGCAGGATCGCCTGGCCCAGGGTGGACTTGCCGGAGCCGGACTCGCCGACGATCCCCAGGGTCTTGCCCCGTTGCAGGTCCAGGCTGATGCCGTCCACCGCCTGCAGGTACTGCTTGCGCCGAAACAGCCCGCCACCGATGGGGAAGCGCACACTCAGGCCGGTGACCTGTAACACCGTCTCGCGCTGATCCTGGCACAGTGCGGTACCGACCGGTTCGGCATCCAGCAGCAGGCGGCTGTAGGGATGTTGCGGGGCATTGAACAGGGTTTGGCAGTCGGCCTGCTCGACAATTTCCCCGGCCTGCATCACGCACACGCGCTGGGCAATGCTGCGCACCAGGTTGAGGTCGTGGCTGATCAGCAGCAGCGACATGCCCAGGCGTTGCTGCAAGGATTTGAGCAGCAGCAGAATCTTGCGCTGCACCGTCACATCCAGGGCGGTGGTCGGCTCATCGGCGATCAGCAGTTCCGGTTCGCAGGCCAGAGCCATGGCGATCATCACCCGCTGGCGCTGGCCACCCGACAACTGGTGGGGGTAGGACTTGAGGCGTTCCTGGGGGTCGCGAATGCCCACCAGGTCCAGCAGTTCGAGGATGCGTGCCTGCGCCGCCTTGCCGCCCAGGCCTTTGTGCAGCAGCAGGGTTTCGCCGATCTGCTTTTCGATGCTGTGCAAGGGGTTGAGGGAGGTCATCGGCTCCTGGAAGATCATCGCGATGCGGTTGCCGCGCAGCTTTTGCAGGGTGCCGGCCTCGGCGCCGATCAGCTCCTGGCCGCGATAGCGCACCGACCCTGTGGTAACGGTGCCGGCCTGGGGCAGCAGTTGCAGGATCGAATGGGCGGTCACCGACTTGCCCGAGCCCGACTCGCCCACCAGTGCCAGGCACTCGCCGGGGCGCACATCCAGGCTCAGGTTGCGCACCACGGTCTGGCCGCTGAAGGCGACGCACAGGTCGCGGATCTCGATCAGGTTGTCAGTCATGGATGCATCGCCCTTCATGATCGTGGGTCGAAGGCGTCACGCAGCGCCTCGCCGATAAATACCAGCAGCGACAGAATCAGCGCCAGGGTGAAAAAGGCCGTGAGCCCGAGCCACGGTGCTTGCAGGTTCTGCTTGCCCTGGGCGATCAACTCACCGAGGGACGCGCTGCCCGCCGGCATGCCGAAGCCGAGAAAGTCCAGGGCGCTGAGGGTGGAAATCGCCCCGGTCAGGATAAAAGGCAGATAGCTCAGGGTGGCGGTCATCGCGTTCGGCAGGATGTGCCGGCGAATGATCTTGGCGTCGCCCAGGCCCAGGGCGCGTGCGGCTTTCACGTACTCCAGGTTGCGCCCGCGCAGGAACTCGGCACGCACCACATCCACCAGGGCCAGCCAGGAAAACAGCGCCATGATCCCCAGCAGCCACCAGAAGTTCGGCTCGACAAACCCCGAGAGGATGATCAGCAGGTACAGGACCGGCAGCCCCGACCACACTTCAAGGATGCGCTGGCCGAGCAGGTCGACCCAGCCGCCGTAATAGCCCTGCAAGGCGCCGGCGGCAATGCCGATGACGGCGCTGATCAGGGTCAGGCCGAGGGCGAACAGGATCGACACCCGCGCGCCGAAGATCACCCGCGCCAGCACATCGCGGGACTGGTCGTCGGTGCCCAGCCAGTTCACCGTGGACGGCGGGCTGGGGGCAGGGCGGGTCAGCTCGTAGTTGGGTGTGTCGTCGCTGAAGGGTATCGGCGGGAACAGCATCCAGCCGCCGTCTTGCTTGATCAGTTGCTGCACGTAGTCACTGCGGTAGTCGGCCTGGAATGGCAGTTGCCCGCCGAACTGCTGCTCGGTGTAGCGCTTGAACACCGGGAAATACAACTGGTCCTGATAGCTGAGCACCAGGGGTTTGTCGTTGGCGATCAACTCGCCGCCCAGGGTCAGGATAAACAGGCCGATAAACAGCCACAGCGACCACCAGCCCCGGCGGTTTTGCTTGAAACGTTCGAAGCGGCGACGGGCTACAGGAGACAGATTGAGCATCAGGCGTTCCTCGCGGCGAAGTCGATACGCGGGTCCACCAGGGTGTAGCAGAGGTCGCCGATCAGTTTTATCAGCAGGCCAAACAGGGTGAAGATAAACAGCGAACCAAACACCACCGGATAGTCCCGCGACACCGCGGCTTCGTAGCTCATGCGGCCCAGACCGTCGAGGGAGAAGATCACCTCGATCAGCAGCGAGCCGGCGAAGAACACACTGATAAACGCCTGGGGGATCCCGGAGATCACCAGCAGCATGGCGTTGCGAAACACATGGCCGTAGAGCACGCGCCGCTCGCTCAGGCCTTTGGCGCGTGCCGTGACCACGTACTGACGCGTGATTTCATTGAGGAACGAGTTTTTGGTGAGGATGGTCAAGGTGGCGAAACCACCGATCACCAGGGCGCTGACCGGCAGCACCAGGTGCCAGAAGTAATCGGCGATCTTGCCCAGGGTGCTCAGTTGCTCGAAGTTCTCCGACACCAGGCCGCGCACCGGGAACCAGTTCAAGGTGCTGCCGCCGGCAAAGACCACGATCAAAAACATCGCAAACAGGAAGGCCGGCATCGCGTAGCCAATGACGATGGCGGTGCTGCTCCATACATCGAAACTGCTGCCGTGGCGCACCGCCTTGCGGATCCCCAGGGGGATCGACACCAGGTAGGTGATCAGGGTTGCCCAGAGGCCGAGGGAAAGGGTCACCGGCAACTTTTCCAGGATCAGGTCGATCACCGTGGCGCCGCGAAAGAAGCTGTTGCCGAAATCCAGCTGGGCATAGTTCTTGAGCATCAGCCACAGGCGTTCGGGGGCGGATTTGTCGAAGCCGTATTGTTTTTCGATGTCCTTGATCAGCTTGGGGTCAAGACCGCGACTGGCGCGGGAGCCACTGCTGACGCCGTCGCCGGCCGAGCCGCCGACGCCCCCGCCGCCAATCCCCTGCAAGTGGGCGATGGCTTGCTCCACCGGCCCGCCGGGCGCGGCCTGGACGATCACAAAGTTCACCAGCAGGATAATCACCAGGGTCGGAATGATCAGCAGCAGGCGCCGCACGATATAGGCAAACATCAGTGGGCACCTCGCGGCTTGCTCAGTTCGGCTTTCATCTGCTCATTGGTCAGTGGCGTGGGGCTGACTTCCCACCACGATTCCAGTGCTTCGTCGTTGCTGGCCTCGATGGCCGGGCGACCGAAGCGGTTCCACCACGCCGCCGAGGTGCCGGGCGGGTAGTAATTGGGGATCCAGTAGTAATTCCATTGCAGCACCCGGTCCAGGGCATGGGCGTAGCTGAGCATCTGTGCCTGGGTGGTGGCGCGTACCAGGCCGGTGACCAGGGTATCGACCGCCGGGTTTTGCAGGACGATGTAGTTGTTGCTGCCCGGGTCGAACGCCGACGACGAACCGAAGTAGTTGTACAGCTCCATGCCCGGCGAGGTGGTGACCGGGAAGCCGGTGACGATCATGTCGTAGTCCCGGGTCATCAGGCGGTTGACGTACTGGGACGAGTCGATGCGCCGGATGTTGAGGGTGATGCCGATCTGCGCCAGGTTGCGTTTATAGGGCAGCAGCAGGCGTTCCAGGCCGTTTTGCACATTGAGGAAGGTGAACTCCAGGGGCTCGCCGGCGGCATTCACCAGTTTGTCGCCCTTGGGCGTCCAGCCGGCGTCTTCCAGCAGGGCCAGGGCTTGTAGCTGCTTGTCGCGGATCATGCCGCTGCCGTCGGTGGTCGGCGCCTTGAACACCTGGGTAAAGACTTCGTCGGGGATCTGCCCGCGCAGGGGCTCGAGAATCGCCAGCTCCTGGGCGTCGGGCAATTGAGTGGCGGCCAGCGGGCTGTTGGAAAAGTAGCTTTGCTGGCGGATATACAGGTTGCGCATCATCTGCCGGTTGGCCCACTCGAAATCCCAGAGCATGGCCAGGGCCTGGCGCACGCGGCGGTCCTGGAACATCGGTTTTTGCACATTGAACACATAGCCCTGGGCCGTTTGCGGGGCGTGCTTGGCCAGGTGCGCGCGTTGCAGGCGGCCATCGTCCAGGGCCGGGCCGTTGTAGCCGATGGAATAGCCGGTGGCGGAGAACTCGCGATTGAAGTCGTAGGCACCGCCGCGCAGGACCTGGCGCGCGACTTCGGTATCGCCGAAGTACTCCAGGCTCAGGCGGTCGAAGTTGTACAGGCCGCGGCTGACGGGCAAGTCCTTGCCCCACCAGTCGGGATCGCGCTGGAAGGTGATGGTACTGCCGGCATTGATTTTGCTGACCTTGTACGGGCCGCTGCCCAGGGGCGCTTCATAGCCGCCACCATTGGCAAAGTCGCGGCTCTTCCACCAATGCTCGGGGAACACCGGCAGGGTCGCGAGATCCAGGGGCAGGGTGCGGTTTTCATTGCTGGCGAAGTCAAAGCGCACTTGCAGCGGGCCTTCGACCTCGACGTGCTTGACGTCGGCAAACAGTGTGCGAAAGCGCAGGCTGCCCTGGGTCATCAGCAGGTTGAAGCTGTAGCGCACATCTTCTGCGGTGATCGGCTTGCCGTCGGCAAAACGTGCCTTGGGGTTGAGGAAAAACCGCAGGTACAGGCCGTCCTCGGCGCGCTCCATCTTTTGCGCGACCAGGCCGTAGACGGTATAGGGCTCATCCAGTGAGCGGTAGGCCAGGGGCGAATACACCCAGCCGTCCAACTGGCTGACGCCGATGCCTTTGTCGATATACGGCAGCACATGGTCGAAGCGGCCGACCTCGAGGGCCGAGCGCTTGAGGCTGCCACCCTTGGGGGTGTCGGGGTTTACATAGTCAAAATGGCTGAAGCCGGCAGGGTACTTGGCAGGCTCGCCGTAGACGGTCAATGCATGTTGCGGGGCTGCGAACGAGGCGGTACTCGCCAGCAGCAGGGCCAGGGTAGAGCCAACGAACGTGAGGAAATCCAGTCGCATTATCAGCCTTGAGCACCGGGTGAAGAAGGAAGGGGACTTGTACCCTAACCGTGCGCGGGTCGCCAGTCACCTGGCGACCCCGCAAACACAACGGCCCACCAAAAGGCGGGCCGTTGAGTGCTGCGAAGACGTGGATCAGTCCTGGCGGCTGGTCACTTCCAGCAGGTGATAACCGAACTGGGTTTTCACTGGGCCTTGCACGGTATTGACCGGTGCGCTGAATACGACCGCGTCGAATTCCTTGACCATCTGGCCAGGACCGAACGAACCCAGGTTGCCGCCGTCGCGGCTCGATGGGCAGCTGGAGTTGGCTTTGGCGACTACTGCGAAATCAGCGCCGCCTTCGATCTGGGCTTTCAGTTCGTTGCACTTGTCTTCGGTGGCAACCAGGATGTGACGGGCGGTGGCTTTGGCCATGGTGGGTAACTCCTTGAATAAAAAAGGTGAGCGTACCGGATTCAGGCGGTTATTTCCCGGCAAAGTTCCACTGATTTACATCAGGCTTGATCGCGCAGACGTGCGGCTGCTTCACGCAGCAACTGCTCAGTCCCGTCCCAACCCAGGCAGCCGTCGGTCACCGAGACGCCGTAGCGCATCGACGGGCTGAGGGGCTGGCAGCCTTCGAACAAATGACTCTCCAGCATCATGCCGATCAGCGAGGTGTCGCCCTGCAAGCGTTGCTCCAGCACATCATTGAATACCGCCGGTTGGCGCATCGGGTCCTTGCCGCTGTTGGCGTGGCTGCAATCGACCATGATCCGCGTGGCCACTTTGCTTTTGGTCAGGTCGGTCTTGACCTGGGCCACGCTCTGGCGATCGTAGTTCGGGCCACGGTGGCCGCCGCGCAACACCAGGTGGGTGTCGGCGTTGCCCGGGGTCTGGATGATCGCCGGATGGCCCTGGCTGTCGACGCCGAAGTGGCGGTGCGGGTGGGCCGCCGAACGCATGGCGTCACAGGCGATGGCTACGCCGCCGTCGGTACCGTTCTTGAAGCCGACGGGCATGCCCAGGCCGCTGGCCATTTCCCGGTGGATCTGCGATTCGGTGGTGCGGGCGCCAATGGCCACCCAACTGAGCACGTCGTCGAAGTAGCCGGCGGCCATCGGTTGTAACAGTTCGGTGGCGACCGGCAGGCCCAGGCGCAGCATTTCGCGCATCAGTTCCCGCGACAGCGTCAGGCCGGCGGCCATGTCATCGCTGCCATCCAGGTGCGGGTCGTAGGCCAGGCCTTTCCAGCCGATGGTGGTGCGCGGTTTTTCGACGTAGGCGCGGATCACCAGCAGCATCTGGTCACTGACGTCATTGGCCAGCTTCTTCAGATTGCGCGCGTATTCCATGGCGGATTCGGGATCATGGATCGAGCAGGGGCCGACGATGACGAGCAGGCGGGAGTCTTGACCATTGAGAATCGCGCGGATGGCCTGGCGATGAGCGTTGACTTGCTCGGTCAGGAACGGGCTCAGGGGCAATTGGTGCTTGAGCTCAAGGGCGCTGGGCAAACGCTGGGTCAGCGCTTCATTGGCGCTGGACAGGGTGGTAACGGGCAGTGCGGCGATAGAGGAGTTCATGATTTGTGCTTCCTGGGCAAGCGGCGGGCTGTTCCCGCGCGCTCTGCCCTACTGGGGTGTTCGACAATTGGCTGTATTGGCTGCGTGTGTTGGCTTGCCACCAATAGGTGACCGATCGGAGGCGGCAGGCTGTCCCGAACGGAGCTTGCTAAATCGCCAGGCGGTGCAGGTGTCGTAACGGTAATAAGTGGTGAAGTTCATGGTGTGATTTCCTTTAAGTTCGGTGTGTAGCAAAAATTGTTCAGGGCTGGAAAAACAAAACCCCCGGTCGGGGAGCCGACCGGGGGTTAGATTTCTCTGGCAGGCGACCCCTTGAGTAGTGGGCGCCGATTTCAGGTATCAGGCGCGCCAGTGGCTAAACCAATACCCAAAATAAAAGCTGACCAGTGCGCTCAAACCGTTCACGCGGGTAGCCACGACCGAACGCTGGGCGTCGGCAGTAGGGCAGGCCTGGGTGAGAGTGAGTGGCAACATGGTGTTTCTCCAAATGATGGGGTGGAGCTTAACTGAGGGATGCCGCTGGATTCAATCAGTAATTTCTATCGCGATGCGCGACTTAGCGCTATGGCGCAAGTCCCGATATGCTGGATGGATAGTCCCAATGATTGCCAGGATGCGAGCATGACCGCTTTGATTATTGCCAGTGCCCAGACCTGTTCCATTGCTGGCGACCTGGCGGCCAATATCCAGCGTCACCTGGCGTTGATGGTTGCGGCCGCCGAGCACGGCGTACAACTGCTGGTGTTTGCGGAGTTGTCCCTGACCGGTTACGAGCCCGCGCTGGCGCAGGAGCTGGCGATTGCGCCGGACGATACGGTGCTTGCGCCCCTGCGGGAGCTGGCGCGTGAGCTGCAGATGACGGTGGTGGTCGGCATGCCGATTCGCTTGGCGTCGAGCAGCGGGGTGCTGATTGGTGCGCTGGTGTTGGCGGCGGATGGCTCATTGGCGGTGTACAGCAAGCAGCATCTGCACCCCGGTGAAGACGCGGCATTTGTGCCGGGCTCGGGTGGCAAGGCGTTGGTGTGGGGCGAGGACCGGATTGCCCTGGCGGTTTGCGCTGACTTTTCCCACGCCAGCCATCCGCGTGATGCGGCGGCGCTTGGGGCTACAGTCTATGCAGCGGGTGTATTGATCAGCGAGGGCGGTTACGCCGCAGATAGTGCGTTGCTTCAGGGGTACGCCAGCGAACACTCGATGGTGGTGCTGATGGCCAATCATGGCGGGCCGTCCGGTGGCTGGGCGTGTGCCGGGCGCAGCGCTATCTGGGGGCCTGATGGCGAGTTGATTGCGGCTGCGCCGGGGGTGGGCGACGCCTTGGTAATAGCCCGCAGGGAGGCCGGCAACTGGAGTGGTTGGCAGGTCGTTCTGTAACGCAATGGAGCACGCCGCGATGGCATTCACCCTCAAGGCCGCATCGGATCAGCACTTGGCCTTTGCACGCAGCCTGACGCATCAGGCGATGGGCCATTACTATCGGCAGTACGATCTGACATGGTCCGACAAAGGCTTCGACACCGCCTGGGCCGGGCGGGAAAACTGGTTGATTTGCCAAGAGGACAAGTTGGTGGGGTTCGTCAGTCTGAGCCGGGATGACAACGCGCTGTATATTCGCGAGCTGCACATGCTCGAGGATTTTCGCCGCCAGGGCGCGGGCAGTTGGGTGCTGGAGCAGATGTTCGCCAAGGCTCGGGCCGAAAGCCGGGGTTATTTGCGATTGACGGTGTTCAAGACCAATCCGGCCAAAAGGCTGTATCAGCGCCAGGGCCTGAGTATTGTCGGTGAGGAGGGCTGTTTCTGGCGGATGGAGTCTGTTTGTCTGTCAGCGCAGTCGTCCCGGTAAACCTCGCGCTCAACTTGAATCGGTGCATACTGCTCTTTAGGAGCCGATCTCCTGATCATTGCACAGGCTTTGCGCCTCGTTAAGGATGATCCCCTCTTTCATGCCCAGAAGGACCGCCACCTTATGGGCTTCTCCACGCCGCCCCTTTTTGCGCCCAGCGAGCACTTGATAGGTGGTCGCCGGGTCCACGCCATGTTCCCTGGCGAATGCCTGAACCGATTTGCCTTGATGTTCCAGCCAGGCTTTGGCTTGTGCAGCAGTACGGATTCCGGGCATAGTTCAAAACCGTTCAAGTTTGTGCAAAACGAGATGACGTCGTCACCTCTTGGGGTGTGCCATAAAGGATATTACATCCAAATGAGTGGAATAGGTTCGCGCTTAAGGCAAGAAAGAGAGCGACTTGGCTTGTCGCAAAAGGTTTTTGGTGAAATAGGAGGTGTGGAGGCTAACGCGCAGGGGAAATACGAAAGCGGTGGGCGCGCGCCGAAGGCCGATTACCTATCCCGCGTGGCAGAGAAAGGTGTCGATATTCTGTTTGTTTTGACAGGTAGCCCGACGCCTGTCCACTTGGACAACCTGAGCCAGATCGAAGAAAAGGTCTTGGGTAACTACCGTGCGATGTTTAAAGAGGACCAGGATGCAATCCGTAGACTGACCAACACCTTGGCAGAGCATTCCTCAGTGGCGAGTGGAAAACCCCGGTCGATCCTCAAGGAATCCTGACCTTTTGCCCAGGAAACACCCCCGCCTGCCGTTCGGCAGGCGTTCGTAGTGTATTGAAACTCTATATATATGACGCGTTCAGCTAGGTCTGTGCCTTGGTTTTTTGCTAAGGTGTTCAGCAACCTATAAGACCATTTCGCGAGGTGTCTGCTTGATTAGGGTGCTAGTAGTCGATGACCATGATCTCGTTCGTACAGGCATTACACGAATGCTGGCTGACATCGATGGCCTGCAAGTAGTCGGTCAGGCCGAGTCGGGGGAGGAATCCCTGATCAAAGCGCGTGAATTGAAACCCGATGTGGTCTTGATGGACGTCAAGATGCCGGGGATTGGTGGTCTTGGTGCGACCTGCAAACTGTTGCGCAGTCATCCGGACATCAAGGTCGTGGTTGTTACGGTCTGCGAAGAAGACCCTTTTCCTACCCGGCTTCTGCAAGCTGGCGCAGCAGGTTATCTGACAAAAGGCGCAGGGCTCGCGGAAATGGTCCAGGCTATCCGCCTGGTATTTGCCGGCCAGCGCTACATCAGTCCGCAGATTGCCCAGCAATTGGCGATCAAGTCGTTTCAGCCAGTCAGCGACTCGCCGTTTGATGCCTTGTCCGAGCGCGAGATTCAGATCGCCCTGATGATCGTCGGCTGCCAGAAGGTCCAGTCGATTTCCGACAAGCTTTGCCTGTCGCCAAAAACCGTGAACACCTACCGTTATCGAATTTTCGAGAAGCTATCCATCAGCAGTGATGTTGAACTGACCTTGCTCGCGGTTCGCCACGGCATGGTGGACGCCAGCGCCTGAAATGCAAGCCTCTGAAATAAACACCGTGTTTGATCCGAGTGCATTTCTTGCGACCTGCAGCGGCCGGCCTGGCGTGTATCGCATGTTCGACAGCGAGGCGCGCCTGCTGTACGTGGGCAAGGCCAAGAACCTCAAGAAGCGCCTGGCCAGCTACTTCCGCAAAACCGGCCTGGCGCCGAAGACGGCCGCTCTGGTGGGGCGTATCGCCCAGGTCGAAACCACCATCACGGCCAATGAAACCGAGGCGCTGCTGCTTGAGCAGACGCTGATCAAGGAATGGCGGCCGCCCTATAATATTCTGCTGCGTGACGATAAGTCCTACCCGTATGTGTTTCTGTCGGACGGTGACTTTCCGCGCCTGAGCATCCATCGCGGGGCGAAGAAGCACAAGGGCAAGTATTTTGGCCCTTACCCCAGCGCGGGGGCGATTCGCGAGAGCCTGAGCCTGCTGCAAAAGACCTTCTTCGTGCGCCAGTGCGAAGACAGCTTCTACAAGAACCGCACCCGCCCGTGCCTGCAATACCAGATCAAGCGTTGCAAGGCGCCCTGCGTCGGGCTGGTCGAGCCTCAGGAATATGCCGAAGACGTACGTCACTCGGTGATGTTCCTCGAAGGGCGCAGCAACGCCCTGGCCGACGAACTGTCCGGCGCCATGGAGCAGGCAGCCAGTGTCCTGGACTTCGAGCGGGCCGCCGAACTGCGTGACCAGGTGTCCCTGTTGCGACGGGTGCAGGACCAGCAGAGCATGGAAGGCGGTACCGGTGATGTCGACGTGATTGCGGCCTTCGTAAATCCGGGCGGGGCTTGTGTGCACCTGATCAGCGTGCGGGGCGGCCGGGTGCTGGGCAGCAAGAACTTCTTTCCCCAGACCGGGATCGAGGAGGAAGTGGCCGAGGTCATGGCCGCGTTTCTCGGCCAGTACTACGTCAGCAGCCCCGAGCGCGACTTGCCGGGTGAACTGATCGTCAACGTGGTTCACGAAGACTTCCCCGCATTGATTGACGCCATTCACGCCCTGCGCGGCCGCGAACTGGACATCAGCCACCGCGTGCGCGGCACCCGTGCGCGCTGGCAGCAACTGGCGGTGACCAACGCCGAACAGGCCCTGAGCGCGCGCCTGGCCAACCGCCAGCATGTTGCCGCACGCTTTGAAGCGCTGGCCGACGTGCTCAAGCTTGACGAGCCACCGCAACGCCTGGAGTGCTACGACATCAGCCATTCCAGCGGCGAGGCGACCGTGGCGTCCTGCGTGGTCTTTGGTCCCGAAGGGCCGATCAAGTCCGATTATCGACGCTATAACATCGAAGGCGTCACCCCAGGCGATGACTATGCGGCCATGCACCAGGCCCTGACCCGGCGCTTCAGCAAATTGAAGGACGGCGAGGGCAAGCTGCCGGATATCCTGCTGGTGGACGGCGGCAAGGGCCAGTTATCCATGGCCCGTGACGTGCTCAACGAGCTGGCGGTGCCCGACCTGATCCTGCTCGGCGTGGCCAAGGGCACGACGCGCAAGGCCGGTTTCGAAACGTTGTACTTGAATGATGCGGCCCATGAGTTCACTTTGAAGGGCGATTCACCGGCATTGCACCTGATTCAGCAGATTCGCGACGAAGCCCACCGTTTTGCCATTACCGGTCACCGCGCCCGACGTGGTAAAACCCGGCGTACCTCCACCCTGGAAGGGGTGGCGGGGGTAGGGCCAAAGCGGCGACGCGAACTGTTGAAACATTTTGGTGGATTGCAGGAATTGTCCCGTGCCAGCATTGAAGAAATAGCCAAAGCCCCCGGAATCAGTAAAAAGCTCGCTGAGTTGATTTATGCAAACCTACACAGCGAGTAGAATGCCTTCTCACCTCGTAGCCAGTTGTGCCGATGAATATCCCTAATCTGATCACCGTTCTACGCGTCCTGCTCATTCCGATTTTCATTTTGCTGTTTTACCTGCCTTATGATTGGAGCTACATGGCCTCCAGTTCGGTCTTTGCCTTCGCGGCCGCGACCGACTGGCTGGACGGCTACCTGGCAAGACGGCTGGAGCAAAGCACGCCGTTTGGCGCGTTCCTCGACCCCGTGGCCGACAAGCTGATGGTTGCGGTGGCGCTGGTGCTGCTCGTGCAGGAGCACGGCAACCTGTGGCTGACCCTGCCGGCCGCCGTGATCATCGGTCGCGAGATCGTCGTCTCGGCCTTGCGCGAATGGATGGCCGAAATCGGCGCACGCGCCCACGTGGCCGTGTCCAACATGGGCAAATGGAAAACCGCTGCGCAGATGCTGGCGCTGGTCATCCTGCTGGCCAACCCGTCGAACTTCACCTTCTGGGTGCTGCTGGGTTATGCCTTGCTACTGATCGCCGCCGGCCTGACCCTGTGGTCCATGCTGCAATACCTGCGCGCCGCCTGGCCCCATCTGCGCACGACCGTGGAAAAGAAATAAAACTTTTTTGAATCAAGGGGTTGACGGGTGGTGAGGATTCTATAGAATGCGCATCACCAAGACGCGGGAATAGCTCAGTTGGTAGAGCACGACCTTGCCAAGGTCGGGGTCGCGAGTTCGAGTCTCGTTTCCCGCTCCAAACATAGCACTGCAGAGCTCCACTGAATTCTGCAAGTGATTGAAATAAGGACCTTCGGGTCCTTTTTTCGTTGCGGCGGGAATCACTGAAATCCAGCACCATCCGGTGCGAAGATCGAGTGAAATCACAGGCCGCCCCCGTTCTGGCTGCAGGATGGATGCCCTTATTCATCGAGTATCATCAGATCTGTTTGCCTCAGCCCTTGGGCGAATTGGTTTGCTTTCCTATGATTTAATCACGCCCGGCAAGTTGAACGGATCCACCGTGGAAGAGAAGCGCACGCGTTTGTTATGCATCGTCATCCCGGCGTGGTCGGCGGTCCATTGAACCCTTGAGTTCGGACACATGGGTTTACTGTTCTGGATTGAGATCGCTTGAACGAAGGCGGGTGGTCATTATGAATGAGAGGGGGCTTACTCAGCGCACAGATGGCCATGAGTGGGAGCGTTTTGCCTGGGGAAAGAAACAGGGGCGGGTTGGCCAGCACCGCCCACGACATTCTGGCCGGGCATGCAGCATTGATTGAAGCTTGTTGGTAAGCGTGCGGGTAGCACACCTTGCTTAGGTTCTTGCTTTCATCGCCTCAAGGTTCGATGTGACTCGGGTTGTCGCGGTCGAGGTCAAATCGCTTCCGCATAAAAAACCGGTTGTATCCAACGACTGGGTAATCCTTAAGTTCTCCAAATATGCTGAAGCCGAGTCGCAGGTAAAAGTCCGGGGCTTGGAAAGAGAATGTATCCAGCCAGATACCTTGGCAGCCTTTTTTACGTGCCAGCTCTTGCGCCATGTTTATCAACTTCGTGCCCAATCCCTGCCCTCGGGCAGCTTCAGGTACGACCAGCAAATCAACGAATAACCACTGCCCAGAAATGTTTGCGTAGAGCCCACCTTGCGTGGCTCCCAGGTCATCCTTGATTAAAAACGCAAGTTTTTCAGTGCCGATGAGCCCCGTTTTTGCTTGGTTATATTCGCGTAACGGAGCCAAAATTTCTTGGTAGTCGACCTCTTGAGGCGCTTCATTTATCTCTATCCTTAAGTCCACAGCGTTCTCCTTTGAGTACCTAGTGATCAAACGGATGCCCTACGATAGGGTCGCAAGTTTTCAGCGTCGTGCGAAATGCTGTTGGGGCGTTAGAAATGTGTGGTGGAAATAATTTCGAAATGCGTGCATCGCCGAGCTGAATTCGCGTTCGCGATGCCACGCCAGGCCGACGCTCATGGGGGTCACCTGATCGGAGATGGTCAGGGTTTCAATGCGCTTTCCTTCCAGCGACCAGGGGCGGTGTACCAGGTCTGAGAGGATCGCAACGCCGTTACCATTGGCTACCATGCTGCGCACCGCCTCGACGGAACTGGTGCGCACTTTGACGTTCGGCTGAAAGTTTGCGAGTTCCCAGTAACGCATTGCACTTTGTTCGGCTTCGTCGACGGTCAGGAGAATGTAGGGCTCTTGCGCCACATCGGCGAGGCTCACGGCCGAGCGCTCGCAAAGGGCATGGCCGCTGGGCAGCCATAGCCGGCGCTCGGAGTTGAAGAGCGTCTCCGAGACGATGTCCGGGTGGGTCAGGTTCGCGGTGAGCACCACTGCCATGTCGAATCGACCTTCCAACAGACCCTGCTCGATGGCCGTGCGTTCTTGTTCGTGCACTTCGATGGCCACGTCCGGATGCCAATGCTCAAGCCGTTGCAGGTGGTGCGGCAAGAAGTAACCGATCACCGTGTAGCTTGCCGCCAAGCGCAATACACCACTGGCGCGGATGTCCGGCAACGGGCTGTTCAAAGCATCATCGACGCTGCGCAAAATCACGTAGGCCCGATTCAAAAAGTGCCGCCCGGCGTCGGTCAGGCTCATGCCCTGGGCCGAGCGCTGGAACAACAGTGTACCGAGGATGCCTTCCAGTTCCTTGATCGCCGTGGTCACGGCCGATTGGGAAATATTTAACTGAATCGCCGCTTGAGAAATTTGCCCGATCTCGGCGGTGGCGACGAAATAGCGAATCTGGCGCAGGGTCAGTGACATAGGCTCTCCTGGTGAGCGCGTATCTGTTTTTCAGAAGACAGCCTATCTGATAATAGATCTTCCCAAGGGGGAGAGGAGGAATCTAACGTGGCCTGCAAGAAGTCACAAGCGTTGGGAGCAAGCGTCATGCAGGCAGTAGATTTTAACTCGGACATGGGCGAAGGGTTTGGCCCTTGGACCATCGGCGATGGCGTCGACAATGAGCTGATGGGCTTTATCAGTTCGGCCAACATCGCCACCGGTTTTCATGCTGGCGACCCCAGTACCATGCGACGTACCGTCGAGCATGCCAAGCGTTTGGGTGTGGCTATCGGCGCGCATCCGGGGTTTCGCGACCTGGTTGGTTTTGGCCGTCGGCACATCAATGCGCCGGCCCAGGAACTGGTCGATGACATGCTCTATCAGTTAGGCGCCTTGCGTGAGCTAGCCAGGGTTCAGGGCGTAGCCTTGCAACACATCAAGCCCCACGGCGCGCTCTACATGCACCTGGCCCGGGACGAAGAGGCTGCGCTTTTGCTGGTGGAGAACCTCCAGCGTCTGGAGCCGGAGTTGCTGCTGTATTGCATGCCCGGTTCCGTGATCTGGCGGATTGCCACGGACCTTGGCCAACCGGTGATTCGCGAGTTCTACGCCGACCGCGAATACGACCTCAGCGGCTCCATCGTCTTCACCCGCAACGTGCGGGCTTACGACCCGATCCAGGTCGCCGAGCGAGTGCTGCGTGCTTGCCAACTAGGCGTGGTGCGCACCGTCGAGGGCGAGGACCTGGCGATTGAATTCGATTCCATCTGTTTGCACAGCGATACGCCGGGCGCCCTGGCGTTGGTCGAAGCAACGCGTCGTGCCCTTGATGACGCGTGTATAGAGGTCCGATCACCGCGCTGAGACCGAATAAAAATACTTGGCACACACACACGTCTGGGTTTGCCCACCCAGGTACTTTTTTGCCTGCCTTTCTACAACTATTCCAAGAGGAACAGACATGGCCGAACACAGTGTAATCACCCCGTTGCCGGGGTCCTTCTACCGCAAAGCGACTCCGGAATCGGCGAACTACGTCGAAGTGGGCGCTCAGGTCAGCGCCGATACGGTGATTGGCCTGATCGAGGTCATGAAGCAGTTCTCCGAACTGACCGCCGGGACGGCCGGTCGTCTCAGCGCATTCCTGGTAGAAGACGGTGATCCGGTGGAGCCGGGTCAAGTCATCGCAACACTCGACGTCGAGTGAGGGCGCGATCATGACCCAAGGTATTCATAAATTACTGATCGCCAACCGTGGCGAGATCGCGGTGCGGATTATTCGTGCCGCCAAGGCGCTCGGGATTCCCACCGTGGCGGCGTGCAGCGAGGCGGACGTCGACTCCCAGGCGGCGCGCATGGCCGATGAAGTGCACATTCTCGGCCCGGCCCGTGCTGACAAAAGTTACCTGAACGTAGAAGCCTTGCTCGGTGCCTTGAAATCCACGGGCGCCAACGCAGTGCATCCCGGTTATGGTTTTCTGTCGGAGAACGCCGATTTCGCCGAAGCAGTCGTGTCTGCCGGTGCCATTTTCGTCGGCCCGAGCGCGGAGACGATCCGGCGCATGGGCGATAAAGCTGAGGCTCGGCGCACGGCGCAAGCCGCTGGCGTACCGGTGGTGCCGGGTTCGCCGGGTGAACTGTTCGACGTTGAATCGGCGCTCAAGGCTGCCGAATCCGTTGGTTTCCCGCTGCTGATCAAAGCTTCGGCCGGTGGCGGCGGGCGCGGTATTCGGCTGGCGGAAAATGCCGAGCAATTGAGTGAAGAGTTCCCCCGTTCCCAGCGCGAAGCCCAAGCGGCGTTTGGCAATGGAGCGGTGTACCTGGAGCGGTTTATCAGTAAGGCCCGGCATATTGAAGTGCAGGTACTGGGCGACGGTCATCACGCCGTGCATTTGTTCGAGCGCGAATGCTCGTTGCAACGGCGCCGGCAGAAAATCTTTGAGGAGGCGCCGTCGCCAGCCCTCAGCCAGCAGCAACGAGAGACCCTCTGCGAAAGCGCCGTGCGTCTGACCGAATCTTTGGGCTACAAGGGCGCCGGTACTCTGGAGTACCTGTATGACGACGCCACTGGGGAGTTCTTCTTTATCGAGATGAACACGCGGATTCAAGTGGAGCACCCGGTCAGTGAACTGATCACCGGTATCGACTTGGTCCAGGCCATGTTACGCATCGCGGGCGGCGAGCCGCTCGGCTTCAAGCAGAGCGACATCCGACTCAACGGCGCCGCCTTGCAAATGCGCCTGAACGCCGAAGACCCGGCGCGGGATTTCTTCCCGAGTCCAGGCCTGGTCGAGGAACTGATCTGGCCGAACGGCGAGGGCATTCGCGTCGATACGCATCTGTATCCAGGCTATCGCGTGCCGCCGTACTACGACTCGCTGCTGGCCAAACTGATTGTTCACGGCGCGGATCGCGCTGAAGCCCTAGGCCGAGCGCGAGTCGCGGTGGCAAACACCACGCTTACCGGCATGGCCAACACCTTGGCGTTGCACGGCGAATTGCTGGAACAACCCTGGTTGCACAACGCCGACTTTCACACGGGCACGCTGGAAACCTGGTTGGCCGAGCGCGTCAATGGAGGCGAATCATGAGTACTCCCGTCCGCTACAGCTTTGGCGCTGATGAACATTTGTTTGCCGAAGTCAGTGACAGCATGTCCCTGGACGCCTTCTTCAAAGGCCTGGCCATCACCCGCGCCGTGGAACGGTTGGCTCTGGATGGTGTGCTCGATATCTGCCTGGCTAACGCATCATTCCAGATTCGTTTCGACCCGGATCGCATCGCCCCTCACACCTTGCTCGAAGCGGTACAAATCGCCGAGGCCGGGGCCGTCGCGGAGCGCACGTTGCAGACGCGGATCATCGAGATCCCCGTGCTCTATAACGATCCCTGGACCCACGAAACCCTGATGCGTTTTCGCGACCGCCATCAAGACCCGAGCGCCACGGACCTGGAATACGCCGCACGCATCAACGGCCTGGCCGACGTCGATGCATTCATCGCGGCCCACAGTGGCGCACCGTGGTTTGTCTCGATGGTGGGCTTCGTTGCCGGGTTGCCGTTCATGTTCCAGATGGTTGAGCGTGAGCGCCAGTTGCAAGTGCCTAAATACCTGCGCCCGCGCACCGATACGCCAAAATTGACCCTTGGCCACGGCGGTTGCTTTGGATGCATTTACTCAGTGCGCGGCGCCGGCGGCTATCAGATGTTTGGCGTTACGCCCGCGCCGATCTACGACCCGCAACAGAACCTTGCGTACCTGAAAGAACACATGGTGTTTTTCCGTCCAGGCGACATTGTGCAGTTCAAGCCGATGGACCGCGAAGCCTACGACCACGCGGTCGCCGAAGTGGAAGCCGGTTGCTTCGAGCTGCGGATTCGACCAGTCGAGTTTTCGCTGGACGCGTTCCTTGCCGATCCTGTCGGCTATCCCAAGTCGCTGCAGGAGGTATTGGCATGATCAAGGTCCTCAAACCCGGCCTCGCCACTTCTGTGCAGGACCTTGGCCGCGAAGGGTATTACCACTTGGGCATTCCGCCGTCCGGCGCGCTTGATCAATACGCCTTGAGCGTGGCCAATCAATTGGTCGGCAACCCCGCAGGAGCGGCGGCGCTGGAGTGCACCTTACTGGGCCCTGAGTTGGAGTTTCAGCAGGATGCACTGGTGGCGGTCAGTGGCGCGCACATGACGCCACGGGTCGATGGCGTGGAAATGCACCACGACACCGCGTTCACGGTGAAGGCCGGGCAAGTGCTGCGCTTTGACTTTCCCAAGGCCGGTGCCCGCACTTATGTGGCGGTGGCCGGCGGCATTGATGTGCCGGTGGTGCTCGGCAGTCGATCCACCTACGCGCTCGGTGCGCTCGGCGGTTTTCAGGGGCGACGGCTGATCGCGGGGGACGAATTGCCGGTCGCTATCGCCAGTGGCAAGGGGCTCGCCGGGGCCAGTTTGCCCATGGCGTTACGGCAAGCATTGGGGGGCGAAATCACCCTGCGGGTAGTGCCCGGTTTGTACTACCACCGTTTGACCGAATCGGCGGCGCAGAGCTTTTTCGCCGAACCGTGGACGGTCGGTTCGGAAGCGGACCGCATCGGCTATCGCTTCAAGGGTGGCAGCGCGCTGAGCTTTCAGCCCCGCGAGCAGCCATTCGGCGCCGGTTCCGATCCGTCGAACATCGTCGACAGTTGCTACCCGATCGGCTCGATCCAGGTGCCCGCCGGGCTTGAACCCATTGTGTTGCACCGTGATGCGGTGTCCGGTGGCGGCTACGCGATGATTGGCACAGTGATTAGCGCCGACCTCGATTTGATCGGCCAGATGCAACCCAACCAGAAAGCCCGCTTTGTTGCGGTGACCCTCGAAGAGGCGCTGGAAGCACGACGATCCTATAAGAAAAAACTCAGCTGCCTGAGCAAGCTGTTCCCTTCCTGATCCTGCCCGCCGCATAGCGCGGGCCATGCCAAACGGTATGCCAACGCCGTACTTCGGTGCGGTGACGGCTGCCCGCGCTTCAACCTTTGACTGGTTTTGGAGTTCACGCATATGGCTGCTTTATCGCAATCGAATCAAACCGGGCAAGATCCGGCCCATCAGCCCGTCCCGACCGAAGCACGCATGGGGCGACTATCCCTGACTATGGCTTGGTGGGCGGTGTGCAGTGCGATGTTTTACATCGTCGTGGGTGCGTCATTGGCGTTGTCGTTCGGTACGCGCAATGCGCTGATCGGCATGGTCCTGTCGGTGATCAGCTATGGACTGATCAACAGCGTGCTCAGCCGCTTTGCGATTCGCAGCGGTCTGTCGGTGGCGTTGTTTTCACGACTACTGTTCGGCAGCACTGGGGCGTGTCTGGCGACGCTGATTTTCTTCTCGACCGCGATCTATTACGCAGTGTTTGAAGGTTCGGTGATCGCCGTGGCGCTCAACCACCTCTATCCGCAATTGGCCTATCCGCTTGCCGCACTGGTAGTGGTGCTCTACAGCGTGCCGCTGATACTGGGTAGCGTGCAGCACTGGCTGGACAAGCTCAACGGCGTGTTGCTCCCGGTGTACCTCGCAGGTTTGCTGGTGGCGGTGGGGCTATCGATCAGCCGGTATGGCTACCAGCCTCAATGGCTGGATTTCGGCCCGGCAACGCCGAGTGCATTCGGCTGGTGGGATTGCTTTGTCGCTTACATGGGCGTCTGGGTGCTGATGCTGTTCACCTTCGACTACGCACGTTTTGGCAAGCCTGAAGACGCCGAATACCACGGTCGCTGGAACTTTGGCATGCCATTCTACGCGGTGACGTTTCTGCTCAACGGCGCGGCGGGGATCTATCTGGTGAGTAGCATTCCCCATGAAGGTGCGCTGAGCGAAGTGTCAGTAGTGATGGCGATTCTGCAGTTGATGGGCCTGTGGGGGTTGCTGTTCGTCTGGGCTACGCAAACCCGGATCAACACCGCCAATTACTACTTGGCGACGCTGAATATGCAGGCGTTCTTCGGGCGTTTTGGCGCGCGCGGCTCATACCTGATGTGGGCAATAGTGGTCGGTGTGATCGTCTACGGGTTGATGCTGGCGGATGTGTTTGCCTACCTCCTCAAAGCGTTGGCGTATCAGGGGATTTTCGTGGTGGCCTGGGTCGGCGTGGCGTTAGCCAAGATCCTCTGCGAGCACAGTGATGTGAAGGCGCTTGAGCGGGTGGCAGCCTTCAATCCGGTGGGTTTGACCGCATGGTTTGGGGCTACAGCACTGGGACTGGCGTTGATGTTTGCAGGCGGTGAGCTGAGCCGCTTTTCCGCCCCCTCTACCGTGATCGTTGCGTTTGCATTGCAGGCAGGCTTGTCCCGCCTAAGCCATTCACGGTGGAGGTACGCAGAATAGGATTTTACGTCGGACTCACCGGCACCCACGGAGCAGGGCGGGCGCCGGTAGGCTGATCCGACTTCATTCCACTTGGGTTTTCCTTGAGCCTTTCCCATGCAGCAGCACTCGACGCGGCCTGGGCTGCTGTTTCCAACAATAAACAGTAGCTGTTTTGAGCCGGTCGTATCCAAAATAGTCTGCAAACTCCAAATTACAACTATTCAGAAAATGAATGCTGGAAGTTGGCGTGTTTTGAGCGCGTACCAGACTCTAACTCGCAGTTGATCTCCCGTGGTGGGCATTTGCTAGACGACAACAGAAACATGTGGCTCCGGTTGGTACACTAGGAGATCTCCAGGCTGACAACTTAAATGGGCACAGATCGCCTCAAGTGTAGCTAGACGTACCCCTTTGACCTTGCCTTGCTTTAATAGGGATAGATTTTGTTCGGTGATACCAATTGCGGCGGCAAGGTCTTTTGACTTAACTTTGCGTTTTGCTAGCATTACATCTAACTCAATAATGATCGTCATTATGCTGGCCTTACACAAAGGTTTGATTTTCGGAACTTACTTCACTCGCTTGTGCCAAAATTCGCGCGATCACCGCGATACATCCGGCGAGAAAGAGAGCGATAAAGTCCGCTGGTGTAAAGCTGATGGTAAGTAAGCGTTGACCGGGTGGAGCATGTAAGGTGACCAGAATACTCAATATTGGTGTGCATATGAAACTTGAAACCACCCAAAGAATGACCCCCCTTCCAACTTTCCCTAAGTGAACGGCAGCATTATTGGAGAAATACTCGCTCCGGGCATACCCCTGGAACAGGCGGCGGAGGTGATTCAGGCCGCTGGCCAAGGCGATCAAAGGCACGCTGGAGATGACGATCGCGCCGAGTATTTGCCACCAGGCGAGCACTTCGATTTTTACCGCGAGTTGGGTCAACATCACTCCGCTCAGGGAAAATCCAAGCCCTAATCCATCGTCTGACCCCAATATCGGAAATACCCACAGTGCGGCATTGAGGATGAGCATGCAGGCTATGAGCGTCAGTGTTAGAGCAGCCATACGCTGGCTAAAGGAAGCAAGGCGGTTAATGGGCATTTTTTTAAGCCTTTTTGATGGGTGGAACTCGATCTTTGCACAAGAAATTACTGTATTATAATAATTATTTATTAAATAGTGTCTTTTGTGGTGTGTTGCCGCCCCTAGTACCTGCCTGGTTGTAGTGGAGGGATAGGGTCTGAGCGCCCAATGCCCCACCGTGTCTACAAACGGGTCAACGCCGTGCTTTCTGACAAAGTCGAGAAACAGGTCAACGAACCGCTCGAAGCCAAAAGCGAGATTTTACGGTTGCGAGCCCAAATGCGGCGCTTGGGAGAACAGCGCGACGTATCAAAAATACAGCGCGGTGCTTCGTCAGGGAGCTTAAGTGAAATGCCGCTTTATGAACGAGCACCGACATCAATATTTGGTCACCACACCGTTCTGGCCCTGACTCTGTTCAGGAACTCGCGATGGCACTCTCAGAAATGGCAATTCGCGCCGGATGAGTTTGAACTAGAGCGGCGATTGTGGATCATCTGCTGAACATCTCGCCCTGAGCCCAACCTTCAGAAGGCTGGAAGCAGGGCGCTTTCAGATGCAGCCGTCCGGTAGGCCAAGACTACACCCTTGCAACATTGACGGCCGGTCTCTGGTGGTGACGACTTCACGCGGGCGTTGTTGGCACGTGCATGAGTACTTCCTCGGTCGTTCACTGTAGCAACCCGATATGTCACATCAGTGAGAAGTGCCGAGTAAATTCAGCGCAAATCACTGTTGCAACACTTCGAGGCTCAATCATGCTGACCCGTTGTTTTATCCCCTTTCTATTTCTTTTGGTTTCTTGTATTGCCGGACAAACCCACGGCAGGGATCTGGCTGAAGGACTGACCGAACAGGACCCGTCTGTGGCGTTGCAGAACCACGACCTGCGCTATGGGCTGTGGTCCGGCATTGGACTTATGAAAAATGCAATCGGGCAAAGCTGCAATGCGGTTCTGCTGGATACTCGCGACCGGCAGAATAAAACCGTTGGCCCCGCCTATGTATTGACGAGTGGGCATTGTGTTTACTTCAGCTACGGCACGGCTTCTATCAACCAAACCGTAGAGGCGAGCATCACCTTCAACTATTTCCACGATACTCCCGCGCAACACCGGAAATTTCGCATTAAAACAGCGCATTGGAGCAGTATGGTCGGCACTGATCTGGCGGTTCTGGAGCTTGATGCGCCATTGGCTGCCCTCATTGCAGAGGGGGTCATGCCACTCAAGCTCGCGGCTCATCAGCACACTGGAGAGCGGGAGGTCATCAATGTCGGATCCCCGACCGGGTTTCGCCAAAAAGGCTTACGCATGAGTGCGTGCAAGGAAACGGCAACAAATAGCTTTGTCGAGCATCCCGGTGTATTTCCTGGCGCCATGAAAAACCGTTGCCAAGACCTTCAGTACGGAAGCTCCGGGAGCCCGATGCTCGATCGGGGTACCAACGAAATTACTGGCATTGTCAGCAAGGTCGCTGCTGTCATCAAAAAGGACATCCTCAGCAACTGTCTGAATACCTCCGCGTGTGAAGCGGCCAAGTTTAACTATAGCTATCCAGCGAACGACCTTCATCATTGTTTTGTCGATGGCCAGTTCTTGAATAACACGCGGGACTGCCAACTGAAATCCGTCGAACTCGTCCTTGAAGAGCCTTGGAAACTCAACCCCTACGTGCATTTGCAGCAGGGTGTGAACGGGCTCAGTATTTGGCCCACGTGGAACATCAGATTCTCGGTCAACGATCCCTACTATCGATTCAAGGCCGTGCGCGAGGTCAGGGAGTGTCGATCTCCCAGCGACTATCACAACGCCGTAGCGTCAACGGATGGTTACATCAACCAGGCGATCGGGCCGGCGCTGGGGGCCCATGTGTTGTGCATCATTGGGATACAAAACCGCAGCGAGCCCCTGACGCCAGCCTTGCTCCACAATGTTTTCACACACTCCGTATTTTTGACCGCCCCAACGCCGACACCGCAGATCAGCCTGAGCTACAACGTCAACTGGGACGACCAAACCACAGACTTCACCCATCACTACTTCTACGTGGATGCTTCAGAACGGGCTTTGTGCCAAGACATCGACGACGTCCGCTATGCATTGGCCAACGGCGGCAACCCTTACCAGGTGTCACAGCTCCCCATCACATTGTGCAGCTATGCCCGCAACCTTGCTGGTCAGCCGTCCGCCGTCCGTACGGATGTAATCGAAATATCAAGGTATCTCCCGTCCCAGCAAACGGTGAAGCCATCACCGTCACTACGCTAAGAGCTCATCGGTGACGATAAAAACGTCCCCGCTTGTTCACAAGGAGTGTCAGCGGGACGTTTACAGCGTAAACGCCTTAAGCCACTGGCCATGCCATGGCACACCGACTGCCCGGCGCGAATCCGTGCTGGTACTCCTCGCTCAATATGGCCGCTAGCCTCTGATCCAGGTCTGCGGTGGCTTTGATCTGGAATCCCAGGCGGGCATAAAAGGGGGCGTTCCATGGCACGCTCGTGAATGTCGTGAGCGTTACGAAACTCAGTCTGTTGGCGCGTGCATAGTCCTTTGCGGCCTCAACCAGACGCCGCCCCCAACCTTGTCCCTGCACCGCGTGCATCACGGATAACTCATAGATGTGTAAGTCATTGCCGTGGCGCGCAGCGCTGAGAAAACCTTGCGGCCGGTTTTCGGCGTCCAGGGCGACCCAGCAGGTCGAGAGCGCGATACGTTGGCGATGTTGCTCAACGGACATCGGGGGTGATTCAACCAGCCAACTCAACCCATCAATCATGCGGAAGGCTTGAGCTGCGGAAATTTCGATGGCAGGCAGGCGTTGTGCATCTTCCGGTACAGCAACGCGAATAATCGCCGGCATGGGTTGCCCTTGGTGAGGTGAGACTGAACTGGAAAAACCAGCGTTCGAGGGGTGAAGATATCATGCACTCAGAGCCTCAGGCTCAGTGGTTTTGATGGCCGTCGAACTCATCAGAGGCCGGTCTAGAGCGGTTGCCGGTATCGCTCAAGGTCCGCGCGCAGGCTCTTACGATCTGCGTGCGGTAACGTCATCCGCAGTCCAGCTGTCACACCAAACGCCAACCTGGCGAAACAGATGACGCAAAAGCCTTGACCTTTCCATCATGGGAAGCTTCAGGCTTGCTTCATCAGTAACATTCAAGGGGTATTGCAATGGCTACGGTTTCCCATCAGCAGGGGTCCAACCCATCCAGTTCGCGGGAGGTGCGCCTGAGTCTGCCGGTCGAGGGCATGACGTGCGCATCCTGCGTCGGTCGGGTCGAGCGCGCGCTGAAAGCGGTGCCTGGCGTGCACACGGCCGCCGTCAATCTTGCCACCGAGCATGCCAGCATCACCTTCACCGGGGCGCCCGATCCCCAGGCGGCGGTGCGTGCCATCGAGAGCGCAGGCTACAGCGTGCGTGAAGAGACGACTCATCTTGCGATAGAAGGCATGACCTGTGCGTCATGTGTGGGCCGGGTCGAAAAGGCCCTGGCTAAAATCCCCGGCGTGCTCGAAGCCACGGTTAACCTGGCCACCGAGCGTGCCCGGGTGCGCCACTTGGGCGGCGCAGTCTCCGCGGCAGACCTTGAAGCAGCAGTGGAGCAGGCCGGCTACAAGGCCCGCCGCTTGTCCGCCGAGTCGCCGAGCGAGGGCGACCAGGATGCCGCGCGGCGCGACAGCGAAGCTCGGGAGTTGCAGCGCTCCATGTTGATTGCAGCGCTCCTCACTTTGCCGGTCTTCATCCTTGAGATGGGTTCGCACCTTATCCCTGCCATGCACCATTGGGTGATGGGGGTCATGGGGCAGCAGACGAACTGGTATGTACAGTTCGCGCTGGCCACCCTCGTGTTGTTCGGCCCAGGGCTGCGGTTTTTCCGCAAAGGCGTACCGGCGTTGCTGCGAGGGGCGCCAGACATGAACTCGCTAGTCTCTGTGGGCACCGCGGCGGCTTACGGTTATTCGCTGGTCGCGACGTTTATTCCCGAGGTTCTGCCGCAGGGCACCGCCAACGTCTATTTCGAAGCCGCAGCGGTGATTGTGACCCTGATCCTGCTGGGCCGCACGTTGGAGGCGCGCGCCAAGGGGCGAACCTCACAGGCGATCAAGCGGCTGGTCGGTCTCCAGGCGAAGACCGCGCGCGTGGAGCGCAATGGCGAAATGTTGGAAGTTGCCCTTGATCAGGTGACGGCCGGCGACATTGTCTTCGTCCGTCCGGGGGAGAAGGTCCCGGTCGACGGCGAGGTGATTGAAGGCACCTCGTACGTTGACGAGAGCATGATCAGCGGCGAACCGGTGCCTGTGTCCAAAAGCGTAGGCGCCGAAGTCGTTGGCGGCACGATCAACAAGACCGGTGCGTTCAGTTTCCGTGTGACCAAAGTGGGGGCCAACACCGTCCTCGCGCAGATTATTCGCCTGGTGGAAGAGGCGCAGGGCTCCAAGCTGCCGATCCAGGCACTGGTGGACAAGGTCACGATGTGGTTTGTCCCGGCGGTGATGGCGGCGGCCACGGTGACCTTCCTGGTCTGGCTGATTTTTGGCCCGACGCCGGCGCTGACGTTCGCGTTGGTCAACGCGGTAGCGGTGCTTATTATTGCCTGCCCCTGTGCCATGGGGCTGGCCACGCCGACCTCGATCATGGTCGGCACGGGCCGCGCAGCCGAGCTCGGGGTGCTTTTCCGCAAGGGCGAGGCATTGCAGGCGCTACGCGATGTGTCGATTATCGCCCTCGACAAGACCGGCACGCTGACCAAGGGCCGGCCTGAGTTGACCGACCTGGTTCCCGCCGAGGGCTTTGACTACGACGAAGTATTGGCACTTGTCGCGGCGGTGGAGACACGCTCCGAACATCCGATTGCCGAAGCGATTGTCAGCGCGGCAAAGAGCAAGGGCATCACGCTTGCACCGATTGAGGCCTTCGACGCCGTACCGGGCTTTGGCGTGACGGCGAAGGTCGCCGCGCGCACGGTCTCTGTGGGGGCCGACCGGTTCATGACGCAACTGGGCCTTGATGTGACGGGCTTCCAGTCGACTGCCCAGCGTCTCGGCGAGCAAGGCAAAAGCCCGCTCTATGCAGCGATTGATGGCCGCCTGGCGGCGGTGATCGCGGTTGCCGATCCGATCAAGGAGACCACGCCCGAAGCGATCAGGGCCCTGCACGCGCTGGGGCTCAGGGTGGCGATGATCACCGGTGACAATGCAGCCACGGCAGCGGCAATCGCCAGGCAACTGGGCATCGATGAGGTGGCGGCCGAGGTGCTGCCCGACGGTAAGGTCGCGGCGCTGAAAAAGTTTCGCAGCAAGGGGGCGCGAGTTGCCTTTGTGGGTGACGGGATCAACGACGCACCGGCACTCGCCGAAGCAGACGTCGGGCTTGCCATCGGCACCGGCACCGATGTGGCCATCGAAGCCGCTGACGTGGTGCTGATGTCGGGCGACTTGCGCGGCGTGCCGAACGCCATCGCCCTCAGCCAGGCGACGATCCGCAACATCAAGCAGAACCTGTTCTGGGCCTTCGCCTACAACGCGTTGTTGATACCGGTTGCGGCGGGCGTTCTGTACCCGCTGAACGGCACGCTGCTGTCGCCGATCTTCGCCGCGGCGGCGATGGCGCTCTCCAGTATCTTCGTGCTTGGCAACGCACTGCGGCTCAAGCGCTTCCGAGCACCGATGACAGTAGAGAGCAGCGCCGAGGCGCCAGTGGGTGGGGCGGCATTGGCCAAGCCACGCCTAGCGAATGAGCACTGATATCAGGCTTGGGTTTGAACACGATTGAGGAGGCTGTAATGGCCAGTGAACCTCATCCGAGCGTGATTGTTTGAGGACACGGCCAAGCGTACTCATACGCCGTGTGCAGGTGAGTTCCCGATTTTGCAGTGAGTAGTTGATAGGTTCCCTCAGGAGGAGAGAATGATGAATATCGGTCAAGCAGCCAAGTTCTCCGGCGTTTCGGCTAAGTCGATTCGCTACTACGAACAGATTGGTTTGGTGCCCAAGGTCAGCCGGTCTGATGCCGGCTATCGAAACTACGGTACACAGGATGTGCAAAACCTGCGTTTCATTCGCCGCGCGCGTGACCTTGGCTTTTCGGTCAGGCAGATCTCCGAGTTGCTGGTTTTGTGGGGCGACCCTGATCGCGGCTGTATCGACGTCAAGGCCATGGCCCTGTCCCATGTGGCCGGGTTGAAGGCGAAGATTGCTGACCTGCAGGCCATGGCGCAAACCCTTGAGCAGTTGGCCGAGCAATGCCATGGCAACGATCGTCCGGATTGCCCGATCATTGCCGGTTTGGCGCAGCGCACAGCCGCCGTGGCGATGGAACTGCGCCCCAGGGCTCATCAGAATCCCCCCCGGTTTGGGGGGGATACGGCCGCCTCATCCCAGCATCGCGCCGCGATGCAGATGCATTTGTAAGCGCTGGCAAGGCTCACATTCACTCTTCAGAGCAACTTCAGGAGTTCCACATGCTGCGTTTTTTCATACCAAACATGACCTGTGGCGGCTGCGCCAGGTCCGTTACCCGGGTACTGCTGGGCGTAGACCCGCAGGCCCAGATCAAAACTGATCCGCCCACACGTGTGGTCGTGATTGACAGCACTCTGGATGCGCACACGCTGCTCACGGTGCTGAGTGACGCCGGGTATCCGGGTGAGCATCTGCCGCAAGCGATATCCAGCTGATCGTTGCCGGCGTAGTCCCGCAGGGCTGGCGCGAGATCAGATTTTTATCAATAAAAAGCCGGGAGATTGTCTCCCGGCTTTTGTATTTCCCACGTTTAGAAAGCCGTCACAAGGTGTCAGGAGACTACGCCTGCAGCCCAAGCAACCAGTACATCAGCAAGATCAGGCGGGTAGCTGCTGAGCGGGTCAAGCTGGGTGCATTGGCTAACATGCACGCCACTCAAATCAAGCCGATGTGCTGACACAAGATTGACCTCGATCATCTGCCTCCCCCGATACTCCCTCTACTCTGGCACTTCCATATAAGGCCAAGGATGGCTCAAGGAGCCTGCGGCCATGCATTCTCAAGGAAGAGTCAGTCATGCAGTCATTGAAGATCATGTTGTTGTCATCGGCGTTCAACGGGTTGACCCAGCGGGCCTGGCTGGACTTACGCCAGTTGGGGCACACGCCCAGTGTGGTGCTGTTCACCGATGAAGCCTCGGTATGTCGGCAGATCGAGGCTTCGGCGGCGGACCTGGTGATTTGTCCGTTTCTCAAGGACCGCGTACCGCAGCAACTCTGGAGCAATCCTGAGCGCCCGGTGGTGATCATTCATCCGGGCATCGTCGGCGACCGTGGCGCCAGCGCGCTGGACTGGGCCATCACCCAGCAAGTCAGGCGCTGGGGCGTCACGGCCTTGCAGGCGGTGGAAGAAATGGACGCCGGTCCGATCTGGTCGACCTGCGAGTTCGACATGCCCGCCGACGTGCGCAAATCCGAGTTGTACAACGGCCTGGTGAGTGACGCGGCGATCTCTTGCATCCGCGATGTGGTGGAGAAATTCGCCAGGGGGTTCGTGCCCACGCCCCTCGATTACACGCAGCCCGACGTCGCTGGGCGTTTGCAGCCGAATATGAAGCAGGCTGACCGCACCTTCAGTTGGTACGATTGCGCACGGTTTATCAAGCGCAGTATCGACGCCGCTGACGGCCAGCCCGGGGTGTTGGCCAGCCTCGCCGGCGGGCAGTATTACCTGTATGACGCGCACCTGGATGCGCGCCGCGGCACGCCGGGCGAGATCCTTGCGGTACAGGACGACGCGGTATTGGTTGCGGCCGGCGATCACAGCCTGTGGCTCGGCTCGCTCAAGCGCAAGGCCTTGCCCGGCGAGGAAACCTTCAAGTTACCGGCCCGCCATGTATTAGCCGGGCAACTGGCTGATGTGCCGGTGCTGGACGGCTCGCTCGCCAACCAAGGCTTCGACGAGATGGCCTATCAGCCGATTTGTTACCGAGAAACCGGTCATGTGGGCGAGCTGACCTTCGAGTTCTACAACGGTGCCATGAGCACTGAACAGTGCCAGCGGCTGGTCGCAGCGTTGCGCTGGGCCAAGGCTCGGGACACCCAGGTGCTGCTGGTCAGGGGAGGGCGCGGGAGCTTTTCCAATGGGGTGCACCTCAACGTGATTCAGGCGGCCGAAGTGCCGGGGTTGGAAGCCTGGGCCAATATCCAGGCCATCGATGATGTTTGCCGCGAGCTGCTGACGGCCCGGCAACTGGTGGTCAGTGGCCTGACGGGCAGCGCCGGAGCCGGCGGTGTGATGCTGGCGCTGGCCGCCGACATCGTCTTCGCCCGGGCGGGTGTGGTCCTTAATCCGCATTACAAGACCATGGGCTTGTATGGCTCCGAATACTGGACCTACAGCCTGCCTCGGGCGGTCGGCAGTGAAGTCGCCCACAAGCTTGTCGAAGAATGCCTGCCGATCAGCGCCCTCCAGGCCCGGCACTGGGGAATGGTCCAGGACATCGGCCCACGCTGCCCACGGGCATTTGGCTTATGGCTGCTGCAACAGGCCAGCGACGCGTTGACCGATGAAAGATACGCCCTGCATCGTGCTCGCAAATCGAACATGAACCTTGCGCAGATTGAGCGCTGCCGCGAAAACGAGCTGGCACAGATGCGGTTGGATATGGTGGAAAACCGCCAGCAGTTTGCCGAGAAGTGCCGCAACTTCGTGTTCAAGCGCAAAACCTGCCAGACCCCGCAGCGCTTGCAGGCGCCGTGGGCATTGGCGCCCAGGGCCACACTGGTTGACTGAGAGGAAAACGCCGCATCTACTCTTTTACCGCCAGGGCGGAATTTCCTTTCTGCCGTGGCGGTCCATAATGCCAATGGAAAAAAGACAGAAAAGGGTGAATTGATGCGGCGAATTTATAGGGGCGTCATCTGCCAGGCCTTGCTGGCCATGGTTATGGCTATCAGCCTGCCGGGATGGGCAGATGCGGCCGCCACGCCGGCGCCAGTAGAGGTCGTCGACAGCCTGGTGCTGTTGCCCGAAGACGCCAACCTCAAGCAGCTTGGCCAGCAGCTTGAGCTGATTCGCCAGAGTGTCCCCATCAGTACCAGTGACGAAAAGCTGGCGGAATTTCGACAGGGCGCACTGCAGGTGCAACAACTGGCCGGGGCATTGCTCACGGTGCGCGCCACCGAGATGGAGCGCATTGACGATCAACTCAAGGTATTGGGCGCGGCCCAGCCGGGAGAGGCGCAGAGCCTCACCGAGCAGCGGGATGCCCTGACCCGAAAAAAGAACAGCCTGCTTGAGGATGAGCAGCACGCCAAGCAACTGAGCCAGACGAGCCGCGAACTCGCCGCGCAGATCGTCAACCTGCGGCGCAATCTGTTCAATTCCCAGGTCACCTCCCGTACCGATTCGCCCTTCAGTCCCACATTCTGGTCGACCCTGATCCGCCCCACCGCTGAAGACCTGCAGCGCCTGGACAACCTCAAGGCCGAAGGCATCGTTGCCCTCAAGAGTGCCATCAGCCCGGAGCACCGCTGGGCGTTCTTCAGCACGCTGTTGGTGGCGGTACTGATCTGGAGTTTCGGCCGGCGACTGCTCGAGCATCTGCTTACCTGGGCGATGATCCGTTGGCTGCCGGAGGGGCGCCTGCGGCGCAGCACGTTGGCGGTGGCGGTAGGCTTATCGTCGATCCTGACGATCATGGGGGCCGTCTCGCTGATGCGCTGGGGCCTGGAAAGCAATGCGGTCCTGAGTGAAAACCTGGGCCGGCTGTCCGATCACCTGGTCACCCTGGCCACCTTCTGTGCGTTTATTGCCGGCCTTGGACGCGCCTTGCTGATGCTGCCACGCCCGTCCTGGCGGTTGCCGGCCATTGCCGATGAAATCGCCAGTGCCCTGGGGCCTTTCCCGGCGATTCTGGCGGTGGCGCTGATGCTGGTGGCGACCGAGGAGCGGATCAACAATGTTACGGGGGCCAGCCTGGCGCTGACCGTGGCGCTCAATGGCCTGACCGCCCTGACCACCGCGCTGATCTTCATCGCCGCGTTGCTGCGCGTGCGCCACGTGCGCAAAAAACTTGAGTTGCAGCGCCCAGGCGGGCTCGCCGGTATGTTGCCCTTTGTCGCGTCGATGTGGGTGGCGGTGATTGTCCTCGCGTTGTTCACCGGGTATCTGTCCCTGGCCTACTTCCTTACCGTCAAACTGTTGTGGGTCAGCGTCGTGGCAGCCACGGCTTACCTGTTGATCGCCTTTTTTGGTGACGTCTGCGAAACCCTGCTTTCGCCCAGGCAGCCCAGCGGCCTGGCATTGGCCAACGCCCTGGGGCTGTCGCCACGGCACCAGGCCCAGGCGTGCACGGTGCTGGCGGGCGTCGGCCGTACCTTGCTGCTGCTCACCGCCGTGATGGCGGCCTTCCTTCCAGCGGGCTCCAGCCCCAGTGAGTTGCTCCAGGGCTTCAGCCAACTGGGCGAATCCAGCAAGACCCTGGGTAACCTGCAGATCGTTCCCCAGGACATCCTCATTGCGCTGCTGATG
The DNA here is from genome assembly GCF_012985645.1 of Pseudomonas sp. WS 5410. Lineage (NCBI taxonomy): Bacteria > Pseudomonadati > Pseudomonadota > Gammaproteobacteria > Pseudomonadales > Pseudomonadaceae > Pseudomonas > Pseudomonas sp. WS 5410. Next base: position 661,954 of record NZ_JAAQWS010000001.1, on the reverse strand, counting down.
TTTGTCGTCGGCTTGTTCGCCGTGCGCACCTTGAAGCGCTGGCTGAGTGAGCGGTTGCTGCCTGAAACCAACATGGATGCCGGCATGCGCGCGTCCCTGGTGACCCTGGTGGGCTACCTCGGTTTTGTGTTGTTGAGCCTGCTGGTGATGTCCACCCTGCGGATCAACCTGACCAGCCTGACCTGGGTGGTCAGTGCCTTGTCGGTGGGCATCGGCTTCGGTTTGCAGGCGATTGTGCAGAACTTCATCTCCGGGCTGATCCTGCTCACCGAACGGCCGGTGAAGGTCGGCGATTGGGTCAGCCTGGGGGGCGTGGAGGGCGATATTCGCCGGATCAACGTCAGGGCGACCGAGATCCAGATGTCCGACCGCTCGACGGTGATTGTGCCGAACTCGCAGTTCATCTCGCAAAACGTGCGCAACGTCACCATGGGCAACGCGCTCGGTGTGGTGAGCATCACCCTTACCTTGCCGCTGGATACCGATGTACTGAAGGTTCGCGAACTGCTGATGCAGTCGTTTACCGAGCACGAGGCGATTCTCGACACTCCCGCACCTTCGGTCACGTTCAAGGACCTGGCCAGGGATGGCTTGATCATTGGGGTCAGCGGCTACGTCAATAGCCCGCGCTCGGTGTCCGGCACCCGCAGCGACTTGCTGTTCATCCTGCTTGCGCGCCTGCAGGACATGGGGATTACATTGTCTTCGCCCCAGAGCATGGTGCTGATTCCGGGAGAGGCAGGTGCAGTGGCTGGTGATGTTCCTGTGAGGCAATCATGAAGTGGCAGTGCGTGACACTAAAAAGCCCGATAACCGTGATCGCTGCGGTCTTGTTCTGTTTTTCCATGGCGGCGTGCAAGAGTAAAGACATGCCTGAAACCTATAGCTGGACGGGAACTGTCTCTGCACCACAGGAATACCCCATGGAGGTTTACCGTGGCGCCCTGGTCGCTGAGGGCTTTACCTACGGTTTTGATGCGATCTGGGGCACACAGAACACCGGTTGGGGGAGTCCGGGCGGAACCATGACCACGGCGCTGGAAAAAAAGGCAGTGCCCTATCAACTGGAATTCACGTGGTACTCGCTGGTGGAGAGAACGTTCTATAGCGGCCAATGGAACTTGGACCCACTGAAGATAAAGAGCCTCCTGGATGAGGGCTTTATTGATCAAGACACCCATAAAAAAGACACCTACAGCACGTTTATCGTGGGGTTGGCGCCACAGGGCAGGGTGGTGCTCTGGATGAGCGGGGCGGGAAACCAGAAGGAAGTGGGAGTCTTTCAGGCGCAGGCCACAAACCTTACCAAGGAGAGCGCCTACAGCAATGCCCAGTACATGTTCAAAGACGGCTATGCAGACCGCATGCTCAATGATCCATCCTATAAGACCTTCAGTGCCGATATCCGGCAAAAAATAGCCACGCAGGGCTATCCCCCGGCAAACATCTACGACACCTACCGGGAGAAATACAGCTGGAGGCCTGTCGTTGTGCTGCAGCAAGGCGAATGGCTAGATTTCGGATTCAGCGCCTACAACGGCGAGCAGGAGAATCTTTTCGGAAAGGCCCTACTCGACAATCACTATGTAAAACGGGCCATTCCAACGTTCTGCGGGTTCTATTGGCGCAATGGCAACAGCCGGTATGGCGTCTGGATTGACGCATTCGATGAAAAAGAAATCTTCGATGTTTTCCAGAAACTGGGCAAACAAAAAGACATAGACCTGCTGGTGAAGGTTGACGCGCAAAACACCGGGGTTTCCCTGGCATTAAGGGCGGGCGCGCAAGAGTTTCCCATCGGCAAAGCCAAAGTCAGGCTGTCCCGTAAAATCGAGTAGGCTCCCCCGCCTGAGGGGAGAGCCAGGTTTCACTGCTCAGCAGGGCTGGGCCGCAAGGCTGTTGCTGACATTGCGTCCCAGCACCAGCACCGTCACAAAACCCAAGCCTACCAGCACCGTGGCGAGGCTCAGGAGCACCGAGCTGCCCAACTGGTCGACGATCCGCCCACCGAAGAATGAACCCAGGGCAATAATCACCTGGAACAGGGCGACGAAGAGCGGCATGCCGCGTTCGACATCCTTGGGCGCCACGACAAACATCCAGATACTGGCACAGGCCGGGAAGGCGCCGAAGGCAAAACCCCAGAGCCCAATCAACATGGCTGCTCCGGTCATGCCGGTGGCAAAGTGGGGGAACAGGGCGGTGCTGGTGCCTATCATCAGCGCCACCAGCAACAGGGTGTGACGTACGCTGCGGTTGGCGGCAAAGCCGGCAAAAATATTACCCGCGACCCCAGCCACGCCGAAGAGCAACAGCAATGAGCCAATCGTCGGGCCGTCGAAGCCGGCACTGTGCTTGAAGAACGGCGCCACATAGGTGTACGCGGCAAAGTGCGCCAGGCCGATCAGCAATACTGCGATCAATCCGACCCGCGCTTGGGGGTTGATAAACAAGGCGGGCAGGTCGCGGATGTGGATGGCTTTCTCCGGGTTGAGTCGTGGCAGCAGAAATATCTGCGCCAGGAGGACCGGGACGCCCATCAGCGCGGTGACCAGGAAGGTCATGCGCCAGCCCATCAGGCCGCTAAGCCAGGTGCCTACGGGCACGCCCAGCACGGTGGCGAGGGTCACGCCGACCATGATGATCGAAGTCGCCTGGGCCACGCCCACACCCTTGGGCGCCAGCCGGCCGCTGAGGGCAATGGCGGTCGCCCAGAAGCCGCCGATGCTGATGCCCAGCAGTACGCGGCCCAACAGCAGCAGGCCAAAGTCGCTGGCAAAAGCCACCACCGAGTTGGCGATGATCATGATCAGCGTCAGGCCGATCAATAAATAGCGACGGTCCATGGTGCCAATGCTGACCGACAGCAAAGGCGCGGCGAGGGCGGCCATGATGCCGGGCAGGGTCACCATCAGCCCGGCGTGACCGGCAGTGATACCCAAGTCACTGGCAACATCATTGAGCACACCCACCGGCAGAAACTCGCTGGTTACCAGGGCGAAGGCACCTACAGCCACGGAGAGAATCGCCAGCCACTGCTGTTTGACACTCTGTTGATTATGTTCGGGAAGGCTGCGAGGGGCCTGGTGGGCACTTGGCATGGTGTTGAAATCCGGGGGGAATGCAGCCTGAAGCCAGGCCGGGGGAGAATGTGGAGGCGATTATAGGAACCAGCATTGGCAATTAAACAGGCCGGTCGGTTTGATAGTCATCATCAATGCAATCAATGCAGCGCCTACAAGACCGTTGAGTGGCAGGGACTGTTCAATCGTCCACGGCTGCTTTGGGCTTCATCTGCAGCCCAAGCACGCCCATGGCTACTAATGCCGCGCCGGCACCCGCAATGGGTATATAGGCCAGCCCGAACTGGCTGATCACCCAGCCTGCCCCGATGCCACCCAGCGCAGTGCCGAGGTTGAACGCGGCAATATTGAGCCCTGAAGCCACTGCACTGGATTGGGGAATATGCTGGTGTGCCAGGCGCAGCAAGCGCAGGGTCGACAGGGTCACAATGGCAAAGAACACCACCCCCAACAGCCCCACCAGCATCAAGGTGGCGATGATCGAGTCGCCCCACACATACAAACCCAAGAGGTTGAACATCAATGCGCTCAACCCGCCGAGCAGGCATCGGTCGGCGTCGAATGCATCCGCGAGGTAACCGCCCAGCACGTTGCCAAGGATGGAGCAGACACCGAACACCAGCATCGCAAAACTCAGCACTTGTGGTTGAACGCGGGTGATCTCCAGCAGGAACGGCGACACAAAGGTAAAAAATGAGAAAGTCGCCACGCTCACCAGGATTGCGATGCTGGCAGCCATCAACAGTTCGCGCTGCAGCAGGGCGGCGAGGCTTTGTTTCAGGCCGTGGTCTTTGTGCAGTGCGTCGGTGGGTGGTTGGCGCATCAGCAGTATCAGGCCCAGGGCGCTGATCAAGCCCAGGCCGCCAATCGCCAGGAATACCATGCGCCATGACCAGTAGCTGCCGAAAAAGGTACCGATCGGCACGCCAAAGGCGATCGACAGGGTCAGGCCAATCCACACCAGTGATAGCGCACGCCCGGCCCGTAGCGGGTCAACCAGCTTGACTGCGGCGTTGGAGGCCACGGCCATGAATACACCGTGCGCCAGGCCGATAACGAAGCGTACGCCATGTAGGGTCACGATATCTGCTGCCAGGCTGATGACTACGCTGCCGGTGGCCAGCACGGCGAGGGTCAGGAGCAATACGGTTTTGTCGCGCCAAGTGGCCAGCATGGCGGTGATGACCGGGGCGCCGATGGCCGCACCCAGGGCGTAGGCTGCAATGGCCGAGCCCACTTGCGAGATGGACTCGCTCAGGTCGATGGAGATTGCCGATACCAGGCCGGCGACGACGAATTCGGACAAGCCGAATGTGAAGGTACACAGTGAAAAAATGTAGATGACGGCAGGCATAAGAACTCAGTGACGGGAGGAGGGCGAGCGAGGCTTTAGGTGATGATGGGGCGCTGCTAGCCCGCTGGGAAATACTATAAAAGTCTCTGCCTGATACCTTTGACGACGACTAACCCCTGGTCGATGGCACCGAGGCAGGATTGAAATCGAGCATGGCGATAAAACTGTCCAGCAACGGTGATGGGTTGTCGGTGTTCCAACTCATATACAGGCCGATTGTCGGGTTGGGGGTCGCGCTCACGGGGCCGATCCGCCGAAACACGACCTTGTCGCGCATGATTGAGTGGGCAATCGATTCAGGCACCAACGCGACCCCGAAGCCACAGGCCACCAGGCCGATCAAGGTATGGATCTGCGCGGCCTCCTGTACCACCCTGGGGTAAAAGCCGGCGGCTTCACACAGGGCGATAAGTTGGCTGTGATAGCCAGTGCCCAGGGCTTGGGGGGTGAACACGAAGTCTTCGCCAGCAAAGTGCCGCAAATCGATCTGGCCAGCACCCGCCTTGGGGTGATGGGCGGGCAGCGCCATCACGATCTCTTCATCCAGCAATAGGCGCGACTCGACGTTTTGCGCCGAAATCGGCAATTTGCGCATGAAGGCAATGTCCGCTTCTCCCGCCACAATCGCCTTGGCCTGGCTGGAGGATGGCATCTCCTTGATGATCAATTGCACCTTGGGGAAGTGTTCGCGGAACCGGCGCAGGCTATTGAGCAGCGACTCGTAGTAGGTGATCGACACGGCGGTCACTGTCAGCTTGCCCGCGATCCCTTCGGACACTTGGCGAGCGTGTTCGATGCCCAGCTCCAGTTCCTTGAGGGTGCTATAGGCGGCGTGCAGGAACGCGTCACCGGCCGGGGTCAGTTTTACCCCGCGTTTGCTGCGGTTGAACAGACTGAACCCCAACTTGCCCTCCAGGCGGTTGATGGCCTGGCTCAGCGGCGGTTGGGCCATGTGCAGGCGGATCGCCGCCTTATGAAAGTGCAGCTCTTCAGCCACGGCAATGAACTGGCGCAGCAGGCGGGTTTCGATCATGTCTTCTGTTCCTTCATTTGAACCGATCAGTGGGCCAGGCGCGGCAATGGTAACGTTTATTGGCCCGCGTCGAGCCCCAGCCTTTTGTCACTGGCCGTCCGCCCACCCCGGCTGGCGCCCGAACGCCTCGAACAGCTCAATGATGGTTGCCTTGACCTTCTGCACGGCATTGCTCTCGACCACCGTGTCATGCCAGCACAGTGAAAGATCGCGCTTGAACAGTCGATGATCGATCCTGGCCAGCTTGAGCCGCTGTTGCACCAACTCGGCGTGGGCCGCTGCCCACGGCAGGATCGTGACACCCAACTGCGCCTTGACGGCTGAGAACAACAGGTCGGTGGAGTTGGCTTCAAACTCAACCTCGCATTTGAGGCCGGCCTCCTGCAGGGCAAACTCGACCCGATTGCGGATGGTATTCGGTGCACACGGCAGCACCAGCGGCATTTTTGCCAATGCCTCAATCGACACCGGGTCTTCGGCCAATTCAAATTCCGGCCAGGCCACCAAATACAGCGTTTCAGTTAACAGCCGCTGGAACGCCATGCCTCGGGTTTCGACCACATCAACGTTCACCGCCAGTGCCACCCGCCCCACGGTGATCAGGCGCCCCAGTTCGGCGCTGGGGGCGTCAATCAACTCCAGCTTGATGCCGGGATATCGCTGGCCAATCGCGCGCGCCAAGGGAATGGCCAGCATGCGTGCGGTACTCGAGGGCATGCCGACCGAGACTTTGCCCTGGGGGAAGTCGGCGTCCTGGCGCAGCATTTCCCGGGTGCCATCGGCTTGGCGCAGCAGCTCGATGGCGTGCCGGTAAAGGGTCTGCCCGGCCGCCGTGGCGACTACGCCGTGCACGCTGCGTTCGAGCAGCGGCATGCCCATATCCAGTTCCAGATTGCGCATCTGCTGACTGATTGCGGGCTGCGCAATATGCAGCGCTTCACTGGCGCGGGTAATGTTGCCGCACTCGATGACTTTGACGAAGTAGCGCAATTGGCGCAGGTCCATGGGTACCTCTTTAGCCATATAATTTTCCGATGAGATCAGAGGAATATCATATTTTTAGTTTATGAGATACGGCGCCTAGACTCGGACCACAACCCACTAAGCGTTCTTCACTGGAGAACCCTATGCAAGCTTTGCAAGGCGTGAAAATCGTCGACCTGAGTCGCGCGCTGTCGGGGCCGTTCTGCACCATGGTGCTGGCAGATCTGGGCGCCGATGTGATCAAGATCGAGTCCGGCCCCGATGGCGACATGAGCCGTACCTGGGGGCCCTTTGACCGGGGCGTGAGCACCTACTATCTATCGTGCAACCGCAACAAGCGCGGCATGTGCATTGACCTGCGCAACCCCAAGGGGCTGGCCACCCTCCAGCAACTGATTGATGACGCCGATGTGGTCATCGAGAACTTCAAGCCCGGCACGCTGCACAGCATGGGCCTCGGTTATGAGGTGCTCAGCGCCCGCAATCCACGACTGGTGCTGGGCAGCATCAACGCCTTTGGCGCCGATGGGCCGATGAGCAGTTGGCCGGGCTTCGACCAGATCGCCCAGGGCTACTCGGGGCTGATGAGCCTGACCGGTTTCGGCGATGGCGACCCGACGCGCACTGGCACCGCTATTGGCGACCTGACGTCGGGCATGTGGCTGGTGACAGCCGTGCTGGGCGCGCTGCTGGAGCGCGAGCGCAGCGGGCGTGGCCAGCATGTCAGCACCTCGCTGCTGGCCAGCCTGGTCGGCTTGTTGAGTGTGCATGGCCAACGCTACCTCAGCCTCGGGGACGTGCCGCGCCGCACCGGCAACGCCCATTCGGTGATTGCGCCTTATGGCGTGTTCCAGACCCTGGATGGCCCGCTCAATCTGGCGCCGATTACCTCGGCCATGTGGGGGCGCCTGTGCATACTGCTGGATTTGCCCGGGCTGCCGGACGATCCACGGTTCGCCACCAATGAAGCGCGGGTCGAACGTCGTGATGAATTACGCGATATTCTCGAAGACCGTTTGAAAACCCGCAGCAAACGCGAATGGACCGCTCTGTTTGTCGGCGCAGGATTACCCGCAGGCCCGATCAATACCCTCGATGAGGTGTTCGCCGACCCACAGGTGCTGCACAGCCAACTGACTGAAACACTTACCCATCCGACCCTCGGCGCCCTGCGCCAGGTGGTGACCCCGGTGTTTGGCAGCACTGCCAGCGGTGCCAGCCGCCCACCGCCACTGCTGGGTGAACACACCGTCGAAATCCTGCGTGAAACCGGTTTCGACAGCGCCTCGATCAACGCACTGCTCGACGCAAAGGTCGTGTTCCAGGACTCCGCCGACAGCCCCTGCACCCAATCAACAGGAACCGCACAATGAATCCCGCTGCTACTGCCACCGTGACCGTCCACCCAGTCGATGAGCGCATCGCGCGACTGGTCTTCAGCAACCCCGCACAACGCAATGCACTCAGCGCACAACTGTTGCAGTCACTCGATGAGAGCCTGCAGACCCTGGCGGCGCAACGCATCCCGGTGGTGATCCTGGGCAGCGAAGTCGGCCAATCGGTATGGAGCGCCGGCCACGACATTCGTGAGCTGCAACACGACCGCGACCCGATTGCCTACGGCAAGCCGCTGGAGCGGGTCATACGTCGCATCCGTGCTTATCCCGGTGTGGTGATCGCCCTGGTATCCGGCTCGGTGTGGGGTGGTGCGGTGGACCTGGTGATGAGCTGCGACCTGGTCGTCGCGGACCCCAGCGCCAGCTTTGCCATGACCCCCGTGAACATTGGCTTGCCGTACACCACCAGCGGCTTGCTGCGCTTTTTCAACAATTTGCCGATTCATGTGTTGAAGGAAATGTTCTTCACGGCGAAGAAGCTTGATGCGCAGCGTGCGGAACGCTTTGGCCTGGTCAACCGCCTGGTCGACAGCGATGTATTGGAAGCGACTGCGCTGGAGCTGGCGCAAGGTATTGCCAGCAAGGCGCCCCTGGCGGTTGCGGCGGTCAAGGAACAGCTGCGCATCCTTGAAGACCTGCAACCGATGCCGGTGCAGGCGATGGAACAGATTGCCGAACTGCGCCGACAAGCCTGCGAAAGCGCCGACTTTGGCGAAGGCCTGGCAGCCTTTGCCGAGCGCCGGCCGGCGGTGTTCAGCGGTCGCTAGAACACGCGTGCGGTAGCGCCACATCCCGAAAAAATAATAACAAGGGCGGTACCTGCGGGGCCGTCCGACTGCGGGGAGTCAGATTGCAATGAATAATGAGCTTCTGTCGATTCTGGTGTTGGTGGTTATCTTCGGCATCGCCAGCGTGTTGCCCATCAACATGGGTGCGCTGGCCTTTGCGGCGGCCTTTGTCGTCGGTTCGGTGATATTGGAAATGACCCCGGCGACGATCTTTGCCGGGTTTCCCAGTGACCTGTTCCTGACGCTGGTCGGGGTCACCTATCTGTTCGGCATCGCGCAGAACAACGGCACCATCGACTGGCTGATCGAGCGGGCGGTGTTGATGGTGCGTGGACGCGTCGCCTGGATCCCCTGGGTGATGTTCGTGGTGGCGGCATTGCTGACCGGTTTCGGCGCGCTGAGCCCGGCGGTGGCCGCGATCCTGGCGCCGATTGCGCTGAACTTCGCCGTGCAGTACCGCATCAACCCGGTGTTGATGGGGCTGATGGTGATTCATGGTGCCCAGGGCGGCAGCTTTTCGCCGGTGAGCATTTTCGGTGGCATCACCAATCAGATCGTGGCGTCGTCCGGGCTGCCCTATGCGCCGTTCACGTTGTTCATCACCAGCTTGCTGTTCAACCTGGGGATTGCCATGGTGGTCTTCGTCGTGTTCGGTGGTTTGCGCAGCGCGCGCCTGTCGCTGGCACCGGTCTCGTTCGGCCCCACCTTGCATGCGGCGGGTGCATCCCTGGCGATTCTTGGCCATGGCGGTACACCGGCTTCCCCGGCCTATCACCGCACCGACCTGACCGGCGCCGGTGCGCCGCTACAGGCTGTCAGTGGCCTGGACGGGGCCAAGCTGTCGACACTGATCGGCTTGTTGGCCCTGGCGATCTCGGCGCTGGTGTTCAAGTTCAATATCGGCCTGGTGGCGATGACGGTCGCGGTGGTGTTGGCCATGTTCGCACCCACGGCGCAGAAGGCGGCCATCGACAAGGTCAGTTGGTCGACGGTGCTGCTGATCACCGGGATCATCACCTACATCGGCGTGATGCAGACCATCGGCACCATCGACTATGTCGCCCATGGCATCTCCGGGCTGGGTGAGCCGCTACTGGTGGCGTTGCTGCTGTGTTTTACCGCCGCGATCATCTCGTCCTTTGCGTCGTCCACGGCGTTGCTGGGGGTGATCATTCCCCTGGCCGTGCCCTTCTTGAGCCAGGGCCATATCAGTGCGGTCGGCGTGGTCGCGGCCATCGCCATTTCCACCACCATCGTCGACACCAGCCCGTTCTCCACCAACGGCGCACTGGTGGTTGCCAATACACCGCCGCAGGAGCGCGAAAAAGTCTTGCGCAGCCTGCTGATCTACAGCGCAGTGATTGCCCTGGTCGGGCCATGTGTTGCCTGGCTGACCCTGGTGGTGCCGGGGCTGCTTTGACGATCAGGCACCCATCAGCGGGTTGAACAGTGGCTCCAGTGACAGCCGGGCGCGGCTCTCCTGGAGCGCTGCTTGGACCGCTTCCTCACCGAATACCAGGCCCTGGAGGTAGGTGAAGTGCGGGTCGAACAGCCCGAGGGTGCCCAGTACCTGGCGCAGGTAAGGTGTCAGGAAGTCCGGTTGCCGTGCCGACGCGCCCTGATGAAAACCACCGGAACCCACCAGCACATACACCGCGCGGTTGCTCAGCAGACCGGTCTTGCCCTCGGGCCCTGAGCTGAATGTGCGGTGAATACGCAGGACGTAGTCGATCCACAGCTTGAGTGCAGCGGGCAGCGTGAAATTGTGCATTGGCGTGGCAATCAGCAGGATATCGCAGCCTTCCAGCTCGCGGATCAGCGTTTCGGAGACCTCGAAAGCCGGTGCGTCGAACGGCGTGGTCGTCGCCAGGCCCCGGGCGTAATCCATGCCGAGCGGTGGCAGTGGGTGTGTGCCCAGGTCACGTTCGACCAGTTCGAGCCTCGGGTGGCGCTGGCGAAGGGTGTCCACCAGTTCCAGTGCCAACTGGTTCGCATGGGAAACCTGGCCATTGGGGCTGGCGTTGATCAACAGAACACTCTTCATGCCGGACTCTCTGTGTGAAGGCGTTGGGTGAAGTGCATGCCGTGGGCCAGCAGCCCTTGGCGAAAATAGAAACGTTGGGCCAGCGGCATATGCAGCCCGGTGTCCAGCACAAAATGCGCGCAACCGCGCTGCACGGCTTCTGCGCGCACGGCGTCCAGCAGCCGTGCGCCGAGGCCACCGCGCTGCAGGTCGGGGTGTACCACCAGGTCATCGACGTAAATGAAGCGCCCGTAGAGCAGGTTCTCCAACTCGCGGTAACCGGCCAGGCCCACCACCTGCCCAGCTTCCCATGCAGCCAGTAGGCGGTAGCCTTGCCCGACCTGGCGCAGCAATTGCGCGACATAGTGGGCCGGGTTGGCGACATGGGGTCGCAGTACGCGCATCAGGTTGAAACTGGCCGCGAAGGCCTGCTGGTCCTCCAGATGCCCAAGGGTATAAGCCATGTCGGTCGTCCGCTGTAGAGAGGTAGCTGACCTTAAAGCCCCGATGACTTAAGCTACAGGGCCGAAAAGTGCATAAATGACTAGGCCATGATTCCTCCCTTTACGCTGGACCGTAGCCAGAGCGCGCCGATGTATCGCCAGCTTTACCAGCGATTTCGCGAATCCATTGCCGATGGCCGCCTGCGCCCGGGGGATCGCGTGCCTGCCGTACGCGCGTTGGCGGCGCAGTTGAACCTGGCGCGTGGCACGGTAGAAGCGGCTTACCAGTTGTTGATAGGGGAGGGTTACCTGATTGCGCGGGGCGCCGCCGGGACGATTGTCACGCCGCAACTGGCTGCCGTTGCCTCGCCCGTACTCCCGGCCCCGGTTGCTGCGCCGCAGTACTCGTCCAATCATTGCGGGGCGCTGCCGTTGGCACTGCAGATGGGGCTGCCCGCACTGGATGCATTTCCCCGCAAGCTCTGGACCCGGCTGGCCGGTCGTCAACTGCGCCAGGCCGGCCTCGAAGGTCTGGTGTACCCGGACCCGCGTGGCCATGCAGCATTGCGCACAGCCATTGCCAGCTACCTGGGGATTGCCCGAGGGATTGCCTGCCGCCCGGAACAGGTGTTCGTCTGCGCGGGCTATCGCGCGTGCCTGGACCTGATCAGCCACACGCTGATGCGCCCCGGCGATCGCTGCTGGCTGGAAGAACCGGGCTATTTCATGGCGCGCAACACACTCCGGGAGGCCGGCGTGCAGTTGGTGCCGGTTGCCGTGGATGAGCAGGGGCTTGATGTCGCGCAAGGCATCGCCCGCTGTGCGGATGCACGCTTTGCCGTGGTCACGCCGACCCACCAGAGCCCGCTGGGGGTATCACTGTCCCTGCCGCGCCGGCTGGCACTGCTGGACTGGGCCAGTCGCCAAGGCAGTTGGATCATCGAGGATGATTACGACAGCGAATACCGCTATCAGGGCCGGCCCTTGCCTGCGCTCAAGAGCCTCGATCAGCAGGGGCGGGTGCTCTATACCGGCACCTTTAGCAAGGTGTTGTTTCCGGGCCTGCGCCTGGCCTATCTGGTGGTGCCGCAGGCGCAAAGCGACGCCTTCGCCCGCCAGGCTGACCGCCTGCACAACCACTGCCCGCAGCTTCTCCAGGCGACGGTCAGCGCCTTCCTCTACGAGGGGCACTTTGCACGGCATTTGAAAAAAATGCGTACGCTCTACGCGCGCCGCCGCCAGTGGCTGGTCGATGCGCTGCAGCAACAGTTCGGCGAACGGCTGTCGATCAACCTCCAGGCCGGAGGCATGCACCTGATTGCGGGCCTGAGTGAAGGGGATGATGTGGAACTCGCCCAGCGTGCCCGGGCCATTGGCCTCGCTGTCGAGCCGCTGTCGCAGTGGTACCTCGAGGCCAGGCCCAGGCACGGCCTGGTACTGGGTTTTACCAACATCGCCAGCGCCGAACAGGCTGCCGCGGTGGCGCTTCGATTGGCTCAAGTCATCACCTAGGTGGTGTGCCGGAAAAAAGGCTTTTATCGCTAGGTAAAACCCTACAACTGTGTGTCTCGAAGGCACTCAAAGGACGTGCTAGCGTAGCCCTTTCATTGCCCTGGGAAGCAAACATGACCACCCGCTACGCAAAAATCGTCCTGACCCTGATGCTGGCGGCCTTCGCCGCGCTGGTGGCGTTCAATAACCTTACCGATTACGGCTCCAACTTTGCCTTCGTCCAGCATGTGTTGAGCATGGACACCACCTTTCCGGGTAATACGGCCATGTACCGGGCAATCACCACACCCTGGCTGTGGCATGGCGCCTATGGGCTGATCATCGCCGGCGAAGCCTTGACTGCCGTATTACTGGCCCGTGGGGCGCTGGCAATGTGGCGGGCCAGGCTAGGCACTGGCCGGCAGTTCGATGCCGCCAAACAGGTGGCCATTGTCGGTTTTACTGCGGGCCTGCTGGTGTGGTTTTTCGGCTTCATGGTGATTGGCGGTGAGTGGTTCCTGATGTGGCAATCCCATCAGTGGAACGGCCAGGAAGCGGCATTCAAGTTCTATATGGCGCTGCTTGGGGTGCTGATTTTTCTCAACCAGGCGGAGGCTGATCGCGACTGAAGCGCCTCATACGGTCAGCGAACGAATTTGACGAACATCCGTTCAGGGACGTGTTCGTCAAGGTGCTCGATGCTCCCGCTGGGGACAAACCGGGCCTTTGCGATCAATGCCTGAGAGGCAATGTTGGAGGCATGGTGCGACACCGTCCCTATGCAGGCTGAGAACTGGGGCCTTCTGCCTTAAGCCATTTGCGCAAGCGCCCACGTGCATTGTCATAGGGGGAGGCGGTGTTGAACTGGATCATCCGCCCCATCGTCCAGTGCTCGTACCACGGGCATTCATACAGCTCGGCATTCTCGCGGCTCTGGATGCTGGACACGATCCGCTGCTTTGCGCTGTCGAGCCGCTCGAGCAATTGCTCAAAAGGGATGCCTTGGTAGTCGCGGTAGAACTTCTGTGCAAGCTGGCCCAACTGGTTCCACTTGAAGCCGGTTTCCGGGAAGTCGATGACAGTACCGGCGGCGTCCGCGTCCAGCCACTTGAGCACCAATTCATTCCAGCCCACCAGGTAGGCGACCAGATTGGCGACGCTCATCTGCGTCCCCTTGGCGTGTCCCTCCAGGCTGCATTCGTTGACCCGGGGCATGGGTACCCGCCGGATGACGCTGAGCAGTTTTTCATAGCGGGTATTGATGGCATCGAGCAGTTCTTGTTTGTTCTGAGGGACCGTCATGATTTACCTGGGCTATCTGAATGTGCTCGCCGGCCTGATGGTTGAACGTTGTCATATACATGCCTTGTACTCTGCTGCGCCTCAAACGCCTGCGCCAGAAAGTCGATCAAGGTACGCACCGACGGTAACAGCCCGCGCCTTGAAGGGAAGACAGCGCTGATCACGCCTTCGGTGGGTTGCCAGTCGGGGAGTAGGCTGACCAGGCGGCCGTCGTCTATCTCATCCTTGACCACGGCCAGTGGCAGGTTGGCGATGCCCACGCCCAGCAGTACCGCACTTTTCAGGGTCGGCATGTCGTCGCTGATCAGCCGTGGCGTGTGGCAGATCTCAGCCGTCACGCCTTCTGGCCCGGTCAGCCCCCAGGTGTACTGCAGCATCGGGTTGCCCCAACTGATGGTCGGCAGTCCCGATAAGTCCGCAGGGAGTAGGGGCAATGGATGCGCCTGCAAAAACGCCGGGCTCGCTACCAACACCTGGGGGCTTCTGGCGAGCAGCTTCATCACCAGGTCGCTGCTTTCCAGGGGCGGGAAACACAGGTTCAGCGCAATGTCATAGCCCTCGCTGATCACATCGACCTTGCGGTTGAAACTCTTCACGTTGAGTTCAACGCTGGGGCATTGCGCCATGAACTGGCCCAGCATCGGCGCTACCCAGTAATTGAGCAGCGCGGTGGTGCAACTCAGGCGAATCACTCCGCGGGGCTCGGCTTTGTTGAAGGCGATCAGCTCCTCGGCGGACTCTGCCTCGGCGGTCATTGCCACGCAGTGGCGGTAGTAGGCCTGGCCAATATCAGTGACCTGGAACTGACGGGTGGAGCGTTGTATCAGGCGTGCCCCCAGCCGCGCTTCCAGCTGGCTGACCCGGCGGCTCAAGGTCGACTTGGGCATGTTCAGCGCCCGACCGGCCGCTGCGAAACCACCATGCTCAACCACCTTGGCGTAGAGGAAGAGCTCATTCAGGTCGAACATGGGTATCGTTCCATTTTTGAGATGGTGAAGTCTAATTCAACCACTACCGAGCACCTAGTGTGATGACTAAAGTGGGACCCTGGTTTTTTCCTACAACCATCAGCGGGGCACGCGAGGACGGTCAATAGGCGGGTTTTGTCAGTGAAAGTGGTTCAGTGACGACGAGCTAGACTCCCAGCGCCATAAACACCGTTGACTCTTTCCGGTGCGGCCCATTTCGGGAAACACCTTTTTACCAGGAGCATCATGATGTCTAAACCCTACGTTCGCCTGGACAAAGACAACGCAGCTGTCCTGCTGGTTGACCATCAGGCTGGCTTGCTGTCACTGGTCCGCGATATCGAGCCCGACAAGTTCAAGAACAACGTACTGGCCCTGGCTGACCTGGCCAAGTACTTCAAGCTGCCGACCATCCTCACCACCAGTTTCGAAACCGGCCCCAACGGCCCGCTGGTGCCCGAGCTCAAGGCACTGTTCCCGGACGCGCCGTACATTGCCCGCCCTGGCCAGATCAACGCCTGGGACAACGAAGACTTCGTCAAGGCCATCAAGGCTACCGGCAAGAAGCAACTGATCATCGCGGGCGTAGTCACCGAGGTGTGCGTGGCGTTTCCGGCGCTGTCGGCCCTGGCCGAAGGCTATGACGTGTTTGTGGTGACCGATGCCTCCGGCACCTTCAACGAACTGACCCAGCAATCGGCCTGGGCCCGCATGACCGCCAACGGCGCCCAACTGATGACTTGGTTTGGCCTGGCGTGCGAGCTGCACCGCGACTGGCGCAACGATATCGAAGGCCTGGGGACCTTGTTCTCCAACCACATTCCTGACTATCGCAACCTGTTCACCAGCTACAACGCGTTGACCGAGGGCAAGTAAGCTCCAGCCCCCACCTCCTGCAGGAGCCGGCTTGCCGGCGAAAGTCGTCAACGATAATGCGGGCAACCTGCAGAAACGCAGCCAGTTTGCGTTTTTCGCTGGCAAGCCAGCTCCTACAAAAAGCCGGGGCTCATCTGACCCTGTAGGAGCCGGCTTGCCGGCGAAAACCGTCGACGATGACGCCGGGTGCCAGGTCTCTTATTTCACCGCAGGTTGGCCCACCGGTATACGTCGCTCTTCACTCGTCAGCAGGCGGATCAGGGGCGAGGCGATAAAGGTACTGATGATGGCCATGATCACCAGCATGGTGAAGTACTCCTTGGGCAACACGCCCAGGTCATAGCCCACGTTGAGCACCACCAGTTCCATCAGCGCCCGGGTGTTCATGCACACGCCGATCAGCGCGCTGTTGCGCGGTGTCTCGCCCAGCCAGCGGCTGGCGCCGTAAGCCCCGAAGAATTTGCTGGCGAACGCCACCAGGCACACCAGAAAGCAATTGAGCAGCGCCGTGTCGCCGTTGAGCGAGCCGATGTCGGTGCGCAGGCCGGTGTAGGCAAAGAACACCGGCAGGAAAAACGCATTGACCAGACCACTGACCTTGGCATTCCACTGTGTGACAAAGGGCCGGTGGGTGTGCAGGGCGACGCCGATGATAAAACCGCCAATGATCGAAAATACGCCGATCAGGTTGGTAATCACTGCACTGCCAAACAGCACGATCAGCATCAGGGAAATACCCTGGGCCGACAGCGGCTTGCGCTCCAGGTCGCCGATGATCCAGCGCAGCACCAAGGGCCGCACCACCCACAGCACCAACACGATAAACACCGCCAGCGCGAGGATCCTGCCCAGGGAGGCCCACACACTGAAATTGGACGCGATGATCGACGTTACCCCACCGAGGATCAGCCAGCCGCACACATCATCGATGGCCGCCGCGCCAATCGTCAGGGTGGCCACGCGGGAGCGGGACAGCCCCAGTTCCATGAAGATCCGCCCAAGGATCGGCAAGGCGGTGATCGACAACGCCGTGGCAAAAAACAGTTGGAAGGCCAGCAGTGGCGGCTTGTCGCCGACGATCTGTTGCCAGAAATACTCGGCCACCAGGAAGCCACTGGCAAATGGCACCAGCAGTCCACCCAGGCTGATCGCCATGATCGAGCGTTTACGCCCCTTGAGGTGGGCGCCGAATTCAAATTCCAGGCCCACCTGGAACATCAACAGAATCAGGCCGACCTGGGCCGTGGCGACAAAGGCGGTGGAGGTTTGCGGCACAAAGATACTGCTGAGCAGTTCCGGGAAAAAATACCCCAGCAGGCTCGGGCCCAGGACCAGCCCGGCGAGAATTTCCCCAGCCACCGGGGTTTGCCCCAGGCAGCGGGTGCTGAGCCAGGAGATCAGGCGGCTGGCGCTGAAAATCACGATCAGTTGGATCAGGAACAACAGGGTCAAATGCTCGGCCTGGGAGCCCACGGCCGATTGCCCGCCCGCAGGCGCAGGGGCTTGTAGCGTGATAGCGCTGGTGTTGGTTTGCATGGGGATGTCCTAGTACTTGAGGTGTCAGAGCGGGGGCTTGCGCCAGCCGCCGAATTCCATTTCCAGAAAGCGCGCGGCTTCCAGTAACAACGCGTCCTGGCCCAGCCCGGCCACCAGTTGCACGGCCACCGGGCAGCCCTGGTCGAGGCGCCCCATAGGCACGCAAAGGGCCGGAAAACCGAGGACATTGAACAGTGCGCAATAGCCGATATCGAACGGGCGCTTCAGGGCGCTGCCATGGGCCGGCGCCACGCTCGGGGTGGCCGGCAACACCAGAATGCTCTGGCCGTCGAACAGCCCGGCCAGGGCCTGCTGCAAGTGATCGCGCTGCTTCAGGAACCGCGCGAGCCCCGGGTTGCCCAGCCGATCGCCGCAGCTGTCCATCAAGCTGGCAAGCAGTGGCCCCCGGGAGAACTGCGGCCTGCCAGCCAGGGCTGCATACAACGCCCGTGGATAATTCAGTGGCTGCCCATCCCCGAGGTAGTCGGCCAGGCGAATACGGGTCTCGCACTTGAGTACGGCCAGCCAGATAAAAAACGCGTTGGTTAAACAGCTTTCACTCCAGGCTTGCACCTCCACACCTTGGTCCGCATAACGCTGGCCGGTCTCGATCACCGCAGCAGTCACGGCGGGCGAGAGTGGCGTGCCCCATTTGACAGGGGCCGGCAGGCAGATGAATACACGCTTGAGCGGTGTCGCCTGGGGCGGTTGCTGGTAGCCGGAGTGGATATTGCGGTCGATCCCGTCGCTGCCGGCGATGACCTCCAGCACTACGCCCAGGTCCTCTGCGTACCGGCACAGGGGGCCCGCTGCAAAGTGGCCGGCAACGGCTTGGGACACCGGCAATGACCACCGCTGGTCATCCAGCGGCAGGTGCCCACTCAGCGGCACCAGTCCCCGTGACGGCTTCAAACCAAAAATCCCATTGAACGCCGCCGGGATGCGGATCGAGCCGCCGCCGTCGGTGCCCAGGGCAAAGGGCACGCATCCGCTGGCGACCATCACTGAGTCACCGCCGCTGCTGCCACCGGCGGTGCGTGAGGTGTCGTAGGGGTTGAGTGTGCGGCCATACACCAGGTTGTCCGTTTCGGGCCACAACGCCATCTCTGCCTGATTGCCCAGGGCCAGGGGGATGGCGCCGGCCGCCAGCAGCCGCGTGGCCACCGTGGCGGTGCTGCGGGCGCGGGTATTGCTGCGCAGGCGTGAGCCGCAGGTCTTGGGGGCCCCCGCAAGGCCCAGGCCTTCCTTCATGGAGAAGGGCACGCCGTGCAAGCGTCCCAGTGGCCGCCCCTTGAGCACATCCTCTTCGGCCCGGCGGGCAGCGTCGCGGGCAGCCTCGAACAGGTCGACCGCCATCGCATTGCACAGTGGCTGGACCTGCTCCAGGCGCGCAATGCATTGCTCGATCAGTTCCACCGGCGATATCTGCTTGCCGCGAATCAACCACGCCAGTTGCACGGCACTCAGGTCCAGCAGGTCAGTGCGGACCTGCGCCATGCCATTCATCCGCGACGTACCAGGTCGAGGAAGCCACCTTCCTTGCCAAACGGCGACTTCAGCAGCTCCGGCGACTCGCCATATTTGTAGAACAGTGAAGGGCGCAGGCGCAGGACCGCAGCCCGTGCCAGGTCCTGCACGGCGCCACCGCCATGGCGCAGCAACAACTTGAAGTGGCGTGCGGACAGCGACCACTTGACCATTTTCATCAGCCGCACCCGCAGCAGCGCCGAGCGCAGGTAATAGTTGGAGGCGTAGATCGGCCGTGCGCGGTTCTCCGCCCTGTACAGGTCGAAGTTGATGGTGCGTGAGTAGAGGTTGGGCATCATCTCCGGGCTCAAGCCCGGGTTCGAGCGACGGATCTCTTGCAGCAGGCAGGCAAACGGCAGGGGCGAGGGTTGCATCTCGCGGGTGTAGCGCGGCAGCAGGTCGGCAAATTGCTGGGCCTGATGACCATCGAGAAAATCCCCGGTCATGTACATCGGCAACACCACGTGGAAGTACGCCATGTTGGCGAACAGCAGGGTCCAGCCCATCATGAACGGGTCGTCCATCACCTCGTACCACTTGCTCCAGGTGTCCTGCAGGGCCAGTTGCGCCTGGATGTGCGACTCCAGGCAGTTGACGTAGGCGGGTGTCAGGCTGCCGTGGATATCCTTCTCGATCATCGCAGCGACTTGCGGGATCTGCTGCGCCACATAGGCCAGCCCGGCGCTGTTGGCCGGGTCGAAGGTAAAGGCTGCGTCGCCCAGCAGGAACCAACCTTCGGTCGAGTAGTATTGCCGCGCCTCGTACATGTAGTTGTGCATGGCCTGGGTATCGACCAGTTGGCCCGACTCGATCAACTCGGTAATCACCGGATGGTCGGCCATGACCTTTTCCTTGAAGGCCTCCAGGGTGCCGATTTTCTGCTCGATCATGTCCGGCCGGTAGGTGATGCCGATGCTGATCATCTCGTTGCCGTCGTCGCTGCGCATCGGGATCATCCAGATCCAGTAGCCCTTGCCATAAAAATGATGGGTCACGTAGTACGGGTCGTAGCAGTGATGCTTGTCCTTGTGCGCGGTGATGCTGGACAAGATGCTGCGGTCGAAGTCCTTGAGCCTGAGCCAGAAGGTACTGCGCTGGTACGTCGCTTCTTTGTGCAGCTTGAGCTTTTTCGCCATGAAGCGATTGCGGCCGGTGGCGTCCACCACCCAATCGGCGGTCAGTTGCTGTTGCTCCTCGGCGGCGCTGCGCAGGGTCAGCAGGTGGGTGGCGTGCTCACCGGCATTGAGGTCGACGGCAGTGACATCCGCCTCAATCATTTGTACCTGCTGATCACCGACAATCTGGCGCAGGTCCTTGTCGAAACTGAAACGGTTGAGATTGTAGGCCGGCATGCGGATCACGCCCGGAGCCTCGTGCACCACGTAGTTGCGGCACTCGGGGTTGTTGCGCAGCTTCAGGTAATAGGTCAGGCCGTACTTGTGGTAGTGCTTTTCTTCCAGCAGGCGCCCCAGCCCCAGGCCCTTGAAGAAGTGGGTAGTCAACTCGACTGTGGACTCGCCGACGATCGGGCGCTTGCGGTCCGGACGCCCGATCAGGATGACTTCGACACCCGGTAACCTTTTTTTGAAGTACAGCGCGGCCAGGTGACCGGCTACACCGGCCCCCATGATTGCGATTCGTTTCATGTCGTCAGTCCCTGAACAAGTGGGTTCGCCAAAGGCGTGGGTGCCTTCGGCGAGGGTTGCCGGTTATACGCGGCTGGCGGCCGTGATCAATGCCTGTGGCTCTACCCGTTGCGAGTAGTCCACGTTGACGAAGGCGGCGCGGATCAGCCCGTCCTGGCCGATCACAAAGGCGCTGGCCAGGGGCAAGGTCAGGGCGTCGGAGCCGTTGAATAGCTTGAGGTCGGCACCCAGGGAGCGGTAGACCTCATCCAGCTCGTCTTCGAGCTTGAACACGATGCCGTACTGGCGCGCCAACTGGTTATCGGTATCGCTG
Organism: Pseudomonas sp. WS 5410; assembly: GCF_012985645.1. Taxonomy (NCBI): domain Bacteria; kingdom Pseudomonadati; phylum Pseudomonadota; class Gammaproteobacteria; order Pseudomonadales; family Pseudomonadaceae; genus Pseudomonas; species Pseudomonas sp. WS 5410. Next base: position 641,190 of record NZ_JAAQWS010000001.1, on the reverse strand, counting down.
AGCAACAGGTATTTGATGCCGAGGGCTTCGCGGGTCTTGCGCGTGAACTCCGGCGTTTGTGCCGACACGGCCACCAGGGTGGCGCCCGAGGCGGCAAGGTCTCCGACCATCTGCTGGTAGGCGGTCAATGCCTGGCCGCAGAAGGGGCACCACAGGCCTCGGTAGAACACCAGCACCAATGGGCCTTTATCCAGCAACTGGCGTAGGTCCACATCCTGCTCGTCAGCATCCTTGAGCACCGCCAGGGGCGCCTTGTCGTTGACCTTCAGAGCCTTGTCGCCCAAATGGCTGTCGAGCAGCGTCTGTAGCGATGCCTGGAACTTGTGCAGGACCTCGGCAGGCAACTGGGCCATCTGGTCCTTGACGGTTTGTAGCTTTTCTTTGAGCGACATTTGTGACTCCTGTTCACATCTATTGAGAAAGGCTGCGGGTAGCCCGGGTAAAAATCCTGGTGGCGGCTTTGCCGCTGGGTGGGTAGCGCTCGAACAAATGCTGCACCCAATCCGGCCGGGTCTTGCTGGCGTCGTTGATCCAGTTGGCGACCGAGTCCTGGGCGTATTTGTCGGTTTCATCGAGCATGGCAATCAGCAAGGGTTCGGCCATCTGCGGCTCGGCTTTGAGCGGGGCGATGTGCTCGCACCAGACCCCACGCGGGCGCAGGATTTCAACGCAGAAACGGCGGATCAGCGGGTCATCGCTGCGGGCATGGCGGCGTAGCATCTCCAGTGCGCCCGTCAGGTCCCGGGCCAGCAACGGTCGCAAGGCAATCCAGGCCCATTCGCGCACGCCGAAATGCGGGTCGGTGGCGAACCGGAACTGGCTCAGCAAAGCCTGCTCCGGTTCGCTGTTGCGTTGGCAGTAGGCGTTGGCAAAGGCCGCCCAACTGCGCACGGTGTCCGACGGATGCTCCAGCAGCAGGCCCCAGGTCTGCTCGCGCAGGGGCAGGGCGGCGCTCTCCAGCCACTGCCCCAGTGCAAGGCCCAGGGCGGCGACTTTCTTGGAAATGCCCAGTGCCTGGCCGGCCTGGGCTGCGCTGTAAAGTGTTCGCGCCAGAGACGGCTCCAACTGCGCGCCAAGGGCTGTTGCCAGCGCTACCTGGTCAACGGCCAGACACTCGCCCAGATTGCGGGTGGCCAGGCGGCCCTGGTCAATCAGGTCCTTGCGTTCCTCACTCATCTCGATACCACCTACGCGGTCATGGCCTGGTCAGGCGTTGGGTTTGTGGCGCAGTAACGCCCTGGTGAAAGCAGGTTGTCCGGATCCAATGCGGCCTTGATCCGCGCCCCGAGCTGCCAGGCGGGCCCCTGAGCGTCGGTCAGCAGGTGCATGAAGCTGGCGGGCACGCGATACGGCAATACGCCCTGTGCCTTGCCTTGGGCGAACAGTTGGCGATAGCACTCATGGGCCCGGGTTGACGCCTGGGAGTCCGCACGATCGAACAGCAGCGGTACGGTGCAGTCGATGGCACGACTCGACAGGCTGGTCAGCGTCACCGGGCAAGGCATTTGCTGCTGGCGGCACCGACGCTCCATGGCGCGCACAAAATCGGCGACCTCCTGGATTTTCAGCGGCAGGATCGGTGCGTACCAGATCAGCCCGCAGTTATCCCGCGCCGGGTTCAGGGGCGCATCGGGCAGCGGCTTGGCGCCGGCAGTGTAGGCCAGCGGCAGGGCCACTTCGCTGGGCTGGCCTTCCATCAGGTCGATGCCTTGCAGCATCTTGCCCAGGGTCCGCTGCCAGCGCCGGGACCAGCCGCCGGGCAGATGGCCTAGCAAGCGTCGAGCGGTGGTCAACTGACCACGGCTCTTGAACATCGATTTGCTTGCGAAAGCCTCAAGTTCACGGTTGATCATGTGTTTGAGCGGGGCGTACTGGGCTTTCTGGCAATAGATCGAACCGACGCCCATCCACGCCGGCAGGCCCAGGGCTTCGGCGGCGGCCCGTTGCTGCTCTTCACTCATGCCCACCACCTGGGTGTCTTCGCTGGCCATGGTCAATAGCCGTGTGCGGTTCATCAGGTTGATACCACCAATCTGCCCGGGGGCCAGGTCCAGCATGCGCTTGATCCCTGCCAACGCGGCTTCCAGCCCTTGCTCTTCATCCACCCAGAAATAAAACGGCTGGATAACCTCGGGCTTGCGCACCAGGGCAATCGACATTTGCGTCACCACGCCCAGCCCGCTCTGGCTGAACAGCCCGTCCAGGTACGGCCCCACACCCCATTTGAAGCAGGGCGCCGTGACCCCCAGGGCCATTGGCGAGCGGTACAGCGTGCCGTCTGCCAGCACCGCTTCGATGCCGAGTACCGCCTGAAAGTGATCGGTATGGGGGGTGATGCCAAAACCGCGCTCCAGTGCATTGCCCAGCACGCTGCAGGTCGGGCCCGCGCCGGTGACGGGTGTCAGCCAGGGCAAGTTGTGCTCCTGTAGATAACGGGCGAGATCGCCCTGGGTCACCCCTGGCTCCAGGGTCACCACCGACAGCTCTTCATCGAACCCCAGAACCCGGTCCATCCCGGACAAATCCATCAGCACACAGCGGGCGTCGCTGGTCGAGGCGCTGCCATAACCCCAGTTGTGCCCGGTGCTGATCGGATGCACGGCAACCCCATGGCGCTGTGCGATCACCATACATGCCGAGACTTGCTCGGTTGAGCGTGGCGCAATCACCACCCTGGCATACGCGGGGGAACACATGGTGTCTTGCCCGAAACGCTCGATGCTTGCCGGGTCGACGCGCACACCCGCGTCACCGAGAACCTCGCGCCATTGTTGCTGGGCAAATGTCAGGTGGGCGGATTCAAAAGGCACTGGCCAGGCCTCCCAGGCGCAGGAACAGGCGCAACTGGTTCACATCCGCCTGGCGACTGGCGGGTAGCGCAGTGTAGCGGCGGCGGAACTCGGGTTTCATTACCTTCACGCAGCGTCGCTTGGGCGTGCGAATCACCATCATCAACGGGCTGAACGCGGTGCTATAGACCTTGGCACACGGGCCCAGGTAACTGGCGGCCAGGGTCTGGAACTCTTCCAGCGAGAAAGCCGCGAGCAGCGAGTTTCGATAGTCCAACAGGGTTTCCGCGTCCGCGCCGTCGCTGGCGCGCTGGACAAAGTAGTCGACGGACTCGATGGTTTTCAGGCGCCCGAAGTCATTCAGGTAAATCGCCCGGTCATTGCGCAGTACCCGGGAGATATTGCGAAAAGTACCTTCCAGCTGGCCAAGGTTTTCCAGGTGATGCAGGGCCATCGACGAGATCACTACATCCACGCTGCGGTCAGCGATCATGCTGAGCCGAGTCATGTCATCTTCAACCAGTTGCACGTTGTCGATGCCTTGCTGATGACACGCTTCACGCGCCACTTCCAGCATGTTCTGCGACAGGTCCATGCCAATGAATTCGGCCCGTGGGTTGAGCCGTGCGACTTGCAGCAACAGGGCCGCCGGGCCGCAGCCGATGTCCAGCACCACGTCGCCGGGCTTGATCAGCGCGCACATCTGCGCACAGTGATAAAGGTGGGTGCCGGACAAGGCCTGGCCCTGGGCCGCACTGTCGGCATAGGACGCCACACTCTGTTGTGCTTCCATGACCAAGGCCGGTTCGGGTATGCGCTCGAACGGTTGCTTGATCGTTATTTCCCTGAATATCGCGCGCAGCAATCCGCTGTCCATACTGCTTCCTCCATGAAATGACGTTTGAACGTGCTTACGCCAGGGCCAGTGCTCGCTGGACCCGTGGCGACAGGTTTCGGCCATGCACGCCACAGCGCGCCATATGCGTCAGCACTTCTTGCGCGTCCCAGCGGCGTACGCTGCCGGTAGCGGGCAGGCGGATATGGGCGTAGTCACTGCGGCAGAAAAAATCGAAGAAGTGCGTGCGCTGGCCTTCGACGGCAAACCCCAGGGCGGGGCGCCGATAAGCTTGCTGAAAAATCGCCGGCGCGTTGCCCAGATCCAAACACAAGGGCAGCGACAGGGCGTTGTTTAGCTTGGTGTAGGGCTGCACCCGGCCCATGGGGGAGAAGAACAATACATTGCGATAAAACGCTCCCGCCCGCGGATGCACGGCGATCAGCAAGCGCTGTACCCCGCGAAAATGCATGGCCCAGCGAAACATCGCATTGTAGAGCATCAAGGGCACCCCTTTGCCTCGGTAACCTGCAGCCACCGCCAGGGTGCCGACCTCTGCCAGCCGGCCGCCGGCCAGGCGCTGCATGACGACCTCGTTGCCATGGACTTCTTCCAGGGGCAAACCGAGCATGGAATCCTCGATCAACGAGACGGTGCCGACGATCTGTTGATCCTTGATCGCCACAAAGGTGGTGGTGCCCGGCAACAGGTGGAACGCCGAAAAGCGCATTCCGGCCCGGCACACTGTGGAGATACCGCGCCGTGCATAGCTGTCGTTGACCAGGCGCAAGGCCTCTTCCAGTTCGAACAGACTTTGCACCGGGCGAAACTCAAAGCCTTCGATGGCCAGGGAATGGCGGGCGATACGCTTGATAAACAAGCGCCGGTAAAGCGTGGGTGGGATGTAGCGTTCCAGGGAAACCATGCTGTGGCGGATGACATCGACGCCACTGTGGATCCGTGGCTTCCTGCCGAAATTGGTCATCACTCGCTGACTGTGCAGCATCAAACACCTCCTTGTGTGACTACCGCGATTGAAGCAATTGAAACCCGGGCCTAATGCTCATCCGGCAGTTGCTGGGACAGTGCGTGGCTGGCCGAGATGCAATAGATCGACTCGGACAATGCCTGGCGCTGCTCAATGCTCAAGCCCTGGATGATGCCGCTGATCCAATCCGTGTGTTCGGCAAACACCTCATCGACCACGCGTTTACCGTCGGTGGTCAGGCTGATAATCAGCTTGCGTCGGTCGGTCGGGTCGGTTTTGCGCTTGATGAACCCGTCGCCCTGCAAGCCATCGAGCAAGCCGGTAACGGTGCCGGTGGTAATTGACAGGCGGGTCGCCAACTCCAGCGGCGACAGCTTCCCGCCGGCACTCTTGAGAGTGAGCATGATGACGAAGCGGCCCTCAGACAGGTTGTAGCGAGCCAGACGGATGGCACACACACGATTGATCGCGGCCGCGGCCGATAGCAGCTCGAAGCACAGCTTGACACTGTCCCTGACCTCGGCTGGCACCCCATCAAGCTCGCGCAGCATGATGTGGTGTTTGTTCTCTAAAATATTCATAAGGCGCAGTTTATCTTGGCGCCTTACTAAGTCAACATTTTGTTTATCGTGCGCGGTGCGTCATTGTCTGCGGGCCCTGGGCCACGCCGCAATTAGCCCGCCGTATCCGCCGCCGGTACGTCTGTGCGCGGCTTGCTCACCGACCGGCTGGCCAGCAGCCCCAGCTCAAACAGAATCCACATCGGCACCGCCAGCATGGTCTGCGAAAACACATCCGGCGGGGTCAGCAACATGCCCACCACAAAGCAGCCGACGATCACATACGGCCGGCTCTTCTGCAGGGTCTGCACATCGGTGATCCCTGCCCAGATCACCAGGAAAGTAGCCACCGGAATTTCAAACGCCAGGCCGAACGCCAGCAACAGCGCGAGGATGAAATCCAGGTACAGGGCGATATCAGTCATCATCGCCACGCCGTCCGGGGTCACGCTGGTAAAGAAGCCGAACATCATCGGGAACACCAGGAAAAACGCGAACGCCATGCCCAGGTAAAACAGCACCACGCTGGCGGCCAGCAACCAGGCGGCGGTGCGGCGTTCCTGGCGATACACCGCCGGTGCGATCATGCCCCAGGCCTGGTGCAGCAACAGCGGCATGCTGATAAACAGGGCAATCATCATGGTCAGCTTGAGCGGCGCCAGGAAGGGTGACGTCACCCCGGTGGCGATCATGGTTGCGCCGCTGGGCAAGAAATCGCGCAACGGTTGCGAGACGAAGCTGTAGAGCTGTTGGGCAAAGGGGAACAGCGCGCAAAACACCAGGAGGATCGCCAGGACGCAGCGCACCAGGCGCGAGCGCAACCGGGTCAGGTGGCCGGTCACCGACAGGCGCGGAGCAGGCAAGGGCAGGTCGCTCATGGGGCAGGTGGTCCTTTGGGAGTGGCGGTTTCTGGCAGCGGGGCGTCCAGGCGGATGCCGTCGCGCAGTTGCTGCTCCAGTTGCCGCAAGGGTTGCTGGTCGATGCTCTGCAACAGGTGTTCGTGGTCCAGTTCCTGGGTGACCTGGGCCTTGAGCGTATTCATCGCCCGCTTGGCCCGGCCCAGCCACAGCCCGGCATTGCGCGCGGCGATCGGCAGGCGCTCGGGGCCCAGCACCAGCAGCGCCACCAGGCCCACCAGCAGCAGTTCGCTAAAACCGATATCGAACATCAGAGTTTGCTGTCGGCAGGTCGCTGAGGTTCGGCTTGCACCTCAAGGCTGGTCTTTTCTGTCGCCTGGGCGCCGGGTTCGTTGCCCATGGAGGAGCGAAAGCCCTTGATGGCCTCACCCACATCACTGCCCAGGCCCTTGAGGCGCCGGGTGCCGAACAGCATCACCACGATCAGCAGCACGATGACCAGTTGCCAAATCCCTATACCGCCCATAACGCCACTCCAAGCCATTGATTTGAAATATGAAGGCGCAGTTTGCCGAGGCTTTATGACGGCGCGGTGACGGTTTTGCGGGAATTGTGTGAGTCTGCCACTTGGTTGAAACATCCACTGTGTTGACTGTCGCCAGGATCTGCATAAAAGGTGGCGTGGCAATGGACAAGAAACGGCAGCAGGGGGCGGCGTTGCTGATGGTGCTGGTGGCCCTGGCGATGCTGGCGGGAGGCATGGCCTGGATGGTCGAGCAGGGGCGCCAGCAGGTCGACAGCGTGCGCCTGGTGCAACAGCGGGTGCAGGCGCGCGCGATCGAACGGGCGGCGCTGGCCTTTACCGAACAGGCCCTGCAAGACCCGCTGTGGCGTGCCAGCCCGTTGTTCTGGCAGGCCATGCGCGGGCAGCCGTTGGCTTATGACTTCAAGGGGGGCAAGGCGAGCATCCAGATTCGCGACCTGCACACCTGCTTCAACGTCAACGCGCTGATCGGCCCCGAAGCCGAACGTGCCCAGCGCCAGTTGGTGCATCTGCTGGGGGCGGACATGGCCGCCGAACGCCTGGCCCAGACCCTGGCGGACTGGCTCGACGCCGACCAGCAGACCCGCCTGCAAGGTGCCGAAAGCAACGAATACTTGCGCCAGTCGCCACCGCGCCTGGCGGCCAATCAACGCATGCGCGATATCAGTGAGCTGAACCTGCTGGCGGTGCCCGACGCGCTGCGGGCGTTGCGTTACCCGCAGTTATGCAGCCTGGACGAGACGGCGGGCTGGCGCCTGAATGCCAATGCGTTGAACCTGGAAATGCTGCCGCTGCTGGATGCGTTGTACGAGGGCGAGGTGTCGCGTTCGGTGCTGACTCGCTTGGTCAGCGCGCGGCCGGCGGGGGGCTATCGCGATGCGGGCGAACTGCGCCAGGCCCTGGGGGCGATGGACGACGCGATGTTCGAGCGCTTGAGCGAAGGTCTGCAGCTCAACGGTGACCACTTTCTGCTGCTCCTGGACATAGACCTGGATGGCCAGCGCTTTCGCAGCCAGTACCGTGTCGAGGCCCAGGGGGTCGTGAAGTGGCATGCGCGGGTGCCGGCACAGGGCATGCTGCTGCGCTCGCGGGAGCCTTTGCCGTTATAGAGCGTATGGGAGCGGATTTGTGTGGGAGCGGGCTTGCCCGCGATGACGGTGTATCAGTCGATAAATCTATTGGCTGACCTGCCGCCATCGCAGGTAAGCCAGCTCCCACATTTGATTTGTGGTGGTGCCAACATTCTCTGCCCCGCGCAGATCCCCTGTGGGAGCGGGCTTGCTCGCGAAAGCGGCAGTCCAGTCACTGTTTCTGGCGGCTGATCCACCGCCATCGCAGGCAAGCTCCCACATTTGCTGTGCAGTGTGGCGCAAACCCGAGATCCCACCTGTTGATTTTGAGATCACCACAAAGCAAGTGTGGGAGCTGTCGAGCCCCGGCGAGGCTGCGATAGCGGTAGATCAGCCAACATCCATGCTGGCAATGACCTCGTCATCGCAGCCTCGCCGGAGCTCGACAGCCCCCACAAGGATCGTGATGCAGGAGCCGGGCCGGCTCCTGCCGCTGGATCAGATCGCCAATTCACCCCCGTCAGCACGCTGGATCACAACCGTGGAGGCGCGAGGGCGGACTGTGCCAACCGTGACGTCGGTAGCCACACCGGTGGACGGCCAGTTGTCCGGGTGTTGGATGTTGACGAACACCGTCTTGTTATCGGGTGTGAAGGTCACCCCCGTCACTTCAGAACCGTTAGGCCCGACGAAGAAGCGGCGCAGGTCAGCCTGGTTCTGCGCATTGACCGGCACTTGCTTACCCTGGGCATCGACCATATTGGTCGGGATCACCACCAGCATCTGGTCGTTGGTGTAGTCGGTCAGGGTTTTTTCGCCGTTGTCGGTCTGGATCCACATTACGCCACGGCTGTCGAAGGTCATGCCATCCGGGCTGGCGAACTGGTTCAGCGTGGTCAGGCCTGAGCGGTTGATGTCCGGGGCGCCTGCGGCGTTGGCGCCAAACACAAAGATGTCCCAGGTGAAGGACACCTGGTTGTCCGCGTCATGCCAGCGAATGATGTGCCCGTGCTTGTTTTTGACGCGCGGGTTGGCGGCGTTGGCCACGGTGCGGCTGGTGTTGTTGGTGAGCGTCAGGTAGACGTCGCCATTGAGCGGGTTGACCGAGGTCCACTCCGGGCGGTCCATCGGTGTGGCGCCCACGGCGTCGGCCGCGCCACGGGTGTTGAGGATGATCCCCGGCAGGTCGGTGAACTTCGCGCCCAGGGTGCTGCCATCCACGGTCGGGCTGGCCACGTCGAGCAGCAACCAGTTGCCGCTGCCGTCGGCATTGAAGCGCGCCACGTAGAGTTTACCGCTGTCCATGTACTTGGCGCCGGTGGCCAGGCGGTCGCTGGGGTTGGCGTCAGCCGGGTCCCACAAGGCGGTGGAGACGAATTTGTACAGGTACTCGTTCTGCGAGTCGTCACCGCTGTAGAACACCACTGGCTTGCCGGCGGTGGTCAGGCCTGGCCAGCAACCTTCGTGGCGGAAACGGCCGAGGGCGGTGCGTTTCACGGCGCGGGTCGAAGCGTTGTACGGGTCGATCTCAACGATGTAGCCATAGGTGCTGGCTTCGTTGCGGTAGTCATCAGTGGCGGTGGCGCCGCTTGGGGTCACGTCGAAGCGGCTGAACTCACCGTTAACCTCGCTTGGATCACCGGCAACGCTCTCCCAGCGATAGTTGCCGCTGCCGGTGCCCACGCCGATGCGTACCTGGTCTGCCGGGCGGGCGCCACTTTTATTGACGAAAATCCCTGGCCAGTTTTCTTCGCAGGTGAGGTAGGTGCCCCACGGGGTATAGCCGTTACCACAGTTGTTGTTGGTGCCGCGGGTCTGGGTGCCGGTCGGCGAGAATTTGGTTTTTACGTGCTCGGTGCCTTTCATCGGCCCCGCCAGGTCCATGACCGTAGCCGTGGTGAAGCGGCGGTTCAACGGATCGTTTTCCATCACCTGCCAACGGCCGTTGACCTTACTGATGCGCATCACGCCCGCACCGTGGGCGTTGATTTCCTTGCGCACTTCTTCGACCGGACGAACACCGCCGACCAGGGTCGGGCCCGCCGGGTGCAGGGCTTGCGCATCGATGTATTCGTGGTTGATCGCAAGCAGGCCGTCGGTGGAGCTGCCATTGATTGGAAAGAAGTGCATGCCGTCGTGGTGCATGCCTACCGCGTTGGCCTGGTCGGTCGAGGTGTTGCTGCCGTCGCTTTTCCAAGGGGCAGCGTTGCTGTTCAGCGGTGTACCCCAAGGGGCCAGCACGTGGGCGGTGTAGCCGGCGGCCACGGTGCAGGCATCGGTGAGGGAGCCGGGGATCGAGTTGAAGCCCAGTTTCAGTGCCGGCTTTGGCGGCTGGGTAGGGGTGTCGTTGTCCGAGCCACCGCCGCTGTCAAAACAGCCCGTCAGGCCGGTACCGGCAATCATGGCGATCGCGGCGCCGAGCCCGCCCCGTACCACACTGCGGCGGCTCAGGTAGGCAGTGAGTACCGATTCCATCGGCTCATTGAGGCTCAGGTTGCGATTCTGGTTGTCGCCAGTCTCTCGACTCATTTCATCAGGTCCTTTGTAGATCACGATTTTTGAAAGGAGCCCGAACTCTAAGAGCCGAATGTGATGATTCGCGGTCGGTTTTGTTAAAAATGTATTTAAGTTTAATTTTTTTATTTCCTTTTGTTGCAGATTTGCATATTTCACTCCTGTTAAAAAACTGACATTAAACCGTCATTAATTGACCCCCACTATGCCGCCCTTAAAGCAGTTAGCCTCAGGGTGAGAGAACAATGGTTTCAATGGTGCGGCGCGATGTATTGGGATGGATGACGCTGGGCGCCTGTGCCCCGTGGCTGGCCGGCTGCTCCAGCCGGGGGGCTGCGGCGGGGCCTGCGGACAGCCAGCCGGTCGACCTGCTGTATATCGCTGACACCCTCGATGCACGCCTGCCGGGTCGCCCGGTGGTGCCCGCCACACGCCTGGGGCCGGCGACGCGCATCGGCCAGGCACCTTGGATTACCGGTGCCAATGCGCGTTTTCGCCAGGCCGATGGCAGCCAGTTGGATGGCCTGCTGGATGCCTCCTTAAGTGACGGTGTGCAAACCGGCGGCTACGCGGTACTCGGCGCGGTGTTGCAACGCCTGCGCGATGAAGCCGGCCCTGAGAATAGCCTGACCCTGGAAAACGGCCAGTGCTGGAATGGCAGCGGCCTGGCCTACCTGACCCGTGGCCTGTCCGGGGTCCAGGGCAGCCAGTTGCTCGGCAGCGAAGTGCGAGTCAGCAGCGACGAGCGCGTGCTATGGCCCGAACAATGCCAGGGCCTGTACCAGCAATTCGGCCACCCGGTGCTGGGCGCCGGGCTGGCCAGCGCCAGCGCGCAACGCCTGTCCACCCCAGGCATGCAGGTGTTCCGCCGGGGCGGCGTGCGCATCGCTGTGGTTGGCATTACCGACCCTTATGCGCGGGACCAGCAAGGGTCTTTGAAAGAGTGGTTGCACAGCCTGCAACCGGTGCTCACCCAGGCCCGTGAAGAAGCCGACCTGGTGGTGGCCCTGGCCGATGTCGGTACCGGCCCGGGCTTCTGGCTGGCCGAGCGCCTGAGTCAGGTGGACTTGATGTTGTGTGCCCGTGGCCAGGACCTGTGGCCGCAGCCGGTAGAAATCCTGCAAAGCTCCGGCAAGCGCGTCCCGGTGGTGCTGGGCGGGACCCGGGCCAGCGGCGCCTTCCGTATCCGCTGCCAGGCCCAGGCCGGGCAATGGCGCTTTGATGCGCGCTTTTTTGCGGCCCAGGCCAGTGCGTTGGACGCTCCCGCCCAGGCCCACGCCCAGCGCCTGCAACCACGCCTGCAACAACAGCGCGCAGCCCACGCGGCGTGGCTCGACCAACCCTTGGCCAAGGCCCCGGAAAACCTCTGGCGCCGCGATGTACGCGCCGGCAGTTGGGATCGCCTGTTGCATCAGGCCCTGGCCCGCGAGCCCAAGAGCGCAGTACTGCTGCCGGGCCTGCGCTACGACAGCCCCTTGGCCCGTGGCCAGATGATTACCCGCGAACACTTGATCAGCCTGAGCGCCAGCTACCCGGCGCCGGTCGTGGATGTCCCGGCGCAGCAGGTGCGCCAGGTCCTGGAAAACGGCGCCGAACAGCTGTTTGGAGAACCACTGCTATTGGATAACAGCCAGGACTTGCCACGCTGGCTCGGCCAACCCTGGCAGGTCACCTATAGCCCGGGCGGCAAGCGGGTCAGTGAGTTTGCCGAGCCGGTCGGCACCTGCCGCACCTTTGGCCTGGGCTTTGCCGCCGATGCCGGGCAACCGCTGTGGCAGCACCTTGAAGGCTGGTTGCGCGAGCAGCCGGCGGATTGGCAACTGGCGCCGCTGCAATTGCCTGAAGTGCGCTACGTGCAGGGGCATCCGGGATGGCATCCACGGAGCCTGGTCAGTTGAACCGTGCGGGCAACCTGCTGCTGGCAACGCTCCTGGCCTGGCTGGCAGCGCAATGTGTGCTGCAACTGTGGCACGGCATCGCGCAACCGATCGCGCTAAACCCGCCAGCGGCGCCGGTCGCCGACCTGTTGAGCAACCACTGGACACCGCGTCAGGCTCCCAGCGACGACCTGCCGTTGACCACCCTCAAGGTCGATTACCTGGGCAGCCTCAAGGCCACGCCGTTGCGCGCCACGGTACTGGTCCTGCGCTATCAGCAACAAGAACGCACGCTGACCCTGGGTCAGCGTCTGGCTCCCGGCATCGTCCTGCAAGACATTGATGACCGTGGACTGATTTTCGACAATCAAGGGCAGCGCGAGCGCTTGCCATGGCCGACTGAGCGACCGGTGATCGGCCTCAAGCGCAAGGAATGAACCGACGATGCACATGATCAATAAATGCCTGGGCCTGAGCGCATTGTGCCTGGCCTTGAGTGTGACTCCAGCCCACGCCGAAGACGCGCCAGCCTTGTATGAAGTGAACTTCATCGACACCGAACTCACGGACTTTATCGACAGCGTGTCGCGCATCACCAACACCACCTTCATCATCGACCCACGGGTCAAGGGCAAGGTCACGGTGCGCAGCCTCGATATGCTTGGTAGCGAGGCCATCTATGACATCTTCCTCGCCCAGTTGCGCGCCCAGGGTTTTGCTGCGGTCAACCTGCCCAATGGCAGCGTGAAAATCGTGCCGGACCAGGCCGCGCGCCTGGAGCCGGTGCCGGTGGAGTCTGCACGGCAGGCCGTGCAAGCCAACGATGGCATGGCCACCCGGGTATTCAGTGTGCGCAACGCCGCCAGTGAACAGATGCTCAATATCCTCAAGCCGCTGATTGACCCCCGGGTGGGAGTGATCAGCCCGTACCCGTCGGCCAACCTGCTGGTGATCACCGACTGGCGCAGCAACCTCGACCGTATCGATGCGCTGTTGCAGCAACTCGACCAGGTCAGCCAGGAGCCCCTGGAAGTGCTGCCCCTGGTCAATGCCAGCGCCAACGACACCGCACAATTGATGACCCGCCTGCTGGCCCGCGAGCAGGGCGCCGATGGCGCGCAGGTGGTTGCCGACCCGCGCAGCAACGCGTTGCTGGTACGCGGCAGTGCCGACAGCCGCCAGCGGGTGCGCGCGTTGCTCAAGCAATTGGACCAGCCACAAACTGCCTTGCGACCTTCGAACACGGTGGTGATGTACCTGCGCCATGCCAATGCGGCTGAGGTGGTCAAGGTGCTGCGCGGCTTGAGCCAGGACACCCCGGGCGCCGGTGGCGAAGGCGTGCCCACCGAAGGTGCGCCCAAGCAGATGGCGGTCAGCGCCTCAGGCATTCGCATGGAATCGGAGGAGGGCACCAACGCCGTGGTGATGGTCGGCCCGGACAGCGAAATCGCCGCCTACCGCACCATCGTCGAACAACTGGATATCCGCCGCGCCCAGGTGGTGGTGGAAGCAATCATCGCCGAAGTCTCCGACACCCGCGCCCAGGAACTGGGTGTGCAATGGCTGTTTTTGGGCGACTCGTTTGGCGGCGGCGCGGTGAACTTTACCAATGGTGGGACGAGCATCGCTGGCCTGGCCGGGGCCGCTGGCAGCGGCGACACCGCAGGCCTGGGCAAGCTGTTGGCCAATGTGCCAGGGGCGACCGCCGGCTTTGGCAAGCTCAATGGCGGCGGGCTGAACTTCCTTGCGCTGCTCAATGCATTGAAAAGCGAAAGTGGCTTCAACCTGCTCTCGACCCCGACCCTGCTGACCCTGGACAACGCCGAAGCGTCGATCCTGGTGGGCCAGGAAGTACCGTTTGTGACGGGCTCGGTGACACAGAACAACACCAACCCCTACCAGACCATCGAGCGCAAGGAAGTGGGGATCAAGCTGCGGATCAAGCCGCAGATCAATATCGACAACACCGTGCGCCTGGACATCGTGCAAGAGGTCTCGTCGATTGCCGAGAGTACCGGCGCCAGCGATGTGATCACCAACAAGCGCGAGATCAAGACCAAGGTCATGGTCGAAGACAACGGCCTGGTGGTGCTGGGCGGGCTGATCGGCGACGAGGCCAAGAACAGTGACCAGCGTGTGCCGTGGCTCGGCGATATCCCAGGGATAGGGCGGCTGTTCCGCTCCAACGCCAGCCAGCGCACCAAGCAGAACCTGATGGTGTTTATCCGCCCGCGGATCATGCGCGACGGCGAAACCCTGGCCCAACTGAGCAGCGAGAAGTACCGCAACCTCAAGGTCAATTCGAACCTGGCATTGCCCGCGATCTCCGATAACAACGCCTTGCTGCGCCTGTTCCCGGCCAGCCGCGAGCGTCTCGACGAGGGCGTGTGGTGAGTATGTTGTTGCCCTATAGACTGGCACGCCAGGCGGGCCTGGCGCGGGCGCCGGGCGCGCAAGGCTGGACCTTGTGTTTGCGCGAGGATGTCGACACCGACGCCTTGCAGGAAGTGCTGCGCGTGCATGGCCTGCCGACGCTGGTCGAGCACCTCGATCCGGCCCAATACGAACTGCGCCTGGGGGCCTTGTACCAGGCCGGCGAGTCGGCCACGGCAGCGTTGATCGAGGGCATCGGCGAGCAGGTCGATCTCGACAGCCTGATCAACGAACTGCCACGGATCGAAGACCTGCTGGAGAGTGACAACGAAGCGCCGGTGATCCGCCTGATCAATGGCCTGTTCGCTGAAGGCCTGCGTTTGCGGGCCTCGGATATCCATATCGAGACCTTCGAACAGAGCCTGGTGGTGCGCTTGCGGGTGGACGGCCATCTGCGCGAGATCCTGCGCCCGCCACGGGCCTTGTCGGCCATGCTGGTGTCGCGGATCAAGGTCATGGCGCGCCTGGATATCGCCGAAAAACGCCAGCCCCAGGACGGGCGCATTACCTTGCGCTCCGGCGGGCGCGAGGTGGATATCCGGGTTTCGACCTTGCCCGGCATTCACGGCGAACGTGTGGTAATGCGTGTGCTGGACAAGCAGGCCAACCTGCTGGACCTGAACAACCTGGGCATGCCTGCAGAGGTCGAACAGGCCCTGCGCGCCTGCCTGTCGCGGCCCAACGGGATCTTGCTGAGCACTGGGCCCACCGGCTCGGGCAAGACCACCACGCTGTATGCCAGCCTGAATGCGCTGAACGATGGCTCGTGCAATATCCTCACCGTCGAAGACCCAGTGGAGTACGCGATTACCGGCATCGGCCAGACCGCGATCAACCCCCGCGCCGGCATGACCTTCGCCAGCGGCCTGCGGGCGATCCTGCGCCAGGACCCGGACGTGATCATGCTCGGCGAAATCCGCGACCAGGAGACCGCACAGATCGCGGTGCAAGCCAGCCTTACCGGGCACCTGGTGCTGTCGACACTGCACACCAACAGCGCGGTGGGCGCGGTCACGCGGTTGCGGGACATGGGCATCGAACCGTTCCTGATCGCCTCCAGCCTCAAGGGCGTGATGGCCCAGCGTCTGGTGCGGCGTTTGTGCCATTGCGCAACGCCGGCACCGTTGCTGGCCGCCGAACGCCAGTTGTGGCCGGAGCTGGCCCTGCTGGAACACAGCTTTCACCCCCAGGGCTGCGACGACTGCCAGGGCAGTGGTTACCACGGGCGGATCGGCCTCTATGAATTCATCACCCTGGATGCCGGCTTGATCAGCCTGTTGTACGACGGCGCCAGCGAAGCGGCCATGCACGAATACCTCGCCGACAAGCGCCAGAGCCTGACCGCCATGGCCACCGAATGCCTGCGCCGTGGCGAAACCAGCCTGGAGCAGGTTCTGCGTGCGGTGCGCGACTGATGCCGACCTATCGCTACCAGGCGCTGGACCTGCGCGGCAATCGCCGCAAAGCCAGCATCCAGGCGGAAAACGAGCGCCATGCCCGGCAACTGCTGCGTGAGCAGGGCCTGTTTGCCCGTGAGTTGCAGGTGCAGGGCGCAAGCCTGTCGAGCCCGCGCGGGCAACGGTTGAACCATGGGCAACTGTGCGAATTAACCCGCCAGTTGGCCACGCTGTTGAGCGCCGGCATCCCCTTGGTGGATGCCTTGGCCACCCTGGAACGCCAGTTGGCGGAACCGGCGATTCGCAACCTGCTGGTGGCGGTGCGCGGTGCCCTGGGCGAAGGCTTGAGCCTGGCCCAGAGCCTGCGCCGCCAGGGTGGGCAGTTCAATACGCTGTATTGCGCACTGGTCGAGGCCGGCGAGCGCTCGGGCAAATTGGCGCCGGTGCTGGAGCGCCTGGCCGAGCACCTGGAGCAAGTGCAGAAACAACGGCACAAGGCGCGCACGGCGTTGATCTACCCGGCGGTGCTGATCCTGGTGTCGCTGGCGGTGGTGATCGGCCTGATGACCTTTGTGGTGCCCAAGCTCACCGAGCAGTTCAGCCACACCGGGCAAAGCCTGCCGCTGATTACCCGGGTGCTGATCGGCGCCAGCGAGGGCCTGGTGATGCTCGGCCCGTGGTTGCTGGGGCTGGGCTTGTTGCTGGCGCTGGGCGCGCGGGTGTTGCTGCGCCAGGCGGTATGGCGCTTGCGCCGCGACAGTCTGGCCTTGCGCCTGCCGCGCATTGGCGTGCTGTTGTCGGTGCTGGAAAGCGCACGGGTCTCACGCAGCCTGGCGATTTTGCTCGGCAGTGGCGTGCCGTTGCTCGAATCCCTGGAGGTGGCCACCGCCACGGTTGGCAACCGGCAGATCCACCAGGCCCTGGAGGCGGTGCGTGAGCAGGTCGAAGGCGGCGTGACCCTGTACCGCGCCCTGAGTGCCAGCGGACACTTCCCGCCAATGCTGCTGAACATGGTCGCCAGCGGCGAGGCCAGCGGCACCTTGCCCGACATGCTGGAGCGCGTCGCCGACAACCAGGAGCGTGGGTTTGCGCGCCAGGTCGACCTGCTGCTGGCGTTATTCGAACCCCTGATGATTCTGCTGATGGGCGCGGTGGTGCTGTTCATCGTGCTGGCGGTGTTGCTGCCGATCATGCAGCTCAATCAGGGCCTGAGCCTTTGAACAGACAACCTGAAAACGGAGAACTTGAAATGCAAAAGCACGCCATGCCTGGCAATCGTGCGGTCAAGCGTCGCGAGCGCGGCTTTACGCTGATGGAAATCATGGTGGTGATTTTTATCATCGGCCTGTTGATCGCGGTGGTCGCGCCCAGCGTACTCGGCAGCCAGGACAAAGCCATGCGCCAGAAGGCCCTGGCCGACCTGGCGACCCTGGAGCAGGCGCTGGATATGTACCGCCTCGACAACCTGCGATTCCCCACCTCCGAGCAGGGTTTACAGGCCCTGGTCAGCAAGCCGAGCCTGGAACCCTTACCGCGCAGCTGGCGTACCGACGGCTACATCCGCCGGTTGCCCGAGGACCCGTGGGGCAATGCCTATGGCTATCGCACCCCGGGGCAGCATGGCCGGGTGGACCTGTTTTCCCTGGGCGCCGACGGCCAGGAAGGCGGCGAAGGCACCGACGCCGATATCGGTAACTGGGACCTCTAGGCATGCAGCGCAGTCGCGGGTTTTCGCTCCTGGAAATGCTGGTGGTGTTGTTGATCGTCGGCTTGTTCAGTGCCCTGGGCGTGGCCTACCTGGACGCTGGCCAGGCGCCGATGCGCCAGGCCCTGGCCCAACTGGCCAGCGAGGCGCGCAGCCAGGCGGCCCAGGCGCGGCATGCCGGGCAGTTGCTGGGCTTGCGCTGGAATGGCCGCAGCCCGGAGTTCGTGCGCTGGCAGGTGGGGCGGGGTGCGCCTGGGTGGCAGGTCGCACCCTCGCGCGGTGCGCCCTGGCCGGCCGGCTTGCAACCTGACTGGCCGGTGAGCCGCGAGCCCCAGGTGATGTTCACCCCGTCGGGGCTGGCCCGCCCGGTGTCACTCACCTGGCGCTGGGCCGAGGGCCGCCAGCGTTGGCAATGGCAAGCGGACAACACCTTGCATATCGCGACGCTGCCATGAAGCGCCAGCGCGGTTTTACCTTGCTTGAAGTCATGGTCGCCCTGGGGATTGCTGCGTTGATGGCGGTGATGGTCAGCCAGTTGTTGCGCCAGCGCATCGCCACCCATCAAGCGGTCGCGCAACATCGCCTGGGCAGTTTGTGCGCGCGGGAGCTGGAGACGCGGTTTGGCGTGGAACAGTACTGGCCGCAGATCAATGCGGTGAGCGGCGAGCTGCGTCAGGGGCCTGCCACCTGTTACTGGCAACTGACCCTGGGCAACACCGGGGTCAACCGCTTGCGCCGGGGTGAGTTGAGCTTATTTGCCGATCCCCAGCAGCGTCAGCCCCTGGGTCAGTTCAGCCTGTTCCTGGTGCGCCCATGAAGGCGGCGCAGCGTGGCCTGACCCTGATTGAGCTATTGGTAGCTATGGCCCTTACGGCGGTGGTCGGAGTGTTGCTGGCGGCCTTGGTCAATGGCTGGGTCAAGGTGCGTGAGCGCCTGGACGAGCCCGGCAGCGAACCCCAGGTATTGGAGTTCTGCATGGCCCTGGAGCGCCGCTTCGATGGCCTGGTGTTGCGCCAGTTGTATGAGCAGCGCTTGCCCCTGGACCTGGCGTGGCTGGAGTGGCAGCCGAGCCTTGGGCAATTGCAGTGGGTGGCCCTGGGCGCCTGGCCGCCGGCAGAGGGTGCGTCGCGTGTGCAACGTCAGCGCCTGCTGTTCGATGCGCGCCAGCAGCGCTTGAACCTGCTGGTCTCGGCCGACCTGTACGCCGCCGACAAGCCGCGCTGGCAACTCAAGGAGTCACTGGCGCCGGTCGAGCGCGCCACGTTCAGTTTTTACCAGGGCACGCGCTGGCTGGCCTTTCCTTCTACTGTTGCCGCCCAGCCCAATCGCGGCGTGCGGATCGAGTTCGAGCACCATGGAGCCCCTTATGTCTGTACTTTCGCCTTGCCCGATACCCAGCCATGAGCCGGAGCGCAGGCATGTTTGAGCGTCTGCGGGGCAAACCGCGGGAATGGTTGCTGGTGCGCCCGCCGGCCACCGCCGAGGGCCGTTGGCAGTGGTTGCACTACAGCGCGCACCGGGCTTGCGCAAGCGGCGCCTGGCCGCCACCGTCGGCGCTGCTGCAATTGCCGGGTGCCTTGATTATTCCAGCGCTCGATTGCAGTCACTTCTGCCTGCCGGCGCCGCCGGGGCTCAAGCGCCACGAGTGGCCGCAGTTGTTTGAAGAGTATGCGCAGCAGCCTGGCGAAGCGTTGCTGGTCAGCTGCCTGTCCCGCGAGGCCGGGCAGCTTGAGTTGTTGGTGATGCAACGCGAGCAGGTCCAGCAATGGCTGGCCGAGTGCGCCGCGCTTGGGCTGCAGATCACCCATGGCTGGGCGGAGTTGCAGTTGTTGCCGCCAGCAGAGCCTGGGCAGGTGGTGGAGTGGCGGCGCGAATCGCTGCGTTGCCTCAAGGCGCATTCCCGGCAATGGTTGGTGTGGCCGCCGGTATTGGGTGAGCGCTTGCCCCAGGCTTGGCGCGACCTGCCTGGCGAGACGATCGAGGGCGACTGGCCGTCGCGCCTGGCGCGCCTGGAGCAGTTGCCCAGTGTGCTGGAGGGTATGCGGCCGACGCGTACACGGGGGCCGCGAGCGCCACGGGTGAGCCGCGTACAACGACATTTGCTGCTGGGTTGCGTGGCGTTGGCGGCGTGTTGGAGTGCGGTGTATCTGGTGCAGAGTCTGCGTCAGGTTGATGTTTGGAAAGCCCAGGTCAGGGCGCTGGCCGGGCCGGCCAACAACCCGCAACAGGCGCGTACGGCCCTGGCGCGGGTGCAGGGCGAGGCGACCGAATGGCAGGTGCGTCAACAAAAAATCGTGGCCCTGGAGCAGGCGCTCTCGGGCTGGTTGCAGCAGCAACCGGGCTGGTCGGTGTCGCGCATCGAGTTTGACGGCAGCCGTTGGCGCCTGGCCTTGCGCGGCAATGGCCCCCAGCCGCTGCCCGCCGAATGGCAGGCCATGGCCCAGGCTGCCGGCGCGCAATGGACTGACCAGGCGCAACATGTCGCCGGTCAACTGCACCTGAGTTTTGATCTGGGAGAACAACCATGAAAGCCCGGATGCTGGAGTACCTGGCCCACTTCAACCAACTGCCACCCAAGCGCCGCTATGGCCTGTTGGCCGGCTGGTCAACCGTCGGGCTGTTGTTGCTGGTGCTGGTGACACGGCCGCTGCTGGCGGCCTGGCAGGATGCCCGCCAGTGGCAGGCGTTGGCGCAACAGGCCGGCGCGCTGGTGCCGCCAGCGGCGTTCTCCAACGAGCAGTGGCAGGCCCTGGCCGTGTCGCGCCAATGGGTACTGACCCGCGTTGAACAGCAGGGCGACCGCTGGCAATTGCAGGGCGAGCTGCCGGGGCCTCAGGCCCTGCAGCTGCTGCTACGGACCGTGCAGGAGCAGGGTGGGCGACCCGTGCAGTGGAGCCTGGAGCAGGGCGGCGGCCAGGGTTATGCCTTCAGCCTGGAAGTGGCGGCGCGGCCATGAGTCGCGCGGTCATCCTCTGGGGTATTTGGGTGTTCAGCCTGACCGTGCTGCTGGAGCTGCCGGCCGCCTTCGTTGCCCGCCAGTTGCCATGGCCGACCGGCTGGCAGCCCAGCAGCGTTTCGGGCAGCCTGTGGACTGGCCGAGCGGCTCGCGTCGGAGCCCTGGCGCCGGTGGACTGGAAGATCCGGCCGTGGGCGGCGCAAGTGAACCTGGGCTTTCAACAGCGCATCTGGGAGCTGTCGATCCATGGCTGGCCGTGGAACTGGCAGGCGCAGATGGCACCGCGTGCGGTCAGCGCCTGGCCCGCGCCGATGTACGTGCTGGACGGACGTTGGGAAGGGCGATTGCAGGTCAATGGCGCGGGCATGAGTTGCCTTCGGGCCGAAGGCGAATTGCTGGGGCACGAGCTGGCGCTGTTGAGCCCGTGGCTGGTCAAGCTGGGCAATACCCGGATCGAGTTGCAGTGCCGGGATGGGGTGCAGTTGCTAGCGGATCTGCAACTGGCTGGCGAGCATCATTTCAAGGTCGAAGCCAAGCCACAGCGGTTGCAAGTAGACGGGCAGGTGGAGCCGGGTGCTGCCGTGATTCCGCTATTGGTGCAGGCGCGATGGCTGCAGCCCGCTGCCCAGGCGTTCAGCAAGGTGCTGGGTAAACCCTGAGGGTTCGATGGATCACCAAAAACTGTCTATTGTCTATGGGCAGGTAGTCTCGCACTTGCGTGTGCGTGGTGTGATTTTCGGTGCGGGTTGTTAGGGCGCCCTGGCGCCCGGAGCGTTCATGGAAAAGCTCAACGTTGGCCCCAAGTCGTCGCTGCAAGGCAAGGTTTCCAATCTTTCTACTGCACGGGCTTATCTGCTCGCCTGTTCGCTGCTGCTACTGGCCATGTTTCTGTTGGTCGGGGTGTTGCTGGTGTCCATTGCCGAGCACTTGAATCACGATGCCGGCGAGCACAGCCGCATTGATATCGAAAACGCCCTGCTGTCGGTTGAGCGCGTCGCTGGTTCGACGGTCAAGGACTATGCGTTTTGGGGGGATGCCTACGAGCACCTGCATCAAAAGGTGGATGTGGACTGGGCGTTTGGCCGGCAAAACATCGGCACGACGCTGTTTTCCGACTTCGGTTTCCAGGGGGTGTTTGTTGTCGATCCAGCCGGTCGCACGGTGTATTCGCTGATTGACGGCCAGTTGCAGAGCGTCGCCGTGCAGGACTGGTTGCACCTGCCGATCGAGCCCCTGCTGGCCCAGGCCCGGCAGGCCGCGACCAACAGCCAATCGGTGACCCGCCTGATACAGGCCGATGGCATGCCGGCGGTGTTGGCCGCCGCTGCGCTGACGCCTGGCACCGATCCGAACGTAGAGGCCGATAGCGGTCCCGCTTCGGTGTTGATCTTCATTGCCAAGCTGGCGCCGCAACGGCTGGCTGCACTAGGCGAGGATTTTGGTGTGCAAGGTCTGCGGGTCGCCCCGGCCGGCGGGGCGGCGGCGGGCGCACCGAGCCTGAGCCTCAGGGACAATGCAGGTGTTGTGCAATGGACCGCGGAGGATCCTGGGCGCCAGTTGCTGGGGCTGGTTGTGCCGCTGGTGACAGTTGCCGGCCTGATCTTTGCCTTGATGGCCTGGGTTATCCAGCGCCGCAGTACCGCTGCCGCGCGGCTCATGGACCTTAATTACGCCACCCTGCAAGCCAGTCGTGCGGCGCTGGCGGTCAGCGAGGAGCGCTTTCGTGATGTGGCCGAAGCGGCGTCCGACTGGATCTGGGAAGTCGATACCCAACTGCGGTTTACCTACCTCTCGGAGCGCTTTGATGTAATTACCGGCCTTGTCGGGGCCAACTGCCTGGGGTTGGCGGTGGATCAGCTGCTGACCTCTGATCAGGGCCTGTTGGCCATCTGGTTCAAGGACCACGCCCATCGCCCGAATGCCATCGTGCAGTGCAGCTATGTGTCTGGCGAGGGTCAGCGACGCATTTGCCGGCTATCGGTGCGCGAGATACCTGGCCAGGGTTATCGAGGCACCGCCAGCGACATCACCGAAGAGGTCGAGGCCCGGCGGCGCATTGAATATCTGTCGCAACACGATGCCTTGACGGGGCTGGCCAACCGCACGCGCATGCAGGAATTCCTCGAGGGCAAGCTCAAGGCGGTGCCGACCCTGGCAAGGCCGTTGGTCATGCTCAGTATTGATCTTGACCGCTTCAAGCCGGTCAACGACCTGCTGGGGCACGCGGCTGGCGATGATGTACTCAACCAGGTGTCCCGGCGTTTACAGGGCTGCCTGCGTGGGGATGATCTGGTGGCGCGCATAGGTGGCGATGAGTTTATGTTGGTGGTGGCGGGCGTGAGCTCGCCGCTGGAGGTGGAAGGCCTGTGTCGGCGCCTGATCGACTGCATCGAACAGCCGTTTTACATCACCGAACATGAAGTGTTTATCAGTGCCAGCATTGGCATTGCCATGGCGCCGGCGGACGCGACCCTGGCCGAAGAGCTGCTGCGCTATGCCGATATCGCCCTCTACGAAGCCAAGGAAGGCGGGCGTAACACCTGGCGCTTTTATGCGGGCGATATGAACGCACGCATCATTGAGCGGCGCCAACTGGAAGCCGATTTGCGCCAGGCGATCAAGCACGGCGAACTGCGCCTGGATTTCCAGCCGCGCTACCGCATTGAAGGCAAGCGCCTGGCCGGTGCCGAGGCCCTGGTGCGTTGGGAGCACCCAAGGCGCGGGCTGCTGGGCCCCGACGTATTCGTCCCCATCGCCGAAGAAACCGGGCTGATCCTGCCGTTGAGCAACTGGGTGCTGCACGCGGCCTGCCAGACGGCCGCAGGCTGGCCTGACGACGTGATGATTTCAGTCAACCTGTCCTCCACCGAGTTCCAGCGTGGGCACTTGGTGTCGCGGGTCAAAGCGGTGTTGCTGGAGACGGGCTTGAACCCGGCGCGGCTGGAGCTGGAGCTGACCGAAAGTGTGATGCTCAATGACGAGAAAGTCGCCTTGAGCATCATGCAAGGCCTCAAGGCCCTGGGCGTGCGCTTGCTGATGGATGACTTTGGCACCGGCTACTCGTCGCTGAGTTATCTGCGCTCATTCCCCTTCGACGGGCTGAAGATCGACCGCAGCTTTGTCGGCGGCCTGACCTCCGGTGGTGGCGATCAGTCGATCATCCAGGCGATTGTCGGCCTGGGCCGGGCGCTCTCGCTGACGGTGACCGCCGAAGGCGTGGAGACCCTCGACCAACTCACGGCGCTGAAGGACGTGCAGTGCGATGAAGCGCAGGGTTTCTACCTCAGCGTGCCGGTGGATGCCCAGGCGATCAGCGCGCTGATCACGGGCCGGACTGCTTAGCCGCTCCTGACCCTGCTTGCACTGACCGCATATAGATAATATGTTAACAATATAACTATAAATGGTCTGTGGGAGGGGGTATGCCTGCCTTGTTCAACCCTTGCGTTGAGTTCGCCAACTGGAATCGTGACTTGCGTGCAGTCTGCGGCAATTTCAGCACCGCGCAGTCAGATCGACACAGCCTGTTTATTGGCAGCGTCCACGGCCAGGACGTGTGTGGCCTGGAGTTGGCGCATATCCGCACCAATGCCGGGCTGATCAGCCGCCATCACACCCACGGCGATGGCGACGACGACCGCCACTGTTTTCTGATCCTGCAGGGCAGCGGCCATCAACGCATCCGCCAGCAGCACCGGGTGATTGACCTGGGGCCCGACGATATCGCCCTGGTGGACTCGGCCCAGGCCTTCGAGATTGAGCCCCAGGGGCTGGTACAGAATATCTCGGTGCATCTGTCCCGCGCCGAGGTCGCCCGGCAATTCGGCCAGCAGCGCCTGTTTGGCAAGCTGGCGCGCAACAGCGTCGCCACCCATATGATTCGTGCATTGGTGCGCTCCCTGGAGGATGCGCAACTGAGTGAAGGCTATGGTGGCGAGAACGATGGCCCGGCCGTGGAGCAGGCCCTGATCGGCCTGGCGGTTGCCGGTCTGGACGAGCGCGCTGAGGGCCAGCCGGGCTTTGCCTGCGTGGGCCAGGACGACATTTATGGCCTGGCCACGCGCCTGGTGGAAGCCTCCCTGCAAGAGACCGAACTGAGCCCCGAATACCTGGCGCGGCACCTGAATGTCTCAGTGCGCCAACTCTACCGGCTGTTCGAGCAGCGGCATGAAAGCATCGCGCGCTACATCCAGCAGCGCCGCCTGGAGCGGGTGGCCCAGGACCTGCGTGCGCGGGATTTGCGGCATGAGTCAATCACCCAGATCGCCTTCAAGTGGGGGTTTGTCGATGCCGCGCATTTCAGTCGCGCCTTCAAGCGGCATTTCCAGCATGCGCCCCGGGACTTTCGCCAGCAGCCGCTATAGGCCGCGCTTTGGCAGGGAATGCCAAGGGCTTTGGCAGCCTCCGTCAAGTGGCCGCAGGTGGCAGACCCTCTAATAGCGTGGCCTGAGTCGATTAATGTTGGAGAACAATAACAATGAATACACGGAGCCTGCTGTTGGGCGCGCCTCTGCTATTGAGCGCGTTCGCCACCCTGGCCTTGGCCGGGCCGGCCCAGGTCGATGGGCCGCGCATCATCGCCGCCGACCGTGAGCCCGGTAACTGGATGAGCCACGGTCGCACCTACGATGAACAACGCTACAGCCCGCTGAACAGCGTGAATGCCGACAATATCGGCCAACTGGGCATGGCCTGGACCACCAAGCTGGATATCGACAGTGGCACCGAGGCCACGCCGCTGGTGGTCGATGGGGTGATGTACACCACGGGTGCCTTCAGCATCGTCTATGCGATCAATGCGGCCACGGGTGAGTTGTTGTGGAAGTACGATCCCAAGGTCCCTGCCGAGAACCTTGGCCAGGGCTGCTGCGGTCCGGTCAACCGTGGCGTGGCGGTGTGGCAGGGCAAGGTCTATGTGGGCAGTTTCGATGGGCGCTTGATTGCGCTGGATGCCGGCACTGGCCAGCCGGTGTGGAGCGTCGACACCCTCATTGATCGCAGCAAAAGCTACTCGATTACTGGCGCGCCACGCATCGTCAAGGGCAAGGTATTGATCGGCAACGGGGGCGCCGAATTTGGCGTGCGCGGTTATGTCACCGCCTATGACGCCGACACGGGTAAGCAAATCTGGCGCTTCTACACCGTGCCGGGTGACCCCAAGCTGCCGCCGGAAAATGCGGCGATGGCCAAGGCCATGAAAACCTGGGACGGTGACGGCTGGGTCAAGTGGGGTGGCGGCGGCACGGTGTGGGACTCGATGGCCTACGACCCGCAACTGGACCTGCTCTACGTGGGCACCGGCAATGGCTCGCCGTGGAACTACCAGTTCCGCAGCAATGGCAAGGGCGACAACCTGTATGTGTCATCCATCCTGGCGCTGCGCCCGGACACCGGCGAGTACGTCTGGCACTACCAGATCACCCCGCAGGACCAGTGGGACTTCACCGCGACCCAGCACATGATCCTCGCCGATATCGAGATGAATGGCAGCGTACGCAAGGTGATCATGCAGGCGCCGAAAAACGGCTTTTTCTATGTGCTGGATCGCACCAACGGCAAACTGTTGTCGGCAAAGAATTTCGTGCCGGTGAACTGGGCCAGTGGCATCGACCTGCAGACTGGGCGGCCGATCCTTACCGGCGCGGCGGACTATTCCAAGGAACCCAAGGTGGTGCAGCCAAGTTTCCTTGGCGGGCATAACTGGCACCCCATGTCCTACAGCCCGAAAACCGGCTACGTGTACATTCCGGCGCAGTACACCCTGGCCGAGTTGAAAGCGGCCAAGGCCCCGCAGTTCCCGGCGAACAAGTCGGTGGTGAACTTCGGCCTGGATGTGCCGGACCTGCCGGAAGACCCGAAAGTCCTCAACCAGATCCGGGATGCTTGGAGCGGAGAGTTGATCGCCTGGGACCCGGTCAAGCAGAAGGCGGCCTGGAAACAACCCTATGTCAGCGCCGGCAACGGCGGCACCCTCGCCACGGCCGGCAACCTGGTGTTCCAGGGCACGGCCGATGGGCGGGTGGTGGCCTATCGCGCTGACACCGGTCAGCCGCTGTGGGAACACCGGGCCAACTCCGGGGTGATGGCGGGGCCGGTTACTTATACGGTCAATGGCGAGCAGTACGTGGCGTTTTCCGTGGGGTGGGGCGGGATCCTGCCGCTGTTGACCGGCCCGCTGACCAACAAGGGCAAGGTGCGCGCTGAATCGCGGGTGATTGCCTTCAAGCTCGGTGCCACCGGTGAGCTGCCACCCCCCAAGGCCGCGCCGGTACTGCCGACTACCCGCCAGGTACTCACGGCGACCCCCGAGCAACTGGTGCAGGCGCGTGGCATGTTCAATGGCCTGTGTGCCGGTTGCCATGGCCTGAACGCGATCAGCGGCGGGGTCGTGCCCGACCTGCGTTACCTGGATGACAACAAGCACGCGGCATTTCCGGCCTTTGTCAGTGGCGCGTTGATCAATAAGGGCATGCCGAACTTCTCCGACATTCTGCAGCGCGAAGACATGGAGTTGCTGCGCCAGTACCTGGTCAAGCGCACCCGGGATCTGCAGGCCGACCTCAACGCCATTCACTGATCTCCCCTTGTTTGAACTGTGCCGGGCGACGTCTTTTGACGTCGTCATGGCCGAGTGTTGCCTCCAATAACAGTAACGGTACTTGCCATGAAAACACTTAGCATCCTGACCCTGCTCTTCAGCCTGGTTCCATTGGCTCACGCCGACGTCAAGCCGGACCCCGGCGACTATACCGCCTTGCCCCAGGGCACCGATGTGGTGGTGCTGTACCAGCAGAACCCACGGGGCGACAAGGTTTACTCGGGCGGCAAGAAAGTCGCCGACAACCTTGACCTGGACATGACCGTCGGGGTGTTGCGCCTGATCCACTTCACCGAGTTCTTCAACACCGGCCTGACCTGGGACCCGCAAATAGTCATTCCTTTCGGTTACCAGAAGACCGGCGCCAGCGACAGCAAGCACTCAGGGTTGGGCGACATTACGTTTGGCGGCACGCTGTGGACCCTCGCGGACCAGACCAACAACCAGCACCTGGGCTGGTCGGCGTTTGTCACCGCGCCCACGGGCAGTGACAAGAACCAGGGTTTTGCCCTGAGCAACAACCGTTGGGCCCTGGATTTCCAGGTGGGCTATATCAAGGGGCTGACCGACAAAATCACCTGGGATGTGATTGCCGAGACGGAGTTCTACGGTGAACAGCGCGCCACCGATGCCAAGAAAGATCCGCTGCTGCAACTGCACAACCACCTGCGCTACAACTTCACTCCAGAGACTTACGCGGCCATCTCCTATCGGCACAATTGGGGCGCCCGCGAGACGCTGGACCATGAAACCCTGGCCACCAGCCGCAGCAATGGCACGCTGGGCTTCACCGTGGCCACGATGGTGGGCAAGCAGGTACAGGTGCTGGGGCAATTGATGCATGACACGGCGGTGCGCGAAGGGGTGAAGATCGACAATTCGCTGCAGTTTCGCCTGGCGTATTTCTACTGACGCTGTCTGTAGGCGCTGTCTCGCGGGGCGTGACAGCGCGGTCTTATTGTTGGGCGAGGATGCTTTCGAGCAACCCGGGAAATCGCTCGGCCAACACATCGGCCCGCAACGAATTCATATGGGTCGTGCCCACGCTGCGCGTATGCACCAGCCCGGCATCACGTAAAACCCGGAAGTGGTGGGACATGCTGGACTTCGGCCGCCCGCCATCCAACTCGCCGCAACTGGCTTCTTCTACGCCGGCCAGGCAGCGCACGATGTCCAGGCGCACAGGGTCACTCAACGCATAGAGCAGGCGTTCGAGGGTCAAGTCTTCGGGGGAGGGGTGTTTAAAGGCTCGCATGAACCGAATGATAACAGGGCTGGCATTGTTTACCATAGTTCGATTAAGATCGAACTATCGAATCAAACGTCACCCTCGTTTCAGGAGCTTTTTCATGTCTGCATTGTTCGAACCCTTCAAGCTCAAAGACGTTACGTTGCGCAATCGCATCGCCATTCCACCGATGTGCCAGTACCTGGCCGATGACGGCATGGTCAATGACTGGCATCACGTCCACCTCGCCAGCCTGGCCCGTGGCGGCGCCGGCCTGGTGGTGGTCGAGGCCACCGCCGTGGCTCCCGAAGGCCGGATCACGCCGGGTTGCGCGGGTATCTGGAGCGATGCCCATGCCCAAGCCTTTGTGCCCATGGTGCAAGCGATCAAGGCGGCAGGCGCGGTGCCCGGCATCCAGATCGCCCACGCCGGGCGCAAGGCCAGTGCCAACCGCCCATGGGAAGGCGACGACCATATTGCCGCCGACGATGCCCGTGGCTGGCAAACCCTGGCACCCTCGGCGATCGCGTTTGGCGCGAACCTGCCGAAAGTCCCCCAGGCCATGACCCTGGAGGATATCGCCCGGGTGCAACAGGACTTCGTTCAAGCCGCACGCCGTGCCCGTGACGCCGGTTTTGAGTGGATCGAACTGCATTTCGCCCACGGTTACCTGGGCCAGAGCTTTTTCTCGGAGCACTCCAACCAGCGCACCGATGCCTACGGTGGCAGCTTCGACAACCGCAGCCGTTTCCTCCTGGAAACCCTGGCCGCCGTGCGTGAAGTCTGGCCGGAAAACCTGCCGCTGACCGCGCGTTTCGGGGTGCTCGAATATGACGGGCGTGACGAACAGACCCTGTGTGAGTCCATCGAACTGGCCCGTCGTTTCAAGGACGGCGGCCTGGACCTGTTGAGCGTCAGTGTCGGCTTCACCATCCCCGACACCAACATCCCTTGGGGGCCAGCGTTTATGGGGCCGATTGCCGAGCGCGTACGCCGCGAAGCCGGTCTGCCGGTCACGTCGGCCTGGGGTTTCGGTACACCGCAACTGGCTGAAGGGGCGTTGCAGGCCGGTCATCTCGACCTGGTTTCCGTGGGCCGTGCGCACCTGGCCGACCCACACTGGGCATACTTCGCCGCCAAGGAACTGGGGGTGGACAAGGCTTCCTGGACCCTGCCGGCGCCTTACGCGCATTGGCTTGAGCGCTATCGCTAAGGGGTGACCGTGTTGTGTGTGGGAGCTGTCGAGCTTTAGCGAGGCTGCGATGGCGTCCTGTCGGCGATCCATATATCGACTGATCCAGCGCTATCGCAGGCAAGCCAGCTCCCACATTGGAGAGTCTTTACTCAGCCGTCGCAGCCTCTGCGACGGCTTTTTTGTGGGCCATGAAAAGTACAATCTTCCATCCGGAACGTGCATGTTGCGCTGCGACCAAGCGCCACATACTGGGCGTGTCTTTACGAACGTTCCCGGTTGTTTCAAGCCTCCTGCCGAGTGAGCAGGGCGCAGGCAGGCCAGGAATGGGGATATCCAATAATAAAGAGAGCGCCCATGAAAAAGCCAAACCCTCTGTTGGAAGACCTCAAGTCGGTCTTACCCGCGATTGCTGCCAATGCCTTCGCCGCCGAGAAAGATCGCAGCGTACCTGCCGAGAACATCGCGTTGCTCAAGGGCATCGGCATGCACCGGGCATTTCTGCCGAAAAAGTACGGAGGCATGGAAATCTCCCTGCCGCAGTTTGCCCAGTGCATCGCTTTGCTGGCCGGCGCTTGCGCAAGCACCGCGTGGGCCATGAGCCTGCTGTGTACCCATAGCCATCAGATGGCTATGTTCTCGGTCAAGTTGCAAGACGAGGTCTGGGGCGTCGACCCCGACGCCACCGCCAGCAGCAGCATCGCGCCATTTGGGCGTACTGAAGAAGTGCCGGGTGGCGTGACCTTCAGCGGTGAGATGGGCTGGAGTTCGGGTTGTGACCACGCCGAATGGGCGATCATGGGCTTTCGCCGCAAAAACGCCGAAGGCACCCAGGATTACTGCTTCGCGGTACTGCCGCGCAGTGATTATCAGATTCGTGACGACTGGTATGCCGTGGGCATGCGTGGCAGCGGCAGCAAGACCCTGATCGTCGATCAGGCTTTCGTGCCCGAGCACCGTATCCAGAAGGCCAAGGACATGATGGAAGGCAAGTCGGCGGGCTTCGGCCTGTACCCCGATAGCAGGATTTTCTTCGCCCCCTACCGTCCGTATTTTGCCAGTGGTTTCTCCACCGTCGGCCTGGGAGTCGCCGAGCGCATGCTCGAGGTGTTCCGCGAAAAAACCAAAAACCGTGTGCGCGCCTACACCGGTGCGGCCGTCGGCGCCGCGACCCCTGCGTTGATGCGTCTGGCCGAGTCTACTCACCAGGTGGCCGCCGCACGCGCCTTGCTGGAAAAAAGCTGGGACGAGATCGCCGAGCACAGCGAGCGCCATGAATATCCAAGCCGCGGCACCCTGGCGTTCTGGCGGACCAACCAGGGCTACGCCACTAAAATGTGCATCCAGGCGGTGGATCGCCTGATGGAGGCGGCGGGCGGTGGCGCCTGGTTTGAAACCAACGAACTGCAGCGCCTGTTCCGCGACGTTCACCTCGCCGGCGCCCATGCCTACACCGACTATGACGTTTGCGCACAGATTCTCGGGCGCGAATTGATGGGCCTGGAGCCTGACCCGGCGATGGTCTGACCACGCTACGCTTACCTATAAGAATAATCAGGGCAGGGCCTTCAGCCTGTCCGGGAGTCTTGCATGTCTATTGAAAACCAAGTCGATACCCGCGCCTTTCGCCGTGCCCTGGGCAATTTCGCCACCGGTGTCACCGTGGTCACCGCCGCCGACGCCAGCGGGCGCAAGGTCGGTGTCACCGCCAACAGTTTTAATTCGGTGTCTTTGGACCCGCCGCTGATTCTCTGGAGCATCGACAAACGCTCCACCAGTCACGCCGTGTTTGAAGCCGCCACGCACTTTGCGGTGAATGTGCTGGCCGCCGATCAGATTGACCTGTCGAACAACTTTGCCCGGCCCCGGGAGGACCGTTTTGCCGAGATCGGATACCAGGCGGGTGCGGGCGGGGCGCCGGTGTTGGCCGACTGTTCGGCACGCTTTGAGTGTGAGAAGTACCAGCAGGTCGATGGGGGTGATCACTGGATCATGATTGGCAAAGTGGTGGCCTTCGACGACTGCGGCCGCTCACCGTTGCTCTATCACCAGGGCGCCTATTCCATGGTCCTGCCACACACCCGCATGACCCGCCGTGAGGAGGGCCAGCCAGCGAGCAGCCATTTCCAGGGGCGCCTGAGCCATAACCTCTATTACCTGATGACCCAGGCGCTGCGGGCCTATCAGGCCAGCTACCAGCCCCGCCAACTGTCCACCGGCCTGCGCACCAGTGAAGCGCGGATGCTGATGGTGCTGGAGAACGATGCCGGCCTGAGCCTGGCCGAGTTGCAGCGCGAAGTGGCAATGCCGGTGCGCGAGATCGAAGAGGCGGTGAACAACCTCAAGCGCAAGGCGTTGGTACGCGATGATCAGGACCGGGTAAAGCTCACCACCAAGGGCATCGACGAAACCGAGTCGTTGTGGACCATCGCCCGAGAGCAGCAGGACACGGTCTTCAGCCAATTCAGCGAGGAGCAACTGGAGACCTTCAAGACGGTACTCAAGGCAGTGATCCGGCACTGAGCGCGACGGGTCAATCCAGGTGTTGGAATTCTTTGACGATAAAGTCGATAAACACCCGGGTCTTGGCCGGCAGGTGGTGTCGTGAGGGGTAGACGAGGTTGATTTCCAGGCGAGGCAGGCTCCAGTCGCTGAGGATCGGCACCAGGCGCCCGGCGACGATATCGTCGTGGATCACATAAGTGGGTTGCGCGAGAATGCCCTGGCCCTGCAGCGCGGCCGCGCGCAACAGATAGCCGTCGTTGGATTCCAGCGCCGGAGTGGCGGGCACCGTGATGGTCTGGTCTTCGCGCTGGAACGTCAGCTCATAGGGATCGGTGGCGTAGGTGTAGAGCAACAGTTGATGCTCGGCCAACGCCTGCGGATGTTGCGGGCGGCCGCAGCGCTCGAGGTAGTCCGGCGAGGCAGCCAGTATGCGTCGGGTATCGGTCAGGCGGCGGATCACCAGGCTGGAGTCCGGCTCACTGTCACGGGTGCGCAGGGCGACGTCGATGTTGTCGTCAATGATGTCGTGGTAGCGGTTCTCGGCCACGATATCCAGGCGTACATCCGGGTACTGCTCCTTGAACTGGGGCACCAGCGGCAGGATATGTTGCAGGCACAGGGATAAGGATGCGGTCACACGCAACACCCCATGGGGGTGGTTTTTGCTCGCGCTGACGGCCTCGGTCGCGCCTTGCATCGCCGTGAGGGCTGCCTTGGAATTGGTGTAGAACACCTTGCCGACTTCGGTGACGAACAAGCGCCGGGTGCTGCGCTCGATCAGCCTCACGCCCAGGCGATTCTCCAGTGCCGCCAAGTGCCGGCTGGCCGCCGCACTGGACAGGTCCAGGGCGTCTGCGGCCTTGGTCACGCTGCCCAGCTCCGCGACCTTTACAAACAACTCATATTCGGTCCAGCGATCCATCAGCATTGCTCCACTGCGCGCAAGGGTGTTTTCCAGTTACAGCATTTTTCAGGTGTATGCCGACCGTTAAGCTTTTTTTGCCCCTGCCAGTCTAGCCGTTGAGTGCAGGGAAAAACTTGATTGGAGTCGAAATGAGCAAGCATCTGGATGTGGTGAAAAAGTACTTCAAGTATTGCGTCGACGGTAAGGATGTTGAGCGCGTAGCGGAATTTTTTGCCGACGATGTGGTGGTTCACCGCCCCGATTGTCCGGCACCTATCGTCGGTGTCGAACCGTTCAAACAGGCCTTGCGCCTGAACGTGACCGAGCGCTACGAGTCGATCGCGACAACCTTCCAGAAAGAAGTGGTGGCCGGTGATGTGGTGGTGGTTGCGTTGATGCATCACGCCAAGGGTTCCAACACCTGGCATGGTTTTGATGTGAGCGGCAAAGACCTGTCCTGGAGCGCGTTGACGTACTTCCGGTTCAATGCCGAAGGCAAAGTGGTCGAGGAAATCGTCGAGCGCAATGAGCTGTTCATGGCCAAGCAACTGGGGATTGTCGAGTACGACTGACCCGGGCGATTCCCCTGCAGGGACGCAGGCGCACAGCGCACTTTCACTGTGCCAGTGAAACTCTTGACGCGTGCGGGTGGTTTTTCTCGGCGGGGCGAAGGGTAACGATGGACTCGCTGTTTTTGCCTATTTTGATTGGAGTCCTTTTATGGATCTGGTAAGCCTGTCCAAGCGTCGTTATACAACCAAACTCTTCGATTCATCGCGCAAGATTCCCGTGGCAACCATTGAATTGTTGCTGGAACAACTGCGCAACAGCCCGTCTTCCGTCAACTCGCAGCCCTGGCACTTTGTCATTGCCCACGAAGACGAGGGTAAAGCTCGGATTGCGGACAGTATGCAGGGTGGTTTTGAGTTCAATCGCGCGAAGACCCTCGATGCCTCCCATGTGATTGTGCTCTGCACGCGTACCCAGATGCCCGAGGAGTACCTGCAGGCGCTGCTGGAGCAAGAAGCCAGCGATGGGCGTTTTGTGGATGAGCAGGCCAAGGCCGGGCAGGACAAAGGCCGGCGGCGGTTTGTCGATCTGCATCGTTATGACTACAAAGACCTGCAACACTGGATGGAAAAGCAGACTTACCTGGCCCTGGGCACGCTGTTGCTCGGCGCTGCTGCCCTGGGCCTGGATGCCACGCCCATGGAAGGCTTTGACAGTAAGGCGCTGGATGCCGAACTGGGTTTGCGCGAGCGCGGCTTTACCAGCCTGGTGGTGGTGAGTGTGGGTTACCACAGCCATGAGGATTTTAATGCGGGCCTGCCCAAGTCCCGCTTGCCGGCGCCGGTGTTGTTCGAATTTATCTAAGGGGGGCTGTGGCGAGCGGGGCAAACCCGCTTGCCGTTCAGCTAAGAGAGGGTGCAGGCAATCGGTAACCTGTGGCGAGGGAGCTTGCTCCGGTTGGGGCGCGAAGCGGCCCTAAAATGCGACTGCTACGCACAATAAGCCATAGGCCCCAAGCTTGCTGTCAGCTCACCGGTGCCAGCCACCCACGCAGCATCTGCGGATGGCGCGCCAGCCACTCCCTGGCCGCCTCATCCGCCGAGCGTTCACCCCGATTGAATGCATCATCCAGCTCGGCAACGATCGGGTTCGACAGACGAATATTATCCAGCACCTGAATCTCTGCCCGGGTCAGCAACGCCAGGCGATCTTCCCGTGCCAGCAGCACTGCCCGATCCACATTACCGAGCAAACCCCTGGGGTCCTTCAGTTCGCGGATACGGTAGCGGTGGTGCAGGAACTGCGGATGCCACAAGGGCACGATGCCCCAGTGCCCTTGGCGATACAGGGCCTCAAAAGCGTCGACGCAATCGTCCTGAGTGCCGGTGCGGAATTGGTAGCCGGCGTCGCTCAAGCCGTACTCATCCATGATTTTCAGGGAAAACCGGGTAATTCCCGCACCCAACCCAATGCCCTGAATCAGCGGGTGCATCCGCGCGCGAACCTCGGGTTTGCGCAGGTCGTCGATGGATGCCACGTCAGCCTCGCTTACATAGTCGGGCACGCCCCACATGGCATAGGGCTGGTAATGCAGGCCCAGTTCACGGGCGGGCACGGCCTGTCGGTACACGCCATGGCTGCATGGCAGCCAGGCCGAGGCCAACATGTCGATGGTGCCTTCGCGCAAGCGCTCGAAATTCACTTCGTGCAGGGCATATTGCCGTTCGACAGTCAGGCCCATGCGCTGCAGGACCAGCGCCACCACGGCGGCAGTGGCGCGATGGAAGGACAGATCGGTGACGCCCAGGCGCACCACACGCGAGCCATTGGCGATATTGGCCAGGGAAAAATCCTGGTGGGTCACGGTCGGCGTTTTTGCTGGGCGCCGGGGAGGGGTTCTGCGCATGTTGCTTCCTTCAAGAGCAGCGGCTGATCACGGAGCTAGAGGGTGGGGGCCGGCGCTGCATCAATCTTCACGCGCAGCAGGCTGTAGGGCTTCTGGCGCGAGTCGCGACCTGCGTGGAAGATGCCCTGGCGATGCAACTGGTTGGCCATGAAGTACAGGTAGCCGTCCGGCCCGATGGACAGGGTGTCGGGCCAGAGCACACGCGGGTCGTGGACGATGGTCTGCCACTGTCCATCCGCCAGGCGTTTGCGCACGCTGTTGTGTTCGTAGTCGCCGGCATACAGGGCGCCGGATGCATCGGCTTCGAGGCCATCGGAAGCGCCTTTTTCCCCCAGGTCCTTGACCGCCATATCCAGCCGCGCTTCGCTGACCGAGGTGTCACGCAGCAACGCGGTGGGTACCGAGTACAGATGGCGGCTGGACAGCGGGCAGAAGTACAGCGTCTGGCCGTCAGCGGACAGGGCGATGCCATCGGACGCTACCGCAAACGGACGGGTGCTGCCGTCGGCGTTGCGAACCTGCAAGACCTGGCCTTCGACCTTGGGCACGAAGTTCGGGTCTACCGAGGTCGAGGTGGCACCGCTGAGTCGGCGCAGGGCAGTGCCGCTGGCAATGTCCATGACGATGATCGCCCCGGGGCCGCTCAGGGAAGAGTCGGTGATGTAGATCACCCCTTCATCGCCCACCCGGAAGTCAAAACGCATATCGTTGACGTAGGTGCTGGGCAGCATCACGTTTTTCGGGAACACCAGGGTCTTGACCACTTTGTTGGTGGCCAGATCGACGGCTACCAGCTTGGCACCGCCCGGCGTTGGCGAGGCGAAACCGGGGGCGGCAGTGTCCAGTATCCAGATCCGCCCGCGACCATCGGCCACCACACTTTGCACGCTGATAAAACCCTTGGCCGGGTCTTTCGGATCGGCCTGGTTCATAGCCAGGTCAGGGTAGGGCACGACCTGGCCATCGCGCAGTTCACCCACGGTGAACGGCACCGCGTCGCCCCAGCGTGGAAAATTGACAAAGATCCGCCCGTTTTCGGCAACGCTGACGCCGGTGGGCATGGCGTCGTGGAAGGCGAACACCTGCTCGAGGGTGCCAATGGTTTGCTCGCTGGGCATCGGTTCGGCCTGAGCCGCCTGGCTGCTGATGGCAATCGACAAGGCCAGGGCAGACCAGATAAAGGAGTGCTTGAAGTGCATGAAAAGCTCCGGGAATCCGCAGGAAGGGGCGCGTTGCAGCCCATGGTGTGCGTTCCCGGTCCATGGAAAAACCCACGAATGGCGCTAACAGTTTCATCGCAATCGAGAAAGTGCAGGGCGTTTGAGCCTTGATTTGCGGCGGTTCCAGGTAAATCTGCGGTTGCATGCGCCACTGTTCGCCCGCCAACAGTCAATCAACAGTTTGCTGATTAACCGTGTGTGGCATGGCTATGGAGCTGTCGCAAAGTGAGGAATCATGGGGTTCTCAATCTTGGCGTAACTCGTGCAACGGAGCGCACCTGGCTATATAACTAACGCATCCACGTCGCTCTGCACGCGGGTTTATACCGGCGCAGGCGATGGCATGAGCATTCTTCGGGCAACCAGTAAGGGCGTATTTGCATGAGTGAAACCGAACGCGGACAGGCGACAAAGGCCATCCGCAACGCCGATGTGCTGATCATCGGCGGGGGCCTGAGCGGCACGCTGCTGGCCGTGCAGCTGTTGCGTTTGCCCGGCACGCGGAAGGTTCTGGTGATCGAGCCGCGCACGGAACTGGGGCGAGGCGAAGCCTATAGCGCGGTGGAGCTGGGGCACACCCTCAATGGCAATGCGGCGCGCATGAGTGTGGACCCGGACAACGCCGATGACTTGACCCGCTGGTTGAGCGAGTACATCGCCGCCGGCGGCTGGCCGGAATCGGACCAGCAGCACGTGCCGGTCAGCGAGCTGTTTCCACCCCGGGGGATCTTTGGCGTGTACGCGCAACAGCGGCTGGCGCAGGCTCGGGCGGGATCGGCGTCAACCGTGGAGCATATTCGCGCCGAGGTCATCGACGTGCAGGTAGAGCCGGGCGGCGTGCGCCTGACCCTGGATGATGGCCAGGCACTGCGCGGTGCCCGGGCCGTACTGGCCACCGGTATGTTTCCGGCGGCGCGCACGCCACAAACCCACTCCAGCGGTTTGAATGCGGCGGCGGTTGATCCGTGGGATGTGCGCGCCATGACGCAACTGGACCCACACGCCACGGTGTTGATCATCGGCTCCGGCCTGACCATGGTCGACGCCGTGGTGTCACTGGAACAGGCTGGCCATCGCGGGCCGATCGAGATCTTTTCGCGCCATGGCCTGTTGCCCCATGTGCGCCGGCAACCCCCGACGTGGGCGGACTTTCTCGCCGACGATCATGGCCTGCGCAGCCCACTGCAATTACTGCGGGCAGTGCGCCGCGAATGCCAGAAAGCCCTGGCCCAGGGCATCGACTGGCAAGCACCGCTGGACACCGTGCGCGTCCATATCGGTCGTTTGTGGAGCCAGGCCAGCGAGCGCGAGAAACGCCAGTTCGTGCGCCATGTGCGGCCCTGGTGGGAGAGCCATCATCATCGCTCGCCACCCCTGAGCGCCGAACTGCTGGCGCGCCTGCACGGGGAGGGGCGCCTGCGTATCCACGCGGCCTCGTTCCTGGGCCTGGAGCCCACGGTAAACGGCGAAGTGACCCTGCGCCTGCGCCGTCGTGGCGAACAGCACACCACCCACTTCAGTGGCGCGGCGTTGATCAACTCCAGCGGGATCGAATACGACTGGCGCCGCGTGGCCCGGCCGTTGCCCAGGCAATTACTGGCACGCGGCTTGATCAAACCCGGGCCCTTGGCATTGGGGATAGCGGCGGATGCCTCGGGTGCGGTACTGGATGAGCACGGCGTTGTGAGTGAGCGACTCTTCGCCATGGGCCCGCCGCTGCGCGGTATGTGGTGGGAGAGCACGGCGGTGACGGATGTGGCGCTTCAGGCCAAGGCACTGGCGCTAAAGCTGGCGCAACTCTAAAGGTGGGAGCTGTGGTGCATCCAAAATCGCCCCGCCGACAAGGCCCCCTGTGGGAGCGGGCTTGCTCGCGATGGCGGCGGTTCAGTCACTGTTTCTGGCGGCTGATCCACCGCTATCGCAGGCAAGCCAGCTCCCACCTTTGATTTGTGGTGGAGCCAACATTCTCTGCCTCAGTGAGATCCCCTGTGGGGGCGGGCTTGCTCGCGAAAGCGGCAGTCCAGTCACTGTTTTTGGCGGCTGACCCACCGCCATCGCAGGCAAGCCAGCTCCCACATTTGATTTGTGCTGGGCCAAAATCATCTGCTCCAGTGAGATCCCCTGTGGGAGCGGGCTTGCCCGCGATGGCGGCAGTTCAGTCACTGTTGCTGGCGGCTGACCCACCGCCATCGCAGGCAAGCCAGCTCCCACATTTGACTTGTGGTGGAGCCAACATTCTCTGCCTCAGTGAGATCCCCTGTGGGAGCTGGCTTGCTCGCGATGGCGGCAGTTCAGTCACTGTTTCTGGCGGCTGATCCACCGCTATCGCAGGCAAGCCAACTCCCACCTTTGATTTGTGGTGGGGCCAAAATTATCTGCCTGAGTGAGATTCCCTGTGGGAGCGGGCTTGCTCGCGAAAGCGGTAGTCCAGTTACTGTTTCTGGCGGCTGACCCACCGCCATCGCAGGCAAGCCAACTCCCACATTTTGGATCTACGTTTATCTTGGGGTTGCATCCAGCCTGACAAACCCGGGCTTGAGTCCGAATACCTCTACGCCTTGGGCGGTAGACTGGCCCGTGGTGACTGTCATCCGTTCCATCGGCTGGTCCATTGCCGCCCGGTACTCCACGCTCATGGTCCCGGCATCATGGCTGATCGCCTGGGCAGGCACGATGATCGCCTGGTCATTGTTGTAGGTCACGACGGTCAGGCGTGCGCTCATGCCCAGGCGGACCCTTTGCAGTTGTTTCTCGGTCAGTTTGGGAATCGACAGGGTCACCGGAAATTGCGCGCTGCCCTGGCTGTCATTGGCGATCGCCAGGCCGCTGACCACGCTGACCGAGCCGCTCAGGTGCTCGCCATCGAAACCGTCGCCCATGACTTCCACCGGCTGGCCCTGATGCAGCTGGTTGATATCCAGCTCCGAGACTTTGGCGACGATCTTCAGGCGTTCGATATTGGCCAGCCCGAACAACACCTGGCCCTGGCTGACCTTGCTGCCCGCCTGTACCGGCGCGTTGCTGTTGCCGCTGCCTTGCGGGGTGGCGCTGCCCGGTGGCGGCACGACGATCCCGGAAAACGGCGCCTTGACCTCCTGACCTTCGAGCAGTTTGCGCAGGGCGTCGTACTTGACCGTGGCGTTGGTCAATTCCATGTCTGCAATCTGCCGGTATTCACCCTTGCCCTGATCAAGGGCCTGTTGCAGTTCACTGCGGGCGGCGGTCAGGTCCAACTGTTGCTGCTGGGCCTGTTGCTTGAGGTCGTCCAGTTCGTTGCGTGGGATGATGCCGCGCTTGAACAGGTTCTCGCTCTCAACCAGTTTGCGCTGGGTGTTGTCGGCGCTCATTTGCGAGGTGCGCAGGCTGCGTCGGGCGCGGCTGACGGTGGGGCCGCTGTCCCAGTCCTGCATTTCCTGCACGGTCCGCCGGGCCTTGAGCTGGGCGGAGAGCGCTTCACGCAGTTGCACTTCGAGGGTGGCGGGGTCCATGCGTAACAGAACCTGGCCGGCTTCGACCCGTTGCCCCTGTTCCACCAGGTTGGCCTGCACATTGCCGTCGAAGGGGGCTGTCAGGGTGACGGTGGTGTCCGGTTCGATCTTGCCCACCAGGCCGATCTGGTGCACCAGGGCTTCGCGCTTGACCTCCAGCCATTGCTCGGCCGTGCCGGTCTGATCGGCGGCAGGCGTTGGGCGACTGAGCAGCGCGAATCCGCCAGCGCCCAGCAGTATCAGCAGTGCAACGCCCAGCAGGGCTTTTTTAGTAGTCATTGAGGGCGATTTCCCAACTTTCCAAGGTCATGCCCAGCGTCAGGTCGAGCTGGGTCTGGGCATTCAGGTAAGCAATCAGGGCATTGAGGCGGGCGTTTTCGGCGTTGCGCAAGTCCGCTTCGAAACTCAGCACCTGGAAGTTGGTGGAGCGCCCGGCGCCGAGCTTGTCCCGTTCGATCTCGATCTTGCGCCGGGACAGTTCCACCGCCCGCTGGGCAATTTCATACTGGCGCCAGCGGGTGCCAAGGTCGCGCACCACGTTATTGACGCTACGCTCCAGTTCCTGGCGCGCATCGGTGATCAGGATGGCCTGGTTCTCCACATTGACCCGTGCGCGCACTTCGGCCTGGCGGGTACTGATATCGCCGATGGGAATGCGCACCTGGACCCCGGCATAACTGTCCCAGCGCCGGTTGCTGGTACTGCCCGCGTCGTTGTCGGTGTTGGCGCGGATCTGATTGGCGCCGCCCACCAGGTCGACCTGCCAGCGCCCGGAATCCTTGGCCAGCACCAGGTTGAGGTCGGCCTGTTGGCTGCCCAGCAGCGCCGAAAGGTATTCGGGCTGCTGGTTCTGCGCCAGGTTAAAGGCCTCACGCTTGTCGATGTCCATGCGCGTGGCCTCCAGGGCTTCGGTGGCACGGATCGGGGTCGCCAGGTCCAGGGCCAGCAGGCGCAGCAACGCCAGGCGGCTCATGTCCAGTTGGTTCTGGGCTTCCTCGACCCCCAGTTGCTGGGAGGCGATGTCGGCCTCGGTCTGCACGATTTCGAACTCGGCCATGCGCCCGGCATTGATCAAGGCCTTATTCACGTCCAGTAGGGTATTGGAGCGCTTGAGGGCTTCCTGGGCGATGCTCAGTTGCTCCTGGGCACGCAGCAAGTCGCGGTAGGTGGCGATGATCTGGCTGATGGTCTGCGCGACGTTGGCCTTGAGGTTCAGGCGGTTGGCTTGCTCGGACAGGCGTGACAGCCGTAGCGGGGCGGTGGTGGCATCCCAGCCGGCGCCACGCATCAGTGGCTGGATGATGGCCAGGTCCAGGCCGTCGCTGCGGTAGCGCCCGGCATGGTTGGCGTTGTTCAGTTGCTGGGTCCAGCCCATGCTCAGGCGGGTGCCGTACTCGCCGAGCAAGCTGGTGGTGGGTGACAGGTTGGCATTGCGGGCGCGGTCGTCGCTGCCCTGGGTGGTGCGGTAGGCACTGTTGAGCACCAGCTTGGGGTTGAAGGCATCTTCGGCCACTCGCAAGTCGAACTTCTGCGCCACTCGTTGCAGGTAGGCGCTGCGAATCGCCGGGTTGTTGCGCAGGCCCAGGTACACCGCGTCGCCCAGGGTCAGGGTGGTGAGCTGGGCATTGAGCGAGACACTGTGCTCATAGCCGCTGCGGGTGGTGGTCGGCGCCGAAGGGCGGATCACGATATCGGCGGCCACGCAGGGCAGGCTCACCAGGGCAATCAGCCACAGCAGGGGTTTATTCATCGCGCAGGGCCTCCACCGGCTGCAAGCGTGACGCCGAGACTGCCGGGTAGATCCCGAAAAACAATCCCACCAGCAAGGTGCTGCCCACGCCCAGGGGCAGGGCCGACACCGCCAGGGAAAACTGCCAGCCCGACAGCCAGGCATAGAGATAGGCGGCCCCCATGCCCAGCACCGCGCCGCACAGGGCGCCGACGGCGGTGAGGGTCACGGCTTCGAGCAGGAACAGGTTGCGGATGTCGCGCTGGCGAGCGCCGAGGGCCATGCGGATGCCGATTTCCCGGCGGCGTTCCGAAACGTTCATCAGCATCACATTCATCACCCCGACCCCACCGCCCACCAGGGAGATGGCGCCCAGGGCCAGCAACAGATAGGCGAAGGTGCGGCTTTGCCGGGTCATGCCGTCGATCATTTGCTGGGGGATCTGGATCTCGACGGTGTGCTCGGTAAGTTGCGCGCCCAAGGCCTTGGTGGTCTCGACGGCGATGTGCTCCATGTCCTGGCCGGCTGCTGCGCGCAGGACCACGCTGCCAACCTGCGGCGAGGAATAGATACGGCGCATGCCGGCTGCCGGGATGAACAGTGACTCGTTGGTTTGCACCGGAATCAGCATCGACCGCGGCTGGTTCTGCAGGATGCCGATGACCAGGTACAGGTAGTCGTTGACCCGCACCCGGTCGCCCAGGCGCAGCGGGTCACCGGGCGCGCTTAACGCCTGGGCGATCTGGTCGCCGACCACCGCGTAGGTTTCGCCGCTGTCGAACTCGGACAGGAAGCGCCCTTCGCGCAGCGCCAGGCGCATCGCCTCCTTGAGGCCAGGGGTGCTGCCAATCAAGCCGGCGTTGGTGGTGCGGCCATGAAAGATCACCGGCCCGCTGAATGAGGAAATCGCGCCGATGTGGGCGATGCCCGGCACGGCCTGGCGTACGGCTTGTAGATCGAGGTGGGTGGGCATGTGCGCATTGCTGTTGCCTTTGGGCGGGAACTGCGCCACCAGGGTGTCGGTGCCCATGTCCTTGAAAATCATCGCGGCATCTTCGGCGGCGTTATGTCCGATATTGATCAGCGCGACTACCGATGAACTGCCGATGACGATCCCCAGCAGGGCCAGGATCGAGCGCTTACCCAGGGTGCGCAGGCTGACAAAGGCTTCATGCAACAACTGGCTCAGGCTCTGTTCGACCCGCAGGCTCATACGCACTCTGCCTCGTGGACCACGCCGTTGCGCACCAGGATCTGGCGATCCAGGCGTTCGGCGATATGCGGGTCGTGGGTGACGATGATCAGCGTGACGCCTTGATCGTGGTTCAGGGCCAGCAGCAGGTCCATGATGTCCTGGGCGGTGTGACTGTCGAGATTGCCGGTGGGTTCGTCGGCCAGAATCACCGCCGGTGCGCCCACCAGCGCGCGGGCAATCGCCACCCGCTGGCGCTGGCCACCGGACAGGTCGGCGGGGCGATGATGGGCCCGTTCGGCCAGCCCAACTTGCTCCAGCATATGCAGGGCCCGCGCCACCGACTCCTGGCGCGACACACCGCGATAGCCCAGGGGCAGGGCAACGTTGTCCAGGGCGCTGAGGCGCGGCAGCAGGTTGAAACTCTGGAACACAAAGCCGATCTGCTGGTTGCGGATCGCGGCCAGTTGATCCGGCGTGGCGTGGAAAATGTCATGGCCGGCGAAGTGATAGGCGCCGCAGTCGGGCAGGTCCAGCAGGCCGAGGATATTGAGCAGGGTACTTTTGCCGGAGCCCGAAGCTCCGAGAATGCCGCAGCTTTCTCCGCGGGTGATAGAGAGGCTGACGTCATTGAGAATGGCCAGGTGCTGTCCGGCCAATTGGTAGCTTTTGCCGATGCCTTGCAGAGAAATAAAGCCTGGGAGCGTTGGAGTATCTGTCATCATGACTACGCCTTGCGCTGCGGCTATCCGGCTTGCTCCTGAAAATCGTTGTAACATCTTCAGGGCCTGCGTCACGATTGCCAATAGCTGGTTTTTATTCTTTTTTTAAAAACATTGTTTGAATAGTAACTGTGATGCCACAGCTTCGCCAGCCACAGAAATAGAGCGGTTGTTCTGGTGGCAGAGCCTATACCGGTGGCAGGAAAACGCCTGGTCCTGCCCTGGGCAAGCCGTTTACAGGGCGAGCGGCAACGCGCTTGGATAGTATGGTGCAGTGTCACTACTTGCTTTCAAGCATCCGCCCCGGTATAAAAAATCAAATTTTTTTTTAAAACATATTTCCCCCGTGGAACTTATATGGTCGCGAAGAAACTCAGCGCTCCAAATGTAACCAAGACTCGACTGCTGGATGCGACAGAGGCTCTTTTCATCAAGTACGGCTACGACGCCGTGCTGTTGCGGCAAATCACCGAGAAGGCTCAGGTCAATCTCGCCGCAGTAAATTATCACTTCGGGGACAAGGACTCCCTGATGAAAACATTACTGATGCAACGCCTGGAGCCGCTCAACGAGCAGCGCCTGGAATTGCTCGCCCGGTGCGAGGCCGAG
Organism: Pseudomonas sp. WS 5410; assembly: GCF_012985645.1. Lineage (NCBI taxonomy): Bacteria > Pseudomonadati > Pseudomonadota > Gammaproteobacteria > Pseudomonadales > Pseudomonadaceae > Pseudomonas > Pseudomonas sp. WS 5410. The sequence continues at coordinate 596,862 of NZ_JAAQWS010000001.1, read as the reverse complement.
TCTGACGGCCCGCTCGACTGCGACACCTTGCTGGGTGTGCTGTTCGCCCCGGCCATGGGCCTGGAGCGCAGTGATCCGGCCAGCGGCGAGGGGCGGTCCTTTATTCGTTTCCTCGGGCGGGTCTACAGCGATACCTCACCGTTTATCCAGGAATACCTCAAGGTGCATTACCAGCCGGTGTTCCAGCGCTTCTTCGAAGCCTTCGCCCTGGCGTTGCCCGACCTGCCGCGCAATGAGCTGGGGGTGCGCCTGCAATTTGCCCTCAAGGCGATTTCCGGGGTGATGGCCGGGACCGAACTGCGCCTGCTGATGAACTCCATGAGCCTCGGGCGCCCGGCCACCGACGCCGAAGTCATGGCCAAGCTGATCACCCTGGTCTCGGCGGCCATTCGTGTGCCGCAGCAAAGCCCGGAAGCTGAAACGGCGCTGGCGCGGGTACTTGATACCCAGCGTGCGATTCGCGGCCAGTCGGCGCTGCCGGCAACCGGTAAAGTTGCGCGCTGAGCAAATCACGCGCAAAAAAAAGCCCGCTGGGGCGGCGGGCTTGATGTACAACGTTTGTAACGGATGAGGCTTCACAGTACGTCTGCGGATGTGAATAAAACGTGAAAAAAATGTGGATCCAATATTAAGTTGCAGCGTTTTTCAGATTTTCCATGCCTTGGCACTTTTCGCCAATCGGGCGTGCATCGCGTCGACATTTGCCGCCAGTTGCGCGGTCAATAACCGATAGCCATCCAACGCACTGTGCACTGGCGCCTCCAGGGCAGCTTGGGGATCAGGCGCAGCAAGGCTGGTTCGTTCCAAGCGTTGCGTGGCGCCGGATTGCAGGGCCCGCGCCATCCCGATCAACTGCACACGAATCTGCCGATGCTCCGCCTTGAGCGCCAGTTGCAAGCGTGCCATGGCCTGCTCATCCCGTGGGTCAGGGCGGGTATTGCCGAGAATTTCCAGGGTGCTGATGCACATCCGTAGATGGCGCTGGATCCCATCCAGCTCGGTCATGGAAATCCGCACTTCCTTGGACACCGACGGCATCAACGAACGCAGTTGCAACATCGCCGCATTCAAGCGATTGAGCAGCTTGAGGTGTTCGTCATCGGTGACCGACTGGCCACTGATGATCCGGCTGTAGATGGCGGCGCAGTCGCGCAGCGCGCTGGCCAGGTTGTAGCGCCAGGAGTACACGGCATACAGCGGCAGGGCGAAGGAAAACGCCAGGGCCAGGGCGATGCCGATCAGGATGTCGACGGTGCGCCACAGGCCATCGGACAGTGGGTTGTCCCCGTGGCCGGCGACGATAAACACGGTGATCCCCGACAGCAACGCGGTGTATCCACCCTTGCCGATGGCGTGATAGGAAAAAAAGCCACACACCACCGACATCAACAGGTAGGTCAACAAGGGTTGGCCCAGATAAGCCTGTTGCGCCACCAGCAGTAGGCCGACACTGGCCCCGATCAGCGTGCCATAGGCCCGCTCTACCGCTTTCTTGCCGATATTGCCGTGGTGCTGCAGGCCGCCAATCACCACCAGCATGGTCACCGAGGCCCATTCACCGTGGGGCAGGTTGATACCGGTGGTCAGCAGGATGGTCGCGAGCAGGCCGATGGACACCCGTACCGCGTGGATCAGTTTGGCATGACGATAACGGCGATAGGGGTCGAGCAGTGGCCGCAACAGGCGGCGGGCGAAGGGCGGCAGATTCATCGGGATTAAGAAGGCCTCATCGTTAGATGTTATGAGGTCCAATGTGGGAGCTGGCTTGCCTGCGATCGCATCACCTCGGAGTCACTGACACACCGAGGCACCTGCATCGCGGGCAAGCCCGCGCCTACATGGGAGCAGTTTAGAAAATATAGTCGGTGGTCAAAAAGCTCGACGCCCGGTCCCGAATGATATCGCTGATCAGTGCTTTGTTGCTGTCCTGGAACTTGGTTGCCACCAGGGTGCGGATCGAGAACACCCGCAGGGCGTCATGCACCGACAACGTGCCTTCGGCCGAGTTCTTGCGGCCATTGAACGGGAAGGTGTCCGGGCCGCGCTGGCATTGGGCGTTGATATTGATCCGGCCCACCTGGTTGGCGAAGGTGTCCACCAGGCGCCCGACTTGCGCCGGGTCGGTGCCGAAGATACTCAACTGTTGGCCGAAATCCGACTCCAGGACGTAGTCGATCACCGTGTCCAGGTCGCGGTAGGGCACGATCGGCACCACCGGGCCGAACTGCTCCTCGTGGTACACCCGCATCTGTGGGGTCACCGGGTACAGCACCGCCGGGTAGAAGAACGAGCCACGGCTGGCACCGCCATTGGCGTTCACTACCTTGGCCCCGTGTTGCGCCGCGTCGGCTACCAGACCGTTGAGGTAATCCACCTTGCCTGCTTCCGGCAGCGGCGTCAGCGACACACCTTCGTCCCAGGGCATTCCCGGTTTGAGGCTGGCGAGTTTGTGGTTGAACTTCTCGATAAAACGTTCGACCACGGCTTCATGCACAAACAGGATTTTCAACGCGGTACAGCGCTGGCCGTTGAACGACAGCGAGCCGGTGACCGCTTCGTTGACCGCGTTATCCAGGTCGACCTCAGGCAATACGATGCCGGGGTTCTTCGCATCCAGCCCCAGGGCTGCTCGCAAGCGATGTGGGCGCGGGTGCAGCTTCTTCAAGTCACTGGCTGCCTTGTTGGTGCCGATAAACGCAAAGATATCCACCTTGCCGCTGGCCATCAGCGCACTGACGGTCTCGCGGCCGCTGCCATAAATCACATTGATGACGCCGGCCGGGAAGCTGTCGCGGAAGGCCTCCAGCAATGGCCGGATCAACAGGACGCCGAGCTTGGCCGGCTTGAACACCACGGTGTTGCCCATGATCAGCGCCGGGATCAGTGTGGTGAAGGTTTCATTGAGCGGGTAGTTGTAGGGGCCCATGCACAGGGCGACGCCCATGGGCACGCGGCGGATCTGCCCGAGGGTGTCCTGTTCCAGCTCGAAGCGGCTGGAGCGGCGGTCCAGCTCCTTGAGGGCATTGATGGTGTCGGTGATGTAGTCGCAGGTGCGGTCGAATTCCTTCTGGGAATCCTTGAGGTTCTTGCCGATTTCCCACATCAGCAGTTTCACCACGGCATCGCGCTGTTCGCGCATGCGCCGCAAAAACGCCTCGACATGCTGGATACGCTCGACCACCCGCATCGTAGGCCATTGGCCCTGGCCACGGTCGTAGGCCCGAACTGCGGCGTCGAGGGCGAGCAGGGCGGTCTCGGCATCCAGCAGCGGCGTGCTGCCGATAATCACTGGGGTGTCGCCGTCGGCACCGGCCAACTGGACAGGGCTGCGCACCTGGGCCAACGGGCCGTTCCAGGTGCGTAACTGGCCGTCCACCAGATAGTCGCGTTGCTCGATGGGGGCGGCGAGGCGAAATTGTTCGGGAATGCCTTCGGCGGTCGGGAACAGATTGGCAAGCAGGTGAGTGGTGGTCATGTCGCTACCCCTGGAGTGGTTGCACAGCTTGAGTCAGAGATTCCCCCATCGGAGGGCTCTGTTGCAAGGCTTACACGCATTTCCCTACGCACACTGGGGCGCGGCGGGTAAACTACGCGGCTTTCTTGAAGGAGTTCATATGAGTCAGTACCAGCCGGGCATTCTTGCCGCACCGGTGCCGTTGCAGGCACGCCATCTGTTTTTCGCCATCGAGTCCATCGACGCCGTGCCGGCAGCGCTCGACGCGCTGGTGCAGTTGGTCGACTCGGCAGTGGTGGTGGGTTTGGGTGAGCCGCTGGTCAAGGCACTGGGCGCGCACATCGAAGGGCTGCGCAGTTTTGCGCCCATCTCGGCGCCGGGTGCCCACAACCCGTCCACCCAACAGGCGCTGTGGTGCTGGTTGCATGGCGAAGACCGTGGTGAGTTGCTGTTGCGCAGCCGGGCCTTTGAAAAAGCCCTGGCGCCGGGCTTTCGCCTGGTGCAGATGACTGAAGGTTTCCGCTATAAGACCGGCTTTGACCTGACCGACTACGAAGACGGCACCGAAAACCCCCATGACGACGCGGCCGTCGAAGCCGCCGTTGCCGGCAGTGGCGCCAGCTTTGCCGCAATCCAGCAATGGCAACACGACCTGGACGGTTTCGCCGCCTTGCCGGCCCAGGAGCGCGACCACATCATCGGGCGTCGCCATGGCGATAACGAAGAGCTGGACGACGCCCCCGAGTCCGCCCACGTCAAGCGCACCGCCCAGGAGAGCTTCACCCCCGAAGCCTTTGTGGTGCGCCGTTCCATGCCCTGGGCCGAAAATGGCCAGGCCGGGTTGATGTTCCTCGCGTTCGGCCACTCCTTTGACGCCTTTGAAGCTCAGTTGCGCCGCATGAGCGGCCTGGAAGACGGGATTGTCGATGGCCTGTACCGCATCAGCACACCGTTGACTGGTGGCTACTACTGGTGCCCGCCGCTCAAGGATGGGCGTCTGGACCTGGGCGCGATCTTCGCGGCCTGAGCCAAACGCTTGTAGGAGCCCACAAACGGGCTCCTATGAGGTCAGGCGCCGCGCATGGCTTCCAGCCACGCTGGATCCAGGCGCGTTTGTTCAGCCTTGATTCCCAGCGCCTTCATCTGCGCCTTATGTTTCTCGATCTCTCCGACCAGTTGCGCCTGGGCGCTGGAATTGGCGTCCAGTTCATGCATCTGCGTCAGCCCCAGGTGATAGAACCGCAGCAGCTTCATCGCCGTCGGGTCGTTGGCCTGGACCCGCTCGGTCACCTTGTGCATCACATTGGTCACCCGCATCAGGCTGCGCTTGAGCTGCCAGCCATAGATCGCCGGCGCCAGCCAGGCCTGTGACCAGAGCGGACCGCGTACGAGGGCGATAGTCAGCACTACGCCGGCCGCCACTCCCCCGATATTGAAACGAAAGTTGTCGCCGCCGGGCTCGCCAAACAGCATCACGGCCAGGCTCGACAGCAGCATGGCCAGGGCGATGAAGATCACCGCGACAATCAGCGTGCTGCGGCGGGTCTGCTGGCGATAGGTTTGCGGATCGACAGGTTTGATCTCAAACATGCGGGATGCAGTCTCCATGAACTAAGTAGGGGTATTGCGCGGCGCGGCATCTTCTCATGGTTTGTGGGTGGGCGTGAGAAAGTTGAACGATGGCAGCCGGGGTTTTCTCTAACGCATGTATGCATCGTCAGCAAAGCGAAGGAGATGACTGTGACTGAACAATCGAACAAGCCCGATGGCCCGCATTCGTCGGAACACGCCAGTGATCAGCACGATTTGGGGTTTGACCCAGACTCACCGGATGTGGCCGACCCGCAGGTCGACCCGGTCGGCCCGGCCATTGCGCCGTTGGACAAGAAGCACAAAGCCGGCAAGCAGCCGGCTTATGATCCCTTGGGCGATCTGAAACCATAACTTCACGCCCATCAGTGCAGGAGCTGGCAAACCAGCTCCTGCCGCAGCCCCTACAGGCGCTTGGGGGCGATCCAGGTGACGTCGGTGATGCCGTATTTCTCCGCCCATGGCCGCGTGGTCTTCTTGGTGCGCTCGTGGCCAGGACGGCCAATGCGCCCCACGTGGGCCACCCCGGCGTCACAGCTGGCCCAATGCCATGCCTCGGCGTTATTCATCACCTCCGCACGCACTACAAAAGACTTGGGCTCGCCATGCAGCCTGTATTGGATGGTGTAGATCGTTGCCGTGCCCATATTGCCTCCCTGTTTTGATATGGAGTTGATGCAATTAGGTTCAGAAAGGTTCAGAAAGTTTGCGCCCCATTCCTACGATCTATTGCCACAGATCAGTATTGGCAGCGGCAACGGTTACGGGTATTAGTGAAACCTTCGCCCGCGCCCAAGGATCGCGCCATGTCCCAGGATTCACCGAACCTGACCCACAGCCGCCTGTACCTGCAACGCCTGGGGTATGACAGCCCGCCAGCACCCACATTGGAAACCCTGGCGCAGTTGCAATTGCGCCATGTCTATACCTTCGCCTTCGAAAACCTCTCGGTGTTGGCGCAACTGCCAGTGCCCCTTGATCTGGCCAGCATCGAGCAAAAAGTCCTGTTCGACGGGCGGGGAGGTTATTGCTACGAACTGAACCAGATGTTCCTGGCCTTGTTGCAAGAGCTGGGCTTCGATGCTCGGGGCATCACCGGTCGAGTAGTCATAGGCGGGCCGCCTGATGCCCACACCCCGCGTACCCATCGCCTGAGCCTGGTGACCCTGGCGGGTGTGCGCTACATCAGCGATGTCGCGTTTGGTGGCATGGTGCCAAGCAGCCCGTTGCAGCTGGACAATCTGGCGCCACAGGCCACGGCCCATGAACCCTATCGCCTGACCTTGAAGGACGGCAGCTACACCCTGTGGGCCCAGGTTGGCGAGGAATGGCGAGGGCTGTACGTGTTCGACCTGCAGCCGCAGTCGCACTTCGACTATGAACTGGGCAACTGGTATGTCTCGACCCACCCCGATTCGCCGTTCATCAAACAGTTGAAAGTGGCGCTGATCGGGCCCGGCCTGCGGCGTACGTTAAACAACGGCAACTACGCCGTTCATCACGTGGGCGGTGACAGCGAAAAACGCTCGATCACCGACGTCGACCAATTGCTGGAACTGCTGCGTGAAGCGTTTGGTTTACGCGTGCCCAAGCACCCACAGCTACGCCCGCGACTGGCGCAACTATTGGCCGATAGCTGATAGGCCTACTCTGGAAGGCCTGATCCAGAGCCTTCGCTGAAGCGTTTTACCTCCAACTCCAAGGCAAATTAAATCGAACCTTTTGCAAAACAGGGGGTTCGAACCGTTTCTTGAATAATTTGCCCACCTAAAAAAGGAGATGTAAAACGATGTCCAAACTATTCGGAAAAATCCTCAAGAACTCCTCGGTCCTGGCCTTGGTTGCCGCACCGGCGATGGTATTCGCTGCGCCGTCCACCGATCCGATTTCCACCTTCGGTATCCTCGGCAGCTACAACGACTTCAAGCTTGAAGGCGGTAGCGAAAGCGACAAGGACCATATGCCGGAAGCCGGCCTGTTCTATAACTTTGGCAACAAGCTGACTGCCGAATCCGGCTTTATCTATCAGGCCGGCGTGGACGCCAAGTTTGGCAAGAAAAGCGACAACAAACTCAAGGAGGGCCAGGCCGACCTCGACCTGGGCTGGCGCGCCGCGCTGGATGCGCGCAACTTTGTCGACGTGCTGGTCGGCGGTGGCTACAGCTGGACCCGTTATGAGCCGGACTCTGGCGACTACGACATGAAACTCACCAACAAGTCGCCGTTTGCCAAGGCGGCGGTGGGTTACAACCATCAGTTCGACAGCATGACCATGCGCGTCGAAGTGGGCGCCCGCCATACCATTGACGGCCGCGCCAAGCTCAAGGTTGACGGCATTGGCAGCGACACCGTGGACCTCAAGGACCGCACCAATCCCTACGCCGAAGTCAGCTTGCTGATGAACCAGAACGGCGACCTGCCGGTGATGGCGGGCCTGTACTACACCCGTACCGAGTACAAGCTCGACGCGGACTCCGAAGTGGCCGATAACACCAAGCTCAAGCGCGATGAGTACGGCTTCAAGGTCGGTCTGGCTTTCTAAGCCGGCTATTGCGGGCGCCGGCGTTCTGTAATGGAGCGCCGGTCGCCCGACCCTGTCCGCCCAAGCCCCCCTTTGTGTCCCCCAATACCCTCAACGCCGCGCCGTCCCTGACTTAGTGTGAACCCAGCTGTTCATACTAAAAAAGAGAGGCTGGCTATGTGGTCTACGACCTCCCGCCGCATGGGTTTGCTGCTGGCCTTGCTTGGCCTGCTGGCCGCCTGTGACGACAAACCGCAACATCCCCCGCAGCCTGCCACGGCAAGCAACGCCATGCCTGCCGACCCGGCGCTGGCCCAGCTCTACGACACCAGTTGCAAACTGTGTCACGCCAACCCTGCCTCCGGCGCGCCGTTGACCGGCGACAGCCAGGCCTGGAGCCCGCGTGTTGCCCTGGGCGCGGACACCCTGCTGGACCACACCCTCAACGGCTACAACGGCATGCCGCCGATGGGCCTGTGCATGCAGTGTTCCGAGGACCAGTTCCTGGGGCTGATCAGTTTTATGGCCGGTGTTCATATCCAATAACAACAATGGGGTAGGTAATGGTGCTTTCACGCAGGCAACTGTTGCAGCGCTCGGCGGTGGCCGGCGCATTTCTGGCAATCAGCAGTAACCCGGCGCTGGCCCAATTGGCCCGGGCGCCGCGCTTGATCCCCTGGCGCAATTGGTCGGGCGCTCAAAGCTGCCTGCCCCTTGAGCGGCTGGCGCCCAAGGACCTGGGGGAGTTGGTGCAGATCATTCGCCAGGCACCGGGCAAGATCCGCCCGGTGGGCTCGGGCCATTCATTCAGTGCCCTGGTACCGACAGATGGCACATTACTGTCACTGAGTTTTTTCAATGGCTTGCTCGAGCACGATGCCAGCAGTCTGCAAGCCACCTTCGCCGCCGGCACGCCCATGTCACGCATGGGGCCGGCGCTCAAGGCTGTCGGCCAGGCCCTGCCGAACATGGCGGACATCGACTATCAGACCCTGGCCGGCGCCATTTCCACCTCGACCCATGGCACCGGGGTTGGGTTTACCTCGTACTCAGCCGGTGTCACCGGCCTGCAACTGGTGACGGCCGACGGCGAGGTGCTGGACTGCGACGCCGGGCGTGAGCGCGAGTTGTTCAACGCCGCACGGGTGTCGCTGGGCGCGCTCGGCGTGACCACCCGCGTGCGCATGCAAAACCGCACCCCTTACCGTCTGCGTGAGCGCCAATGGATAGCGCCGACCGAAGAGCTGTTGGAGGATGTGGCGAACAACACCCGCGAGAACCAGCATTGGGAGATGCTGGTGGTGACACATTCCGACTACGCGCTGTCCATCGCCCTCAACGAAACCACCGACGCGCCAACCCCGCCAATCGACCCGGCAGAGGCGGGCGGCAATGAGTTTGTGTCGATTATCGAGAACCTCGACAAATATGCCAGCGACTTCCCCGCAACCCGCCGCACGCTGCTGAACAGCCTGCGCTATTTCGCCAGTTTCCAGGACCGTGTGGCTGAATCGTTCGAGGTCTACGCCAACGTGCGCAATGTGCGGTTCAACGAGATGGAGTATTCGGTGCCCGCCGAACACGGTCCGGCCTGCCTGCGGGAAATCCTCAAGCTGATCCGCGAAAAAGACCTGCGCACCTGGTTTCCCATCGAGTACCGCTACGTCAAGGCTGACGATATTCCCTTGAGCATGTTTGAAGGCCGCGACAGCTGTTCGATCTCGGTGCACCAGCACTACACCATGGACCATCACAACTTTTTTGCCGCGATCGAGCCCATCTTCTGGAAATACGCCGGCCGGCCGCACTGGGGCAAATTGCATACCCTCAATGCCCGCGCCCTGCAGGCCCTGTATCCGCGTTGGAACGAGTTCGCGCGGGTGCGCCAGGCCCTGGACCCCGGCGGCAAATTCCTTAATGCACACCTGTCATCAATCCTGGGAGTAGCCTGATGAACCGCAGACACTTCATGGTCGGCACCCTCGGCGCCGGTGCGTTGCTGGTGGCGGGCGCGGCGCTGCTGCGTCCGGCTGACCGGGGCTCGCCCTACAGCGAATATTTTCGCCAGTTGAACCAGCAGCTCAAAGCCCATGGGCCGATGCGTCCGGTGCTGCTGATTGACCTGGATCGCCTGGATCACAATATCGACATCGTCATGCAGTCGGTGCAGCGCGGAGGTAAACACCTACGGCTGGTGGAAAAATCCCTGCCTGCGCCGGGCCTGTTGGCCTACATTGCCAAGCGCGCCGGCACCCAGCGCCTGATGTCGTTTCACCAACCCTTTCTCAACCATGACGCCCAGGTGTTTCCCGACGCCGATATCCTGCTGGGCAAGCCGTTGCCGGTGCGTTCTGCCGAGCTGTTCTATCAAGGCCATCAGGGGCCCTTCGACCCCGCCCGGCAATTGCAGTGGCTGCTGGATACGCCACAGCGCCTGCAACAATACCTGGCGCTGGCCCAGGGCCTGGGCACACGGCTGCGGATCAATATCGAACTGGATGTGGGCCTGCACCGCGGCGGTATCAGCGATAACACGGTGCTGGGGCAGATGCTGGGGTTGATCAGTGCACACCCCAGGCACCTGGAATTTGCCGGCTTCATGGGCTATGACCCGTTTGTCGGCATGGGCGTGCCGGGCATCCTTGGCTCGCCCCAGACGTTGTTCGACAAGGTCATGCAGCGCTACAACGGCTTTGTCGACTTCACCCGCCAGCAGTTTGCAGGGCTGTGGCATGCCGGCCTGACGCTCAACACCGCTGGCAGCCCCAGCTATGGGATGCATGAGCAGGAGCAACTGAGCAGTGAAGTTTCCGTGGGCACCGCCATGCTCAAGCCAACGCACTATGATTTGCCATCCCTCAGCGAGCACGTCCCGGCGGCCTACATTGCCACGCCAGTGCTCAAAAGCACCGGCGCGGTCAACATCCCGGCGCTGGATGATAAATCCCGGTTGTTGTCCTGGTGGGATCGCAACCAGCGCGCGACGTTTTTTATCTATGGTGGCAACTGGATGGCCGAGTTCGAGTCGCCCTCGGGGCTGCAAAGTAATGGCTTGTATGGCCGCAGCTCCAATCAGGAGATGGTCAATGGCTCGCCGGGGGTTGGCTTGAACATCGACGATCAGGTGTTCATGCGCCCGACCCAGACTGAATCGGTGCTCTTGCAGTTTGGCGATCTGCTGGCGGTGCGCGGCGGTAAAATTGTCGACAGTTGGCCGGTTTACAGCGGTTGAAATGACGCACTCCTGCGCAGGAACTGGCCTGTGGCAAGGGGGGCTTGTTGTGGCAAGCCCCCTCGCTTCAGGCGGATCCTACAACGCAAACGGAATCGTCAGCTTGGCCCACAACATATCGCCTTCCGGCCGGTTCTCTACATCAAACTCCTTGGCCCAACGAATCTCCGCACTGGCGTACTTGAGAAAGGTGAAGTACACCGCCGGCCCCACCGCAAACACCTGGCCCCGCACCCCATCGTCGACATCTTCGCCGTAGATATTGGTGACAGTGCGCCCGTACTGCTTATCGTCAGTCGTCTGCTTGAGATAGTAGCCATTGATACCCAGGCTCAGGTTGTCGGTCACCTTGTAGCTGGCCGAGTAGTCGAAGTGGAAAATCTGCCCGGAACGGTAGTCCGTGGCGTGGTTTTCCTTGTTGAAACTGTAGGTGGTCTTGATCGACAGCTCAGTGCGCTCGTCAGGCAGCCATGTCACCGACACCAGGGGCTTGTAGGTGTAGAAGTTGTTGCTGGTATTGGCCAGGCGGGAAGCATCGTACTCACCGGTAGGCACGGTGATTTCCACGGCGGCACCCAGGGTCAGGTTTTTGCCCAGGTCCCACAGGATTATCGGCGCGATGGTGGTGTCACCCATGCTTTCGCGCTGGTCAGACATGCCGAACAGCGCCACTTGTTGCTTGAGGTAAGGCTGCGCGATGTAGCCGCCCAACCGCCCGCCAAACACCCGCAACGGGCTCAGGTAATCCAGGCGCGGGATGATCGCGTCCGAGCGGATCTTCACCTGCGGCACTTTGCCCCCCAGGGAACTGATGTCCAGTTTCGTCGCTTCATAGTGGTTGTAGTAAAGGTTGAAAGCGAACATGTGGTCCGGCAGGTGATCGACATCCAGGGGCAGGATGTAAAAGCCGTCGGTACCAGGGCCGATATTGTCTACGCCGCCCTCGGTGGCCAGGGTCGGCAGGCTGATGCTGATAAGCGCCAGGGCAAAGGGCAGGGGGGCAAGCGCACGGGTCGGATTCATGTCAGGGCTCATTATTATTGTTGGAAGGTCGGCCCTCACCGGGGCCTGGCCCATACAAATAAGCCCTTGGCGCCCTAGTGGGCAGGGTATTGGCGGCCACATAAGGGGGCTTTGCCGGACAGCGTTCATTCAGAGTGCGGCGAGCCTTGCAAGCACCTATGATTGTCAGGATGTTTCTAAAACAATAACCGGGCATACAGTCGGGAATCGCAGATCCATGCACAGCAAAACCGTTGATCCACATTACGAATTGGCCCTGGTCTCGCCCTTTCTCCTGCAAACCCTGGGGCAGGTTGTGGCGAAAAAGGGCGCCAATGCCGAGCATCTTTGCCGTGGCCTGGGGTTCACCCTGGCGGACCTGGACGACCCGGCGCTGCGCATTTCCTACCGCCAGGCCGTGGCGATGATCCAGCGGGCCCTCAAGGTCATGCCTGAGCAGGGTCTGGGCCTGTGTGTCGGCAATCAGAATGTGCTGGGCACCCTGGGTTTGCTGGGGCATGTCATTTCGTTGTGCAAGACCCTGCGCGATGCCTTTGCCGTGGGCGAACGGCACCAGCACACCTCCGGCGGCATCGCCACCTCGCGCACCCTTGAAGGCGCGCTGGAGGTCATGGTCGAGGTCGAATGCCTGCTGCCCTATGCCGACGTCCAGGTTTTTGCCGCCGAAGAGTTCTTTGCCAGCCTCATGGTCTACGGTCGGACCCTGGTGGGCAGCGAATTCAAGCCGTTGCGCATGGAGTTCATGCATGCGCCGCCGGTGTATGCCGCCGAGTACCAGCGCTTGTTCGGTGATGATGTGCGTTTTGGCTGCCTGCACAACCGCATGGTGCTTGAGGCCCGCTGGCTCGACGTGCAATTGCCCAATCACCATGCCCTGGCATTGCGCCAGGCCCTTGGCCTGCTGGAACTGGAAAGTGCCCAGCTGCACCGCAAAATGGACCTGATCCAGGCGGTGGAGCGCGCTATTTCCCGCGACTTGCAGGGCAGTCAATTGGAGAAGGTCGCCAGTGACCTGAACATGAGCGGGCGCACCCTGCGTCGGCGCCTGACCGACCACGGGCTGACGTTCGAAGCCTTGCTGGAACAGGTGCGTCGTGCCCGGACCATGGGTTTGCTGGGCAACCCCGGGCTGTCCATCGAGCGTATTACCCAAGAGGTCGGCTACAGTGACGTACGCAGCTTTCGCCGGGCGTTCAAGCGCTGGACGGGGCTCAGTCCCAGTGCGTTTCGCAGCGTGGGCTGAGGACCGGCGCGTGGCCGTGGATTTGCATTGAACCCTGTGGCGCGGGCAGTGCCACATGATGGCAACGCACACTTATCTGGAGGTTGGCATGCGCACCATTGATCTGGCGGGTACCCCGGTTCCGGTCATCGGCCAAGGCACTTGGCGTATGGGGGAAGATTCTGCACGGCGAACAGCGGAAGTCGCTGCCCTGCAATTGGGTATCGACGAGGGCATGACCCTGATCGACACCGCCGAGATGTACGGCGAAGGCGGTGCGGAAGAAGTGGTCGGGGAGGCGATCCAGGGGCGCCGGGACCAGGTGTTCCTGGTCAGCAAGGTCTACCCGCACAACGCCAGTAAAACCGGGGTCCCACGGGCCTGCGAAGCCAGCCTCAAGCGCCTGGGCACCGATCACATCGACTTGTATCTGCTGCACTGGCGCGGGCAATACCCTCTTGCAGAAACGGTTGACGCCTTTGAGCGGCTGCGTGATGCCGGCAAGATCGGGCGCTGGGGCGTGTCCAACTTCGACGTATCGGATCTTCAGGAGCTGGCATCACCCGCCTGCGCCACCAATCAGGTGCTCTACAACATCGAGCAGCGCGGCATTGAGTTCGACCTGCTGCCCTGGTGGCAACAACACAACCTGCCGTTGATGGCGTACTGCCCGATCGCCCAGGGAGGAGACCTACTGAGCAGCCCCACCCTCAAGCAGATTGCCCGTCGACACGAGGCCACACCGGCTCAAGTGGCCCTGGCATGGGTACTGCGGCAGGACCGCGTTATCGCCATCCCCAAAGCCGTGAGCCCCGAACACGTGCGCCTCAACGCGGCGGCGGCCAGGCTGGTTCTTGACGAGCATGACCTGGATGCCATCGACCGGGTATTCGGCGCGCCAATCCGCAAGCATCCGTTGGCGATGGTGTGACACACCCGACTGCTACGGCATCGCAGCTTGCGACGCCGTTGCCGCCGGGTCGGGCTTCAGCCGGCCACCGGGCTGCGCCAGTCGTCAGAGCCTGAAGTGCCCGAAACCTCATGGGTCCAGACGATTTTGCGGTAGGTAAAGTGCACATCTTCCAGGTGGGTGAAATGCGCATTTCCCGGATCCTGGCAGTTGGGCATCCGTGACTGGATGTCGACGATGATCGCGTCCTCCAGCTCGATGGTGAAGTAGTGCTCCTGGGTACCGGCGGATGATGTGCGATACCACTCAAGGCGGCACTTGACCATTTCCCCGGACGTCAGCGCGCTGAACAGCAGCGGCGAAGATTTATCGAATACCTTGCTGATCATCAGCGGCTTATGGACACGCTGGCCGGTGGGCTGGCCCGATTGCGGGTCGCGGGGAATGATGACCTGATGCTGGAATGCCTCGACCAGGATCTGATCCTCGTGGCCTTCCTGATAGATGTTGCCTACCGAATCCTGGGTGAACGTGCCTGCCGTGATCAAACCTTGCTTGGTGCCGGTGATCGAGAGGTATGCGGGTGTTGGCATGATGGGTTTCCTTGCCTGACAGATAAGTTTGCGCCGAGGGGCGCCGTTGCCGGATGGGCGCTGCTTACTAACAAGAAGTGTGCCGGATTTCAGTCGGCCTAATAAAATAAGGGCGCTTGTTCGTGGTGGAGACTTAATAGGCGCCGAGTTAGAAGGGTTTTAGTCTTTAAAGTTGAGTTTGTTTGCGCAGTAGTGCGCAGTTAATTGCCTGGTCAGCGTACGTCGCAGTGTTGATAGGTGAATATATAGTTTTAATGCAGCTTGCTTGGAAAGTGTGCGCAGCTTTTTGCGCAAGGGTGCTGGCAGGTATATCGCCCAATAAAATTGGCTGTTTTATTGGGTGGGAAGAGGGTCGTTGAGCACGCTTAGTTACAAAATTGCGGGCCGCTTTGATTTTGTAGGAATCTCCTTAAGTGCGCCTGGCTGACTTGCCCAATAAAATACAGCTGGCTATGGTTCGTACTTGTCGCTACACGGAAACGGAATTCAGTAAGTGAGGTGTTGGCGTTTATATAGATGCTTGCCTTACTTTAATTGAGCATTGATCAGCACACTGCGGCCCATCATGGTTTATTCAGACAAGCTATCTGCTTATTACTTGAAACTTGCCCGGTCGCCGATTTCGGTTGACTGTTTTGCAGGGGAGGATATGCGTTTTTCGGCGGGATACGAAGCGCTGGAAAGTGAGCTGGAAAAAGCCCGCTCGATCCATGGCAACAGCCAGCCGGACTGGCAGTCCGTGGTGGACCAAAGTGAAGCCTTGTTGCGTCACGAATCCAAGGATTTGCGGGTGGTTGCCTGGTTGACATGGGCTCTGTATCAACGCGAGTCCTTTTCCGGCCTGCTCGCCGGGCTCGGCCTGTTGCGCGACCTGTGTGAGCACCATTGGGCGACGGTTCACCCCCTCAAGCAGCGTACCCGCATTGCGGCCTTTGGCTGGTTGGTACAGCGCATTGAACCGGTGTTGGCCCAGAGTTTTTCGCTCAAGCACCAGCGTTCCCTGTTCCAGTGCCTGGCCGAGCAATTGTCCGACCTTGACCAGTTGTGGGTCAGGCACCTGGGGGACGATGCGCCGTTGCTACTGGCTGCGCGCAGGCAACTGGCGGACAAGCTGCAACAGGCCCAGGAGAACGATCCGCCGCCATCCGGGGTGAGCGGGGTGGTTGCCCAGGTCAAGCAGGTCGCAACCCAACTGCTGGCGCCTGAGCCGGTGGTGAACAACGAAAAAGACGTTCACAGGCTCCTGCGTACGCTGCAGGACGGCGCTCGACCGCTGTGTACCTGGTGGCTGCGCCAGAACGCCACTGACCTGCGGGCCTTGCGCCTGAACCGGACGCTAGGCTGGCTGGGTATCACTGGTCTTCCCGACAGCAACAGCGAACAGATAACGCCGTTGCGTGGGTTGCTGCCCGACAAACTCAAGCGCTACCAGGAGCGCTTTGCCCAAGGGCATTACGCCGACCTGTTGCTGGAGCTTGAGGCCAGCCTGGCGGGCGCGCCTTTCTGGTTTGACGGCGTGCGCATGCTCTGGGAGTGCCTCCAGGCGCTGCAGGCCGAACTGGCGATGGTCGAGACAGAGATTCAGTTCGCCCTGTTGCTGCAACGATTACCGGGGGTCGCTCAATTGCGCTTCCACGATGGAACACCCTTTGCCGACGCTACCACTCGCGGGTGGATCGACAGCCAGGTCAGTCACCACCTGCAGGCAAGGGTGCCGCCCAGGAATATTGCCAGAGTTGGTCCGGCGCCATGGGAGGAGGCCTTGCAGACGGTCGCTCCGTTGCTGCGCAAGGAGGGGCTGAAGGCCGCTGTTCAGGCCTACAAAAACGCCATGCAGGCTGCGCGAGGTGACCGTGCCCGGTTTTATTGGCGCCTGGGCCTGGCTCGGTTGTGTATCCAGGGTGCCAAGCATGAGTTGGCCAGGATCCAGCTTGAACAGCTTGAGCAGGAGTTGCAGCACGGCAGCCTGCATCGCTGGGAACCGGACCTGACCCTGGAGGTGTTGCAACTGCTGTACGCCTGTTACGACGTATTGCCCCAGGGCCATGGTCTGCGCGAGCGCAAGGACGATGTCTATCGCAAGCTGTGTCAGGTCGATCTGGAAGCGGTACTCCAATAGGTTTTCCGTCATTACGCAAAGGAGAAACATCATGGCCAAAGAAGGTTCGGTCGCCCCCAAGGAACGCATCAACATCACGTTCAAACCGGCCATAGGCGGTGCCCAGGAAGAAGTTGAGCTACCCCTGAAGCTGCTGGTCCTGGGTGACTTCACCCAGCGCGAAGACACGCGCAAGGTCGAAGACCGCAAGCCCATCAGTATCGACAAAAACACGTTCGACGAGGTGCTGGCCAAGCAAGCCTTGAGTCTGCAGCTGGGTGTTCCCAATCGATTGCAGGAAACCGATGAAGCCGATGAGTTACCCATCCAGGTCCGCATCAACGCCATGCGGGACTTCAACCCGGCCCAACTGGTCGAGCAGGTTCCGCAATTGAAAAAACTGATGGAGTTACGTGAGGCGCTGGTCGCGCTCAAAGGCCCCCTGGGCAATACACCGAGCTTTCGCAAGGCCATAGAAAGCGCCTTGGCCGATGACCAGGCCCGTGCACGGGTATTGGCCGAACTGGGGCTGAACAGCCCCAACCCATGACTTTCTCAGTAAAAGGACACTGACCTTATGACCACTAGCCCTAGCGCCCAGGCCACCCCCCTGGATAGCGCATACAGCATTCTCGACGACATCATCGCCCAGACCCGCCTGACGGCCGATGATGGAACCTACGACATCGCCAGGCGCGGTGTGGCGGCCTTTATCGAGGAATTGATCAAGCCACAAAACCGAGGCGAGCCGGTCAAGAAACAACTGGTGGACCGCATGATTGCCGAGATCGACGCCAAGCTCAGCCGGCAAATGGACGAAATCCTCCACCATCCCGACTTCCAGGCACTGGAAGCGGCCTGGCGGGGTTTGCAGCTGCTGGTGGATCGCACCGACTTCCGGGAAAACATCAAGATCGAGCTGCTCAACGTCTCGCGGCAGGACCTGCTGGACGATTTCGAGGACTCGCCGGAGGTTGTGCAGTCGGGCCTCTACAAACATACCTACAGTGCCGAATACGGTCAGTTTGGTGGTCAGCCTGTCGGCGCCATTATCGCCAACTATTTCCTGTCGCCCAGCGCGCCTGACGTCAAGCTGATGCAATACGTATCCAGCGTCGCCTGCATGGCTCATGCACCGTTCATTGCCGCCGCCGGGCCGGGTTTCTTCGGTCTGGAGAGCTTTACCGGCCTGCCGGACCTGAAGGATCTGAAAGACCATTTCGAGGGGCCGCAGTTTGCCAAATGGCAGAGCTTCCGCCAGAGCGAGGATGCCCGTTACGTGGCCTTGACGGTGCCACGCTTTCTCCTGCGAACGCCCTACGACCCGGCGGACTGCCCGGTCAAGACCTTCGCCTATAACGAGCATGTGGTCAGCAGTCATGAGCATTATCTGTGGGGCAATACGGCCTACGCCTTTGCCACGCGCCTGACTGACAGCTTCGCCCGCTTCCGTTGGTGCCCCAACATCATTGGCCCGCAAAGCGGGGGCACGGTGGAAGATCTGCCGCTGCATCACTTCCAGAGCATGGGCGAAATCGAAACCAAGATCCCCACCGAGGTGCTGGTCTCCGACCGTCGTGAGTACGAGCTGGCGGAGGAGGGCTTCATTGCCCTGACGATGCGCAAGGGCAGCGACAACGCGGCGTTCTTTTCCGCCAGTTCCGTGCAGAAACCCAAGCGCTTCGGCATCAGCGCCGAGGGCAAGGCCGCCGAGTTGAACTACAGGCTGGGCACCCAACTGCCGTACATGATGATCGTCAACCGCCTGGCGCACTATTTGAAAGTGCTGCAGCGCGAGCAGTTGGGTTCATGGAAGGAGCGCACCGACCTGGAGTTGGAGCTCAACAAGTGGATCCGCCAGTACGTGGCCGACCAGGAGAACCCCAGCGCCGAGGTGCGGGGGCGACGTCCGCTGCGGGCGGCACGGGTCGTTGTCAGTGACGTCGATGGCGAGCCGGGCTGGTATCGCATCAACCTCAGCGTACGCCCGCATTTCAAATACATGGGGGCGGATTTCACCCTGTTCCTGGTTGGCAAGCTCGATAAAGAATGAGCCGGGGGCCTGAGATGAGTCACTACAGCGGCTTCCTTGAGCGCCTTGCAGGCACCGCGCCTCAGTCGACGGGGCGCACGCCACTCGCCTGTGTCGCCGCGTCGGTGGCCACCCACCTGGGCAACATGCTCAGCACCCGGGCGGGCAGTGTGCAGACGCTGCCCGACTATGGCCTGCCGGACCTCAATGACATGCGTCTGAGCCTGCACGAATCCCTCAGCCAGGCACGCTTTCTGATCGAGCGGTTTATCGCGGCCTACGAACCGCGCTTGAGCAACGTACGGGTCGTTGCGTTGCCACGGGATCGCGACCCGCTGGCCCTGGCCTTTGATATCCAGGGCGCGTTGACCATCGACGGCGTCGTGCAGAACGTGGTGTTTTGCGCAAGCCTGACGGGCAACGGACGTGTCGAGGTCGCCCCAGGTGTCCTTTAACCGCTATTACCAGAGCGAACTCAATGCCTTGCGGCAGTTGGGGCGACGCTTCTGCGAACGCAATCCGGCGCTTGCCCCGTTCCTCGGGGACAGTGGCCGGGATCCGGATGTCGAGCGGTTACTTGAGGGCTTTGCGTTCCTGACGGGCCGCTTGCGACAGAAGCTCGACGACCAGTTGCCCGAGCTCAGCCATTCGCTGATGCACCTGTTGTGGCCCAACTACATGCGCCCGTTACCCGCGTTCAGCATGTTGCAGTTCGCACCGCTGCTGCGTGCCGGGCCGGCGGTCACGGTCGAGCGGGACACGCCGGTGGAAAGTGTGGCGATTGACGGTGAGCGTTGCCGTTTTCGCACCTGTTACGCAACGGATGTGCTGCCCCTGCAAATCAGCGCGCTGGTTTACTCGGCCCAGGGGGAGGGGGCCTTGTTGAGCCTGCGCCTGGAGATGACCGCCGAAGGGCATATGGGCGAACTGGTGCTTGAGCACCTGCGCTTGCATTTTGCCGGGGAACGCTACGTCAGCCAGATGCTGTACGTGAGTCTGCTGCGCCACCTGCACGGTATCGAACTGCTGGTACTCGATGGCCAGGGCGAACCGCTGCTGGCCCATGACGGGCAGGTGCGGTCACTGCAACTGCCGGCCTGCGGGGTTCAGCCAGCAGGTTTTTCAGAAGCAGAGGCATTGCTGCCTTATCCGCCGAATGCGTTCACTGGGTATCGGCATCTGCAGGAGTATTTTGCGTTTCCAGAGAAGTATCTGTTTGTCGACGTCGGTGCTCTGGATGTTCTGCAAACCTTGCCGGTTGACGTGCTCAAACAGGTGCGGGGCGTTGAGTTGCGCTTCAAGCTTGGCCAGCGCAATCCCGAGCAGGTGCAGCCCACACTGGACAACGTGAAGCTGTTTTGCACGCCGGTGGTCAACCTGTTCAAGCACGATGGAGTGCCGATCCGACTGGATGGCCGGCAGGACGAGTATCTGCTGCTGGGGGCTGACTATGCGCCAGGCCATTGCGCGGTGTTCTCCGTCGACCAGGTCACGGGATGGCGTCCGGGTGGCCTGGGCTACCAGACGTATGTGCCATTCGAGTCGTTCGAGCACGATGAGCAGACCGCGTGCTACAGCATCCGCCAGCGGCCCTCCGTGCAACACAGCGGGCTGGATACCTACCTGAGCTTTGGCAGTCGCCAGTCCGGTGATCAGGAAACCCTGTCTGTCGAGATGACCTGCACCAACCATGATTTGCCACGCAAATTGCGTATCGGTGACATCAATCAAGCGTGCGAGCAAACACCCGAATTCCTGTCCTTCAGCAATATCACGGCAGCCACCCCTGGCATTGCGCCCCCGCTGGACAGCGACTTTCTCTGGAAGCTGATCAGCAACATGTCGCTCAACTACCTGTCCCTGAGCGATATCAATGCGCTGAAAGTGGTGCTCGAGACCTATGACCTGCCGCGCTACCACGATCGCCAGGCGGAAAAAGTCAGCATCCGCAGGCTGGGCGGGTTGCGCTCGATCAGCCAGCGGCCGATTGACAGATTACACGGCGGTTTGCCGATTCGAGGTGTGGCAATCGACCTGACCGTCGACCTCCAGCACTTCCTCGGAGAGGGCGACCTGTTTGTGTTTGCCTCAGTCCTCAACGAGTTTTTTGCCCTGTATGCGAGCCTCAACTCGTATCACGAACTGCGTGTTACCAGCACACAAGGAGAGGTGTACCTATGGCCATCCCGGATGGGACTGCAGGCTCTGCTTTAACCGAACTGTCGCGGACCATTCGCGAGTACTCGCTGTTCCAGGCGATCTCGCAGGTGATCGAGCGTTTGCGTGACGCCCATCCGTCCCTGGGCGATGAGGCGCTGTATGAACGCCTGGAGTTCCAGGCCAACCCGGGGTTGGGGTTTCCCGGCAACGATATTGACCGGGTGACGTTCTTTGTCGAGGGCGGGCAACTGCGCGCACGTTTGCGCCTCAACGTATTGGGACTGGTGGGGGCGAATTCGCCACTGCCGGCGTTTTATGGTGAACACGCATTGACCGAACGGGCGGGCGGTAATCCTGTCGGCGACTTTCTCGACCTGTTTCACCACCGCCTGCATCGGTTGATGCTGCCTTTGTGGCGCAAGTACCGCTACCGGGCGTGCTTTCGGGCGGGAGCCAGCGATCCGTTTTCCGAGCAGATGTTCGCCCTGATAGGCCTGGGCGGCCGTGCCGTTCGAGGCGCGACGCAACTGGACTGGAAACGCCTGCTGCCCTACCTGGGGTTGCTGGGTATGCGCGCCCATTCGGCGACGCTTATCGAAACGGTGCTGCGTTACTACTTCAAGCACCCGCAGTTGCTGATCGAACAGTGCGTCAAGCGCAAGGTGGTGATTGCCCGCAGGCAACGCAACCAATTGGGCCAGGCCAGCAGCCTTCTGGGCCAGAACCTGGTCCTGGGGCGGCAGGTCGTCGACCGTGCCGGCAAGTTCAGGGTGCATATCCAGAACCTCGACTGGCAGCGGTTTCATGATTTTCTGCCCACCGGCGCAAGCCACTCTCCGCTTGGCGCGCTGGTGCGTTTCGCCGTGCGCGATCCGCTGGACTATGACCTGCGTCTGGTGCTGCGTACTGAGGAGGTGCGGGCGCTGCATATAGGCCAGCGCAATGTGTGCCGGCTGGGATGGACCAGTTGGATGGGGCAGGCGCGCGCGGATGGCGTGCTCACCCTGGCCAATAAACTCGCTAGAAACGGATGACGATGATGAATGTGGACTTGCAACAACTGATTCGCGTGTTGACGACGCACACTCGCCGAGACCTGGAGCGTGCCGCCGAACGCTGTGTGACCCGGGGCGGGACGCAAGTCCTGGTGGAGGACATGTTGCTGGCGCTACTGGAGCACCCGCAAGGATTGCTGGTGCGCGCGCTGCAAGATGCCGGTGTCGAACAGGGCGAGTTGCAAGCCACCCTGCAGCCCAGGGTGGGCCAGGGCACTTCACGCAATCCGGTGTTTGCGCCGTTGCTGGTGCAATGGTTGCAGCAAGCGCTGGCGGTTGCCCAACTGGAATTGGCGCAATCCCAGGTCGGTGACGCAGCCTTGATCCTCGCCTTGCTGCGTAACCCACAGTCTCACGCAGGCAGTCGTTATCAGGTGCTGCTGGCGCGCCTCGATGCGCAGCGCCTGCTTGAATTCGCCTTGAGCGCCGAGATTGAGGGTTCCCGTGGGACAGCCGGCGCCAACAATGAGTCGTTGTTGCAGCGCTTCACCCATGATCTGACTCAGCAAGCCTTAGAGGGGCGGGTTGACCCGGTATTGTGCCGCGACGCAGAAATCCGCCAGTTGACCGATATCCTGGCGCGTCGGCGCAAGAACAATCCGATCATTGTCGGTGAGGCCGGTGTCGGCAAGACTGCGCTGGTCGAGGGGCTGGCCCGGCAGATCGCCTGTGGGCAGGTGCCGCCGGTGCTCAAGGATACGCGCCTGCTGGTCCTCGACATGGGGCTGCTGCAGGCCGGTGCCAGCATCAAGGGCGAGTTCGAGCGGCGGCTCAAGGGCGTTATCGACGAAGTGAATGCCTCACCGGTGCCGGTGATCCTGTTTATTGACGAGGCACACACCTTGATCGGTGCCGGCAGCGCGCCCGGCAGCGGCGATGCGGCGAACCTGCTCAAGCCGGCGCTGGCCCGTGGCGAGCTGCGTACCATCGCCGCCACCACCTGGTCGGAGTACAAGAAATACTTCGAAAAGGATCCCGCATTGGCCCGGCGCTTTCAGCCGGTGCATGTCCAGGAGCCCAGTGTCGATGACGCAGTGATCATCCTGCGTGGTCTGACTGCGGTGTATGAAGCCAGCCATGGCGTGTACGTGCGCGATGACGCCGTGGTTGCCGCCGCGCAGTTGTCTGCCCGTTACCTGGCGGGGCGACAGTTACCCGACAAGGCCGTGGATCTGCTCGATACGGCCTGCGCCCGTGTGCGCATCAGCCTGGTGACAGCCCCGCCGGCGTTGCAGGCCGTGGCGGCGCAACTGGCTGAAAGCACCGGCCAGCACCAGGCGCTTTGCCGCGATAGGGACGCTGGGTTACCTATAGATCCGGGCGCGCTGCAGGTTCTGGCTGCACGCCTGCAAACCATCAGTTGCGAACACGAGCACCTCAAGCAGTGCTGGACGCGCCAGCGCGAGAGGGCCGAAGCGATACTGGCCCTGCGCATACAGGTGAGCCAGGCCCGTCAGTCGGGGCAGGCAATCGAGGTGCTTGAGCAGCAATTGTGCGAGGCCCACGGCAGTCTGCTGGCCGAGCAATCTCACCAGCGCCTGGTCAGCTTCGAAGTGTGCCCACGGCTGGTGGCGGAAGTAGTCAGCGCGTGGACGGGAATTCCGCTGAGCCAGGTGGCCTGCGAGCACAGCACCCAGGTCCGCGATTTCGCCACCGATCTGCGGGCGCGCATTCTTGGCCAGGCGCACGCCGTACAGGCGCTGGATCGCTCGATGCGTGCGGTTGCGGCAGGCCTGAACCGCCCCGATGCGCCCGTGGGCGTTTTTCTGCTGGTCGGCCCCAGTGGCGTCGGCAAGACAGAAACGGCACTGGCCCTGGCCGAGCTGTTGTATGGCGGTGAGCGGTTCCTGACCACTATCAACATGTCCGAGTACCAGGAGCCACACTCACTGTCGCGCCTGATAGGTGCTCCGCCCGGGTATGTCGGCTATGGCGAAGGCGGCGTCCTCACCGAAGCGGTCAGGCAAAAGCCCTATTCGGTGCTGCTGCTCGATGAAGTCGAGAAGGCGCACCCCGGTGTGATGAACCTGTTCTATCAGGTCTTCGACAAAGGGCGGGCCAATGACGGTGAGGGACGTGAGATCGATTTTCGCAACACCCTGATCCTGATGACCTCCAACCTGGGCAGCGAATGCACCATCGACCTGTGCCGGGCTACATCGCGTCCCACCCCACAAGCGTTGCAGGAAGCACTTGCGCCGCTGCTCAAGCAGCACTTCAAGCCGGCGCTGCTGGCCCGTATGCGCGTAGTGCCGTACTACCCGATCGACGGAGCGGTGCTGCGGGAATTGGTAGAAAGCAAATTACAGCGCCTGGCTCAGCGTTTGTTGCAGCGCCAGTTGGCGTTCAGCTATTGCCCGCGGCTGGTCGATTACCTGGCAGAGCGCTGTACCCACAGCGACAGCGGGGCGCGGTATGTCGATCAATGGATCGACGCCAATCTATTGCCCCTGGTCGTCGATCGCCTGCTTGAGGCAATGGCCAGAGACGAGCATCTGCAGCGTGCCCACGGGACGCTGGATGGCGACGGTCACGTAATCTGTGAGTTTGCGTGATGAGGGAGAACCCGTTGTCACAGGCGCTTGATCCTGCCGAACAGCTGGTGCAGTGGCTCTTGCACATGGGCATCGACAGCGATCGGGCAAGTATGCCTGGCCAACTTGCCCATGCCGCCGTGCAGTTGAGCCAGTGCTCGCTCAGCCAGGTGTACCTGGCAGATGAGGGCGACCGTGGTCTGGTGCTGGCTGCCGAATACCGGCGAGATGCAGGGCCTGGGGATATCGGCGCACGTGCAGCAGCTGATCAGCAGCACCAGCAATTGCTGCAGTTCGCCCTGGAGCACAAGCGCCCCCTGAGCATCCGCGGCCTGCAAGACAGCATTTATGACACGACTTTTATTCCGTCGGGCCCGGCGCCCTGGCAATCGTTGCTGTGCGTCCCCATCACCCATCGCCACCTTGCTGTGAAGGGCGTGTTGATATGCGTAACCGAGCGCAGCATCGACCTGCAGGGGTATGCCATGACACTGGGGCAGTTGGCGGTGTTTGCGCTGCGCCAGCGGTCGCTGTTACCGGAGCCTTGCCCGCCGCCGACCCATTCGGTACTCGAAAACGTGCTGCATCCCGTAAGTCTCGGCCTGATCGGCAACAGTACGGCGATGGATGAGACCTGCCGCCTGATCGGCAAGGTGCTGGACAGTACCTATACCGTGCTTTTGCGCGGCGAGACCGGCACGGGCAAGGAGGTGGTCGCGCGGGCGATCCATGCCATGGGCCCGCGCCGGTCCAGGGCCTTTGTCGTACAGAACTGCGCGGCATTCCCGGAAGGGTTGCTGGAAAGCGAACTGTTTGGCTATCGCAAAGGCGCGTTTACAGGCGCCGACCGGGACCGACCGGGGCTGTTCGATACCGCCGACGGCGGCACGTTGCTGCTCGATGAAATCGGCGACATGCCGATGTCACTGCAAGCCAAGTTGTTACGGGTATTGCAGGAGGGCGAAGTACGCCCGCTGGGCGCCCGCGTCGCCCATAAAGTGAATGTACGGATCATTGCCGCCACCCACCGCGACCTGCCTGCAATGGTGGCCCAGGGCAGCTTTCGCGAGGACCTCTACTACCGGCTGGCGCAGTTTCCAATCGAGCTGCCGACCCTACGCCATCGCGAAGGCGATGCACGGCAATTGGCTCGCCATTTTGCGGGCCAGGCCTGCGCGACCCAGGGGCGAGCACCGGTGTCCTGGTCGGACCAGGCCCTGGATCAACTGTCCAGCCACAGCTTCCCCGGCAACGTGCGCGAACTCAAGTGCCTGGTGGAGCGCGCGGTGTTGTTGTGCGACGACGGGGTGATCCTGCCGCAACATTTGTCGTTGCCATTGGCGTCCTCCACACAGGCCAGCGACGCAACGCTGCGCCAACGCCTGGAGCGCGTCGAACGTGGCTTGCTGATTGATTGCCTGCACAAGAATCGCGGCAATCGCACCCGCACCGCCCGCGAGCTGGGAGTCGCCAGGCGCACCCTGTTGTACCGCCTGGCGCGGCTGAATATCCCTTTCGGTGAAGCATCAAGGGGGAGCGCTGAATGACACCAGCCCTGACTGACAGGCGCCGGCTGTTGCGCTCGGACGGATTTATTTCAATGGGAGAGGCGTGATGATTGTTTCTCGGTGGCAGGTATTAGTCCTTGTTCTGCTGATGTTGGTGCTGAGTGGTTGTACGGCAAATTACGTGTTTGACGACGATGAATATCGGCCGCTGGGAGATCCGCGGCCCGACCAGTACCCGCAATAAGCCCGGAGGCCCCGTATGCAGTTGATATTTGAGATCTGTGGCAATTGGCAAGGCATGCCCGGCTCGACCCGCAACAAAGTGTTTGACGGCGCCGGCGGGGTGATTGGCCGTGGTGCCGATTGTGATTGGGTCATTCCCGATCCCAGCCGTCAGTTGTCCAATCATCATGCCTTGATCAGCTTTCGTGACGATCAGTACTTTCTGACGGACATCAGCAGCAATGGCATTTGCCTGGGGGACAGCGCCGTGCGCTTGCGCAAGGGCCAGGCCCGGCCTATTGGTCAAGGCATGGTGTTTCGGATGGGCCCGTTTGATATTCGCACGCAGTTGGTGGCGGTGGCTGGCGCCGCGAGTCACAGCGACAACCTGATTCCGGATGACGCGTTCCTGCAGCTGGATCCGCTGTATGCCATGCCCGGCCAGGCCCAGCAGTCAGAGGAAACGCGCTGGACGGACACCTGCACGGTCGAGCGCCAGCATGTGACTGTGCCGACCCTGGTAGAGCCTGCCCCGCAGATTGCACCAGCGGCAGAAAGCCCCTCGGCAGGCAACGACCACGCGCAGTTCTGGGGGGCGTTTTCCAAGGCGCTGGGCGTGTGCCTGGACCCGCTCGACGAACCAGAGCGGCAAGCGCTGGCAATCAAGGTCGCGGGCTTGCTCAGGCAGGCCGTCGAAGGGTTGCAGCAGAACCAGCACACCCACGAAGAGTTGAAAAGTGAGTTGAGCGCTTCGCTCGGGCGTCCGAGCGACCGGTCTCCCTTGATGGGCGGTGCCGATTCCCTGGAAGCCATGTTGGGCGGTGAGCGGCAGGGGCTGCCAGCCGAACTGGCGGTTATCCAGGCTTACCGCGATTTGCAGGTGCATCAGGTCGCGGTGCTCGCGGGTTGTCGTGCCGCCGTGCGCGGCGCACTGGCGGCGTTTGCCCCGGGCCAGTTGCT
This sequence comes from Pseudomonas sp. WS 5410, assembly GCF_012985645.1. Classification (NCBI taxonomy): domain Bacteria; kingdom Pseudomonadati; phylum Pseudomonadota; class Gammaproteobacteria; order Pseudomonadales; family Pseudomonadaceae; genus Pseudomonas; species Pseudomonas sp. WS 5410. Next base: position 569,748 of record NZ_JAAQWS010000001.1, on the reverse strand, counting down.
GGTGCGTTTCGAACAGCAGGGCAACACGCCGCGGCTCCCCACCAGCGGCGCCTATTGGCGCGCCTACCTGCGCCATTATCAGCGCCTGGTCGAGGACGAAGGCTGGAGTGAGCGCTTACTGAGCGAGGACTTTGCCAACGCCTAACGGGAGCAGGTGCGCCTGGTTTCCACCCTTCACAGTACTTGTTCTGGATGATCCCCATGTCACGCTTCACCTTTGTTCTGTTACTCGCTGTGATGGGCCTGTTGCCCGGTTGCAGCAACCTGTCCCCCTATTCGAAGCTGACCAAGCTGGACCTGACGCTGACTGCCAGCGATCAGGTCAACCCGGATCTGAATGGTCGGCCGTCGCCTATCGTGGTGCGTTTGCTGGAGCTCAGCAATCCGGTGGCCTTCGAGAACGCGGATTTTTTCAGCCTGTATGGACGTGCCGAAAGCACTTTGCCCAAGGACCTGATAAGCAGCGAAGAATGGGAGTTGCGCCCTGGTGAGCAGGTCCCGCTGAAGCTCAGGGCAACGTCGGGCGGCCGCTACATCGGGGTGTTGGCGGCCTACCGGGATTTGCCCCAGGCACGTTGGCGCTATGTCGTGCCGTTGGCCGTTGGCTCGCGGACCCGTATCGAACTGTTGTTCGATGAAGCGGGCGTGCGCGCAGCCGATTGGCAGCCGGCCCAGGCAGGTGACTCACATGCTGCTCGATAAAGTCACCTGGCAGGAGGGCATGTTGTTGCGCCCTCAGCATCTGCAGCACAACGACCGTTACTACCACCAGCAACTGGCCCGCCGCAGCCAGTTGTCACAGGGCTATGCCTGGGGCTTCCTGACCCTGGAAATCGACCCGCAGTATCTCGAGATGGGCAAGGTGGTGGTCAGCCAGGCCAGTGGCGTGCTGCCTGATGGGACGTTGTTCGATATGCGTGACCTGAGCGCGCCGCTGGTGCTGGAAATTCCTCCAAACAGCGGCAGCCAGGCGGTGTACCTGGCGTTGCCGATGGTTGCCGGCAATGCCGTCGAGGTTCGCCGCCCGGCGCAAGCTGATGTAGTGGCGCGCTACACCGCGTACGAAGTGGAAGTGGGAGACGCCAATGCCGGCGAAGACACACGCTGCGCCATAACCTGCGCCCGCCCGGATTTTCGCCTGCTGCTTGGCGACGACCATGACGTCCAGACCTACGTCAGGCTCAAAGTCGCACAGGTCCTAGACTGTAACGGCCAGGGCGTTGTAGCCCTCGACAGCCTGTTCTCGCCGACGTTCATGCACCTTCATGGGTCGCCCTTTTTACTGTCCTGCCTCAAGGAGGTGGTCAGCCTGTTGGCGTTCCGCGGGGACGCGATTGCCGAGCGTTTGCAGGACGCTGGCCAGGCGGCCGGGGCCGAGATGGGGGACTTCCTGATGTTGCAGTTGATCAACCGTACGGAGTTGATCCTGCGCCACTATCTGGACCAGACCCGCCTGGGCCCCGACGTGTTGTACCAGGCTCTACTGGCGTTGCTGGGGGAGCTTTCGACGTTTTCCAGCGCTACCAAACGCGCCGGTTTTGATGGGCGCTACCAACATAGCGAGCAGGGACCGAGCTTCCGTGAGCTGATGGCGGCAATTCGTGCGGTGTTGTCGATGGTACTCGAGCAGCACGCCATTGAGCTGGTGCTGCAGCCCCGTCAATACGGGGTGTTGGTGTGTCCGGTCAACGACCTGAATCTGCTGGGCGCTGCGACCTTCATTGTGGCCGCCAGTGCCCGCAGCGATTCGGAGGTGTTGCGCCAGCGGTTGCCGGCGCACCTGAAAATCGGGCCGGTGGAGCGGATCCGCGAGTTGGTCAACCTGCACCTGGCTGGCATTAGCGTCAAGCCGTTGCCCGTGGCGCCCCGGCAGATTCCTTTCCATGCCGAAAAAACCTATTTCATGCTCGAACTCAGCCCCCGCGACCTGGAGCAGTTGGCACATTCAGGTGGATTCGCCTTCCATGTCAGCGGCGAGTTTGCCGATCTTGAATTGAAATTCTGGGCTATCAGGAACTGAACCGATGACGATGGAAAGGACATACCCGCAGGATGACAAGACGGTCCTGCTGGATCGTCATGGATTTGGCCCGGCGCAGGGCGCCATCACGGATTTCGAGGCACCACCGCGCTTTGAACAGCTTGAGGACCGGATGATGTACGCCGCCCATTTGCAGGGCGCAGAACACTTCAGGCTGGGGCTCAACCCGCTGGTGACAGCGGCCTGGGACCTGTTGTCGGAGGTGGTCCGGCTCAAGGGCGGCACGGCCCGTGAAGGCCTGCACGCGCTCAATGATCGGTTGTCATCGGGCATTACGCTGTTTGAAACCCGCGCCCGCCACGACGCAATCCTCGACAGCCAGATCACGGCGGCGCGTTACGTGCTGTGTAGCGTAATAGACGAAGCGGTGGTGACCACGGCCTGGGGCAGTCAGAGCGACTGGTCGCAGATGAGCCTGTTGAGCCGCTTTCATAACGAAACCTTTGGCGGTGAAAAATTCTTCGAGCTGCTTGAGCGATTGTCCAGGGATCCGATCAAGCATCTGGCGCTGCTGGAGTTGATGTACGTCTGCCTGGCGCTGGGCTTTGAAGGCAAATATCGGGTGATGGAGCGTGGCCTGCTGCAATTGGACGGCATTCGCGACGCTTTATACCGGCAGATCATCCATGTGCGCGGCCACGCGCCTCTGGCCAGTGAGCCCCGGCCACCGTCCAGCCGCAAACCCCGGCAGGCGATGCGCATTGTTTCTGCAACCTGGGTCTGGGTCTTCGTCGTAATGGGCCTGGCCCTCATGTATTCAGGGTTCGCCTGGGTGCTTGGAGAACAGCGCGAGAGCGTGCTCAAAGCCTATCTGCCGACCACCACCGACATCATCCGGACACCGCAGTAGCGCAGGGAGCGATCCATGAAAAATCTATTCAAAATGCTGGCCTCTGCCTTGGGTCTGACCTGGGTCTGGAGCTTGCTGCTGGTACTGTTGCTGGCGTGGACCGTGTGGCGGTTCGGGCCGCTCCTGGCGGTCGATGACAAGCGCTTCTGGCTCGGTGCGACATCGCGCTTATTGACCGTCAGCGGCTTGTTCCTGGCCTGGGGGTTGGCAATGGTCTTTGCCCAGCGGCGCACCCCCGCACAATCCCCCGCACAGGCTTGCGGCCCGGACCAGGCGCCGACTAAGTCCCGCAAGGGCCTTGTGGAGCACGAACAGCACAACGTGCGTGGCCGCTTCAAGGAAGCGCTGCACACCCTCAAGGCAGCGCGGCGCTATGGCAAACGCAGCGAACGTTGGCGCAACGAATTACCCTGGCACCTGGTGATGGGCGCCAGCGCCAGTGGCAAGACCTGCCTGTTGCAGGCGGGTGGCATGCAACTGCCATTGGACCGGACTGATTGCGGCGCCCCCCACACTGCCGGCGCAATACCCCATTGCGAGTGGTATTTTGCCGATGAGGGGGTCCTGATCGACACCCCGGCGCGCTACCTGACCCATGCCGACAGTGAGGTCGATGGTGGCGGCTGGGCGACTTTGTTGACGCTGTTGAAAGCCCGGCGCCGTGCGCGCCCGCTCAGCGGCGTGCTGCTGACATTGTCGGTGGATACCCTGCTCAATGGCAGCGAGCAGGACCTGAGCGTTGCCGCGCGCCAGTTCAACAGCCGTCTTCACGATCTGCAGCAGACCTTGCATGTGGAGTTACCGGTCTATCTGGTGCTGACTCAGGCGGACCATTTGCCCGGTTTTGTCGAGTTCTTCGAGCGAACGGAGGGGCAGGGCAGCGACGGTCTGTTGGGCGAGCCCATCGTACCCGGCACGGCGGGAACCGATATTGCCCAGGTGCGCCAGGCATTTGAAGCCGTGCTGCAGCGTTTGAGCGGGGAACTGATACAGCGCCTGCATCTGGAGCGCAGCGGCGAGCGCCGCGGGCGTATGGTGGATTTTCCTCGGCAGGTGGCGCAGATCGGCGAGCGTCTGTGTCTGTTTACCGAACTGGCGTTTTCTGCCCATCGTTACCAGCGCGTCAACGCATTGCGCGGTTTCTACTTGACCAGCGCCGGTGAGCGTCCACGGTTTATCCAGGGCCTGTTCAGCCGGGTGGTGTTCGGCGAGGTCGACCTGGCCGGCCTGGACCACCGGGAGCGCGCGCAGATCCGCCGGCGCCAGCGAGGCCTGGCCCTGGCTGCCTTGCTGGTGCTCGGCGGCGCAGGTTCGCTGTGGATGTACAGCTATTCGCAGAATCATCAACGCCTGGAACAACTGCGGGAGTTGGCGCGGTCTCCGGCTCCTCGGCAGGCGGCAGAAGACCCGAGCGTGGCGATAGTTCCACTATTGGACCGTCGATGGGCGGCCACGCAGGTTTTTCCGGCACCGCAAGGCGCGGGATGGTTGCAGTTTTCAGGTTTGTACCAAGGTGACAGGAGCCGCCCGGTGCTGGACACCGCCTACCGCCAGGCATTGCTCCAGCACCTGATGGCACGGGTCAGCGAGATGCTGGAGGAGCAGGTGCGCAGCAACTTGCACGACCGTCAGCAGTTGCTTCTCAGCCTGCGGGCCTATCTGATGCTCAATCTGCCTGAGCGGCGGGACACACAATGGTTGATGGATCGCGTCGCCGAGCTATGGTCGCTGCGCTACCCTGGCGACACTGCCCTGCAGAAGCGTTTGAATGCACATTTTGCACAATTGCTTGCGCAACCCTTTGTGGCACCCCTCAACGAAACCCTGGTGGCCCAGGCTCGCCAGGTCTTGAAAGCGCAACCTTTGGCTGGCGTGATCTACCGTCTGCTGCGTGAACAGGGCTGCGAGCTTGAACCCTATCGTTTCGCGCAACACCTGGACCCCCAGGAGCAAGTGTTCGCCGGCATTGACCAACCCATTCCTGGCTTCTTCACCCAGCAGGGCTACCGTCAGTTCTTTGCCGTGCAGGGCACTCGGATGGTCGCGGCCATCGTGCGTGATAACTGGGTACTGGGGGAGGGCACAGAACTGAGTGCCATGGGCCTGCGCCAACTGATGATCGAGCTGGAGCAACAGTATTTCAGCGACTATGCCCAGGCCTGGGGGGCGGCGCTGGCCCAGGTGCGCTTGCAGGAAAACGATAGCCCCCGCGAAATTGCCGAGCAGCTGGCGGGCCTGACATCAGCCCGTTCACCGTTGTTGCAGTTGCTGCAGCAGGTCCGGGAAAACACCCGTTTTTCAAGCCCTGTCGAACGCCTGGAGGCGCTTCAGTCGGGTTCGCCGGTGGTCCAGGCGGTCGTGGACAGTGTCACGCAACGGCTGCCCGACACCCCGCAGCGCGCAGTGCAGCGGCGCTTTGAATCACTGCATCAGTTGCTCGATGAGCAGGACAACCCTGGGCCAGAATTGTCCCAGGTGCTGCAAACCCTCAACCAGGTGCATCTGCAGTTGGCCGCCCTTGGGCGGGAGAACCGGCCTGAACGAGCCGCCTTTGAGCTGGTCAAGCGGCGCATGCAGGGACAACAGGACGCCCTGGGCAACCTGCGCAATGCTACGGCGCGCCTGCCGGCTCCCCTCAACGGCTGGCTCGCGGGTGTCACTGATGACACCTGGCGCCTGGTGCTTGACGAGGCCTACCGCCACCTGAACCGGCGCTATCAGAGTGAGGTGTATGGGTTCTATGCTTCGGCGATCAAGCAACGCTACCCGTTCAGCGCCCATGCCAGCAGCGACGTGGCCCTGAATGATTTTCGCGAGTTCTTCAAGCCCCAAGGGGTGATGGCGCGGTTTCTTGACGACGACCTGCGGCCTTTTGTGATGGGGGACGGCGACCGCTATCGGTTGCGCAGCCTGGATGGCCGCAGCCTGCCGATGTCGCGGGCGTTGCTGGACCAACTGGCAAAGGCGCGCACCATACGCCAGGCGTTCTTCGCCGATGACCCGAGTGAGCCGGGGGTGCGCTTTACCCTGGCGCCATACAGCCTGGACCCCACGGTCAGTCGAGCGATCCTGCGGTTCGGCGACCAACAGATGGAATACCGCCACGGGCCGATTGTCCCGATGCTGTTCCAGTGGCCCACCGATACCGAGGACGGGCGCAGCAGCCTGGTGCTGGAAGGTATGGCGCAACGGCCAATGGGCATCGAGAAAAACAGCGGGCCATGGTCGCTGTTCCGCCTGTTTGACTTGCTGCAAGGCGAACCCTCGAATGGCCGCGATGCGCGCCTGCTCAAGGCGGACATCGGCGGCCTGCGTGCCCATTATCTGTTGACCAGCCAGCGCACGCCGAACCCGTTCGAGATGTCGACGTGGCGGACCTTCCGCATACCGGAGCAACTATGAGCCCATGGCAAGACACCTGCCGCAACGCAATGGGCGAGGCGTTGAACCCGGAACCCCCGAATTGATGCTGGATCGCGGGTTCGACGGGGTGTTGCGTGGTCAGGCCAGGGATAATCTGACGGCCCTGGTGATGCAAGCATGATGGAAAACCAGCCCCAGCCTGGCGCCTGTGCCCCGCTCATATCGAGCCCGCTGCCGATGTTGCTGGGCGGCCGCTATCGCCTTGAACGGGTGCTCGGGGAAGGGGGCATGGGTATTGTCTATCGCGCCCGTGATTTGCTTCACGAGCAATTCGGCGAGCCAAGGCCCCTGGTGGCACTCAAGGTTCTCGGTGAAAGCCTTGCCCAGTCACAGGATGCGCACCTGCTGCTCTACAAGGAGTTTTCCCTGACCCGCAGCCTGGGGCACGCGCGCGTGGTACGGGTGTTTTCGTTTGATGTGGATACGGCGAGCGAAGTGGCGTTCTTCACCATGGAGCTGATGAGTGGCGCGACCCTGGACCAGTTGTTGCTCGACTGCCCGCGCGGGGTGCCTTGGCAAGAACTGCGGCGTATTGCAACGGGGCTGCTGGACGCGCTGGGTTACATCCATCGACAAGGTGTGTTGCACGGCGATGTGAAGCCCAGCAATGTCATGTTGGACGATGACGGGGTGCGCCTGTTTGACTTTGGCCTTGCCCAGGCGCTTGCGCCGCCGCTGTCCGGGCTGCCGGCCTTGAACCCACAGCGCTTCACTGCCTGGACACCGGCCTATGCCGCCCCGGAACTGCTGGACGGCGCACCCCTGTCAGCCAGTAGCGAAGTCTATGGTGCAGCGTGTCTGGTGTATGACCTGGCGCTGGGCAGGCGTAGTACACAAGGCGCGCGACTGGCGCCTCCGCGACAACTGCCCCGGCGTTGCTGGCCGGCACTGAAAATAGCGCTCAATGGCGACCCGCAGCGGCGAACTATCACCCTCGACGAGTTGCAGGTGGCGATGCAGTGTGAACATTCGGTGGTGGGCCGCTGGTTCGCTGCCCGTTAAGGTGAACTGTCTGCCAGACCATGCAGCTGACAATACTCAGCCCACTCCAGGCCCGCCATCTGGGCCACTTCCTTGTGAACCTCCAGGCGCTTGGCCTCGAACTCCTGTGGCGACTGGCTGATCAGTTGCAGTGTCAGTTCCCAGGCAAACAGGTTGCGGGCTTCTGCCTCGGCCTCAAAGGCCTCATGCAGGCGCTCGGCCCGGTATTGCGCCATGGTTTCCCGCTTGGCCTGGGCCGCCAAGGGGTTCAGCGTGTCCAGTTCGGTGCGCAGATCGGGGTGCTGGCTCAGGAATATATCCAGGGCAAGCTGAAGGTTTTCGCCAGGTTCAGACAAGGGGGGACTCCGCAAATACAGGTTGCGCGACCTCAGGACGAGGCTTGTTCGTAACGGCTTTTGCGTCGGGCACGTTTACGCAGCCGATTGGCTGTCCACTGTTGCAGTGGATCCAACAAGAAAAAAAACAGGTAGGCGGTCAGCACCAGGGTCAAGTCGATCCAGGTTTTGCTGATAGGCCCTTCGACGGCTTCAACGGCGGCCTTGATCAAAAACAGTACAGCGACCCCACACAACCAAAGCCCTACGGTGAAAACCAGAGGTCGCGCACGATTTGTAAGCCTGCGTTGCATGTTCAATACATCTCCCTGAGAACGCTGGGTCAGTCGGCGTACCGATGCCTGCGGGTGTAAACGTGGCCTGCGGATCGAGTCATTCGATGCCGGCCTGCGGGTCGACAGACCCGTACAGCTCATGACATGAGCGGGTGGCAGTTGGTTCCGAAAACCTGCGGTACCCGCGTGGGCAGCAAGGCCCTCAAGCACGGTATTGTTTCAAAAAGCGTAGGAAATTACACCCTTGTCTGCACGTCTGCTGGTATCCCAGGACGACGCATCGATGCCAAACGCGGCAAAATCCTTTCATTTTCGGGGCCCGGCCGTGTAGCGTTAAGCCCTCGTTGAAGACCGGTGTGATGGCCCGAGGGCAGGGAGATAGTCATGGCGCAGACGCTGTTCAAGCTGTTCTTCACCCAACGCCTGGCAGCCCTGGCAAGCACGGAGTCGCTGCGAGCCATCCGGGAAGGCCTGTTATGGATCTTGCCATGCTTGCTGGTCTCGGCGGGTTTTCTGCTGTTGTCCGAATGCGCCCGCATTCTCGACTTCCCATCGCCGGTCGTGGCATTCCTGGCCGGCCTGCATGCCAAGATCAGTTCCGTGATCCCGCTGCTGGTGGCCGCTTCCATCGGCTATATGCTGGCAATCCAGCACCGCTTAGCGCAGTTGCCAGTAGCGTTTTTGTGCCTGGCACACGTGGTCATTGCCTCCTTTGTCCTGCGAGACTATCCACGTGCGTCGGCAACCTTTGTCCTGTTTATTGCCATCGCCTCGCCGTTGATCAATGTCCCGGTGATTGCCTGGCTGCATCGCTACCGCTGGACCCGTTTGGTCAACGCAGACCTGGTGGGACACAACCTCAGGGGTACGATCAACATGGTGGTACCGGGAGCAATCACCGCATTGCTACTGGTGGTGACGTTGTCGTTGCTGTTGCAGGTTGCTCATGTGGCGCAGTTCCAGGGCCCGGTGATGCTCGATACGCTGCAGTCCCCTTATGGCACCGGTGTGTTTGTCACGGCGATCAATTCGCTGCTGTGGTTTTTTGGCATCCATGGCGTGTACGCGATCCAGCCGCTGTTTGATGCCCTGGACCAGGCAGTGATACTCAATGGCGCGGCATTGGCGGCGGGGGAGCCCGTCCTGTATGCGTTGAATGGCGGTCTGCTGGGGTGCTTTGCCTTTATTGGCGGGGCTGGCGGTTCCCTGTGCCTGTTGCTGGCGATTCTGCTGTTTTCCAAGAGCCAGTCCATGCGGTTGCTGGCGGTGGCCAGCCTGCCGCTGTCGTTGTTCAACGTCAGCGAAGTGCTGCTGTTTGGCTTGCCGATCATTCTCAACCCGCGCCTGTTTATCCCTTTTTTAGCCGTGCCGGTGATCAATACGGTGCTGGCATTGCTGGTGGTGCAGGCCGGCTGGGTCTCGCCAGCGTTGGCCAGCGTGCCGTTCACCGCGCCGGTGCTGCTCAACGCCTACCTGAGTACCCAGGGCGATCTGGCTGCGGTGGCGCTGCAACTGGTGCTGCTGGGAGTCGGGATACTGGTCTATGCGCCTTATGTCCGCGCGATTCATCGGCAGGCGGTGGAGGGCGGTACGGTTTACCTCAAGTCTTTCGACATGACCTTTCGCGGGCTCGAAGAAAAAGGGCGTCTGCTGGAACTGGACCCAGTGCTGACCGCGCACCGGGCGCTGGCACGCCAGGCCAGTGCATTGAGCAGGATCCAGCAGATCAGCGACTACGAGTTTTACCTGGAGTACCAGCCCCAGGTGTCCTCCCTGACGGGTTTGTGCACCGGCTGTGAAGCGCTGATGCGCGCGCGCGATAGCCAGGGCAAGGTGCATTCGCCGTGGGAGTTCCTCCAGTGGCTGGCCCATGCCCGGTTGATGCCGGACGTGGACGTGTGGGTCGCCTCCCAGGCCGTGCGTCAGTACCAGAAGTGGCAGAAAATCGGCTTTGCCCTACCGATCACCATTAATGTCTCCAGCGCCACCCTGACGAACCCCGCCTATGGCAGGCAACTGGTGGACATCCTCTCCCTGGCCCACGGCCATGTGTCGGTGGAGATCACTGAGGATGCGCTGGTGGGCGATATCCAGGCGACCCGGCAGATGATCCAGAAGCTGCAGGCCATTGGTGCCAAGGTCTATATCGACGACTTTGGCACGGGGTTTTCGGCGCTGAGTTACCTGCACCAGTTCCCGGTGGACTTCATCAAGATCGACCGCAGTTTTGTGGTGGCCCAGCAGGACCCCAAGGGCGCGCAGGTCTTGACCGGCATGCTGCGCTTTTGTGAGGCGCTGAACCTGGGGGTGGTGGTGGAAGGGGTGGAAACCGCTGAGCAGTTGGCCTTCCTCCAGTCGGGCAGGGGGCACGCCGGGGCGGAGTTGATTATCCAGGGCTGGTATTTCAGCAAAGCGTTGCCCGGCGACGCGGTGCAACGATTTGTTCGCGAGCGGGCAGTCAAGATGAATGATGAGGCCGGTGCATAGCCACGTCTTGCATTGATCCTACAAATAAGTCCTGCAAATAATTCCACTCTATATTGAGCCTTGACTTCCCGTGCGCCGGCGCTTGCGCCGAAGTTGGCCGGTGGTTCGAGTTATTCGACTTTCCTACGAGTATAAAGCTGTTGCGTAGGACTTCTCGTAAATGGAGGGTGCCCCTCTGGCGTAAGTAATTTTTTCAGGTAGATTATTTGATACGAGTTTTAAAAAGAAATTTCTAAATATAGGCTCTTGTGGAGGCGATTGACTTGTCTGCAATGTTTTTAGGCGCAATTTTCTAGTTTAAGTTTCCGTACTTGCTTGGGGCCTTGTTTGATGTCGGCACTGCTCTGTATCTATGTTCTTTATGGAAGGTGTTGGCAAAGGGCTAATCAAGTCGTGCAGTATCGACCTGTCGCCAATGCCCACCCGGCAGGGCCCCTGGAGTGGGTGTAGCAGTACCCGCATCGTCTTGCTTGATCTGAATGTCGTGGGTTTTTTCGGAGTCGATGGGGCTCACAAACGCTTATTGCCAGAAATTTGTCTGCCTTGGGGTTAGGGACGTTACTGAGTGTATGTGGCGTTAAATAAAGATGCAGCGTGCCCTATGTAAGTGTCCGGCAAGCCAGAAACTATCGAGTGCTAATAAAACAGAGCTGCTCGGGGTTTTGTAAGTTCAAAAAGGTTCCTGGATTGATAAGCGATTTAATACCGTTATTTGAATTGAGATTTGGTCGGAGAGGGGGTGTCACAGCTTCAATGTGAACTCTTGCTCATGGCCATTACCCCGGCGAAATAGTTCGCCATCCATGTGAGGAAAAATAATGAAAAGTTTGAAAGCCCTCGTTCGTGTAAGTTCGTTTGCTCTGTTGTTCGGGGCGGCTTCCATGGCCAGCGCCGTGTCGATTATTCCGGAAGGTCCATTTACCACTGAGGCAGGCACGATTGTTGTAACGTCGCCATCTTCCTTCGGGGCTCCCATTACCTGCGGCGTCACTTTCGGCGGCAATGTATCCGCAGGCGTAGCCACCATCACTTCGGCAACGCTCACTGGCGGTGGCCTGTGCAATCTGCCGAAGATGAAAAACGTTCCGTCTCCGGGTTGGGTATTGACCGCGACCAGCTATAACGCGAGCACCGGCATCGGTAGCGGCACCGTCTCAAACGTGGGTTGGACCGTGGCGTTCCCTTCCTCCAACTGCGGCCCGGGTACCCTCAATGGCGAGTGGAACCAGGCGACTCGCACGTTGACCGGTAAAAACCAGCCGCTTTCCGGCAACTGCGCCGTCCAGTCCCTGACCGTCAAGGTCCCGAGCCTTAGCGTGGCGCCTTGAGCCATCGCGCTTGCTAGTGCAAAGGGCTGATCACCCGTGAAAGGCAGGTGCCTTATTCGAGGCACCTGCTGGGGTGGGTAACGATACGACGGAGTGGTGCATGAAACACAACAAACAGCAGGTCCTGGCATTCTTTGCCCTGGCAGTGTTGGGTGGGCTGACGGTTGCGGCGTGCCCGGTCCAGGCCGGCGGGTTCATGACGCCGACTGCCAACACCGCAGGCTGGGGCCGGGCGTTCGGTGGCGGTTCGCTGTTCAGGAACGATCCATCAGCGGCCTTCAACAACCCGGCGGCGATGGCCTTTATCGACCGGCCCGTTTCGCAGTTCACCCTCAACTACGCCAATATCGATATCAAGTACAAAGGCTCGGCGTATGACTACGCGGGCAATCCCGCATCCATTACGGTCCTTGATCCTGATACCGGCCTGCCGACCTCGACGCCGCGCACCGGAGACGGTGGCCAGGGTGGGTTTGAAGCCTGGGCACCGACGGGCTTTACGGTTGTCCCGATCAACGAACGTTTTGCCTTTGGCCTGAGCCAGGTGGTGCCCATGGGGGCCCGCACGACGTGGGACGAGGACTGGAAGGGCCGGGACTTTGCGGTAGATACCAAAATCGAAACCGTGGGCCTGACCGGTTCGCTGTCGTTCAAGGTCAATGATCAGTTCTCCATCGGTGGCGGGGGGATTTTGCAGCACACCACAGGCTTTGTAAGCCAGAACGTTGACCTCTACGCCGCCGCTGCGCAGTCGCCGGACCTGGGCTACACGCCGTTTCCCGCCGGCCAGGGCCTGGCATTGATGCGGGTCAAAGTCGACAACACTTCCCTGGGCTGGTTTGCCGGTATGGCTTGGAAGCCGACCTCCCGGGATACCTTGGGCCTGAACTACCACGCCAAGATCAAGAACAAGCTGGAGGGCAAATACAATATCTACGCCGATGCACTCTCCAGAGATGTCATGACCACCCCTGTGCTGGATGGCAAGACCCTGGTCGAACTGGCCTATCCAGGCCTGCATCTGTATCCCGGTGGCGCCAATGCCTCGGCCCAACTGGACATCCCGGCCAATGCCTCCCTGGATTGGGTACACCAGTTCTCCGACCGCCTGACCCTGGGCGTGAGTGCCACCTGGACCCAATGGTCATCGTTCAAGGCCCTGACCTTGAAGTCGGATGGCAGCACCCTGGTGTCGATTCCCTACAACTACAAGAACACCTGGATGTACGCCCTCGGCGGCGACTACAAACTCACCGATGACTTCACCCTGCGCAGCGGCGTGGCCTTTGACCAGACCCCGACCCCCAACTCCACCCGTGACCCGCGGATTCCTGATGGCGATCGGATATTTGCGTCCCTGGGGTTTGGCTACAACATCCGGGCGGTTCCGGGCTTGAGTATCGACGGTGCCTATTCACGGCAGTTTGTAGAAACCGTCAAGCTCAAGACCAAGAACGTTGATCGCCTTGGCGCGGCGTCGCTGGACGGCAAGGCCCAGCTCAAGGGCGAAGTGCTCAGCCTGGGGGCTACCTACGCCTTCTGATCCAGATCCCGTGTGGCAGCGGGCCTGCCCGCGATGGCGGCCCTTCAGTCACCGCCGTTATTGGCTGGCACGGCACTGTCGCCAGCCATCCAGCCCCCCATCAATGCGAAGTCCCCTCCGCAAACTCAATCTTGTTCCCCACGTTGTACTTGCCCGAAGGCTTGTTCATGGGGATCCGCTTGACCTCCTGCAACGTCTGGCTGTCATACACGATCAACGCGCCCTCGCGATCCCAGATGCTCAACAGCAAGTAGCGCCCATCCTTGGTGAACTCCACATGTGCTGCGGTCTTGCCCGGCATGGGCCGCAGGGTATGGGCGATTTCCAGGGTCTGCTTGTCGATCAAGTGGATCGCATCGTTGCCGGGTGCGAAAAACACATCACTCCACACGTAGCGCGAGTTGCTGTGGCTGCGCATAAAGAACCCCGGCCCGAGGGTGGGAATTTCCTTGATCAGTTTCCAGGTCTTGAGGTCCAGCACCGAGATCTGCCCCTTGCTGATATTCGGCGTGGCAAACACCCACTGCCCATTGCGTTGCCAGTAGGTCCCCGAGCCCAGGTGCGGCATACCCGACAGCGCGATGTCGGTGACCACCTTCCCGGAGTCGAGGTCGATCACTTGCCCGCCACCGGCCTTGCGCGAAGTGGCGAGCAGTTGCCGGTAGTCAGGGGAAAAGGAAAAGTCATCGAGCACATCCTGGGCCTGGATGCGCCGGGGCTCGAAGCTCGGGGTCGCGGCCGCGTAGGACAACTCCCAGACCTCATTCACATCCTTGAGGGCGACGATAAAACTGTTGCGCGGCGGTGCGGTGTACACCGCGCTGACCCGCGAATTCGTCGGCAGGGTCTTGACCAGCGACAGGTCGCGCGCATCCAGCACCACCAGATTGCCCGGCAGGTAATTGCCCACAAGCACCCAGCGCCCGTCCTTGCTCACCGCCAGGTTGCGGGTATTGAGGCCGGCGCGAACCTCGGCGATCAGCTTGAGGTTATGCAGGTCATACAGGCTGATCCAGCCGTCGCGCGAAGCAAAGTACACAAAGCGCCCGTCCGGGGAAAACTTCGGCCCGCCGTGCACGGCAAAGTGCGAGGCAAAACGGTCGAGCACCTCAAAACGGTCACCGTCGAGAATGTCGATGTGATGGTCACCGGATTCCACCACCACAAACAGGTTCAGCGGGTCGGCGTGATGCTGCGGGGTGCTGGGCAGTTGGCTGAGGTCGGCCAGTTGGCGGTGGCTGCTGCGGATACTCTGCTCGTTCCAGGTCGCGGGCGTGGCGGGCGGCTGTTGCAGGAACGTCACCAGGCCGTCGATCTGTTGCGCGCTGAGTTGACCGGCGAATGCCGCCATCTGGCTGGCCGGGCGCCCGTGTTCGATGACCTGGCGAATCTCGGCCGGCTTGATCCGTCCCAGGCTCTCCGGCAACAACGCCGGGCCGGTGCTGCCGACCCGGTTGAGGCCATGGCAGCTCTGGCAATGCTGCTGGTAATCGGCGGCGGCATCCGGCGCACCGTGGGCGGCGCTGGCCCAGAGCAGCGGCACCAGCCACAGGCGCTTCATACTGCCACCCTGGGCCGCGCGAGGTGAGCGGGCGCGAGGCTGGCGGGGTAGTGCAGGGGCGCATCGGCAAACAGATCCACCACATGCCCGATCACCGTCAAGGTCGGCACGCCGGGCTCGCACATCAGGGCCAGGGCCGGCAGTTGGCGCAGGGTGCCGCGATGCACTTGCTGGTCGACGCGGGCCCCATTGCAGATCAGCGCCGCCGGCGTCTCGGCGGACAGCCCGGCGCCGATCAGGCGTTCGGCGATCATCGCCAGGTTCGACAGGCCCATGTAGAACACTAGGGTCTGGCTGCCGTCGGCAAGGCTGTCCCAGGGCAATTTCAACTCACCGTCGCGCTGCAAATGCCCGGTGACGAAGCGACACGAGTTGACCAGATCACGGTGCGTCAACGGGATGCCCGCATAGGCGCTGCAGCCGGATGCTGCGGTGATGCCTGGCACTACCTGGCACGACACCCCTTGCGCCAACAGGTATTCCAGCTCTTCGGCACCGCGGCCAAACACGAACGGGTCGCCGCCCTTGAGCCGCACCACGCGCTGTCCTTGCTGAGCCAGTTCGGCCAGCAATTCATTGATCTGCTCCTGGGGCAGGCTGTGATATCCGCTGGCCTTGCCCACGTAATGGCGGGCGCAGGTCAGCGGGATCAGGGTCAGCAACTCGGCACTGATCAGGCGATCGAACACCACTGCATCCGCCTGCATCAGCAGGCTCCAGGCGTGCAGGGTCAACAGGCGCGGGTCGCCGGGACCGGCGCCGACCAGGGCGACTTCGCCGGGGTGGAAGGGGCTGTGCAGCGCGTAGGGTAAGGCGTAGGTTGAGTGCATGAGACTTCCTTGGTTCATCATCAGGTTGGCGCTCCCCGGTTGTTTCACCAGGTGAGCGGCCGGTGGTTCAGCGTGCCGAGCAAGGAATCAAGGTGGGCGGGGTGCGGGCGATTTCTGCGTTGCTGAGGTAGCAACCGGGGTCCGGGCCCCAGAGATCGCCGTCGGCCCAGGCGCGGGTGCGCGTGTTGCCGTTGCAGATGTTCAGCCAGCGGCAGTCGGTGCAACGGCCACCGACCTCCCGCGGGTATTGGCGCAGGCGCAGCAGTAACGGGTCGGGGCGTTCCAGCCAGATTTCGCGAAACGAGGTGCGGCGCACATTGCCCACCGAGTGTTGCCACCAGTAAGTGTCCGGGTGCACTTCGCCGGTGTTGTCGATATTGGCGATACCGCTGCCCGAGGCATTGCCGCCCCAGGCATGCAGCAGGTGTTCGAGTTGCGGGTAGTGTTCCGGCAAATGCTGATGCACCCATTGCAGCAACAGCACGGCGTCGGCGTCGTTGTTGCCGCTCACAAAATCGCTGGCCACGCCGTTCTGGACGTCGTCCCAGGCCTGCTGGAAGATCATCAGCATGGCGTCGCGGCTCATCTGCTGATGGGCGTCCAGTTGCCGGCTGCGCTTGCCGCGCCCGCTGTAGTTGAGGTGCGAGAGGTAGAACTTCTGCACATCGTATTCGCGCATCAGCCCCAGCAGTTGCGGCAACTGCGCGTGGTTTTCCTGGGTCAGGGTGGTGCGCAGGCCCACACGAATGTCAGCCTGGCGGCACAGGCTGATGGCATGCATCGAGCGCTCGAAACTGCCCTCGCACTGGCGGAATGCATCGTGGGTGGCCTTCAAGCCATCAATGCTGATGCCCACATAGTCAAAGCGCGCGTCGGCGATCTGCTGGATATTACCTTCGTCAATCAACGTGCCATTGCTCGACAGCGCCACGAAAAAGCCCTTGGCGCGGGCATAGGCGCTGAGCTGGAACAGGTCATCGCGCAGCAAGGGCTCGCCGCCCGAGAGGATCAACACCTTGACCCCTGCGTCGTGCAGGTCGTCGATCACCTTCAGCGCGGCCTCGGTATCCAGCTCATCGCGGAACACACTGTCGGCGCTGGTGGCGTAGCAGTGCTTGCAGGTCAGGTTGCAGCGGCGCAGCAGGTTCCAGATCACCACCGGCGCGCGCTCGCTGCCCGGTTTGGCGCTGCGCGGTGGTGGGCATTGGCCGGCCAGGGTGCGCAGGTAATGACTGATCCTAAGCATGGGGTGGTCCTTGTGTGGGAGAGCTGTCTCGCCCTGCGAGGCTGCGTTAGCGGTGGGTCATCCAGCATCTGTGTGGGCAGCTTCCACCGTGGATCGTTGGGTCAGGCGCAGGCCGGTTTTTTTCAGGATGCGACTGCTCACCAACATCTCGTCCGCCCGGCTGGCATCGCCCAGCAAGAAGCGCAGGTGTTCACGGTAACTGTCGATTTCTTCGCGGCTGCGGCCATGGACCATGGCGAACAGGTTGTAGGGCCAGTCCGCGCGCCGGGGCCGGCGATAGCAGTGGCTGACAAAGGGTTGGGCGCCGATCAGTTCGCCCAGGCGCGGCATCTGTTCATCGCACACATCCCACACGGTCATGCCGTTGTGGCGATAGCCCAGGCGATAGTGATTGGGCACGGCGGCGATCCGGCGGATCGCGCCTTCACCCTGCAAGCGCTTGAGCAGGTCCAGGGTGGATTCGACGCTGATCCCCAATTGCTCGGCGAGCCAGGTCCAGGGGTCTTCCAACAGGGGCAGGCCGGCGTCGGTCAAATGGATCAAGCGCTGGGCCAGGCTCTCGTCAAACCGGGAAGTACAGACCGACATGGTAGGTTTGCTCCTTGGGCAGGTTAAGCACCTCAAGCCCGGTGATGGTGTGGATGTGCGAGAGGGTCTGCTCGAGCTCTTCGGTGGTGCCGCAGGCCAGCACAAACCACATGTTCCAGTGATGCTCGCGCCGGTAGTTATGGGCCACTTGCGGGAGTTCGTTGAGCTGCGTCGCGACCTGTTCAAAGCGTGCTTCAGGTACCGCCAGGGCGGCCAGGGTGAATGCGCCGCCCAGGCGCTCAATATCAAACATCGGCCCGAAGCGCGTCAGCACGCCGTCTTCGAGCAGCAGGTGCAGGCGGTCGAGCAGTTCGTCGGGCGTGCTGTGCAGCTCTGCAGCCAGTAACTGCCACGGGTGACGAACCAGGGGCAGGCCCCGTTGCAGGCGGTTGATCAACTGACGGTCAAGTTCATCCATGGGCCCATACCTGGGATGGCGGTGGCGCAAAACGCCCGCCGCACTGCTTGAACATGCGTGTACTGAATAACAGGTGGTGGGGCAGGTCGCTGAGCAGGTGCTGTTGCAACAGTGCCTCGATCTGCGCCTGCACCGCTGCGCGCTCACGCCCGTGGACCATGCAGAACAGGTTGTAGCGCCAGTGCGGCAAGCGCCGTGGCCGCTGATAGCACAGGGTGATGCCCGGCGCGCAACCCAGGCGCTGGCCGACTTCGTCGATCAGCGCATCGGGCACATCCAGCACCAGCATCGCGTTGGCCACAAAGCCCAGGGCGCGGTGGTTGAGCACCAGGCCGACGCGGCGGAACAGGCCCTGCTCCTGCCATTGCTGCATCTGCCGCAACACTTGCTGGTGATGGGCGCCGATCTGCTCGGCCAGGTCTTCATAGGGCCGCGACACCCTCGGCAGGCCGCGCTCCAGGCATTGGCGCAGGTCGAGCAGTTGCTCGTGGTTCAGCGGCGCGATCACAGGTGGCCTCCCAGGGCAAAGCCCAGGTCGATGCGGTAGGAGGTGAGCATCGGCAGGTCCAGAGGGATCAGGCCGGTGTCTTTTTCCAGTTCGTCGAGAATCTGTTCCAGGTGCCGGCGATTGGGCCCGGTCAGCACAAACCATAGGTTGTAGTGATGCTCGCGGGCGTAGTTGTGATTGACCTCGGGATAGCGACTGATGCGCGCGGCCACCTGCTCCAGGCGTTCGGCGGGCACCGCCAGGGCGGCCAGGGTACTGGCCCCGGCGCGGCTGTGATCGAACACCGGCCCGACCCGTGACAGTGCGCCTGCCAGTTCCAGGCGTTGCAGGCAGGCCATCAACTGTTTCTCGCTGCAGCCGAGGGTGTTGGCCATTTCCATGTAAGGCTCGGCGCACAGCGGCATGCCATGTTGATAGCGGTCGATCAGGCGCGTGGTGAGCTCGTCAAGTTCCATCTCAATACCCCATTTTTTGCGCGCGGCTGCTGAAGAAGATTCCGCTGGGGCTTTCGGCCGGCAGGGTCTTGATCAAGGTCAAGCGATAAGGATCCCAGACCTGCACCTGTTGGCCGTCGCGAACCGACAGCCACAGCTGCTCACCGCGCCCGGTGAATTCCATATGCAGCACACCAGGGCCGGGACGCAGGTCCGCGACCACCTGGTGGGTTTCAGTGTCGAGCACCTGTACCCGGTCGTTGTCCGGGTAGGCGAAGTTGACCCACAACTGGCGCCCGTCGGGCCGTGCGGTGACAAAAATCGGTTGGCCGGCCACGGCAATGGTGGCGGTCTGTTGCCAGGTGCGCGCATCCATCACCAGCACCTGATGGCGGCCTACGGCGGGCACGAAGGCCTGGTTATCGGCCACGGCCCAGCCTTCCAGATGCGGCATCTTGTACACCGGCAGTTTTTGCTGGCCGCGACCGTAGTCGGCGAGCACACGCTTGACCCCATGTTCGGGGTGCCACAGGTCGAGCTGGGCCATGCCGTCCTCGCCAAACAACCCGGCCATGTAGTAACGGCCATCGGCGGTGATCAGCGCGTCATAGGGCTGGCGACCAATGCCAGTGAAGCGGGTGATGGCCGGGGTGTTGCCCTGGCTGAAATCGGCGCTCCAGATCTCGTCGGTATCGAACAGGCTGAACACAAAGCGTTGCCCCGGCGCATCCACCAGGCCCACCACCCGCGAGCGTTTGCCGTCGGCCAGGGGCGTGGCCGGGATATCGGCCACCTGTTGCAGGGTCACGGCGTCGAACACCTTGACGCCACCTGGCTGGTAGTTGGAGACGGCAATCAAACGCCCGTCCTGGCTGATCGCGCCACCGATGCTGTTGCCCCCCTGGATCAGGCGTTTGTCGATGCGCTGGGTCAGCAGGTCGACCTTGGTCAGCCCGCCGTCACGGCCAAACAGGTAGGCGTAGCGCTGGTCCCGGGAAAACACTGCCGAGGCGTGGGACAGGTCGCCCAGCCCCTCGACCCGTGCCAGGCGGGCCTGGTGGCTGCTGTCGATAATCAGCAGGCTGCCGCTGGCGCGCTCCACCACCAGGCCCAGGTCGCCGCTGCCGCGCAACGGTGGCTGGGAGCAGGCGGTGAGCAACAGGCCGGCAATGCAGGCAAGCAGGGGACGGATCATGGCGCGGGGGTTCCTTGCAGGAGGCGATCCACCAGCCAGGCAATATCGCCGGCATTGAGCAACGGCGCCCAGCCGGGCATCGCCAGGGCAGGGCGGCCATAGGTCACGGTGGCAATCAGGCTGTCGCGGGTTTGCCCGGACAGGGCTTGCGGGGTCAGGGCCGGGCCCAGGCCACCGGTCAGGTGCAGGCCGTGGCAGGCGCCACAGTCCTGGGTCAACAGGTGTTCCAGTTGGACCTGGCGCGCAGGCGCCGGTGCTCCGTGCACCGGCGCAGGAATGAGGAAGAGCAGCGCCATGGCCGAACCGATTATCGAGATTTGCATGGCGCGCTCCTTGTGCTTATTTCAGACTCAACACCCATTGGGCGAGGGTCAGGGCTTCGGCATCCGTGACGGGGTTGGCCGGCATCGGAATCGGTCCCCAGTTACCCTGGGTGCCGTTCTTGATGTGGCTGGCCAAGGTTTTGTCAGCGTCCTTGACGCCGGCATTTTTTGCCGCCACTTCCTTGAGCGCCGGGCCCACCATCTTGCTGTCGATGGTGTGGCAGGCGGCACAGGGTTTGCTCTTGAACAGCGCCGCGCCGTCATCGGCCATTGCGGTGGACAGGCTCAGGGCCGCGCCCAGGGTCGCCAGTGCAAGCAGGATATTTTTCATTGGTTTGCCTCTTGTTGATGAAGCTCAATAAATGTCGAATTGGGTGTTGTAGACGTTGAACTTGCCGGTCGGGGTAATCAGGCGCTTGTCCCGGATCACGTTCTTGAGCTTGAGGGTCTTGTCATCGACCACCACCAGCGCCGACTCCTCTTCCTGGCCGTTCCACACCGAGAACCACACTTCATCGCCTGCCTTGTTGTATTCCGGCTGCACCACGCGCAGGGCGCCTTGCTTGATGCCCGACCATTCGGCAATCGGCAGTACGGTGTAGCCAGCGTCGAGCTTGTCGATGTTGAACACCGCGACCGACTGGCTGAGCTTGGTGTCGGGGTTGAGCGTGGTGTCGACATACAGGTGCCGCGAGTTGGGGTGGGTCTTGATAAACAGCGAGCCACCGCCCTGGCCGTTGAGCGAGGTCACTTGCTTCCAGGCGTACTGCGGGTGCTTGACCGGGTCGGTGCCGATCACCGAAACCCCACCGTCACCCAAGTGACTGGTGGCCCACACCGGACCGTATTGCGGGTGTACAAAGTTGGCGCCACGGCCGGGGTGCGGGGTCTTGCCGACATCCACCAGAGCGGTGAGCTTGCGCTCCTTGGAGTCAATCACTGCAACCTTGTTGGAGTTGTTCGCCGCCGTCATGAAGTAGCGATGGGTGCTGTCCCAGCCGCCGTCGTGCAGGAAGGGCGCGGCGTCGATGGTGGTGATGGTGAGGTTTTTGATGTCTTGGTAATTGACCAGCATGACCTTGCCGGTTTCTTTGACGTTGACGATGAACTCGGGCCATTCGTGGGACGCGATGATCGCCGCCACCCGTGGTTCGGGGTGGTATTCCTGCTTGTCCACGGTCATGCCGCGGGTCGAAACGATCTGCTTGGGCTCCAGGGTCTCGCCGTCCATGATGGTGAACTGCGGCGGCCAGTAGGAACCGGCAATCGCGTACTTGTCTTCATAGCCTTTGAACTTGGAGGTCTCCACCGAACGGGCCTCGATGCCCACCTTGATCTCGGCGACTTTGGTCGGCTCGGCAGGCCACAGGTCGATCATGTCGATCTTGGCGTCACGGCCGATCACCAGCAGGTAGCGGCCCGAAGCGGAAATCCGCGAGATGTGCACGGCGTAGCCGGTGTCGATGAGCTTGACGATTTTCTTGCTGTCGCCGTCGATCAGGGCGATTTTGCCGTCGTCACGCAGGGTCACGGAGAACAGGTTTTCCAGGTTCAGCTGGTTGAGCTGCTTCTTGGGACGGTCTTCGGGTTTGACCAGCAGCTTCCAGGTCTTGAGCGTCTCGGCCATGCCCCATTCCGGTGGGGTGGGCGCGGTGTGCTGGATGAAGGTCGCCATGCTGGTGATCTGCGCCTTGGTCAGCGCATTGGAGGTACCCCAGTTCGGCATGCCGGCGGGGGAGCCGTAGGTGATCAGGGCTTCCAGATACGCCTGGCCCCGGGCCTGGGTGATGTCCGGGGTCAGCGGCTTGCCGGTGGCGCCTTTGCGCAACACACCATGGCAACCGGCGCAGCGCTCGAAGTAAATCTGCTTCGAGGCATCGAACTCGGCTTGGCTCAAGTCCGGTGCGCCGGGGCTCTTGACCATGGCTGCAGCCGGCGCGGGAGCCGCCGCGAAGGCCTGTGTTGAGAGGGCCAGGGCCAGCGCGCAGCTGAGCCTGGCCAGCGTCAGTACGTAGGGTGTTTTGTTGCGAGTCAGCATTCCATATCTCCTCAGGCAAGACCTTTGCGATCTGGGTAGAGCGCAGGTTCTTAGTGCCAGCAGAGACTATGTCGCGGCGGGTGAATGACCGCTTGACGGCGATCAAGTTTGCCCTGAGTACGGCTTGCCAGGTTGTCGCAGGCCCCCGTAGCGTGGCTGCCAAACCCGCTGTCCATGCAAGGTGCGCTATGACCGAACCCTTCTACCAAGCCGTCAACAACGAACATGAGTTGTTCGAGCACGCCTGGCGCCACCGCATGCCGGTGCTGATCAAGGGCCCCACCGGCTGCGGCAAGACCCGCTTCGTCCAGCACATGGCCCACCGTCTGCAATTGCCGCTGTATACCGTGGCCTGTCACGACGACCTCAGCGCCGCCGACCTGATCGGCCGCCACCTGATCGGCGCCCAGGGCACCTGGTGGCAGGACGGCCCGTTGACCCGCGCAGTGCGTGAAGGGGGCATTTGCTACCTGGACGAAGTGGTCGAGGCACGGCAAGACACCGCCGTGGTCCTGCACCCGGTGGCCGATGACCGTCGCGAGCTGTTCCTGGAACGCACGGGCGAAGTCCTCAAGGCGCCGCCGTCGTTCATGTTGGTGGTGTCCTACAACCCCGGTTACCAGAACCTGCTCAAAGGAATGAAACCCAGCACCCGCCAGCGGTTTGTGGCGATGCGCTTTGGTTATCCCGCGACAGCCGAAGAAGAGCGCATCGTCGCCCGCGAAGCCCAGGTGGATGGCGCCTTGGCGGCCCAGGTGGTGCGCCTGGGGCAGGCCTTGCGCCGGCTGGACCAGCATGACCTGGAAGAAGTGGCGTCCACCCGCTTGCTGATTTTCACCGCCCGCCTGATTGCCGCTGGCATGCACCCGCGCGAAGCCTGCATGGCCTGCCTGGCGGAAGCGCTGAGCGACGACCCGCAAACCGTCGCGGCCCTGATGGACGTGGTTGATGTTCACTTCAGTTGAGCGGCGGCTGCCGGGTGATTTGGCGATGTGGTTCTTTATCCTCGCCGAACTCTCGGTGTTTGCGATTCTGATCCTCGCCTTTGCCGTGACCCCGACGCTGCGGCCCGAGGTCTTTGCCGAGGGCCGCGCACAGTTGGATACCTCCACCGGCCTGGCGATGACCCTCAGCCTGCTGACGGCCGGCCTACTCGCCGCGTTGGCACAGCAACAGGTCATTGCAGGTCGCCCACGGCGGGCAGGTGGGTTATTGGCGTTGGGACTGGCGGTGGCGGCGGTTTATGTGTGGATCAAACTTGGCGAGTACGGGCACCTGGCTGCGGCCGGCCTGGGCCTGGAGCGCAGCACGTTCTTTACCCTGTACTGGATTTTGACCGGGTTTCATTTTCTGCATGTGCTGTTGGGCATGCTGATCCTGGCGTGGTTGGCGTTGCGCTGCTGGCGCCGGGCCTATGGTCCGGGGCGTCAGTCGGGGTTCGAGTCCGGGGTGTTGTATTGGCATATGGTGGATCTGGTGTGGGTGGTGCTGTTTCCGTTGGTGTACGTGTTGTGAAGTTGCTGGCGTGCTGGGCCGGGCTGGTGCTGCTCAGCGTGGGCACCGTCATGTCCGGTGCGGCGGGCTGGTGGTGGCTGGTGGTGTTGGCAGCGGTGGCCAAGGCCTGGGTGATTGCCGATGGGTTTATGGAACTGCGGCATGCGCCTTGGGGATGGCGGGCGGCGATGTTGGCGTGGCCGGTGGTGCTGGTGGCAGGGATGGTCGTGATGCGTTGATGGACCTCCTGGGAGGGGGCAAAGACTTCAAGGAGAGCCGGCGGTCTGCCCGGTAAAAAGATCATGGTGTGGCGCAGGGATATTAAATAGAATGAATCTCATTTGAGACTCACTCGCGCCGCCCAGGGTTCGCTTGCCATGAATGATGCCGTATTGCCAACGACCGCCGCAGAACCCAGCCTGAGCACCTTGTACCGCGACCATCGCAGCTGGCTGGAAAGCTGGTTGCGCCGGCGCCTGGGCAACGCCTGGGATGCCGCCGACCTGAGCCAGGATACCTTCCTGCGGGTGCTGGCCAGCGCCCAGCCAGTGGCGCAATTGCAGGAACCACGGGCCTATCTGGTGACGGTGGGCAAGCGCCTGCTGGTCAATTTCCACCAGCGCCGCAGCCTGGAGCAGGCGTATCTGAATGCCTTGGCACGCCTGCCTGAAGAGTGCGTGCCGTCGCCGGAGCAACGCTGGTTGCTACTGGAAACCCTGCAGGCCCTGGATGAATTGCTTGACGGTCTGGCGCCGGTGGTGCGCCGGGCGTTTCTCTGGAGCCAGCTCGAAGGCCTGGGCTACCGGGAGATTGCCGAGCGCCTCAAGGTCTCGGAGCGCACGGTCAAGCGCTATATGGCCCAGGCCTACGAACATTGCCTGCTGGTGGAACTGTGAGCCGTACCCCAGCGGATGTGGCCCGGGCCGCGGCGCACTGGCTGGCGCTGTTGGAGTCCGGCACCGCTGGCGAGCGCGACCATGCCGGCTTGCAACAATGGCGCGACAGCCATCCCCAGCACGAACAGGCCTGGCAAAAAGCCCAACTGCTGCGCCAGCGCTTTGCCGACTTGCCATCCTCCCTGGCCATGGCCAGCCTCGACCGCCCGCAACCGGGCCGGCGCGCCGTGCTCAAGCGTGCCCTGGGCGTGGCTGCGCTGGTGCCGGCGGCCTGGTTGCTCAGTCGCCAGTTACCCCTCGACGTATGGCGTGCCGACCTGCATACCGCCACTGGCGAGCGCAAGCGCGTGCCGCTGGTCGATGGCAGCACCCTGCAACTGAACACCGCCAGCGCGGTGGATGTGGACCTCGCTGCGCGGCGCCTGACCCTGGTCGAAGGGGAGATGGCGCTGACTGTACCCGGTACGGCGGCGCTGAACGTACACAACCGTTATGGCCAGGTTATCGCCAGCCAGGCCGAGGTCTGCGTGCGCCAGTTGGCGGATGCTTGCCTGGTGTCGGTGATCAAGGGCCGGGTACAAGTACTCGACGGGCACGGGCGTGCTGCCTGGGTGCAGGGTGGGCAACAAATACGGCTGCAACCTGTGGGGCTGGGGGCGCCGATGCCGTTCGACGTGCAGCAACTGGGGTGGCGCGACGGTGTACTGACGGCGCAGAACCAGGCGCTGGGTGACTTCCTGCGCGAACTGGATCGCTACCGCCCGGGCGTCCTGCGCTGGGACCCGAGCCTGGAAACCTTGCGCGTCACCGGCAGTTTCCGCCTGGACGACACCGACTCCATCCTCAGCCTGTTGGCCACCACTCATGGGCTGCAGGTGCAGTTCCGCACACGCTATTGGGTCACGCTGCAGCCGCGCAAAACCCTGGGCTGATCGCGATCTTATTGTCCAGGCAGATCCCATGGGAGAGCTGGCTTGCCCACTCCCACACAAGCCCTTTCCCACCTTTTTATCGGCCAGTTCGCAAGACCGTGGCCCTTTTTTTCGGCTCGCCTGTCATCCAAGGCAAGTGAACGAAAACAGAGAGCCTTTTAATGCCCGTCGTCCCGCCATCATTGTTGCGCCTGAGTTTGGTGCTGAGCCTGAGTGCCAGTCCGTTGTTTGTTCCTGTGAGCTGGGCCGAGGACGCGGCCCGACGCAGTTATCAGGTGCCGGCCGGCACCCTGGGCAGTGCGTTGACCCGCTTTGCCGGGCTGGCCGGGGTCAATCTGTCGGTCGATCCGGCCCTGGTCGGCGGCCGCCAAAGCGCCGGGATCTCCGGTGAGTTTGCCGTCGAGGAAGGCTTCGCGCGTCTGCTGCAGGGCTCGGGCCTGCAATTGCAGGCGGTGGGTGAGCGTGCCTACACCTTGATCCCCGCGCCGCAGGGCGGTACCTACCAGTTGCCAGCCACCTCGATTCTCGGGGCCGCGAACACACCCGTCGCCGAAACCTACGCCGGTGACCAGGTCACGCGCAAAGGTGCGCAGGGCATGCTCGGCGACGGCGATTTTATGGATACGCCGTTCAACCTCACGTCCTATACCGCCAAGGCAGTGAAAAACCTGCAGGCGCGGACCCTCGGCGAGATGGTTGCCAGCGATCCTTCGGTGCGCATCACCAACCCGGCCGGCGGGCGTTTCGAGCAGTTCTCGGTGCGCGGTTTTAGCCTGTTCAACAGTGATGTGTCCTACGGCGGCCTGTATGGCGTGCTGCCGACCTACGCCATCGACATGGAAATGGTCGAGCGCGTCGATATCCTCAAGGGTCCCGGCGCCTTGCTCGGTGGCATCGCGCCTCGGGGCAGCATCGGTGGCGGGATCAATATCGAGCCCAAGCGCGCCGGCGACACACCGCTCACCGAGTTCACCGGCAGCTATGCCTCGGCCGGGCAGTTCGGGGGGGCGGTGGATATCGGTCGGCGGTTTGGCGATGAGCAGCAGTTTGGCGTGCGCTTCAATGGCGTGAAGCAGTCCGGCGATACCGAATGGGATCACCAGGAGGTGGACCGTGAAATGACAGTGATCGGCCTCGACTACCGCAAGGAGCGGGTGCGCCTGTCCCTCGACCTCGGGCGCCAGGAACGCACCGGCGACGCACCTCAGGAGCGCGTGGAAATCGCCAAGGGTAGCGTGATGCCCAAGGCCAAGGACATCCGTGACAACTTCGCCCAGTCCTGGACCTATTCCCATACCAAAGACACCTTTGGCGCGGTGCGTGGCGAGTTTGATGTCAGCGATTCATTGATGGTCTATGCCGCAGCCGGGGCGCGCAAAGGCAACTACGACTTCCTGCGCCACGGCGTGCAGGCAACCCAGAGCAATGGCGACTTCACCGTGGTGCCGCGCAGCTTCCGTCGCGACGAAGACGTCAAGACCGTCACCGTCGGCGCGCGCAGTTGGTTCGACACCGGCCCGGTAGGGCACACCCTCAATGTCAGCCTCAATCAGTTCAATATGGATTTCGACAATGCCGGCGAGCGCTACACCCCCGGCAAGAGCAACCTCTACAACCCGGTGGTTTTGCCCCGCCCAGGCAAGGCCGTGCGCTGGGACACCAGCACCCACACCGAAAACCGTTTCACCAGCCTGGCCCTGGCCGACACCCTGGCGTTTTTTGATGAGCGGGTGCTGCTGACCCTCGGCGCACGCCTGCAAAAGGTCCAGGTCACCTCCTGGAGCAATGGCATCAAGGACCAGCCGGAGTACGACGAACAAGCTACCTCGCCGGCCCTGGGCCTGGTGGTGAAAGTCACCGATCAGTTGTCCCTGTACACCAACTACATGGAAGGCTTGAGCCAGGGCGAGACCGCGCCATCGAGCGGGGTGCGCAATGAAAACGCGATCTTCCCACCGACCAAGAGCAAGCAGGTGGAAGTCGGCGCCAAGTACGACATGGGCAGCTTCGGCATGAGCGCCAGCGTGTTCCGGATCAAGCAGCCGGCCTATGGCATCGACAGCCAGGGTTTCTTCAAGCCCAACGGCGAATTGCGCAACCAGGGTGTGGAACTGAACGTGTTTGGCGAGCCCCTGACGGGCGTGCGCCTGCTCGGTGGGGTGATGCTGCTCGACAGCGAACAGACCAAGACCGCCCAGGGCCTGACCGACGGCAAGCGCGGCACCGGTGCGCCGATTGCCAACGTCAACCTGGGCGCCGAATGGGATATCCCACGCCTGCAAGGCGTGACCCTGACCGCTCGTGCGATCCATACCGGCGCGCAGTACCTGGATGCGGCCAACCAGCAGAAAATCGACAATTGGGAACGCTATGACCTGGGCGCGCGCTACACCTTCAAGGTCAAGGAAAACCCTGTGACCCTGCGCGCGACCGTGGAGAATGTGTTGGACACCACTTACTGGGCGTCGGCCGCGACCTCCAGCGACAGTGCGCCGGGCCTGACACTGTCGACGCCGCGGACGTGGCTGGTGTCGGCAACAGTGGGTTTTTGATATTCAAAAAAGGAATAAATAAATAGTTATTTATTCTTTTTATTGTTGGTGCGGAGGGCGCATTTTAAAGGCCTGCGCATTCGTGCGGATTGACCCAACAGTGAAAGGAAAACCCACATGACCATCAAAGCGATCAACGTGCGCAACCAGTTCAAGGGCGTGATCAAGGAGATCCTGCTCGGCGAAGTGGTGTCCGAAATCGACGTGCAGACGGCGTCCGGAATCGTCACTTCGGTGATCACCACCCGCTCGGTGCGCGACCTGGAGTTGAAGGTGGGCAGCGAAGTGATTGCCTTCGTCAAATCCACCGAAGTGTCCATCGCCAAGCTCTGAGTCCAGCCCTTGCAGGCGTCGGCAAGCCGGCGCCTACAGGGTTTTCAGCGCACGTTCCAGGCGTGAAATACCTTCTTCGAGCAACGCCCGCGGGCAGCCGAAGTTCAAGCGCACGAACTGCTGGCTGTCATCGCCAAATTCCACACCTGCACTCAAACCCACCTTGGCCTGTTCCAGGAAGAACCGCTGTGGGTCGTCCAGGCCCAGGGCGCTGCAATCCAGCCAGGCCAGGTAGGTGCCTTGCGGGGCATGCATGACCACGCCGGGCAGGCGTTTTTGTACGGCATCCAGCAGGTAGTCGCGGTTGTCTTGCAGGTACGCCACCAACGCTTTCAACCATTCATCACATTGGCTATAGGCCGCCCAGGTGGCTTCCAGGCCCAGGGGGCTGACGCTGTCGACCATGCCGCAGCGCGCCTTGTTGAAGCGTTCGCGGATAAGCGGGTCCTGGACAATGGCAAAGCAGGTCTTCAGGCCGGCGACGTTGTAGGCCTTGCTGGCTGACATCAGGGTAATGGTGCGGCGGGCGATTTCTGCGCTCAGCGACGCGGTGGGGATATGCCGGCGCCCGTCAAAGCACAGCTCGGCATGGATTTCGTCAGAGATAATCAGCGTGCCCTGATCCAGGCAGGCGTTGGCCACGGCCAGCAGCTCCTCGCGGGGGAACACCTTGCCCAGTGGGTTGTGGGGGTTGCTCAACAGCAACGCACCGGCGCCTTTCAAGGCCTGGCGCAAAGCGGGCAGGGGGGTGAGGTATTCGCCCTGGTCGTTCAGTTCGAAGGGCACTTCGATCTTGGGCAGGTTCCAGTTGCCCGCGGCATGGCGCAGCGGCGCATAGTTGGGGGTTTGCAACACCACCGACTGGCCTGGCTGGACAAAGGCGTGCAGAGCCATGTTGAAACCGGGCTCGACGCCCGGCAGGAACAACAGTTCATCGGGCTGCACGCGCCAGGCGTACTTGTCCCACAGGTCGTGGATGATCGCTTCGCGCACTTCTGGCCGGGCGACGCTGTAGCCGAGCATCTGCTGGTCCAGGCGTGCGTGCAGGGCCTTGAGGATCGCCGGTGGCGCGGCGATATCCATGTCGGCAATCCACATCGGCAAGACATCTTCTGGGTAACGGCTCCACTTGGTACTGCCGGTGCCGAGGCGAGGGTGGATCGTGTCGAAATCAAAGCTCATGGGGGCGCTCGTGTCAGGAAGGCGGGCGAAGAATGCCGTCGATTCTAAGTCAGCCGGCCTGATAGGTCATCAACTGCTCCTCGCACATAATGCGGATGGTGCGCCGTTGCACTTCAATCAGCCCGGCGTCCACCAGCCGATGCAGAATCCGCGAAAACGTTTCTGGCTGAATCCCCAGTTTGGAGGCCACCAGGCGCTTGGGCACTTGCAGCACTACATCGCCACTGGCCAGATCGCGCTCCTGGATCAGGAAGTTGATGACCCGGCGACTGGCGTTGGCCAGGCTCAGGGTGTCGATGTCCTTCAGGCGTTGATGCAGGTGGATGCTCATCGTGCCGAGGATCGCCAGGCAGATCTGCGGCTGGTCCTCCAGGGCCTTGCGGTAATGATGGCCCTCGATGCTCACCAGCACGCTGTCCTTGAGCGCCGTGGCACTTACCGGATACGCCTTGGCGTGGCTGAACAACAGGGCTTCGGCAAAGGTCTGGCCGGGGCGGATAACCTCCACCAAGTGCTCCTGGCCTTCGCCGGTGACCCGGTGCAACTTGACCTGGCCGCTGACCAGCAGGAAAAACCGATCGGCAGGGTCGCCCTGGTGCATCAGGGTCACATGCCCGGGCAGACGTTTGAGGTTGGCCAGGGTGCAGACGTCCTGGAAGATCTTCTCCGGCAACGGACTGAACAGATGATGCCGGCGCAGGGTTAAGACGATGGATGGGTGGGTCAACATGGCGTACCTCCGCTCCCGCCCATGGTAGGGCGTGCGGCCGGCGGGGCCTATGCCTCGTTGGAGGTAGCCCCGTAGAGGGAGTGTTCGCGCAGCAGTGCCGAAAATGCATCCCGGGCCGGGTGACAACCTGCATGGGCGTGCCAGTAAAACCGGTTGTCGATGTGCGTCAGTTCCGCGAACTCATGGCCTTGCCAGTTGGCACCCTGGCGGTATTGCTCGTAGATCCCCCGAGGCACCAGCGCGGCGCCGCTGCCAGCACTGACACAACCGACAATCGTGCCGTAGCTGGCGATGCTGACGATGGGGCAGACCTGGTCGTGGCGAGACAACCACTGCTCCAGCGCCAGGCGATAGGGGCAACCTGAGGGCCACATAAACAGGGTCAGGCCCTGCAGGTCCGCGACGCTGCGCACCGGGCCCAGCGACGTGGGGGCAATCAGTATCAGGTCTTCGCTGTACAGCACCGCGCTTTCCAGCCCCGGGCGTTGCACATCCACGGCGACAATCGCCGCGTCCAGCCGATGGTGCTGGATATCATCGAGCAACTGCGACCAGGTGCCGGTGCTCAACTCCAGCGACACTTGGGGGTACAACGCGTGATAACGCGCCAGCAGCTGTGGCAAGCGCCCGGTTGCGCTGGACTCGATAGCACCGATGCGCAGTCGCCCATGGGGCGCGCCACCGGGGGCGACGGCACGCCGGGAGGCTTCGGTCAGGTCGAGGATTTTCGTCGCATATTCGATAAACACTTCGCCGGCGGGGCTGACCCGCAGACCCCGGCCCTCGCGCACAAACAGCGCGACGCCGAGTTCCTGCTCGAGGGACTTGAGCCTTGCGGTGATATTGGACGGCACGCAATGCAGCTGCTGCGCCGCACGGGCGATGCTGCCCAGTTCGTAGACCGCCTTGAACATGCGCAGTTGGGACAGTTCCATGGTTCACCTGGAGTGAAGAGTGGGCTCAGTTTAAGTCACTTTTTTCCGGGGCTGGGGTTTCTCATACTTTTGCCAGGCAGTGCCTGTGCGCTGCCACGTCCCTGAGAACGCTCATGCCCCGTGCAAAAATTATCCTGGCAACACTCTTCGTCATTCTCTGCTGGGCGTATTCGCCGATCGGCATCCATATCGCGTTGCAGGCTTATGCGCCCGATAACCTGGCGTTGTTGCGTTTTTTGATCGCCTCCGGGTTCATGGCCGGTGTGGCCTGGATCAAGGGGATTTCCCGGCCCCGACTGCGGGATTTGCCTTTGTTTGCGGTGCTGGGATTGTTTGCCGTGACACTGCACCACATCGCCCTCAACTACGGCCAGCGCGGTGTGAGTGCCGGCGCTGCCAGCGTCCTGGCGCAATCCACGCCCTTGTTCAGCGCGTTACTTGCCAGCACGCTGTTCAGGGAGCGGCTCGGGGCCTGGCAGTGGGGCTGCGTGCTCGGCGGCCTGCTCGGCGCCGGAGTCGTGGCGGTAGGGGATCGCGGCTTGGGCGAGCTGGATGGGCATGGGTTGTTGATCCTGCTGGCGGCGGCGTCCTGGAGCCTGTATTTCGCTCTGCAAAAGCGTTATTCCCAGCATTACGACGGGCTGACCCTGGTGTGTTTCACCCTCTGGTCAGGTACGGCGTTGCTGCTGGTGTATCTGCCAGGGCTGCCGGCGGAGTTGGCCCAGGCTTCGGTGTCGGTGAACCTGGCAGTGCTGGTGCTGGGCATCTTTCCCAGTGCGCTGGCGTACCTGGCCTGGGCTTATGTGCTGACGCATAGCCAGGTCAGTCGGGCAGCGATTGCGCTTTATCTCATACCGCCGGTGGCGATGCTGATGGCGTGGGTGATATTGGCGCAGCGGCCTTCGGTGATGGTGATTGTGGGGACGGTGATTGTCCTGGCGAGTGTGGGGGCGTTGACGGTGAAAGTGCGGTGACGTAACTGACTGTCGCCGTTGGGTGGCTGGCGATGGCCATGTTTGGGTTGGGGTACAGATCCGTTGTTGCGATGGCGGTACATCAGTCCCTAACCAGCCTGACGCAAATGCTCCATCGCCCACACCGCCGCTTCCACCCGCGAGCGCAACCCCAGCTTGTGAAGCAAGTTCTTCACATGCACCTTCACCGTGCCCTCGGTAATCCCCAGTTTGTGCCCGATCACCTTATTGCTATACCCCCCGGCAATGGTCTTCAACACCTGCCGCTCGCGCTCGGTCAGTTCCACCGCCGCATGGGGCTGGGGCGAGCGCAGGGCCTGGGCCAGCACCCGGGTCAGGCCGGGGCTGATCACCAGGGCGCCGTGCAGGGCATCGCGGATGTACTGGATCAGCAACTCCGGCTCCATGTCCTTGAGCAGATACCCATTGGCATCCAGGCGCAGGGCGTCGCGGATGTCGTCTTCGGCATCGGACACGGTAAACAGCAAGACCTTGCCGCCATAGGCCATGGCCCGCAGGCGGCGCAGGGTTTCCAGGCCGTTCATCTGCGGCATGTTGTTGTCCAGCAGCACCAGGTCCGGTTGCAGCGATTCGATCAGGCCCAGGGCTTCTTCGCCATTGCCGGCTTCGCCCACCACGTGCAGGTCATCTTCCAGTTCGAGCATCTGGCGCATGCCGTGGCGCATCATCGGATGGTCGTCGACGAGCAGGATGCGGTGGCGGACTGATGGGTTGATGAGCGCCGTGTTCATGACAAGCTACCTTCTTGTAGGGAGGGCCCGAGAAATTCCGGGCGAAACAGCAAGTGCACCCGGGTGCCCTGGGGCTCGCGGGAGGAAATGTCCAGCTGGCCGTGCAGGCTGCGGGCGCGTTCGTCCATGATGGTCAGGCCGTGGTGTTCACGTTGGTCCACCGGCTCGCTGAAGCCGCGGCCATCGTCTTCAATGCTCAGGCTGACGGTTTCGCCATGCTGGCGCAGTTGCAGCCAGGCATTCTCGGCATGGGCATGGCGCAGGCAGTTGGACAGGGCTTCGCGGGTCACCTGCAACAGGTGGATCTGTTCACTGGCCGACAGTTGGAAGGCCAGGGCATCCACGTGCAGGTGTACCTGGAACTCGCCACGCCGGGAGAATTCCTCGGCGGTGTCTTTTAGCTCCTGGACCAGCCCGGCATCGTGAATTTGCAGGCGGAAGGTGGTGAGCAACTCCCGCAGTTGCCGATAGGCATTGTTCAGGCCTTCGCGCAGTTCGCCGGTGACGGTTTCCAGGGTGGCCTTGGGTTCGTCGCGGCGCAGCAGGGTCTGCATGCGGCTGACTTGCAGCTTCATATAGGACAGGGCCTGGGCCAGGGAATCATGTAGTTCGCGGGCGATGATGGTGCGTTCGTCGAGCAGCAGCAGGCGGTGGTCCTGTTCGCGCTGGCGTTTAAGGGACAGCGAGGTGCCGATCAGGTTGGCCAGGGCCTGGATCAGTTGTTGCTCCCAGGCCTGGGGCGCATGGCCGTCAACAAAGTGTGCCTTGAGTTCGCCCAGTTCCGCGCCCTGGTTGCTGATGCTGAACACCTGGGGCGGGGCCACGTGATGGCGCTCGCAGGTGGCGCAATCGCCAATGGCGCAGACGTTGCGGCTGTTGCCGCCGTGCAGCGCGAGCATCTGTTGCGCCGGGGCGAGGAAGTGCCCTTGCAGGCACAGCGACAGGCGCAGGCCCGGCAGGCGTTTCTGGAAGCGCCGGATCAACTCGTCGAGCCCTTCGGCGTTGGCCAGGCGCGTGGCCAGGCTGCGACTGCTCTCGTAGAGCAATTCCAGGGCGGCGTTGGCCTGTTGCAAGTTGAGGGTTTTTTGCTGCACCTGGCTTTCCAGGGTGCGGTGGGACTGCTCGATGGTTTCGGCCAGGGTGTTGAAGCTCAGGGCCAACTGCCCCAGCTCATCCTGGGAGCGGTGATTGACCCGGGTCTGGTAATCCCCCTCACGAAAGCGCCGGGTGGCGTCCACCAGTTCCTTCAAGGGGGTGACCACGCCGTACTGCAATTCATACAGCCCAAGCAGCAGGATGATCAGCGTGCTGAACAGCGCCAGGCCCTGGATCAACTGTTGCCAGCCTTGTTTGTGCTCGCTCTGTTGCTGCAACAGGCTGACGAACTGGTTCAGTTGCTCGACAAAGGCCGGCGCGCGTTCGCGGAAGAGGGCGCCGTCGTCGCGCTCGATGGCCGGGCGCAGCTCCTGGTTCCAGTGTTGCTGGATCTGCCGGTAGCTCTGTTGCAAGGCGCTGTGGGGGCCGTCTTCCAGTACTGCTTTCAGCGACTGGCTGTCGAGGCGCCGTTGCAGGCTTTGAGTGATGGCCTGGATCTCGTTGGCGGGGGCATGGTCGGCGAGCTTCCAGCTCAGGTGGTAGGTCTCCATGCGCACCGAGCCTGCGGTGTTGATGGCCGCGCCATCGCCCTGGCTGAACCAGGCGATCAGCCCGGCGCTCAGGGAACTGGCCAGGGCCAGGATTGCAATCAGGATGACCGCGACACCGGCGCGTGCGGGCAGGGAGCTGCGCAGCCAGTTAAACATCACGGCGTAATCGAAGGGGTAAGAACAGCAGCATGACGGCACCTGGCACGGGAAACAGCATTGAATTGTGCATTCCCTGGCGCACTACCTCTAAAGAGTTGCCGGCGGACCCTCCCACGGGAAAAAGCCGGCACAAGAGATCAATCCATTGATAAATAAAGACTTTCTCTTGTTATTGGGCCTACCTCCTTAGAGGTAGACGGGCTAAGCATAGGCCAATACCCCCCAGGCGGACGTTGATCTGGGTCAAGTTCCTGGAGGACCTCGCCCCTAACCTGCGCTCATGGAATCACTTCTGGGAGCGCAAACCGTGACTCAACCCCGTGTAAGACAGGGCCTGGTGCTGGGCATGAGTACACTGGCCTTCACCGTGTGCTTTATGGTCTGGATGATGTTCGCCGTCCTCGGCGTGCCGATCAAAGAGCTGCTGCAACTCAACGAAACCCAGTTCGGCCTGCTGGCCGCCACCCCGGTACTGACCGGCTCCCTGGTGCGCCTGCCCCTGGGCCTGCTGACTGACCGCTTCGGCGGGCGCATCGTGTTCTTTGTCTTGATGCTCACCTGCGTGCTGCCGCTGTACTTGATCACCTACGCCACCGCTTTCTGGCAATTCCTTGTGCTGGGGCTGTTTGTCGGCCTGGCCGGCGGCTCGTTCTCGGTGGGTATCGCCTACGTCGCCAAGTGGTTCGACAAAGACAACCAGGGCTTTGCCATGGGCGTGTTCGGCGCCGGCAACGCGGGGGCTGCAGTCACCAAGTTTCTGGCGCCGGCCCTGATTGCCCTGGGGACCTGGCACCTGGTGCCGAAAGTGTTCAGCGCGATCCTGTTTATCACCGCGCTGCTGTTCTGGTTCCTCACCAGCGAGAACAAGGCCCACCGCAGTGCCGGTGGCGCGACCTTGCGCGAGCAACTGCTGTGCCTCAAGGACCCGGCCGTATGGCGCTACTGCCAGTACTACTCGATTGTGTTCGGCGGCTACGTGGCCCTGGCGCTGTGGGCGACCAAGTACTACGTGCAGGAATACGGCTTCAGCCTGCAAAGCGCCGCGCTGTTGGCCGCGTGCTTTTCCCTGCCCGGTGGCGTGCTGCGCGCTGTGGGTGGCTGGATGTCCGACCGCTGGGGCGCACAGAGCGTGACCTGGTGGGTGCTGTGGGTCAGCTGGATCTGCCTGTTCCTGCTCAGCTACCCGCAGACCCAGTTGCAGGTGCAAACCGTCAATGGCCCGCTGGACTTCCATATCGGCCTCAACGCCACCCTGTTCACCGTGCTGCTGTTTGTGATGGGCATCGCCTTCGCCTTCGGCAAGGCCTCGGTGTTCAAGTACATCGCCAATGACTATCCGCAAAACATGGGCGCGGTGTCCGGCATCGTCGGCCTGGCGGGCGGCCTTGGCGGCTTTGTCCTGCCGATCATGTTCGGCGCCCTGGTGGACCTCACCGGCGTGCGCTCCTCCTGCTTCATGTTGATGTACGGCGTGGTCTGGGTATCCCTGACCTGGATGTACTTCAGCGAAATCCGCAAGCAACCGCTGCTTGGTAAAGCGGCGGCCCAGCCTCTCCAAGGAGAATCCGCATGACTATCGCGCAAAAGCCCAACTCGGGCCCGGTGATCCACGACTGGCGCCCTGAAGACCCGGCGTTCTGGGGCGCCAGCGGCAAGCAGACCGCGACCCGCAACCTGTGGATCTCGATCCCGGCGCTGCTGTTGGCCTTCGCCGTGTGGATGGTGTGGAGCACGGTGATCGTGCGCCTGAACGCCATCGGCTTCAGCTTCACCACAGACCAGTTGTTCTGGCTGGCGGCGTTGCCCGGCCTGTCTGGCGCCACCTTGCGCGTGTTCTATTCGTTCATGGTGCCGATCTTCGGTGGCCGCCGCTGGACGGCCCTGAGCACCGCGTCGCTGCTGATTCCGTCACTGTGGATGGGCTTCGCGGTACAAGACCCGAGCACCTCCTACAGCGTGTTTGTATTGATCGCGCTGCTGTGCGGCTTCGGCGGCGGCAACTTCGCCTCGAGCATGTCCAACATCAGCTTCTTCTATCCCAAGTCCCAGCAAGGCACGGCCCTGGGCCTGAACGCCGGCCTGGGTAACCTGGGGGTGTCGGTGATGCAGTTCTGCGTGCCGCTGGTGATTACCTTCGGTGTGTTCGGCCTGATTGGCGGCCAGCCCCAGACCCTGGAAGACGGCAGCCAGTTGTGGCTGCAGAACGCCGGGTTTATCTGGGTACCGTTCATCATCACCGTGACCCTGTTTGCCTGGTTCGGCATGAATGACCTGTCCAGCGCCCGCGCTTCGTTCAGCGAGCAGGCGGTGATCTTCAAGCGCAAGCACAACTGGCTGATGTGCTGGTTGTACCTGGCCACCTTCGGCTCGTTCATTGGCTTCTCGGCCGCCTTCCCGATGCTGATCAAGACCTCGTTTCCAGACGTCAACGCCTTGAAATTCGCCTTCCTCGGCCCGCTGGTAGGTGCCCTGGTACGCCCATTGGGTGGCTGGCTGGCCGACAAACTGGGCGGTGCGCGGGTGACCTTGTGGAACTTCGTGCTGATGATCGTGATGGTGTTCGGCGTCCTGCACTTTTTGCCCCTGAACGGCGAGGGCGGCAGCTTCTACGGCTTCCTCGGCATGTTCATGCTGCTGTTCATCACCACCGGCATCGGCAATGGCTCCACCTTCCGCATGATCCCGGTGATCTTCCGCACCCAGCATGAAAAGGCCAGCGCCGGCAAACCTGCCGCCGTGCGTGAGCAAGCCCTCAAGGATGCCAGCAAGGAGTCGGCAGCAGTGCTGGGCTTCAGCTCGGCAATGGGCGCCTTCGGTGCGTTCTTCATCCCCAAGACCTTTGGCTCGTCCATGGCCTACACCGGCAGCCCGGCCATGGCGTTCTACATGTTTGTCGGCTTCTACCTGACCTGCATCGTCGTGACCTGGTGGTGGTATGCGCGCAAAGGCGCCGAGACCCCCTGCTGAGTCGACCCCGAATTCAAACCTTGCGTGGGCGGGGCACAGAACCCCGCAGCAAGCCTGAGAGGAAAGCACCATGAGTCATTTACTGGATCAACTGCGGTTCTTCAATCGCAAGCAAGACGAGTTCTCCGAAGGTCACGGCGAGACCCGCAAGGAGTCCCGCGACTGGGAAAACGTCTACCGTTCGCGCTGGCAGTACGACAAGATCGTGCGCTCCACCCACGGGGTGAACTGCACCGGCTCGTGCTCGTGGAAGATCTACGTGAAGAACGGCCTGATCACCTGGGAAACCCAGCAGACCGACTACCCGCGCACCCGTAACGACCTGCCCAACCACGAGCCGCGCGGCTGCCCCCGTGGTGCGAGCTACAGCTGGTACATCTACAGCGCCAACCGCCTGAAATACCCGAAGATCCGCAAACCATTGCTCAAACTGTGGCGCGAGGCGCGCCTGACCCTGTCGCCGGTCGAGGCCTGGGCGAGCATTGTCGAGGACAAGGTCAAGGCCGACTCCTATAAAAGCAAGCGTGGCATGGGGGGCTTCATCCGTTCCAACTGGGATGAAGTCAACGAGATCATCGCCGCGTCCAACGTCTACACCATCAAGCAATATGGCCCGGACCGTATCGTCGGCTTCTCGCCGATCCCGGCCATGTCCATGGTCAGCTATGCCGCAGGTTCGCGTTACCTGTCGCTGATCGGCGGCGTGTGCCTGAGCTTCTATGACTGGTACTGCGACCTGCCGCCAGCCTCGCCGATGGTCTGGGGCGAACAGACCGACGTGCCGGAATCGGCCGACTGGTACAACTCCAACTACATCATTGCCTGGGGTTCCAACGTCCCGCAGACCCGTACCCCGGACGCGCACTTCTTCACCGAGGTGCGCTACAAGGGCACCAAGACCGTGGCGATCACGCCTGACTATTCGGAAGTGGCCAAGCTCACCGACCTGTGGCTCAACCCCAAGCAGGGCACCGACGCGGCACTGGCCCAGGCCTTTAACCATGTGATCTTCAAGGAATTTCACCTGGATAAACCGAGTGCCTACTTCACCGAATACGCCAAGCGCTATACCGACTTGCCGGTGCTGGTAATGCTCAAGCCGATGACCGGTTTTGCGCCGGGTGCAGGCTTCCAGCCGGACCGCTTCCTGCGCGCCTCGGACCTGGTCGACAACCTGGGCCAGGACAACAACCCGGAATGGAAAACCATCGCCCTCGACGAAAGCGGCGAGCTGGTTTCGCCACAAGGTTCCATCGGCTATCGCTGGGGCGAGAAGGGCAAGTGGAACATTCTGGCCAAAGAAGGCGGTGAAGGTCGCGAGATCGACCTGAAACTGAGCCTGATCGGCGATGACGTCGCCGAAGTGGCGTTCCCGTATTTTGCCGGTGAAGCCCACGACTACTTCCAGCACGTGGCTGGCGATGCCGTGCAATTTCGTCGGGTACCGGTACACAGCGTGACCCTGGCCGATGGCACGGTGGCCAAAGTGGCGACGGTGTTCGACCTGTCGGCGGCCAACCTGGCCATCGACCGTGGCCTGGGCGGCAACAACGTGGCCAAGGACTACAACGACGCCAGCGTACCGGGCACGCCAGCCTGGCAGGAGGCAATCACCGGGGTCAGCCGCGAGAAGGCCATCCAGATCGCCCGTGAGTTTGCCGACAACGCCGACAAGACCCGTGGCCGCTCGATGATCATCGTCGGCGCGGCGATGAACCACTGGTACCACATGGACATGAACTACCGCGGGCTGATCAATATGCTCATGCTCTGCGGTTGTGTCGGCCAGACCGGCGGCGGTTGGGCGCACTACGTGGGCCAGGAAAAACTGCGTCCGCAATGCGGCTGGCTGCCCCTGGCATTCGGCCTGGACTGGAACCGTCCGCCACGCCAGATGAACGGCACCAGCTTCTTCTACGGCCACAGCTCGCAATGGCGCCACGAGAAGATGAGCATGCACGACATCCTCTCGCCGCTGGCCGACAAGTCGCAGTTCCCGGAACACGCCCTGGACTACAACATCCGTGCCGAACGCGCCGGTTGGTTGCCCAGCGCGCCACAACTCAATACCAACCCGCTGCATATCTGCCGTGATGCGGCGGCTGCCGGTATGGACCCCAAAGACTACGTGGTCAAATCCTGGCAGGACGGCACCCTGCGCTTTGCCTGCGAGCAGCCGGACAGCCCGGTGAACTTCCCGCGCAACATGTTTATCTGGCGCTCCAACCTGCTCGGCTCGTCGGGCAAGGGCCACGAGTACATGCTCAAG
Organism: Pseudomonas sp. WS 5410; assembly: GCF_012985645.1. Taxonomy (NCBI): domain Bacteria; kingdom Pseudomonadati; phylum Pseudomonadota; class Gammaproteobacteria; order Pseudomonadales; family Pseudomonadaceae; genus Pseudomonas; species Pseudomonas sp. WS 5410. The sequence goes on along the minus strand of NZ_JAAQWS010000001.1, from coordinate 529,502 downwards.
TACCTGCTCGGCACCAAGAACGGGGTGATGAACGAAGACATCGGCCACAGCACCGAATGCAAGCCAACCGAGGCCGAATGGGTCGAAGACGGCGCCATCGGCAAGCTGGACCTGGTGACCACCCTGGACTTCCGCATGTCCTCGACTTGCGTGTATTCCGACATCGTCTTGCCGACCGCCACCTGGTACGAAAAAGACGACATGAACACCTCGGACATGCACCCGTTCATTCACCCGCTGTCGGCGGCGATTGATCCGGCGTGGGAGTCGCGTTCGGACTGGGAAATCTACAAAGGCATCGCCAAGGCGTTCTCGGCCATGTCGGTCGGCCACCTGGGTGTGGAACAAGACCTGGTCACCGTGCCGTTGATGCATGACAGCGTGGGTGAACTGGCCCAGCCGTTTGGCGGCACTGACTGGAAAAGCGCCGGTGTGGCGCCGGTACCGGGCAAGAATGCGCCGAACATGGCGGTGGTGGAACGGGACTACCCGAACATCTACAAGCAGTTCTCGTCCCTCGGCCCGATGCTGGAAAAACTCGGCAACGGCGGCAAGGGCATCAACTGGAACACCGATGAAGAGGTGCAGTTCCTCGGTGAACTCAACCACCACGAAGGCGACGCGGGCATCAGCCACGGCCGGCCAAAAATCGACACGGCGATTGATGCGGCCGAGGTGATTCTGTCCCTGGCTCCGGAAACCAACGGCAAGGTCGCCTTGAAAGCCTGGGCGGCGCTGTCGGAATTCACCGGTATCGACCACAGCCACCTGGCGATTTCCAAGGCCCACGAAGCAATCCGCTTCCGCGATATCCAGGCACAGCCGCGCAAGATCATCTCCAGCCCCACCTGGTCGGGCCTCGAAGACGAACACGTGAGCTACAACGCCGGCTACACCAACGTCCATGAAAACATCCCATGGCGCACCATCACCGGCCGCCAGCAGTTCTACCAGGATCACCCGTGGATGCAGGCGTTCGGCGAGCAGTTGATGAGCTACCGGCCACCGGTCAACACCCGCACCATCGAAGGCGTGAAGGGCAAGCGCAGCAATGGCGAGACCGAGATCGTCCTGAACTGGATCACGCCGCACCAGAAATGGGGGATTCACAGCACCTACAGCGACAACCTGCTGATGCTCACCTTAAGCCGTGGCGGCCCGATTGTGTGGCTCTCGGAAATCGACGCCAAGCGCGCCGGGATCGAGGACAACGACTGGATCGAATGCTTCAACGTCAACGGCGCGCTGACCGCCCGTGCGGTGGTCAGCCAGCGGGTCAAGGAAGGCATGGTGATGATGTACCACGCCCAGGAACGCATCGTGAACGTACCGGGTTCGGAAACCACCAAGACCCGCGGCGGCCACCACAACTCGGTCACCCGCGTGGTGCTCAAGCCGACCCATATGATCGGCGGCTATGCCCAGCAGGCCTACGGTTTCAACTATTACGGCACGGTCGGCTGCAACCGCGATGAATTCGTGGTGGTGCGCAAGATGGTCAAGGTCGATTGGCTCGATGGCTCCAGCGGTGATGATCTGCCGCGTCCATTGCCGACCGATATCGAGGAGAACTGAGATGAAGATCCGCTCACAAATCGGCATGGTCCTGAACCTGGACAAATGCATCGGCTGCCACACCTGCTCGATCACCTGCAAAAACGTGTGGACCAGCCGTGAAGGCATGGAATACGCCTGGTTCAACAACGTCGAATCCAAGCCCGGGATCGGCTACCCGAAAGAATGGGAAAACCAGGACAAGTGGAAGGGCGGCTGGATCCGCAACGCCAACGGCTCGATCAACCCGCGCATCGGCGGCAAGTTCCGCGTGTTGGCGAACATCTTCGCCAACCCCGACCTGCCGAGCCTGGACGACTACTACGAACCGTTCGACTTCGACTACCAGCACCTGCACACCGCGCCTTTGGGCGAGCACCAACCGACCGCGCGGCCGCGCTCGGTGGTGTCCGGCAAGCGCATGGAAAAAATCGAGTGGGGCCCCAACTGGGAGGAAATCCTCGGCACCGAGTTCGCCAAGCGCCGCAAGGACAAGAACTTCGACCAGATCCAGGCCGACATTTATGGCGAGTACGAAAACACCTTCATGATGTACCTGCCGCGCCTGTGCGAGCACTGCCTGAACCCGGCGTGCGCGGCGTCGTGCCCCAGCGGCGCGATCTACAAGCGTGAAGAAGACGGCATCGTGCTGATCGACCAGGAAAAATGCCGTGGCTGGCGCATGTGCATCAGCGGCTGCCCGTACAAGAAAATCTACTTCAACTGGAAGAGCGGCAAGTCCGAGAAGTGCATCTTCTGCTACCCACGGATCGAAGCCGGCATGCCTACCGTTTGCGCAGAAACCTGCGTCGGGCGTATCCGCTACCTCGGCGTGCTGCTGTATGACGCCGATCGCATCAGCGAAGTGGCCAGCACCGCCAACGAGCACGACCTGTACGAGAAGCAGCTGGAAATCTTCCTCGACCCGAATGACCCGGCGGTGATCCGCCAGGCCCTGGCCGATGGTGTACCGCAGTCGGTGATCGACTCGGCCCAGCGTTCGCCGGTGTACAAAATGGCCGTGGACTGGAAGCTCGCGCTGCCGCTGCACCCGGAATACCGCACCTTGCCGATGGTCTGGTACGTGCCGCCACTCTCGCCGATCCAGAACGCGGCCGCCGCTGGCACCGTGGGCATGAACGGGGTGATCCCGGATGTCGACAGCCTGCGCATCCCCCTACGTTACCTGGCCAATATGCTCACCGCCGGTGACGAAAAACCGGTCAAACGTGCCCTGAAACGCCTGCTGGCCATGCGCGCTTTCAAGCGTTCGCAGCAAGTGGATGGGGTTGAAGACCTGCAAGTGCTGGCCGACGTGGACCTGAGCGTGGCCCAGGTGGAAGAGATGTACCGCTACCTGGCGATTGCCAACTACGAAGACCGTTTTGTGGTGCCCAGCGCCCACCGTGAAGACGCGATGAGCGATGCGTTTGCCGAGCGTTCCGGCTGTGGTTTCAGCTTCGGCAGCGGCTGCAGTGGCAGCTCCGACACCAATATGTTCGGCGCCAAAAAGGCTAACCGCCGCGACGTGTTGAAAACCGTCCAGATCTGGGAGGACTGAGCCATGCGCATTCTTAAAGTGATCTCGTTGCTGCTGGACTATCCCACCCAAATCCTGGTCGACGGCCATGATGAGCTGGAAAAAGCGATTATCGAATCGCGGGAAATCAGCCCCAAGCAGCGCGGTGCGCTGTTTGAGCTGCTCGAACTGATCTGCAGCAATGACCTGATGGACGGCCAGGAGCACTACGGCGCGCTGTTTGGCCGTGGCCGCTCGCTGTCGCTGCTGTTGTTCGAACACGTGCATGGCGAGTCGCGGGACCGTGGCCAGGCCATGGTCGACATGATGGCCCAGTACCAGGAAGCCGGGTTTGCCATCGGCGTCAAGGAGCTGCCGGACTACATCCCGCTGTACCTGGAGTTCTTGTCCACCCGCGAAGACATTGAGGCCCGCGAGGGCCTGGCGGATGTGGCGCACTTGCTGGCCCTGCTGGCAGCGCGCCTGGACGAGCGTGAAAGCGCTTACGCCAGTTGCTTCCGTGCGCTGTTGCAGATCAGCGGCGCCGAGCCGCACCAGGCCATCGCCGAGTTGCGTGCCCAGGTCGCCGCTGAAGTCCGCGACGACTCCCTCGAAGCCCTGGACAAGGTCTGGGAAGAGGAGGCCGTGGACTTTATGCAGGCCGAGCAGCAGGACCGTTGCAGCTCGATGCCCAGCGCACCGGGCAAGGCCCGCGAAGAAAGTGCGGTGCCCTTGCACTGGGTGGATTTTCAGCACGAAGGGCTGGCCGCTGTGCCAGCCAAGGAGGTGGGTAATGTCTAAGTGGAATTTGTTGGTATTTGGCGTGTATCCGTATGTCGCCCTGGCCATTTGCCTGTTGGGCAGTTGGGCGCGGTTTGACCTGTCCCAGTACACCTGGAAGGCCGGCTCCAGCCAGATGCTCAGTAACCGTGGCATGCGCGTGGCGAGCAACTTCTTCCATATCGGTGTGCTGTTCGTGCTGGCCGGGCATTTTGTCGGCCTGCTGACCCCGGCGTCGATCTACCACCATGTGATCAGCACTGAGCACAAGCAACTGCTGGCGATGGTTTCCGGTGGTTTCTTCGGCCTGCTGTGCCTGGTGGGCCTGCTGATGCTGGTCAAGCGCCGCCTCACCGATCCACGGGTACGGGCCACGTCGAGCCCGTCGGACATCTTGATCCTGCTGGTGTTGCTGGCGCAGTTGGTGCTGGGCTTGCTGACCATCGTCGCCTCCACCGGGCATATGGACGGCTCGGTGATGGTGATGCTCGCGGACTGGGCGCAGAACGTCGTGCTGCTGCGACCTGTGGAAGCGGCCGCCGCGATTGCCCCGGTGAGCCTGATCTACAAGTTGCACGTGGCGCTGGGTCTGACCCTGTTTGTGCTGTTCCCGTTTACCCGTCTGGTGCATATGGTCAGCGCACCGATCTGGTACCTGGGGCGTCGTTATCAAATCGTGCGGCAGAAGTGAGGAGAACGTCATGACTACAGGATGCGGATGTGGTGGCGGCGGTGCGGGCGGTGGCGGTTGCAGTTCTTCGGCCAAGGCTGTGGACGTTGTGGTACCCGAAGTCGAGGTGGCGGTTGAGCCGCAACTGATCGCCAGTAGCGAGCAGGAATGGCCGATTGTCAGCGTCAACGGGGTGGTGATCACCCCGGAAAACATGGCCCAGGAGTTGCAATATCACCCGGCTGAAAGCCGCGAGGAGGCGGTCTTCCTCGCTGCCCGCGCGCTGGTGATCCGTGAGCTGTTGCAGCAGCGGATTCGCGAGTTGGGTGTGCAACTGGAAGTCGGCGCCGGCGAGAACGAAGAGGAGGCGGCGACCCGCCTGTTGCTGGAGCGCGAAGTCCAGGTGCCGGACTGCGACGAGGCCACTTGTGTGCGCTACTTCGAGAGCAATCGCGGGCGCTTTCACAGCGCGCCGTTGCTGGCGGTGCGCCACATCCTGCTGGAGTGCGCGCCGGATGATGCTGAGGCGCGTCATCAGGCCCATGCCCAGGCCGAGGTGCTGTTGCAGAGCCTGGAAGAGTCGCCCGGCAGCTTTGCCGAGCTGGCGCTGCAGTATTCGGCGTGCCCCTCCAAGGCCCAGGGCGGCTCCCTGGGGCAGGTCAGCAAAGGCCAGACCGTGCCGGAGCTGGAGCGCCAGTTGTTCACCCTGGCCCCGGGCCTGGCCGGCAAACCCCTGGAAAGCCGCTACGGCTGGCATGTGATCTGCGTCGATCAACGCATCGAAGGCCAGGCGCTGCCATACGAGGCGGTGGCTACGGCGATCCGCACCCAGTTGCAGCAAGGGGTATGGCAGAAGGCACTGGTGCAATACCTGCAAACCCTGATTGGCGCGGCCGATGTGCGTGGCATCGCGCTGCAGGGCGCCGACTCGCCGTTGGTGCAGTGACATGAGCCTGGTGGATGGTGTGGGCCGTTCCATTGACTACCTGCGGTTGTCGGTGACCGATCGTTGTGATTTGCGCTGTGTGTATTGCATGGCGAAAAACATGACGTTCCTGCCGCGCCAGCAGGTCCTGACCCTGGAGGAGCTGCAACGGCTGGCGACGGTGTTCGTCAGCCAGGGTGTGCGCAAGATCCGCCTGACGGGGGGCGAACCGCTGATCCGTCCAGGCATTGTCGAACTGTGCCGCCATATCGCCGCGTTGCCCGGCCTGCGTGAGCTGGTGATGACCAGCAACGGCACGCAACTGGGGCGCCTGGCCCGGCCGCTGGTAGAGGCTGGGGTCAAGCGTATGAATATCAGCCTCGACAGCCTCGACCCCGAGCGCTTTCGCGCGATTACCCGCAACGGCGACCTGCGCCAGGTGCTGGACGGCATCGAGGCGGCGCGGGACGCGGGGTTCGAGCGGGTCAAGCTCAACTGCGTGGTAATGAAGGGGCGCAATTTCGATGAAGTCCCGGCGCTGGTGCAGTACGCCATCGACCAGGGCATTGATATCAGCTTTATCGAAGAGATGCCGCTGGGCGATGTAGGGCGCTCGCGGGGCGAATCCTTTTGCTCCAGCGAACAGGTGAGGGCGTTGATCGCCAAGCATCATGGCTTGCTCGACAGCACCGAAAACAGCGGCGGCCCGGCGCGCTACGTGCGCCTGGCCCGCCATCCGCGCACGCGCATCGGCTTTATCTCGCCCAACTCCCATAACTTCTGCGCCAGCTGCAACCGGGTGCGGATGACGGTGGAAGGGCAGTTGCTGTTGTGCCTGGGGCAGGACAATGCGGTGGATTTTCGGGCGTTGGTACGCCGTTATCCGCTGGATGACCGGCCGTTGGTGGAAGCGCTGCACAAGGCGTTGCGGGGCAAGCCATTGCGCCATGATTTCACCGGGCAGGGCGAGGTGCAGGTGGTGCGGTTTATGAATATGAGTGGGGGGTGAGGCTGGCCAACGGTAGTTCCCATTGTTTTGTATCAAGGGCATTCCGCTGGCCCGCGTGGCTTTTTTCGGTCGTTACCATTGCCGGTTTCTACAACGAGCACTATCGAAAAGGAGTTAGGTATGAATCGACCCCCTGACGGACTCACCGCACCACCTGAGGGATATGGCGACTGGTTGAAAGAACTGAAAAGCCGCATCCACTCTGCCCAACTGCGTGCATCTCTGGCGGTAAACCGTGAGCTGGTGCTGCTGTACTGGCAGATTGGCCAGGACATATTGACCCGACAGGCGCAGCAGGGATGGGGAGCAAAAGTCATCGAGCGTCTGGCGCGGGATTTGCGTTCAGCTTTTCCTGATATGAAAGGTTTTTCGCCACGCAACCTCAAGTACATGCGCGCATTTGCTGAAGCCTGGCCGGACGCTGAGTTTGTGCAAGGGGTGCTTGCACAATTGCCTTGGTATCACCAATTAGCGTTGCTCGATAAGCTACCCGGCCCCGAAACCCGTCGCTGGTACGCCGCCCAAGCCATTGAACACAACTGGTCACGCAACATTCTGGTCATGCAGATCGAGACCCGTTTGCTCGAGCGCAGTGGCAATGCTGTCAGCAACTTCGAAACCCTGCTGCCCAAGCCCCAGTCGGACTTGGCCCGCGAGTCGCTGAAAGATCCTTACCGTTTCGACTTTCTGGGACTGACCCTGGACGCGCAGGAGCGCGAGATCGAAAGCGCACTGGTCAGGCATGTGACCGACTTTCTACTGGAGCTGGGGGCAGGCTTTGCCTTTGTCGGCAAGCAGGTGCTGCTGGATGTGGGCGGCGAGGAGTTCTTCCTTGACCTGCTGTTTTATCACCTGAAACTGCGCTGTTACGTCGCGATCGAGCTCAAGGCGGGCAAGTTCAAACCAGAACATCTGGGGCAGTTGGGTTTTTACCTCGCAGCGGTGGACGCCCAACTCAAGCACCCACAAGACAGCCCCACCATTGGCCTGCTGCTGTGCAAAAGCAAAAACAAGATAGTGGCTGAATACGCTTTGCGTGACAGCGCTCGCCCCATCGGGGTGGCGGAGTACCAGTTGGTCGACTCCCTCCCGGCAGAACTCCAAATCAGCTTGCCCAGCATTGAACAGATTGAACGTGAACTGGCCTGTGACGATACGTCTTCGCAAACTTGACCCTGGTCAATTGCAACCCGCCATTCACTGCGTACCATCACTGCATCTTGTGTTTATACGAACTATTAAATCTATATGTAGTGTTTGGAGCCCCTAATGCAGATCACCTCAAGCCCGCTGGTCAGTACCCGCCTACACAAGCGCGATGGCACCCAGGTCGCCTTTGACGCCGAAAAAATCCGCCAGGCGATGATCGCCGCCGGTAACGCCACCGGCGAGTATCAGGAGGCCGAGGTCGATCTGTTGTTGGGGGCGGTGCTCGCCAGGTTGCGCGGGATCGCCCGGCTGGATGTGGAGCAGATCCAGGACAGCGTCGAGCGGGTGTTGATGGATGCCGGGTACTTTATGGCGATGCGCGCCTATATCGTCTACCGCGAGCAGCACGGGCGCCTGCGCCGGGATCGCAAGACCCTGGTGGAGGTCGCCACCTCGATGAACGAGTACCTCGACCGCGAGGACTGGCGCGTGCAGGCCAATGCCAACCAAGGCTATTCCCTGGGTGGGCTGGTGCTTAATGTGTCGGGCAAGGTCACGGCCAATTACTGGCTGGACGAGGTCTACAGCCAGGAGATCGGCCAGGCCCACCGTGAGGCGGACTTGCATATCCACGACCTGGACATGCTCGCGGGATACTGCGCCGGCTGGTCCCTGCGCACGCTGCTGCACGAAGGCCTCAATGGCGTGCCTGGCCGTGTCGAAGCCGGGCCACCCAAGCATCTGGGCAGCGCCCTGGGGCAGATGGTCAACTTCCTCGGCACCCTGCAGAACGAGTGGGCCGGCGCCCAGGCATTCAGTTCGTTCGACACCTACCTGGCGCCCTTTGTGCGCAAGGACCAACTGACGTTCCCCGAGATCCGCCAGGCGGTGCAGGAATTCATCTACAACCTCAACGTGCCGTCGCGCTGGGGCACCCAGACACCGTTTACCAACCTCACATTCGACTGGGTCTGCCCGGAAGACCTGCGCGAGCAGATCCCGATTATCGGCGGCGAAGAAATGCCGTTTGCCTACGGCGATCTGCAAGTGGAAATGGAGCTGATCAACCGCGCCTATATCGAAGTGATGCAGGCGGGCGACGCCAAGGGCCGGGTGTTTACCTTCCCGATCCCGACTTACAACATTACCCATGACTTCCCGTGGGACAGCGAAAACGCTGACCGCCTGTTCGAGATGACCGCGCGCTACGGCCTGCCGTACTTCCAGAACTTCCTCAACTCCGATATGCAGCCCAACCAGGTGCGCTCGATGTGCTGCCGCCTGCAACTGGACGTGCGCGAGTTGCTCAAGCGTGGCGGCGGGTTGTTTGGCTCGGCGGAACAGACCGGTTCATTGGGGGTGGTGACGATCAACTGCGCGCGCCTGGGCTACCTGTTCAAGGGCGATACCAGTGGCCTGCTGCAACGCCTGGACCACTTGATGGAACTGGCGATGGAGAGCCTGGAGGTCAAGCGCAAAGTGATCCAGCACCATATGGACGCCGGCTTGTATCCCTATACCAAGCGCTACCTGGGCACCTTGCGCAATCACTTCTCGACCATTGGCCTGAACGGCATGCACGAGATGCTGCGTAATTTCACCGGCGACGAGGAGGGCACCCATACCGCCCGTGGCCGCGAGTTTGCGCTGCAGGTGCTGGACCATGTGCGCGCCACGTTGCTGCGCTTCCAGGAAGACACCGGCCACCTGTACAACCTGGAAGCCACACCGGCCGAAGGCACTACCTACCGGTTTGCCAAGGAAGACCTCAAGCGCTACCCCGACATTCTCCAGGCCGGCAGCCTTGATGCGCCGTACTACACCAACTCCTCACAACTGCCGGTGGGCTTTACCGAAGACCCCTTCGAAGCCCTGGAGCTGCAAGACGAACTGCAATGCAAATACACCGGCGGCACCGTGTTGCACCTGTACATGGCCGAGCAGATTTCCTCGGCCCAGGCCTGCAAGCAACTGGTGCGCAAGGCCCTGGGACGCTTCCGTCTGCCATACCTGACAGTAACCCCCACGTTCTCCATCTGCCCGGTGCACGGCTACCTGGCGGGCGAACACGAGTTCTGCCCCAAGTGCGACGAAGCCCTGGGCCTGCCCCATTAATCAGTGGTTACCACAAGTGCCTGTTGCCGGTTTGGCAATAGGCTTCACCCCAAGGAGATTGACCATGCAAACCTCTCAGCCCCAACGCCAACGCTGTGAAGTCTGGACCCGTGTGATGGGCTACCACCGACCGGTTTCGGCCTTCAATCCCGGCAAGCAATCGGAGCATCGCGAGCGTGCGCACTTTACCGAAAGTGCCGCTGCGGCCGGGCGCCAATGAGCCGAGCGCTACGGGTCGGGGGCCTGGTGCCCCTGACCACCCTCGACTACCCCGGCATGCTCGCCTGCGTGCTGTTTTGCCAGGGCTGCGCCTGGCGTTGTCGGTATTGCCATAACCCGGACCTGATCCCCCCTCGCGGCAGCGATGAGGTGGATTGGCGCCGGGTTTTGCTGTTTCTGCAACGCCGCCAGGACCTGCTGGACGCCGTGGTGTTCAGCGGCGGCGAACCGACCTTGCAGGAAGGCCTGCCGGCAGCCATGGACGAAGTGCGCCATATGGGCTTTCGCATTGGCCTGCACAGTGCCGGGATCAAGCCTGCCGCGTTCGGCCACGCCCTGGTTCATGCCGACTGGGTCGGGTTTGACGTCAAGGCCCTGGCCGAGGATTGCCAGTTGATCACCCAGGTCAAAGGCAGCGGCGCCGCCAATTGGCGCAGCCTCGACCTGCTGCTGCACAGCGGCGTGGACTATGAGTGCCGCACCACCGTGCACTGGCACCTGATTGACCCGCAGCGCCTGCTGCTGCTGGCCCAGCGTTTGCAGGAACGAGGAGTCAAGCGTTTCGCCGTGCAGCTGGTGCGCACCGCGCGCATGCTCGATGAGCAGTTGCCGAGCGTTTCGGCGCAAGCCTTGCTGCCAGAACTGTGGGAAAAAATGCGGGCACTGTTCCCGGCATTTGTTTTACGGGGTTGAGCCTTTCGCACAACCCCTTTCAAGCGTGGCGACTGAACTCCCACCGGATCTACAAAGATGCTGCCCCTTGTGGGCAGGTATTCATCAGGGAGCTTATGACATGACTCGATTAACCACCGCCCGCCGCATCGCCATCGGCTTTGCTATCGCCCCCCTGGCCCTGGCCGGCATGGCGTTGTACGCCTTGCACGACCTGGGCACCCTCAAACAACAGTCGGAGCTGATCGTGCAGCAGGACTGGCCGAAAATCGCCCCGATCATGGTGATTGCCACCGGTGTGCGCGATAACGGCCGCAACACCCGTGACTTGCTGATCGACCAGGATAACCAGGCGGCCCAGCAGGCCATTGGTACTACCCGGCAACGCATCACCGACGCCTTTACCCAGTTAGAGCCGTTGTTCGATACGGCCGCCGGCCAGGCGGCCTATGCCGACCTGAAGAAACACCGCGAAGCCTATGTGGGCGCCTTTACCCAGGTGCAGGCACTGATCCGCCAGGGCGCCCATGCCGAGGGTGTGGCCCAGCTCAAGCAAAACGTACAACCCGCCGAGCAGGCGGTGTTCAAGAGCCTGGAGGCGATGATGGCCCTGCAGGGGCAGATTTTTGCCGAGCGCGAACACGCAGCGCAAACCCTGTACAGCGACGCGCGGCGCAATATGCTCGGGCTGTTCCTGCTGTGCGTGGCCCTGGTGGTGGCGGCAGCGGTGATTGTCACCCGCAGCGTGACCCGGCCCCTGGGCGGCGAGCCCGACGAGGCGGCGCGGGTGTTGAGCCAGATTGCCCAGGGCGACCTGACCACGGTAGTGCCAACGGCAGGCAGCGCTGACGGCAGCGTGATGAAGAACCTGCAGCACATGCAGCACAACCTTAACGAAATGGTGCGCCAGATCGCCGCGTCGGTGGACCGCGTGGCCAGTTCGTCCGAGGAGTTGAGCGCGGTCAGTAGCCAGACCAGCAGCAGCCTGCAGTCGCAAGGTATGGAGATTGAACAGGCGGCCACCGCGGTCAACGAGATGACGGCGGCGGTGGATGAGGTGGCGCGCAATGCCGTCAGCACCAGCGAAGCCTCGCGTCTGTCGGCGCAGACCGCCCAGCTTGGGCGTGATCAGGTGCAGGAAACGGTCGCCTCGATCAGCACCCTGGCAGAGGGTGTGAGCGGCACGTCGGTGCGCATCCAGCAACTGGCCGGGCGGGTGCAGGACATCAGCGGCGTACTGGAGGTGATCCGCAGTATTGCCGACCAGACCAACCTGCTGGCGCTCAACGCGGCCATCGAAGCGGCACGGGCCGGGGATGCCGGGCGTGGTTTTGCGGTGGTGGCTGATGAAGTGCGGGCCCTGGCCCATCGCACCCAGGCCTCGACCCAGGAGATCGAGCAGATGATCGGCAATATCCGCCTGGACACCGAACAGGCCGTGACCGCGATGCAGGGCAGCAGCGACCTGGTGCGAGCCACCTTGAGCGTGGCACAGCGCTCGGGCGAGGCGCTGGAAGCGATTACCCAGTCGATCTCGCAGATCAACGAACGCAACCTGATGATCGCCAGCGCCACCGAAGAACAGGCATTGGTGGCGCGGGAAGTGGATCGCAACCTGGTGGGCATTCGCAACCTGTCCGAGCAGGTGTTGCTGGGGGCCCGGCATACCGATACGGCGGGGCATGAGCTGGCGCAGATGGCCAGCGAGTTGCACCTGACAGTCGCCAGGTTCCGCGTTTAGCGCTGGGCCTGTGTGCGGGCTTGCCCGAATGCCGTTCAGTTAAGCGCAGATCCCCTGTGGGAGCGGGCTTGCCCGCGAAGACGTCGGCCCAGCAACCATTGATGTTGACTGACCCACGGCTTTCGCGAGCAAACCCGCTCCCCCATTTGATCTGCGCCGCTTTGAGTATTGCGTTCGCTTGACCGAACGGCGTCTTACAGGTTCCAGCCCCAGAACTGTAGCCACCAGCCATACGCCACCAGCCCATTACCCAGTAGCAGGCAAGCCGAGGCAGCGCAGCGTCGCGCCAGGGGTAGATCGGCCAGCTGTGTCCACGCCAGCCACACACACCAACCGACAGCCCCGACCAGCAATGCGCCGCGCGCCGGTTGGACCCATTCGAGCAGCAACCCTTCGTAGCGCAACAACTTCACCGTGGTGGCCGACAGCCCGAGGAACAGCCCCGCACCGCCCAGGGGCGTCAAGGTCAACGCCAGGGCCCAATACCGTGCACGATCACCGCTGATTCTTGCGGCCAGGCGCACCAGCCCCATCAAGGCGCCGCCGATCAGCAGGCCGCTGGCGCCCAGGTACGCGACGATGCAAAAGCCGTCCAGCCAACTGAAACTGTCGTTGGCCTGGGGGTAATGGGTCAACAGCCACCAGGGCGCGCTGTCCTGCAATGGCCACAGCCAGTCGCGCTCCACCAGCCACTGCGCCAGGGACTGCTTGAGCGTGATAAACCATGGGCTGACGGTCCACTGGAAGGCGCCCATCGCCAGGCCGATCACCCCGAACAGCAACAAGCGCGTATCCCAGGCCAACGCGGGTTTGCGTGGGGCCTGGAGGATTTCGCTATTGCATGAGCGGGCAATCAACTGCACCGCGCCCCGTTGCCCGCTGCAGCGCCCGCAGGCGTGGCAATCGCTGGCGCCTTGCAGGCGGCGGATGTCCAGCAGCGGCGCGCAGTTGGGCAAGGGCAGGCGCGGGCCGTCGTTGGCTTTCCAGCGTTGTTCGTCGACCTGGAAATGCACCGGTGCCAGGCGCGCGAGCAGGGCGAACACACCGCTGACCGGGCACAGATAGCGGCACCACACCCGTTTGCCGCGCACGAACAACAACCCCACCAGCACGGCGGCCACGGTCGAACCGCCGAGAATCAGCAGGGCCGCCTGGGCGTAGTCGTAGACACTGATCAACTGGCCGTAGAGGGTGGTCAGGCAGAAGCCTACCGTGGGCCAGCCGCCCCAGCGGATCCAGTTCGGAATGCCCAGGCCACGTCCATGGCGGCTGGCCCATTCGCTCAAGGAGCCTTCGGGGCAGAGCACGCCGCACCACACGCGGCCGAACAACACGATGGACAGCACTACGAACGGCCACCACAGGCCCCAGAACAGGAACTGTGCCAGCAGCGTCAGGTTATCCAGCAGGCGTGCCTGGCTGTCGGGTAGCGGCAGCCACGCCGGCACTACCAGCAGCCCGGCGTAGAACAGCACCACGGCCCATTGCACGCCACGAATCACCCGCCCATGGCGGCGCATGCCATCCCCCAGGCGTTGCAGCCAGGGGGTGTTCACAACGGCGCTCGCCGGGCCCGGTACAGCCCGCGGCCGACCAGCAACCAATACCCCGCCAGCACCAGTAGGGTGATAGTGCTGGGCGTCGCGCGGTAGCCGGCAAACCCTGCGAGCACGGCGCCCAGGCCGTGGCTGTCACTGAGCAGCACGCTGCTGTCCCACCAGGCTTCGCCGACCAGGGTGTAGACCCAGTTGGGCATGTCCATCGCCAGCAGTTGCCCGCCGATACGTTCCACGGCGGCCACTAGCAAGGAGGCTGCCAACAGCAGTAACAGAGCCTCGCTGAGGGCGAAAAAACTCGACCAGGAAATCAACCGGCGTGTACTGCGCAGCAGCATCACTGTGAGCCCGGCCAACACCAGGCCCAGCCCGCCGCCAATGGCGAACAGAGCCAATGCCGGGCCGTCCAGATGGGCGCCGGCGCCGTACAGAAACACCACGGTTTCGCTGCCTTCGCGGCTGACCGCCAACAGTGCCAGCAACAGCAACCCCAGGCCACCCTGGCGTGCCGCGCGCTGATCGGCTTCGCGCAGCAGGGTATGGCGCAGGCCCGGCCCGTGGCGATGCATCCAGAACACCATCTGCACCATCAGTAGGCTTGCCAGCAGGGTCATGCCGGCCTGGAACCATTCGCCGCCAGGGCCGCTCATGGCTTCGCCGGCCCACAGCATCAGGCCGGCCAGCCCGCCAGAACACAGCAGGCCCAGCACCACGCCAGCCCACAGGAAGCGCCCCAGGCGCGAGTCCTCGGGCTGCTGGCTGATCCAGGCCTGAAGGATGCCGATCACCAGCAACGCCTCGACGCTTTCGCGCCAGACGATAAACATCGATTGATTCATCAAATGCTCCTGGGCCGTTATTCGGCGAGGATGCTGCCTTCGGGCAGCTGTGAGTTGAATTCGTCGAAAAACGGATAGGCGCCCGGTTTGAGCGGGTGGATCACCACGAAGGTGGTGACCCCCGGTGACAGCACCTTTTCCACGCGCAGTGGTGTGCTCTCGAACTCGGCCGGGCCCTGGCCGATGTTTTTCAGCACGATCTTGAAGCGCTGGCCGGCCGCCACCTTGAGTTGCGCCGGAGTGAAGTGGCCGTCTTGCAGGGTCAATTCATAGGTGGGCAAGGGCGCGGCCAGGGCCGAGCCACAGGCCAGCAGGGCGCAGAGGGCGAGGGGGCGGCGCATTCAGTAGCCGCCTTTTTTGCCGATCCCCGCGTAGACGAATTCGTAGTGCACTTCACATCGCTCGAACCACGGCGTGACCCCGGTTTCCTTATCGGTGTGTCGGCCCAGTGAGCCATGGCCGCTGGGCGGCATCACGGTGAAGGTCAGCTGATATTTGCCCGGGCCCAGCAGCTTGACGTTGTCGCCGTAGTGCGGCCCGTCGTTGGCCACCATGGCGTGGAACTCACCGATGATCGGGCTTGCGCCGCCTTGTTTCTGCAGGCGGAACGACACGTTGAGGTAGGGCACGAAACTGCCCTCCTGGAAGCCCTGCTGGTTGTCGGCGGTGGCGCGGATATCGGCTTCCAGATGCACATCCGAATCGGCGGTGGCGCGCATCATGCCTGGCGGTGCCATCTCGATCGGTTGCAGATAGACCGCGCCGACTTCCAGGCCAGGGCACATTTGTGGCTCGCCGATCGGGTATTCCTTGGCGACGGCCGCGCCAGTCGACAACAGCAGGGCCAGTGACAGCGTGAAGGGGATACGCATGGGTACTTCCTGACAGGGCAAATGAGAAGTCGAGTCTAGAAAGCTTTGCTGTAAATAATAATGATTCCTGTCAAGTTTCCAGGGATATACACATAACCATTCTTGACGTTGGTCAAGGCCGTGGGGCGGCGCCAGCCGTAGGATCCAATCACTGCCCACCGCTGTGGAGCCTGCTCATGGCCAAGCCATTCCCGCTCAACCCCAAACACCCCGAACGTATCTGCTGGGGCTGTGACCGTTACTGCGCAACCACCTCCCTGGCCTGCGGCAACGGGGCTGACCGCACCATGCATCCGGCCGAAATGATCGGCGACGATTGGTACCTGCATGGGGATTGGGGGATTGAGTTACCGATTGCTACGGACAAAGTGCCGGAAGCTGGCTGACCGGTGGTGAGGGGGCTTGCCAGGTGCCTGAGCAGTCGTTGGCATTTTTTCTGAACCCTCACGTTCACCCCTGGCCCTAAGGTATATGACCTCAGGAGGTGAACCATGCAAATCGAATACATCTGGATTATTTTGGCAACGCTGTTGGTGCTGGCTGAGTTGTGGGCGATCAACTGCGTATTGCGCAGTGCCAGTCGAGCCGAAACCAAGATGCTGTGGGTCGTGGTGATTGTATTCGTGCCCCTGCTGGGCATGATTCTGTGGGCGATCACCGGGCCCAAGGCGATTGCCAAGGAAAACGCCGGCGCCAATCGGTGAACCTCCCGCGTAAAAAAATCGTTTAAATGCCAAAAGAGTTGTCCACGAAAACCGTGGGTATCTCTGTGGATAACCTTGCGCGGGCCCGGCAGCGCTGGCGATTCAACCCGCGGTTAATATTTGATCAGGATCGTTCGCAAGCCTTTTGGCGTGCGGCTTGCGCTTGACACGCGTCGCTGAAATCGGTGCCGGATCCGCAGTTCTACAGCAAACCCTGGAGCGCCTGGCGATAGCTGCGACCACCCAGGCTCAGGCTGTTGTTATGACTCGCCCCCGGCACCAACAGCAGGTGCTTGGGCTCCAGGGCCGCATCAAACAGTTGCTGGCTGAAGCGCGGCGGCACATAGCGGTCGTCAAGGCCATGCACCACCAGCAAGGGCATATGGATATCGGCGATCTTGTCGATGGAATCAAACTTCTGCGACAGCAACCAGCGCACCGGCAGCGAGGTATTCGCCACGGCCGCCGCCACGTCGGCCAGGGAGGTAAAGGTGGACTCGATCACCAGCCCGCGCACCGGAGGCGGCAGCTGTTTATCGGCGGCCTGCTGGCCCAACTCGGCCGCCAGATCGATGGCGACGGCGCCGCCCAGGGAATGGCCGTAGATCAGGCGCTTGCCTGGATCAGGTTGCAGCACCTGGAAGCGCTCCCAGGCAATCCGCGCATCTTCATAGACGCTGGTCTCTGACGGCAAGTCGCCCTGGCTCTGGCCAAACCCGCGATAGTCGATGGCCAGCACCGAGTAGCCCTGGGCGTGCAGTTGCTCGATGCGAAACAGCTGGCCAGTGAGGTTCCAGCGCACGCCGTGCAGGTACAGGATCGCCGGCGCGTCTTTTTTCGCCGCCGGCCACCACCAGCCATGCAGGCTCTGCCCGGACTTGAAGCTGGCCGGCTTGAGTTCGAACTCCTGTAAGCCTTGAGGGAGGCCGCGGTACCAACTGGCGGTGCCGGGCTCGATGCGAAACACCAGCTCGCGCTCCTTGTGTTGAAGCACATTGCAGCCCACGGGCAGGCCGATGATCAGCAATGCCATGCACAGCAGGGGCAACCAGCGCAAACGCAGGCGCGAGAGAAAACGTGAGGCCATGGAGGTTCCAGGACAGGAGCGAAGCCGGATTTTTACCAGATGCCTGGCCAGTGAGGGGAATATTCAGACCACCGTCAGGGGGCGATTGCTTGCAAAGTGTTACAGGCGGTCTGCACGCGATTGCGCCCTTGATCCTTGGCGCGATACAGCGCCTGGTCGGCCTGGGACAGCAGGCGCGACAGATCGTGGCAGGCCGGCGTGGTGGTCACCACCCCGATGCTCACACTGAGGAACCCCGGTGCCAGCAGGTCCAGCTCGGCGAACCGCTGGCGAATGCGTTCCGCTACCTGCACGGCGCCTCGTTCATCGGTATTGGCCAGCAGGCAGGCAAACTCTTCGCCACCAATACGCGCAAACAGATCGTGCTTGCGCAAGATCGACGCGGTCAGTTGGCTGAAGGCGATCAACGCCTGGTCGCCCATGGGATGGCCAAAACTGTCGTTCAAGCGCTTGAAGTAGTCGAGGTCACACAACAGCAATGTCACCGGCTGCCCGCGCTGCATGCTGTCGGCCAGCAGTTGTTCGCCATGGAGCATGAACGCCCGGCGGTTGCCGATACCGGTCAGCACGTCGGTGAAGGCGGCCGCCTTGAAGTTGAGTTCGGCGCGCTCCTTGACCATCGCCAGGGTGACGTAGGCGATGCCGATGGCATACAGCATGGATTCGAACAGCATGAACGAAAAAAGCTGTACGCCGTCGTTCATCAATGCGTTCGGGTCCTTGTACGGCATGCCGGGATCGAGCACGCCGCGCACGCAGTAAAAGGTCGTATGCAACAGCATCAGCACCACGGCTGGCAGATAGGCCACTTCCAGGTGTTGACGGTGGCGCCACAACTCCAGGGCCGACAGCACGCCGTAGCTCGCGGCTATCAGGGAATACAGGGTCACCCGGCTGGACATCGAGCCATAGAACTGCGGGACCAGGCACATCACCAGCCACAGCGCCGGCCCGGCAAGGATGCCCGGCAGGTGTGGCTTGCCCTGGACAAACAGGCGCATGGCGGTCCAGTTCATTGCCGCGCTCATCAGGAGCACCACATTGCCTATCACCAGCGCGACGAAGTCCACGCCCACCCCGCGCACGACCATCAACGCCGTGCCGAGGGAGGCCAGCAACAGCATCACGCCAAGATAGCCCAGGGTGGGCTCACGTACGCGATGCCAGGCATGCACGGTGAGCAAGCCCATCAGGCAAAAAACGAAGACGGCAACTATCAGGAGCGTCGGTATGTGCAGCATCATGTCCTTGACCCCGAAGGATGCACTGTCGAGATCACCCCGTCGGACACATGCCTGGGCGGTGATCCGGTGCACAAAGGGCGCAATTGTAGCTGGATAACCCATAACAATGCTGGCCTATGGACAGCTTGACGCTGGCAGGGCGTCACCGACATGCTGCGCGACCCTGCGACCAAAAGGCTCCCCATGGACAACAGCCCCGTACGCATCACCGCCGAAGAGTTGCTCTCGGACAACTGGTACCTGCTGAAAAAATACAGCTTCGACCTGCGTCGCCGGGACGGCAGCTGGCAAGCCCAGACCCGCGAGGTGTACGACCGCGGCAACGGTGCAACCATCCTGCTGTACAACACCTTGCAGCGCACAGTGTTGCTGATTCGCCAGTTCCGCATGCCGACCTTCGTCAATGGTCATGACGGCTACCTGATCGAAACCGCCGCTGGCTTGCTGGACAACGCCAGCCCCGAAGAACGTATTCGCCTGGAAGTCGAGGAAGAAACCGGCTACCGCGTAGGCCACGTGGAGAAAATCTACTCGGCCTTCATGAGCCCGGGCTCGGTGACCGAGCGCATTCATTTCTTTATCGGTGAGTACCAACCTGGCGACCGCGTGGGCGAGGGCGGCGGGCTGGAGCACGAAGGCGAAGATATTCAGGTGCTGGAGTTGGGATTCGACGAGGCCATCGCCATGGTTGGCCGCGGCGAAATTGTCGATGGCAAGACCATCATGCTCCTGCAATACCTGGAGCTGCGGCTGCTCAAGGCGGCGCTGACCCACGCGTAGAAGCCAGCGCCTCCAGGGGCATTTTCTTCAATACGCACTGGCTACAGGGACGTAGCGTACAGGCCTGTCCACCTGTCATTACAAAAAAGGAAGTGCAATGAGTTTGATCATGTCCATGGCCGCCTTCGCCTTGGCGACGTCCATCACCCCCGGCCCGGTCAATGTGGTCGCCCTTGGCTCGGGCGCGCGCTTTGGTTTTGCCGCCAGCCAGAAACACGTGGCCGGCGCGGCCTTGGGCTTCACCTTGCTGCTGGTGTTGATTGGCCTGGGCCTGCACGAACTGCTGGTGCGCTGGCCGATCCTGACCCAGGGCATCCAGTGGGGCGGGGTGGCCTTTCTGCTGTACATGGCCTACAAGCTGGCGATGGACGACGGCCGGCTGGATGCGCAAGACGCGGCTGTTGCGCCGTCGATGCTCTATGGCGCGGTCATGCAATGGCTCAACCCCAAGGCCTGGCTGGCGTGTGTGGCGGGCATGGGCCTGTTTGCGGCCGATGGTGAGGCCGCGCGGGTCTGGCAACTGGCGGCGGTGTACCTGGTGATTTGCTATCTATCGGTGGCGTGCTGGGCGTATGTCGGCACGTTTTTTCGTCGTTACCTGAGCAATGCCCGGGGCATGCGCCTGTTCAATCGGGCCATGGCGCTGTTGCTGGTGATCAGCGTGGTGTACCTGTTGCTGGCGTGAGTCAGCCGCGATACTGCCCCGGCGTGGCCGCCAGGTGTTGCTTGAACGTGCGCTGCAGATGCGCCTGGTCGGCAAAACCGGCGGCCAGTGCCACATCGGCAATCAGGTGGCCGCTACGTAACTGGTTGCGGGCGAACTGGACGCGCTGGTTGATCAGGAACGCATGGGGCGTCATGCCGTAAGCCTGCTTGAACGCGCGAATCAGGTACGACGGCGACAGCTGCGCCGCCTGGCAGATTGCTTCCAGCTTCAGCGCCTCGGTGCAATGCGCGCGGATGTACTCGGCGGCGTGTTCCAGCTTGTGATTGACCTCGCGTACAGGCTCGGCAGCCGGGTTCAGGCGCAGTTGCACCTCAGTGAAAAAACTCACCACGGCGCTGTGTTTCTGCAGGTGTTCGGTGTGCTCGTCGACCAGCACGGTGTACAGCTCCAACAGGCCGGCAAACAGCAGCGGGTCGTCGGTATGGGTCGCGTCGAAGCGGCGAAAGCCCAAGTCTCTGGCAAACCCCAACTGGTGTTGCAGATCGGTCAGCCAGGGCGTGTCGATGTAGAGCATGTGATACGACCAGGGCTGGTCGTCGATGGGGTTGCAGGCATGCACATCGCCCGGGTTCATCAGCACCACGGTGCCGGCGCGGATGTGGAAGGTGTCCGGGCCATGGAGATACAGGCTTTGCCCGGCGGTGATCGCGCCAATCGAAAAGTGGTCGTGGGCATGCCGGGTGTAGCAGACCTTGCGCCCATCCTCGATGGTACGCGCCTCGATAAACGGCAGGCTGGCATCACGCCAGAAGCGTGGGGCGGCGAGGTCGGGCAGCGCCATGGTGCAATCTCCGGGGGACCTTGTAGGACCACGATGATTGCACATAAATACGCCGCCGACCTTATCTAGGCGCCGGCAAACCCCCACATTTTTCAGGGGGCGCCCCCCAGGCTTAGAAGTCCCAGCGCGTTGCCAGTTGCAGGCTGCGCGGCTCGCCGTAGAACCCGGTGCCGAAGTTGCCCAGGCCGGTGTAGTACTTTTTATCCAGGGCATTTTTCACGTTCAACGTCGCGCTCAAGTGCTCGTTGAAGCGATAGCGTGCCATCAGGTCCACCAGGTAGTAGCTGTCCTGGGTGATGCGCGCGTATTGGCCAAAGTTGACCGTGTCATTCGGGTTGGGCTGGAACACATTGCCGAAGAATTCGCTCTGCCAGTTGACCCCGGCGCCGAGGGTCACCTTGTCCAGCGCGCCCGGCAGGCGATAGGTGTTGAACAGGCGCACCACTTGTTGCGGCGTGGTGGTTTGCAGCACCGAGCTGTAGACGTAATCGTCGTTGGCATCGCGGGTGTGCTGGTAGGTGTAGCCGGCCGAGACATTCCAGCCGTCCAGCACTTCGCCGGCCAGTTCCACCTCAAAGCCCTTGGTGGTGGCGCCGGCAATCGGGCGATAGATCGAGTCGCTTTCAAAGCCCGAGACGTATTGCGCGACATTGTCCTGCTCGATGCGGAACGCGGCGAAGCTGGCGTTCAGGCGGCCGTCGAAAAAGGCTGCCTTGAGCCCGGCTTCGTAAGTGTCGCCCTCAATCGCGTCGAGCAATTTGCGGTCGGCATCCTTGCTGTTTTGCGGGCGGTAGATCTTGGTGTAGCTGCTGTACACCGACCAGATGTCGTTGAGGTCATAGACCACCCCGGCGTAGGGCGTCACCACCCCGGTTTGCTTGTAGCTGGTGCGGGCGTCGGTACTCGTCGCAGCGTAGAAGTCGGTGGTGTCGGTGTTGCTGAAATTGCTGACGCGAGTACCCAGGATCACCGACAGGTCATCGGTAGGCTTGAGGCGGGTCGCCAGGTAGGCGCCGGTTTGGCGTTGCACAATATCGTTCTGGCCGCTGCGCGGGATATCCGGCTTGGCGTACTCACCACGCCAGTCATAAATGCTGCCGCCCACCGGCGGGTAGATCGAACCGTAGACCGGCACGTCCTGTTTCGAGCGGGTTGCCATAAAGCCCATGATCAACTCGTGCTCGCGACCCAACAGGCTGAACGGGCCGCTGAGGTTGACGTCGAGGGTGTTCTGCACCTGGTCGCCCTTGTACTTGCCCATGAACATGTACATGCCCTCACCAGTGACCTGGTCCGGGTTGCCGCCACTGGCGGAGGCGAGCAAGGTGTCGTGCTGGCTGCGCTTGCGGTCCAGGCTGACTTTGAGCGACCAGTCGTTGGCCAGCTTTTGCTGGACCGAGGCGAAGATCGTCTGGTTCTGGAAGTCGCGGCGGCTCCAGTCGGCGGCCGGGTTGAACGAGCGCGAGAAATTCGTGCGATTGCCATTGCTGAAATACATCGGGAAACCGGTCCAGCTGGCGCCACGGGAGCGGGTGTCCTGCTGGTCGATACCGAAGGTCAGCAGGGTGTCGGGAGTCAGATCGGCTTCGAGGATGCCGTAGGCAATGTCCTTGGTGTGCTGGTAGTGGTCCAGGTACGACGAGCGATCCTGATAAACCCCGACAAAACGCCCGCGCACATTGCCCGACTCGGTCAGCGGCCCGGAGATATCGCCTTCGGTGCGGTAGTTGTCCCAGGAGCCCACGGTGCCGGTAACCGAGGCCTTGAAGTCCTTGGTGGGCTTTTTACGGATCAGGTTGACCGTGGCCGACGGGTCGCCCGAACCGCTCATCAGGCCCGATGAGCCCTTGATGATTTCCAGGTGGTCGTACACCGCCATGTCGGTGCTGGTGGTGCCGTAGTCATACACGCCGTCATAGGTGGAGTTGACGCCGTCGTACTGGAAATTGGTGATCGGCAGGCCACGGCTGGAGAACTCCCAGCGCTCGCTGTCGTAGTTCTGCACGCTGACGCCAGGGGCGCGGCGCAGGGTGTCGGCGATGTTGTTGGAACCCTGGTCATCCATCTGCTGGCGGGTGATCACGGTGACCGACTGCGGCGTCTCGCGGATCGACAGCGGCAGGCCGGTGGCCGAGGCCATCGAGCCGGTGGTGTAGGAATGACTGTCTTCGGTGGTGGCGCCCAGGGCCACGCCGGAAATGGTGGTGGCACCCAGCTCCAGCTCGCCGGTATTGAGCGGCACCAGCTCCAGCACATAGCCATTGTCGCCCTGGGGTTGGGCCTGCAAACCGCTGCCTTGCAACAAACGCTGCAAGCCGGCTGCGGGGGTGTAGCTGCCACTGAGTCCAGGGCTGGTCTTCCCGGCTGCCAGGCTGTTGTGGCCGGCGATAAACACCCCGGACTGCTCGGCAAAGCGATTCAGCACGCTGACCAGCGACCCGGCGCCAATGTTGTAGCTGCGCGTGGTTTCCTGGGTCGACGGCGTTTCCACCGCCTGCACATTGAGCGGGCCCAGGCAGAGCAGGGTCGCGGTGATGGCCAGCGCCAGGGGGCGCAGCGTGAAAGCAGCGGGTTGCGACATGGAAGGTTCCCTACGGATTCGGCGAATATGAAAGCGTCTGCTGGGTTAACCGAACGAACGTCGAAAAGGGGAACAGGTGGAGCCAAAAAAACTGCTCGCCTTGAGCCAGGCCTGTTGTGGCGAGCGGGCTTGCCCGCGTTGGACTGCGCAGCAGTCCCATCTTTTGGGGCCGCTACGCGACCCAACGCGGGCAAGCCCGCTCGCCACAACAGCCCGGTTGGTGGGCGTTAAGTAGCGTGCGTTTTGGGCCCCACGCTGACCCACCACGGCAGCACTCTGTCCACCTGGATCGGCAATGCCGCCTCCAGCAGCCGCAACGCATGCTCGCTGTCCTTGAGCGGGAACGAGCCCATCACTGGCAGCTGGGCCACGGCCGGATCACAACCGAGGTGGCCGGGCCGGTAGCGGTTCAGTTCACCGATCAATTGGCCCAGGGGCAGGTTGTCGGCCAATAGCACGCCGCGGCTCCAGGCCTCGCGGGTGGCGGATGCGGGCACTGTGCTGCGGATCGTGTGCCGACCGAACACCGCCTGTTGCCCGGACTCGATAATGCGTACCTGCTGGCCGTCGGCGGTGCGCACTTCTACCCGGCCGTCGAAGACATTCAGGGTGGTGCTGTCTTCGCCGTGCAGCACACTGAAGCGCGTACCCAGGGCACGCAGGTGGCCGTGCGCGGTGTCGACCAGGAACGGCCGCTGGAGGTCCTTGGCGGTGTCGATCAACACTTCGCCAAAACGCAGGTGCAACAGGCGCTGCTGCGCATCGAAGCGTACATCCATGGCGCTCAGGGCGTTGAGCCAGATGTGTGTGCCATCGGCGAGCAACGCATCGCGGATCTCGCCGCTGGCCGTGGCGTAGTCGGCGCTCCAGCCGCCGATCACCCGGGGCAGGGCAGTGCCGCGCCAGGTGCCCCAGGCCAAGGTCGAACCGGCGCACAGCACCAATAATGTCTTGAGGGTTTGCCGCCGCGTGCTGCGCAGGGCGCGGCCGGCGCCGATGGGCTCGTCGGTCAGGGGCGCGAAGCGTTGGCTGACGCGCTCGACATAGCGCCAGGCAGCCTGATGCTCGGGGTTCTGCCCCAGCCATGTCTGCCAATGCTGTTGTGCCTGACTGCCGCCTTGCGGGTCCTGTAGGCGCACATACCATTGGGCTGCCTGCTGCAGGCTGGCGTGGCTGAGTTTTCCGCTGGGGTTCATTCCACCAGCAACCCGTCGAGCTCGGCTTCCAGCACCGCGCAGTGCAACAGCGCCTGAGCCATGTATTTTTTCACCATGCGCTCACAGACCCCCAACTGCAGGGCGATTTGCTTGTAAGTCAGGCCATGCAGTTGCGCCAGCAGGAAGGCGTCGCTGACCTTGCGCGGCAGGCGCGCGAGCATGGCATCGACCTCGTACAGGGTTTCGACAATGATCGCCCGCTGCTCCGGCGATGGCTGCACCGCCTGTGGGCGGTCGGCGAGGCTTTGCAGCCAGGCCTGCTCCAGTTGGCGGCGGCGCCAATGGTCGATGCACAGGCCACGGGCGATGGTCGCCAGGTACGAGCGCTCGCGCACGGCGTCAGCCTGGTCAGGCGGGCGCTTGAGCACGCGGATAAAGGTGTCTTGCGCCAGGTCGGCGGCATCCCAGCGGTTGCTCAGGCGCCGGCGCAACAGGCCGAGCAGCCAGGAGTGGTGGCTGCCGTAGAGCTGACTGAAGGAAGCGGGGGAAGTCGACACAATATCCAACCGGCGCTGGCGCCACGACGTGAATAGGAATTGGTCGCGATTAAAGCAAAGGCCTGCGGGCAGCGCAAATGATATTGGTTTGCTTTTGCGAAAGGCTTTGCCTGCAGAGCTGCACAAATCAAATGTGGGAGCTGGCAAGCCAGCTCCCACAAGGCGTCTCCGGCCTAAACTCAAGATCAGCTACGTGAGGTCGGCACCAGAAACGCGGCCTCCAGCAACTGCCGGGTATAGGCATGCTGGGGATCGGCGAAGATGGTCTTGGCATCCCCCTGTTCCACCACTTGCCCCTGTTTGACCACCATCAACTGATGGCTCAGGGCTTTGACCACCGCCAGGTCATGGCTGATAAACAGGTAGGTCAGGTTGTACTTGGCCTGCAGGTTGCGCAGCAGTTCCACCACCTGGCGCTGCACCGTGCGGTCGAGAGCCGAGGTGGGCTCATCCAGCAGGATCAGGCGTGGCTTGAGCACCAGGGCGCGGGCAATGGCGATGCGCTGGCGTTGACCTCCGGAGAATTCGTGGGGGTAGCGGTGGCGGGTCTGCGGGTCGAGCCCCACCTCCTTGAGCGCGGCGATAATCGCTGCTTCCTGCTCGGCCGCGGTGCCGATCTTGTGGATGCGCAAACCTTCGCCAACGATCTCGCTGACGCACATACGCGGGCTCAGGCTGCCAAACGGGTCCTGGAACACCACCTGCATTTCCCGGCGCAATGGCCGCACCTGTTGCTGGGTCAGTTGGTCCAGTTGCTGGCCCTCAAAACGGATCCCGCCCTTGCTGCCGATCAACCGCAGGATCGCCAGGCCCAGGGTAGATTTGCCCGAGCCGCTTTCGCCGACAATGCCCAGGGTCTGGCCCTGGGGCAGGCTGAAGTGGATACCGTCCACCGCCTTGACGTAATCGACGGTATTGCGCAGGAAGCCTTTTTTGATCGGGAACCAGACTTTCAGGTCGTCGACTTCCAGCAGCGGCGGGCCAACCGCGTTGCTTGCCGGACCGCCACTGGGCTCGGCGGCCAGCAGTTCCTGGGTGTACGGATGCTGCGGGGAGCGAAACAGTTCTTCGCAGGACGCCTGCTCGACAATGCAACCGCGCTGCATCACACACACGCGGTGGGCAATGCGCCGCACCAGGTTCAAGTCATGGCTGATCAGCAACAGCGCCATGCCCAGGCGCGCCTGCAACTCCTTGAGCAGTTCGAGGATCTTCAACTGCACGGTCACGTCCAGGGCCGTGGTCGGCTCGTCGGCGATCAGCAGTTCCGGCTCGTTGGCCAGGGCCATGGCGATCATCACCCGCTGACGCTGGCCGCCGGACAACTCATGGGGCAAGGCCTTGAGGCGCTTGTGCGGTTCGGGGATGCCCACCAGGTCCAGCAGTTCCAGGGTGCGCAGGGTCGCAGCCTTGCCGGTCAGGCCCTTGTGCAGGCCCAGCACTTCGTTGATCTGCTTTTCGATGGAGTGCAGCGGGTTCAGCGAGGTCATCGGCTCCTGGAAGATCATCGCAATGCGGTTGCCGCGAATCTGGCGCAGGGGCTTTTCTTTCAGGGTCAGCAGATCCTGCCCGGCATACTTGATCGTGCCGGACGGATGCCGCGCCAGGGGGTAGGGCAGCAGGCGCAGAATCGAGTGGGCGGTCACCGACTTGCCGGAGCCGCTTTCGCCGACCAGGGCCAGGGTTTCACCGCGGCGGATATCGAAGCTGATATTTTCCACCACGCGCTGATGCTGCTCGCCGGTGACGAACTCGACGCTGAGGTCGCGGACTTCGATCAGATTGTCCTGATTCATCTCATTTCCTCGGGTCGAAGGCATCGCGAGCGGACTCGCCGATAAACACCAGCAAACTCAACATGATCGCCAGCACCGCAAAGGCACTGATGCCCAGCCATGGCGCCTGCAGGTTGGATTTGCCCTGGGCCACCAACTCGCCCAGGGACGGCGACCCGGCGGGCAGGCCGAAGCCCAGGAAGTCCAGGGCGGTGAGGGTGCCAATCGCGCCGGTGAGGATGAAGGGCATAAAGGTCATGGTTGAGACCATGGCATTGGGCAGGATATGGCGGAACATGATCGCGCCGTTCTGCATGCCCAGGGCCCGGGCCGCGCGCACGTATTCCAGGTTACGGCCACGCAGGAACTCGGCGCGCACCACGTCCACCAGGCTCATCCAGGAAAACAGCAACATGATCCCCAGCAGCCACCAGAAGTTCGGCTGTACAAAGCTGGCGAGGATGATCAGCAGGTACAGCACCGGCAACCCCGACCAGATTTCCAGGAATCGCTGGCCGGCCAGGTCGACCCAGCCGCCATAAAAACCCTGCAGGGCCCCGGCCGCCACACCGATGATCGAGCTCAACACCGTCAGGGTCAGGGCAAACAGCACCGAGACTCGAAAGCCATAGATCACCCGCGCCAGCACGTCGCGGCCCTGGTCGTCGGTGCCCAGCAGGTTATCCGCCGAAGGCGGCGCCGGCGCCGGGACTTTCAGGTCGTAGTTGATGCTCTGGTAGCTGTAGGGGATCGGTGCCCAGAGCGTCCAGGCATCCTTGGCCTTGAGCAGTTCGCGGATGTACGGGCTTTTGTAGTTGGCTTCCAGGGGGAATTCGCCGCCGAAGGTGGTTTCCGGGTAGCGCTTGAGCGCCGGGAAGTACCAGTCGCCGTCGTAATGCACTGCCAACGGCTTGTCATTGGCGATCAACTCGGCGCCCAGGCTCAGGCCAAACAGAATCAGGAACAGCCACAGCGACCACCAGCCACGTTTATTGGCCTTGAAACGCTCGAAGCGGCGGCGATTGAGGGGGGATAGCGTCATCTCAATGCTCCCGGCTTTCGAAGTCGATACGCGGGTCGACCAGGGTGTAGGTCAAATCACCGATCAGTTTCACCACCAGGCCCAGCAGGGTGAAGATAAACAGGGTGCCGAACACCACCGGGTAATCGCGGTTGATCGCCGCTTCAAAGCTCATCAGGCCCAGGCCGTCGAGGGAGAAGATCACTTCGACTAGCAGCGATCCGGTAAAAAAGATGCCGATAAACGCTGAAGGGAACCCGGCGATCACCAGCAGCATGGCGTTGCGGAACACATGGCCGTAGAGCACGCGGTGATTGGTCAGGCCCTTGGCCTTGGCGGTGATCACGTACTGCTTGTTGATCTCGTCGAGAAAGCTGTTTTTGGTCAGCAGGGTCATGGTGGCGAAGTTACCGATGACCAGGGCCGTGACCGGCAGCGCCAGGTGCCAGAAGTAGTCGAGGATCTTGCCGCCCCAGCTCAGTTCGTCAAAGTTGTTGGAGGTCAGGCCTCGCAGCGGGAACCAGTCAAAATAACTGCCGCCGGCAAACACCACGATCAGCAGGATGGCAAACAGAAACGCCGGGATCGCATAGCCGACGATGATTGCCGAACTGGTCCACACGTCAAAGTGGCTGCCATGGCGAGTGGCCTTGGCGATCCCGAGGGGGATCGAGACCAGGTACATGATCAGGGTGCTCCATAACCCGAGGGAGATGGACACCGGCATTTTCTCCTTGATCAGGTCGATGACCTTGGCGTCGCGAAAGAAGCTGTCGCCAAAGTCCAGCTGGGCGTAGTTCTTGACCATGATCCACAAGCGTTCCGGCGCCGACTTGTCGAAGCCGTACATCTTCTCGATTTCCTTGATCAGCGTCGGGTCCAGGCCCTGGGCCCCGCGGTAGCTGGAGCCGGCCACCGAGACTTCGGCACCGCCACCGGCGATACGGCTGGTAGCACCTTCAAAGCCTTCGAGCTTGGCGATCATTTGTTCCACCGGGCCGCCGGGGGCGGCCTGGATAATCACAAAGTTGATCAGCAAAATGCCGAACAGCGTGGGGATGATCAGCAGCAACCTGCGAAAAATATAAGCCAGCATGTCAGTCGCCTCCGCTCGCCGGATCGGCCGTGGTCTGGGGTTGCGGCGTTACGGCCGGGGCCTGATGGGGCTTGATCCACCAAGTGGCAATGCCCACGTCATAGCGGGGCGGGACTTTAGGGTGGCCAAGGTGATTCCAATAGGCCACGCGGTAGGTCTTGATGTGCCAGTTGGGGATCACGTAGTAGCCAAACTGCAAGACTCGGTCCAGGGCCTTGGCATGGGCCACCAGGCTGTTGCGCGAGTCGGCATTGATCAATTGTTCCACCAATTCGTCGATGGCCGGGTCCTTGAGGCCGATGTAGTTTCGGCTGCCGGGCTTGTCGGCACTGCTCGATTGCCAGAACTCACGCTGCTCGTTACCCGGTGAGGAGGACTGCGGAAAGCTGCCGACCATCATGTCGAAGTCCCGCGAGCGCACGCGGTTGACGTATTGCGAGACATCGACCCGGCGGATCACCAGTTCGATGCCCAGGTCCGCCAGGTTGCGCTTGAACGGCAGCAGGATGCGCTCGAAGTCGGTCTGGGCCAGCATGAACTCGATGCTCACCGGCTTGCCGGTGGTGTCGACCATCTTGTCGTCAACAATGCGCCAGCCGGCCTCTTGCAACAGTTGGTAGGCTTCGCGCTGCTGGGTGCGGATCATGCCGCTGGCATCGGTTTTTGCCGGGGCGAAGGCCTGGGTGAAGGCTTCGTCAGGGATCCTGCCGCGCAGCGGTTCGAGAATCGCCAGTTCGGCAGGGCTGGGCAGGCCGGTGGCGGCCATGTCCGAGTTCTCGAAATAGCTGCGGGTACGGGTATAGGCGCCGTTGAAGAGTTGCTTGTTAGTCCATTCGAAGTCCATCAACAGGCTGATCGCCTTGCGCACCCGCACGTCCTGGAACATCGGCTTGCGGATATTGAACACAAAACCCTGCATCCCGGTGGGATTGCCGTTGGGCAGTTCTTCCTTGATCAGCCGGCCCTCGGCCACGGCCGGGACGTTGTAGGCGTTGGCCCAGTTCTTGGCCGTCATTTCCTGCCAGTAATCGAACTGCCCGGCCTTGAGCGCCTCCAGGGCCACGGTGCTGTCGCGGTAGTAATCGCTGATGCGGTAATCGAAGTTGTACAGGCCCTTGTTGACGGGCAGGTCCTTGCCCCAGTAATCCTTGACCCGCTCGTAGCGGATCGAGCGCCCTGGCTTGACCTCGGCCACTTTGTAGGGGCCGCTGCCCAGGGGGATCTCCAGGCTGCTCTTGGCAAAGTCACGCCCGGCCCACCAGTGTTTGGGCAACACTGGCAATTGGCCGAGGATCAACGGCAGTTCGCGGTTGCTGGTGTGCTTGAACTTGAACAGCACGCGCAATGGGTCTTCGGCGATCACTTCGGCGACGTCGGCGTAGTAGGTGCGGTAGATCGGGCTGCCCTGGGTGATCAGGGTCTCAAAGGTGAACACCACATCTTCGGCATGCACCGGATGGCCATCGTGGAAGCGCGCTTCGGGCCGCAGGTAGAAGCGTACCCAGCTGTTATCCGGGGCTTTTTCGATCTTGCCGGCGATCAGGCCATATTCAGTGATGGGTTCGTCCAGGCCCTGCTGGGCCAGGGTGTCGTAGACCAGGGTGATGTTATCGGCGGGCACGCCCTTGCTGATAAACGGATTGAGGCTGTCGAAGCTGCCCATGGCTGCTTCGCGAAAGGTGCCGCCTTTGGGCGCATCCGGGTTGACGTAGTCGACATGCTTGAAATTGGCCGGGTACTTGGGCGGCTCGTCATACAGGGTCAAGGCATGTTGTGGGGCAGCAACGGCCTGGGCGCAAAACAACAGGCCACTGATAATCGCAGTACGCAAAGGCATCATTGGGGTTTCTCCGAAGCTTTCAGCCACCACGCGCTCAGGCCCAGGCTGTAGGGCGGCGTGGTGACGAAGGCGAACCGGTTACGGTACGCCAGGCGATGATAGTTGAGATACCAATTGGGAATACTGTAGTGCTGCCACAGCAGGACCCGGTCCAGGGCCCGGCCGGCGGCGACTTGTTGGTCGCGGGTCTGCGCGGCGAGCAGTTGCTCCAGCAGGTGGTCGACCACCGGGTTGGCGATGCCCGCGTAGTTCTTGCTGCCTTTGATCGCGGCCTGGCTGGAGTGGAAGTACTGCCACTGCTCAAGGCCAGGGCTCAAGGTCTGGTTGAGGGTCATCAGGATCATGTCGAAATCAAACTGATCGAGGCGCTGCTTGTACTGCGCGCGGTCCACCGTGCGCAGGCGGGCATCAATGCCGATGCTGCGCAGGTTTTCGACGTAAGGTTGCAGGATGCGCTCCAGGTTCGGGTTGACCAGCAGGATTTCGAAACGCAGCGGCTGGCCATTGCTGTCGAGCAGGCGCTGGCCAGAGAGTTTCCAGCCACCTTCGGCCAGCAGGCCGAGGGCACGGCGCAAGGTTTCCCGGGGGATGCCGCGCCCGTCGGTCTGCGGCAGGCTGAAGGCCTGGGTAAACAGATTGGACGGCAGCTGGTCGCGATAGGGCGAGAGCATCAGCCATTCATGACCCACCGGCAGGCCGCTGGCCGCGAATTCGCTGTTGGGGTAGTAGCTCAGGGTGCGTTTATAGGCGCCGCTGAACAGGGTGCGGTTGGTCCACTCGAAATCGAACATCAGCCCCAGCGCTTCGCGCACTTTGGCCTGGCTGAAAGTGGCGCGCCGGCTGTTCATGAACAGGCCCTGGCTCTGGGTCGGGATCTGGTGGGCAATCTGCGCCTTGATGACTTCGCCACGGTTCACCGCCGGGAAGTTGTAGCCATTGGCCCAGTTTTTGGCCTGGTGTTCGATATAAATGTCGAATTCGCCGGCCTTGAATGCCTCGAAGGCCACGTCGCTGTCGCGATAGAACTCCACCTCGACCTTGTCGTAGTTGTAGAACCCGCGATTGACCGGCAGGTCCTTGCCCCAATAGTCCTTGACCCGCTCGAACACCAATTGCCGGCCCGGTTGCACCTGGCTGATGCGATAGGGCCCGCTGCCCAGCGGCGGCTCGAAGGTGGTGGCCTTGAAGTCGCGGTTTTTCCAGTAGTGCTGAGGCAGCACCGGCAACTCGCCCAGGCGCAGGATCAACAGCGGGTTGCCGGCGCGCTTGAACACGAAGCGGATGCGATGGGGGTTGAGTACATCCACCCGGGCCACTTCCTGCAGGTTGGTGCGGTATTGCGGATGGCCTTCGGTCAGCAAGGTGCGGTAGGAAAACGCCACGTCGTCGGCGGTAATGGGCTTGCCGTCATGGAAGCGCGCTTGCGGGCGCAGGTTGAACACCACCCAACTGCGGTCCTCGCTGTACTCCACAGATTGGGCAATCAGGCCATAACTGGACGTGGGCTCGTCGCCGGATGGGGCGTACTGGCCGGTGCCGACCATCAGCGGCTCGTTGAGCTCGTTAACGCCGTATTGCAGGAAATTGGCGGTGGAGACCGGGCTGGAGCCCTTGAAGGTATAGGGGTTGAGGGTGTCAAACGTGCCAAATGCCATGACCCGCAAGGTGCCGCCCTTGGGCGCTGCGGGGTTTACCCAATCGAAGTGGGTGAATTTGGCCGGGTACTTGAGCGTACCGAACTGCGCATAACCGTGGTTCTCGGTAATGGTCGCATTCGCGCAAAAGCTCAAGGCCAGACTTATTAGTAGAAGGAGGGGACGCTTCAAGTCAGAGATCCGATCCGGGCGGCTTGGGCTTTATGATCGGTACAGTAACAGCTTGTTCCGCTTGGAAAAAGACTGTTGAAAAGGCCATTTTCAGGCTCGGAGGGATCTTGAGCGGTGCGCAGGGCCTGTATGGGAGCTGGCTCCCATACAGGCCTGCGTGCACTCGGTTTATCTTGGCCCGGAAACCACCAGCATCTGCCCCGGCTTCAAGGCCTGGCCAGTGCGAGGGTTCCAACGCTTGAGATGT
Organism: Pseudomonas sp. WS 5410; assembly: GCF_012985645.1. NCBI lineage: Bacteria > Pseudomonadati > Pseudomonadota > Gammaproteobacteria > Pseudomonadales > Pseudomonadaceae > Pseudomonas > Pseudomonas sp. WS 5410. The sequence continues at coordinate 496,459 of NZ_JAAQWS010000001.1, read as the reverse complement.
TGCATCTCGACGTTGAAGCGCTTGGCAACCATGTACAGCGAGTCACCTTTCTTGACCTTGTATTGCACCGGTTTCTTGCCGCCAGCCTTGGCCACCAGTTTGCGGGTGTCCTGCATCACCAGGGTCTGGCCAACCTTCAGGGCCTGGCCATTGAGCTTGTTCCAGCGCTGCAGGTCATGCACATCGACCTTGTTGGCCTTGGCAATCAGCGTCAGGTTGTCGCCGCTCTTGACCTTGTAGCTGCGCGAGCGCCCGGCCACGGCCTTGTGTTCGACTTCGTCAAACACCGGCTTTTTCGGGCGCAGGCTCAACAATTCCTCGGGGTTCATCGAGGACAGGCTACTGGCCAGTAACTGCGCCTTGGAGGTGGGCACCAACAAATGCTGGGGACCGTCCAGGGTGGTGCGTTGCTTGAAGGCCGGGTTGAGCTGGAACAGTTCGTCTTCGTCGATCTCGGCCAGCGCGGCGACCCGGGACAGGTCCATGCTTTGCTTGACTTCGACCATTTCGAAGTACGGCGTGTTGGCAATCGGGTTCAGGTTGACGCCGTAGGCCTCGGGGGCCAGCACCACCTGGGACAGCGCCAGGAACTTGGGCACGTAGTCCTTGGTTTCCTGGGGCAGCGGCAGGTTCCAGTAGTCGGTGGGCAGGCCGAGCTTCTCGTTGCGCTCGATGGCCCGGCTGACCGTGCCTTCACCCGCGTTATAGGCCGCCAGGGCCAGCAGCCAGTCGCCGTTGAACATGTCATGCAGACGTGTCAGATAGTCCAGGGCGGCGGTGGTGGAGGCGGTGATGTCGCGACGGCCGTCGTAGGCACGGGTCTGGCGCAGGTTGAAGTAGCGCCCGGTGGAGGGAATGAATTGCCACAGGCCGACCGCATCGCTGCGTGAATAGGCCATTGGGTTGTAGGCACTTTCAATCACTGGCAGCAGCGCCAGCTCCAGGGGCATGTTGCGTTCTTCAAGGCGTTCGACGATGTAGTGAATATAGAGGCTGCCGCGTTCGCCGGCATTCTCCAGGAAGGACGGGTTGCTGGCGAACCACAGGCGCTGTTGCTCGATACGCGGGTTGACGCCGACACCGTCCTGCAGTTGGAACCCCTGGCGCATGCGCTCCCAGACATCCTGGGGGACCTGCGGGCTTGGCTTCTCTGAGAGCCAAAGGGGTTTTTGCTTGATCTTGGCTGTGAGTACGGGTTTGGGTTGCACGGTGGATTGTGCAGCGAAATGAGTGGTTTGGCAGCCCGCCAGAGTTGCGGATACGGCCACCGCAATGGCTTGAGCCAGGCGGGTCAATGCGTCTGAATGGTTGGACTTACGAATAGATGACGACATTGGCTGGAAGTTAGTTCCGGGCAAAAATGTCGGGCGATTCTAGAAAGCGCTTGGGTTCCGGTCAACCATTCAGAAATTTCGTATCAGAACCTGTCTGCTTAGAACGTGTCTTTCCACGCTCGCAAGCTAGCAAAAACCTCGCTCCCAGCGCGGTTATCGCGGTTCCCCCACTCGTCCGCTTTTTGTTTAACGGATGTTTCGGCGGTGCGCAAAAACGGGTTGGTGAGTTTTTCCAGGGCCAAGGTCGAGGGCAACGTCATCTTGCCGGCTGCCAGAAGTTGGCTGACTTTAGCCACCCGTTCGGCGATATCGGCGTTGTGCGGTTCCACGGCCTGGGCAAAGCGCAGGTTGCTTTGGGTGTACTCGTGGGTGCAGTAGACCAGCGTGTCGGCCGGCAGCGCGGCCAGGCGCTCCAGGGAGTTGTACATCTGTTGCGGCGTGCCTTCGAACAAACGCCCACAACCGGCGGCGAACAGGGTGTCGCCGCAGAACAGCAAGCCATGATGATAAAAGGCTATATGTCCCAGGGTGTGTCCCGGCACGGCGAGCACGTCGAAGCCCCAGCCCAGCACCTCGATCCGGTCGTTATCGTTGAGCGCGACGTCACGGGCCGGGATTTTTTCGCTGGCCGGGCCATAGACCTTGGCGCCTGTGGCTTGCTTGAGCTGCTCTACGCCGCCCACGTGGTCATTGTGGTGGTGGGTAATCAGGATGTCGCCGAGGGTCCAGTCCGGGTGCTGCGCAAGCCACGCCATGACAGGCGCGGCATCGCCCGGATCGACCACGGCACAACGATGGCTGCGATGGTCCTGTAACAACCAGATGTAGTTATCGGTGAAGGCGGGCAGGGCACTGATCTGTATCATTCTTCTATTCGCCAAGCTGAACACATTGGTGCATCTTAGAACGTCTTGGCGAGTTGGAGAATGCAATGACTGATAAAGCGTTCGCCCAGGCCGATCCCGAGTGGCTGGCGTTGATCAGCGCAGCCCGTGAGTGGCTGTCCGGGCCGATCGGGCAATTTCTGCTGGAACAGGAGCGGCTTATGCTCGAAGAAGAGCTTGAGCGCTTCTTTGGCGGCTACCTGGTGCACTACGGCCCTTCGGCACAAACCCCGCCGCCCGCGCCCCAGGTGCAGCGCAATGTGCGCCTGGGCGCGCCGTTGCCGGGGGTCGAGATTGTCTGCGAAGAACAGGCCTGGCCTTTGAGCGAGCACGCCGCCGATGTGGTGGTGATGCAGCACGGCCTGGATTTCTGCCTGTCGCCCCATGGCTTGCTGCGTGAAGCGGCCAGCGCGGTGCGCCCGGGTGGCCATCTATTGATCGTCGGCATCAACCCCTGGAGCTCCTGGGGCCTGCGGCATGTCTTCGCCCATGATGCGCTGCGCCAGGCCCGCTGCATCTCGCCCTCACGGGTCAGCGACTGGTTGAACCTGCTGGGCTTCGCGCTGGAGAAACGTCGCTTCGGGTGCTATCGTCCGCCGCTTGCTTCGCCCAAGTGGCAGGGCCGGTTGGCCGGTTGGGAGCGCCGTGCCGGGGCCTGGCAGTTGTCCGGGGGCGGTTTCTACCTGCTGGTAGCCCGCAAGATCGTGGTCGGGCTGCGACCGGTGAGCCAGGTCCGGCGCGAGCCCATCGGCAAACTGGTGCCAATGCCCCTGGCCAAGGTCAACCGGCGCTCCAGCGAGCAATAACTCACTTTTTGGCATTCAGGTCGTCGTGTGCGACCTCGGGAGCTGTCGGTCGATTACCGGCAACCCGCTTTGATGGATAGCGTAATGACCGATAGCGTAGAACTCTTTACCGACGGCGCCTGCAAGGGCAATCCTGGTCCGGGCGGCTGGGGCGCCTTGCTGGTGTGCAAGGGCGTGGAGAAGGAGTTGTGGGGCGGCGAACCCAACACCACCAACAACCGCATGGAGCTGATGGGCGCCATTCGCGGCCTGGAGGAGCTCAAGCGCCGTTGCGACGTGCTGCTGGTGACGGATTCGCAGTACGTCATGAAAGGCATCAACGAGTGGATGGTCAACTGGAAAAAGCGCGGCTGGAAGACTGCAGCCAAGGAGCCGGTAAAGAACGCCGACCTATGGCAGTTGCTGGATGAACAGTGCAACCGCCATAACATCACCTGGAAATGGGTGCGCGGGCATATCGGCCACCCGGGCAACGAGCGGGCCGACCAATTGGCCAATCGTGGCGTGGATGACGTGCGCGGTTACAAGCAGAGCTGAGGTTCCCCATAGCCCTTGTTGGCGGGCGCGGTCCTGGATCTGGCAATCGCTGAAATCACAACGCCAGAATCCCCCGGGCGAGTTGCTCGTCCGTATCGCGTAACGCCGGCAAGGTGCGGCGAATGTGCTGCAATGCCGACTCCAGCTGGACACCCCGTATCTCGCCGTGGCTGGCAACAAACGCCGCGGCATCGTCCTTGGCCGCCAGTACGATCTTGTCATCCTTGAAGTTGCTGCTGGTGCCCTTGGTGGCACTCATCGACAGGCTGACCAGGGCGTCGGTGGTCATCACAAAGCTGGTGGCCTGGGCATGGGCAGCGCCCATCAGGCACAGGGCGAGCAGATAGTTTGGCTTGAGCATGGGTAGATTTTTACGCATCTGTAAGGAGCGGCGCAGGCTAACAAGGCGTGTGATAGCAAACTGCGCAAGCTTTGCTAAACCTTGTAAAAAACTGTTGGGCGAGGGCTCGCGGCGTTCCTCTAGGGGGCGCTCCGGTTATAGAGCGTGCTAATATCCCGCCCCTTGAAATACACACACCGTTGAGAGCTGAACCCTGATGGCCATCCGATCCGTTGTACTCGATACCGAAACCACCGGCATGCCGGTGACCGATGGTCACCGGATCATTGAAATCGGCTGTGTCGAGTTGATGGGCCGCCGCCTTACCGGCCGGCATTTCCACGTGTACCTGCAACCGGACCGGGAAAGTGACGAAGGCGCCATTGGCGTGCACGGCATCACCAACGAATTCCTGGTGGGCAAGCCGCGCTTTGCGGAAGTTGCCGATGAGTTTTTCGAGTTCATCAACGGCGCGCAGTTGATCATCCACAACGCGGCGTTCGACGTGGGTTTCATCAACAACGAATTCGCGCTGATGGGCCAGACGGATCGGGCGGACATCACCCGTCACTGCTCGATCCTCGACACCCTGATGATGGCCCGTGAGCGCCACCCGGGCCAGCGCAACAGCCTCGACGCCTTGTGCAAACGCTATGGCGTCGACAACTCCGGCCGTGAACTGCACGGCGCCTTGCTCGACTCCGAGATTCTCGCGGACGTCTACCTGACCATGACGGGCGGGCAGACCAGCCTGTCCCTGGCCGGCAACGCCTCCGATGGCAACGGTTCGGCCGAAGGCTCGGGCAACCGACCTTCGGAAATCCGTCGCCTGCCGGCGGACCGCAAGCCCACGACCATCATCCGCGCCAGCGAGCAGGACATGGCCGAGCACGCGGCACGCCTGGAAGCCATCGCCAAGTCGGCGGGGGCGCCGGCGTTGTGGACCCAGTTGACCCAACACTAGTCGGGCCCGGCACGGTCTAAACATGTCGGAGCAGGCTTGTGTGGGAGCGGGCTTGCCCGCGATTACGGTTTGACAGCCAGTGCAGCTGTTACTGATCCACCGCCATCGCGGGCAAGCCCGCTCCCACATTGGTTCTGTATAGGCTTCGAAATCTTCATTCGCGACATTCGCTCCCAGCTTCTACCCTGAGTACATCGCTCTCAGGACGCCAAGCCCCATGTACAAAGACCTGAAGTTCCCTATCCTGATCGTGCACCGTGATATCAAGGCCGACACCGTCGCCGGTGATCGGGTCCGGGGCATCGCCCGGGAGCTGGAGCAAGAAGGTTTCAGTATCTTTTCTGCCGTGGACTATGCCGAGGGCCGGCTGGTGGCCTCGACCCATCATGGGCTGGCGTGCATGCTGATCGCCGCTGAAGGCGCCGGGGAAAATACCCATCTGCTGCAGAACATGGTCGAGCTGATCCGACTGGCGCGCCTGCGTGCGCCCAACCTGCCAATCTTTGCCCTGGGCGAGCAAGTCACCCTGGAAAATGCCCCGGCCGACGCCATGAGTGAACTCAACCAGCTGCGCGGCATTCTCTACCTGTTCGAAGACACCGTGCCATTTCTGGCCCGGCAGGTGGCCCGGGCGGCGCGTACTTACCTCGATGGACTGCTGCCGCCATTCTTCAAGGCTCTGGTGCAGCACACGGCCGACTCCAACTACTCCTGGCATACCCCCGGCCACGGCGGTGGTGTTGCCTATCGCAAAAGCCCGGTGGGGCAGGCGTTTCATCAGTTTTTCGGGGAAAATACCCTGCGTTCGGATTTGTCGGTGTCGGTGCCGGAACTCGGTTCGCTGCTGGATCACACCGGCCCCTTGGCCGAAGCTGAAGCCCGTGCGGCGCGCAACTTTGGCGCCGACCATACCTTCTTTGTGATCAATGGTACGTCCACCGCCAATAAGATCGTCTGGCATTCCATGGTCGGCCGCGATGACCTGGTGCTGGTGGACCGCAACTGCCACAAGTCGGTGCTGCACTCGATCATCATGACCGGCGCGATCCCGCTGTACTTGTGCCCGGAGCGCAATGAGCTGGGGATCATCGGCCCGATTCCGCTAACCGAGTTCAGCCGCGAGTCGATTCTCGCCAAGATCGAGGCCAGCCCCTTGACCCGGGGCCGCGAGCCCAAGGTCAAGCTGGCGGTGGTGACCAACTCGACCTATGACGGCCTGTGCTACAACGCCGAGCTGATCAAGCAACAATTGGGCAACAGTGTCGAGGTCCTGCACTTTGACGAGGCCTGGTATGCCTACGCGGCCTTCCACGAGTTTTTCGCCGGGCGCTATGGCATGGGGACTTCGCGTACGCCCGATAGCCCGCTGGTGTTCACCACGCATTCGACCCACAAGTTGTTGGCGGCCTTCAGCCAGGCGTCGATGATCCATGTACAGGACGGCGGGGCACGGCAACTGGACCGTGACCGGTTCAATGAAGCGTTCATGATGCACATCTCTACCTCGCCGCAGTACAGCATCATTGCCTCGCTGGACGTGGCGTCGGCCATGATGGAAGGGCCGGCAGGGCGTTCGCTGCTCCAGGAAATGTTCGATGAGGCCCTGAGTTTCCGTCGGGCCCTGGCCAATCTGCGCCAGCATATTGCCGCCGATGACTGGTGGTTTTCCATCTGGCAGCCGCCTTCGGTGGCGGGCATTGATCGGGTGGCGACGGCCGACTGGTTGCTGCAGCCCGAGGCCGACTGGCATGGCTTTGGTGATATCGCCGAAGACTATGTGTTGCTCGACCCGATCAAGGTCACCCTGGTGATGCCCGGCCTTACGGCGGGCGGTGCCTTGAGTGACTGCGGAATCCCGGCGGCGGTGGTCAGTAAATTCCTCTGGGAGCGTGGCCTGGTGGTGGAAAAAACCGGGCTCTATTCATTCCTCGTGCTGTTTTCCATGGGGATCACCAAAGGCAAGTGGAGTACCCTGCTCACGGAATTGCTGGAGTTCAAGCGCAACTCAGGGAAGCCCATTAGGCCAGCACCTACAGGCACCGTCAAGGACCTTTGTGACAGTGTTGGCACAGTGTTGTGACAATGACTCATGGTCTCTCGGGTCAACCTCAAGGGATCTCAGAGGGCACGGCAAGGACTCAGCATGGTCACCCTATGGTCACCCTCAAGGGCTCAGCTCTCAGGGAAACTCCCAGGCTTTCACGCGACACGACACATGGGCGCGATAAGGACCCCACGCATGCGCCATAAAGCTCAGGCCAGCGCGCAGGGGCACGGGGGTACACGCGAGCGGTGTTACTTACAGGTGGTGTCTCAGATTTTTGTGTCATTTTTTGGTCAGCCCTAAAGGGTCCTCAAAGGATCTCAACGGAGACCATCCAGGCCCAGGCCATCATGTGACCTCAAGGGTGTTATACAGTAACACTCAAGGGAGACCTCACGGGTCATGGTCATTGGTGACATGTAATAACATCACACTAAGAGAACGCCTCAAGGGACCTTAGAGGGAACCACAAGAGACGTGCATGGGAGTCTTCTTTTAAACAGCCTCAGCAAGGGACCACAGAGGGCCAGCAAGGACACTTAAAGGAAAGCTCAAGGTGCAGCAAGGTGCAGCAAGGAAAGAGCGCCCAGGGCCTAAAGGTGGCAGACCCTGGGGTTCTAAAGGGAGATAGTGAGCTGTCTGATAAGACTCACTGGTCTTGACGACTATCACGGCCATGCGCTCTCTGTAGAGACCAGACCACCACGCCTGTTGACCACCACAGTCACAGAGGTCGCATAGGGATAGACGTCAAGCCACTAAGGCCTAACAGGGTACAGCTTAGGGAGGTGATGCTTATCAGCAATAATCACCAATCACAAAGGAACAGCCCTCAGAGGGTCCTTTAAGGTACAGGGTCTATGAGAGACCTTTAAGTATCATAGAGGGTCATCCGGTCTACCTCATGGGTGAGGACATCCGGGATTGACATTAAGCCTTGACAGCCAGTGTCTCAATGTGAGCCTAAGAGTGATCTTTAAGGAAGGATCATAGAGGGAACCATATGGAGGGTCTGTCTCTCTCCTTAGTGAGGACATCCGGGATTGAGATATTGACGCCAAGGGAGTGACACAGGGACAGCCCTAAGGTGACCTCAAAGGGCCACGCTCAGGTGTTGCCAGGGTCTCACACAGCGGCCACGTAGGTGACCCATGGGGCAGTGAGTACAGCAGCGGCTATGCCAGTGCCAACCTCAGCCAGGACCTCACGGACCAGCTCAGAGACCAGCTCAAGTAAACCCTCAGGGATGGTCAAACCGGCCAGCAAGGCCACAGCCCCTGTCAGCTTCCAGAACGCCTTAGAGCGAACGATAGCCACAAGGACAGCCTTGAGTGTTTCACGTTTCATAAGGGCACCTCCTGTGCTTCTGTGTAGACCCAGTGGGCCTAACGTCAGTCACAGAAAGGGTCCACGGTGTTGGTTAAGGGGCCTCCCATACGGGAGTGCGTACAGGCCCGTCATACTCGACAGCATCACGGAGAATGGCTGTAGCGTTGCCCCAGGTGGTCGCACTCCGTCCAGACAGAACCTCAAGGGTTGCCTTTCGGTTGGCCTCAGTGAGGACCTTGTGAGACCCAGGGACATCAGGGAATGAGTTTGCAGGGATCTTGCCCAGTTGACGCAGACGGTGTGCCAGGATTGCCCAGGCCGTTGCCACGTCATAGAGGTCACCTTGCCAGTAGGCCGGGTTGTTGCTCACAGGTGGACCCATGGCGACCCTGTAGGCCTCAAGGTTGTACGTGGCCCCAGGTGTCACCTTAATGACCTCAGCGATGCTATAGACAGCAGGGAGGCCCCATCGGTAGTGGTTCGCTAATACAGTCGCACCGCCCAGGGTCAGTGGGAGTGCATTGAGTTTTACCTTAGCCATCGTTGAGGGCTCCTTGTGTTCGGTTGAAGGGTGTGAAGCGTGTGAGCTTCGATAGATCCTCTAAGGCTCCTTATGTCGAATCCAAAGGGTTAGAGTTTTGGTGAAACCTTATCCTTAAAGGCGACAACCTCAGAGGATCTATCGAAGCCCACAAGGCCCCTTGAGGGACCCTGTAGGGTGTTCGTGTTACTTGTCTTCCAGTTCGATCAGGGTAACGACAGGGTACGGTACGGTCTCGGTCTGCAAGCGCTCCGAGGAGTCGGCTGGGTTGGCGATCTTGAGGCGCACCATAGCGTTAGCCACCACGTCAGCTACACCGCTGATCTCGATGTCGAAACCTTGGATGGCTGGGTTACGGGTCACATGGGTTGCCCAAATGTCGCCGTCACGTTGCTCACGGAAAGACAGCATTGCGAAGGCGTTAGGGACCATGAAGATCAGACCCTTAGGGCCGCCGTGGTACTGAATGCCCGCGCCGATCAGCTCAGACACGTCCTCTACGCCAGCACGCTGGGCCGCACGATCCAGGGTAGGACCCATGCTGATTGGGAGCATGTAGGTGAAGTCATCCAGGCCAGCGCCGAAGGCGGTATCAACGTTCACGGCCAAGATGTCGATCAGGTCCTCAGCGACCTCACGCGGGGCACCTTTAGGCATGTTCGCCTTGACCTTGCGCAGGTTGGCGGTCTTAGCCAGGATCTTAGCCACGGTGGTGTTGCACTGGATTTGGAAGTCAGTCAGCAGCTTGACAATGGTTTGCTCAGCGCCATTAGCGGTGAAGCCTGCAATAACGTTTGCATCCAGAACAGTCAGGCGGGTCGAGAACAGAGCGGCAGTGCTGCAAGGCTCAGAGAACAGGAAGTCGCCAGCGATGGCCTTACCCTTGGTGACCACTTGCGAACGGTCATACAGGGAGGTGCGTGGGTCGAACTCGATGTCGCGGCTTTCCAGCAGGGCCACTTGTTGTACGGTTGGCTCGGTCGCATGTGGACGGAACTCACACGAAATAGCCTCCTCAGCAGCCTCACGCCAGTCCTCAGAGTTGAGGTAAGCATTGATGCCGTTTTGCATGAAGGCCACGTAGTCCAGTTCGTTAGGTGCAGCGCCTTGACGCACACGGCTGTCACTGAAACGGGCCACGGTGGAACCTTCGACGACAGACTCAACGTGGAAGCGGTTAGGCATTGCGAAGCGGTCAGTCTGGTCACGGTGGTCAGTGTTGCGGTTAACGGTGCCGGTTGCTTGGTTCAGGTTTACTTTAGACATGGGGAATCTCCTTTAGGAATCAATGAGGGATCGCCCTGGGCCTTTGTGGTCAGGGTCGATAGGTTGTCTTGCGGGTGTTCTTAATGAGGCGTGAAGGTCCACAGCGGGACCCTCAAAGGGCGGCTCTATGGGTGACCCTGGGATTAGATCCAGGTGTCGTTTTCATCCCAGCCCATCAGGGCACGGCCATTGCCGCTACGGGCAGCACGGATAGCTTGACCATGGGCACGGATCTTGGCCTCTTTGGCCTCACGCTCAGCGCGCTTACGGGCGATTGCCAGAGGGTCATTAGCCTCATTCATTTGACGGGCTCGCTCACGGTGGAACTCAGTGTCCTTACGGCGCTTCTCAGCCTCAGCGGCGATCTCAGCACGCAGGAAGCCGACCTTGCGGTACTCGACAGGGAACGCTTTAGGCGAGAGACCAGCGGCCTCATATTGGTCACACACGTCAGCCATGCGGTCAACGTTACGGCCACAGACAGCGAACAGGCCCGCCAGCATGGCACCTTCTGCATATTCCTTGGTGACCTCCTGGCCTTGGACTTCGTATTTGGTTTCGGACAGACGAACGATATTGAGTTTCATGGTGGTAGATCTCCTTTGTGGGTTGTGGTGTTGGTCGAGGTGTCCCGCGCTGCTGATTCATATGTGGTCAGACTCACGCTGTGCTGTGCCGTATCGGACAGACTTAGTTAACGGGACGCTCTCCTCTCTCCTTAGTGAGGTGAGACGGGATTGAGATACAGACTCAGAGTTGAGGCCCCATTGAGGGCTCTTGAAGCTCGGTCACGTCGCTGTCAGTGCGACGACCTTTGCCATGTGCCCAGGCTTGCGGACCACAGCGGCCAGCATTAAGCCAATCGCCGGGGAGACCAAAAGGGTTTCATAGCGAGCCTGTGAGGCGTTCAGGTAGAAACCATGCTCGGCCACAACGTCACCGGGAAAGGACGGGTGAGGAGTGGTTAGGGTCCAACGAAAACCGCCAAGGTGTGGCGCTTTGGTCACTGCGCCGGATTCTTCAAGGTTGTTCAGAATGATCTCAGCGCGGTCCTTAACGGTTCGGTGTTCACCGCCCAGGGCGATAGCGATAGCGTGGGTTGCGGTCATCTGTGTGGTTGTCATAAGGGTTCTCCTTTTAGAGGTCGATAGGGTGCCGCCCAGGCTCTCAGTGAACCCAGGAAGATCAGGTGCGTGGTTGCTTTAGGGTGACCCTTAGATACGACCTTTGGCGGTGTTGTCCGGGTCTTGGAACATCAGGGACCCTTTAATCAGGGGGATACGTAGGTGGGCGCAAAGGATGCCAGCAAGGTCAATACCCTGCTCTACCAGTCGCTCAAAGCGCTCAACGGTACGAACGCCCACATAGCTACGCATGTCAGCCAGGACAGCCGGTGCATCGAAGGTGACACGCTTGGCCTCATGGTCCCAGGTACGGAACTCACAACGGCGGTTGTTATAGCGTAGGCGCATGTCGATGAATGCAAGGCGGGCAGCCGCTGGGAATTCTTCATTGATGGCCTGTAGTTCGGCCTCGGTGATAGTGGTCACAGACTCACGGTCCTCCTTTAGTTGTTCGATACGCGCCAGCTCGGCACGCTCAAAGGTTGTCAGCTCGTTCCCGTCAAGGTCTTCCTCAAGGGCAAACACGATGTCGTCAGGGTCAAAACTGAATTTCTCGCCAGTGGCAGGCCGGTACACAATGACCGACCCTTTAGTACGGGGCTCACCTTTGAGGGCCTTCCCGGTGCGGACAGAACGCAAGCCTGTAGGGCTCTCAGGGTCCAATGCCCACAGGGTCCGGCAGACCTCAATAGGTGGGAGACCCAACGGCAGCGAGCGGGCAGCCCAGCGGCGTTGCTCAAGGATGGTCTTTACGCGGCTCAGTCCGTGGCCTTGCAGGGCCTCAGGGTTGGCCTCATAGAAGTCAGCCCACATATTCATCAGGCGGCTAACGTCCACGCTCGCCCCGATAGCTCCCACGATGGTTGCTGCGCTCAGGTGCTGCGCTGTAGGGAAAATGCTGTAGCGCTCTACCAGCTCACTCAGGGGCTCCTCAGTGGTGGTCATCCAGTTGACCCAGGCGGTCAGGTCGCTATGGTCCACCTCAGGCGGGCAAGGGCGGGGTGGTATTACGGTCAGGTCAGCGCGGATAGAAACCTGCAAGGCGGCAAAGGCCTCAGCGGTCAGGATGGTCGGTGCGGTGGTGGTGGTCTCCGTGGTCATGGTGGTGGTCTCCTTAATGTCAATCGTAAAAGTGTGTCAGCTCATGTGGCTCTCACAGTGTCGGTGGAAAGTTACGGGGTGGTGTTCTGTAACCTTAGTGAGGGTTTCTACTACGGCCTCACTGTGCAGCGTTGCGGGCAGCCTCTCGGGCCTTGGCTTCGCGGACCTTCTTGGCCTCTCGGCGGCGACCCTGGGTGACCTCGAAGTGCTCACGGATCTCCTCAAGGGAGTGACCCTGTAGGTCCAGGGCAAGCCACGTATGCAGGTGATAGCGTTGGGTCTTGGTCAGGATGGTCGGCACCTTGGGTGCATGGTAGGCGCTCATTACGAGTCGGCCCGCAGGGCAGTGAAGACCGCTAAGGCCCGCTCAGGGCATACCAGCTCGGCCACGGCCATCGACTCAGCACGGGTCAAGGTGTCGGTATCAGCAGGCAGCTCAGGGTGTACCTTTGCGATTGCCTCAAGGGTGTCACGGTGGGTCAGTCGCAATGCAACGGCAAGGGATACGGTGGAATCAATACGGCGCTCAGTGTGTGCGGTCATGGTGGTGGTTCTCCTAATGGATTGGTCGGTTGTGGAGGGTCAGAAAATTTCTCTGTACTCCCCGTGTAGGTGAGGGGTTTTGTTCCGGGGTGGTATTCCTCTCCCCTTATAGGTGAGGCCTACCGGGATTGAGCCAGCCTTACGGCCAGCCCTCAGCGGGACCCATTACGGCCTCAGTTGGGAGCTGACAGTAGAAGCTGGTCACGTTGGCAAACTCGCCGTGTTCCTCAAGGATTGCCTCAAGGGCAGCACGACACATTGCGTTGAGCTGTGTGCTGTCATGGTCACGGTCAAGTAGAAAACTTTTACGCAGGTTGTAGCCCTCGACACAGCCAGTCACGCGCCCGGTCTTGGCGTTGAGGTAGACCCCTTTAGGGAAGAACCCGCCACGGCCTGGGGTGTTGCGTGCGTTCTCACGGTTGGTACAGGCCCGCAGGTTGTCGGCCTTGTTGTTGCCTGGGTTGCCGTCCTTGTGGTCGATGTACAGGCCCTGAGGGTCCTTGCCGGTGACCAGTGCGTATACGACACGGTGAACTGCCAGCCCTTGGAATGACCAATAGCCATCGGGGCGCTGTGTGCCTACGGGTTGACCTTCAAGGGTCGCAAGGCCCGAAGGGCTCAGGGAGTCGGCCTTGTAGGAAGCGGAAAGGGTCTTAACGTCGATCTGAATGTTTTGCATGGTGGTGGTCTCCTGGGTGTCTGTGTGGTGGTTCTCCTGGGTGACCCGTGGTGTGGGCCTTAGAGGTTCGGTGTGGGCCCTGGGCGGTTGCTCAGTGGTCCTTAAAGGTGACTCTGTGGTGCTGTTCAATCTGTGGTCGATAGACCCAGGCTCTAACCTCAAAGGTCTTAAAGGTCTCTCAGAGGTGGGATTGCTTGTCAGCAAATAACTCCCATCACAAAGGGTCTCTCAGAGGATCTTTTAAGGTTGTGTCCTCATTGAGTCGAGGCCTCTTAGAGGTCAGTCCTTAGGGTTTATTATGTTGTGTCCGCATTAACTCACGAACGCATCAGCGCCCAGGTCCAGGCGTAGCTGTGCCATCTGGTCAGGTGCCGATTGAGTAGCCGGGAAGGTGACTCGCTCATGGTCTTCAAGGTCTCCCATGGCAACCCTCAGCCACTTAGGCCGGGACCTCATAAGCGGTTGCATTGCCACCTCAAGGGCATTGAGATAACGCCGCGCCATCCTTGCGGACAGTCCCAGGTGTGCGCCGATGGTCTCTGTAGAGAACACGTCAAGGGACTCAAGCAATTCATAGAGGGTTTTAACGGGGAGCTGCTTGGTTCCGCCGTGGTCCAGCTTTGCGACTCCAGAAAGGATGTCTTCAGACCATCGGTCATACCGGTCCTGAAAATCCAGATGACCACAGAAAGGGTTCTTGATTATCGTCGGCACGGTTCCTCGCTTAGGGTTCTCAGGGACAAGGCGAAGGCCTGTCAGGTAGTCGGCCCGGTCGAAGTCATCGGCCAGGGTGTGGAGTAGTTCGGTGGTGTGGTGGGTCATGGTGGTGGTCTCCTGGGTCGGTGGTCTCCGTTGGTTGTGAGTGGTTTTGCAGGCAGCCGGTGACGCACTGGTGAGGTGGTCCCGGTGTTCCCTGTTTGGGTAAGGGGTTTTAATCCTGGGTGTCTAAACGTGCCCACCTTGAGACCCCTTTGAAGGGCCCCAGGCGGGTCAGTTGGGTGACGCTCAGAGCTGGGCGGTCACGTCTTGCACGGTCATACCGCTGGCACCTTCGCCCACGATGTCAACCACAAAGCCGTCACCGTCCACCACAGGGCGCACCTTGAGGTGTTCCTTGAGTGCCTTGGCGATTGACTCGGCCTTAGGCTGTAGCCACTCAGTGAGACCCTTGTGGGTGATCCTGAATAGGTGGCCCGTCAGTTTTACGGCTTTGTTGCGTGGGTTGACTGGCTTGGCGTGGCCCCGGTCGATGTACTTCGGGTGTATCTCTGTGAGGCCCTTAGAGGTCCTGGCAAGGCCTTTGTCCTTGAACATGGCTAACACCTTGTCGGGGTTCTCAACGCCAGCCAAACGGCAAGCCTCACGCCACGTATAGCCCTCACTGGCTCCCTTGCGGGTGTGTTCGGCGTAGGCCGGGGCCATCATGTCCACTCGTGACTGTAGGTCGATCAGCGTGTCAGTGATTGCTTGAGACCCGAACGCAGGGTTAGCCGCTTGCTCAAGTTCAATCCAGCGCCCGACCACTGTGTAACGTAGCGCGGTGTCGTAGCCGGTGATGATGGTGAAGACCATGTGCTTATTGAGGATCAGCATAGGTTTCTCACGCTCGTAGGCGTCCAGATACACGGCCCCGGTTGCCCCAATAGATGCCCCCAAATCTGGGGCCATCTTTCCGCAGGTGGATTTGCTTTCCAACGTCGCGAGCCTTGACTGTAGAACGTGGTCAAGGACTCGGCGGGCATCACGTAGAACGTGGTCGTGGCGCTTGCCGGTCATCGCTGCAATTTCAACGGTGGTCATAGTGATGGTCTTGAGGTCGGTCATGTTGGTGGTCTCCGTGGTTGTGGACTGGTGTTCCCTGTTTGGGTAAGGGGTTTTAATCCTGGGTGTTGATTGTCTGTAGCCTTAGTGAGGGTTTCTGTACCGACCTCCCAGGCGCAGCCCCATCAGGACCCATTGAGGGAACCGACAGGGCAAGCGTTGAGGAGGTGCCAGGGAGACGTGGTGTCTATCCTGTATAGGTGAGGGGTTTTAATCCCAGGTCTCTCAATGACCCTTTCCATCTGTCTATACACGCACGCATGTAGGCCCGCGCGGTCATCTATTGGGCCCTCAGAAACGGCAAAGCCCCAGGCAGTCACGCCCAGGGCTCTCAAAGGGTCCTCATTGTGAGGCGGCGAACTCCCCATAGGCCTCAAGGCGCAGGGCATTGGCCCAGGAGGTCACCACTGAAAGGTCAGTGGTAGAGGGGTGAGAGTGGGATTTCTTGTTGATAGTGACTTGGCCTCTGTACCAGACCGCGCCGTTTCTCAGGCCCAGGCTATAGACCCCTTTGGGTAGCGACCGCTTGCGCGTTGAGTTCGCACTATTCTGTGCCTTGGTGGCTAACCTCAGGTTTTCTATGCGGTTGTTCAGCTTGTTCCGGTCCTTGTGATCGACCAGCCAGCCAGCCGGTATGGGTCCATTGTGGAGTTCCCACACGATACGGTGAGCGGCCAGCGCTTTGCCTTTGTAGGTGAAGTTCCAATAGCCACCACCACAGGTCGGGATAATGTCGCTGTCCACACAGCAAGGGGTCTCAGGGTTGTACTTAAAGTCATCGCTTAGCATCGGTCGAGGTCTCCTCTATCGCTTGAGGAACCTGGGTGGTCCTCTCTGATAGGTGAGTGAATCCGGGACTGACTCTATGACCAGAAAGCAGAAAGCCCGCTCAGCCCCAATGGATACGGGACGTTGCGGGCTCTCGGTGTGTGCGGTGTGGTCAGCCTTTCAGGGCCTCAACGATTGCCGCTGTGTCTCCTGGGTGTCTCGCCCTCAGGACTAACGCGGTGAGGACCATCCGGCCAAGGTCCAGGGTCACGCCAGGGCGGCGCAGTGAATCCAGATAGACCCGCTCGGCGGCCTCAAGGGTTCCTCTGTGGTCATGCCATTGGTGCAGGCCCTCACCGTCCACAGTCTTGACCAGCAGGCCCAGGCCTTCAAGCTCTGTCAGGGCAGCCAGCAGGCTCACCTTGAGGTCAACGTGTCGCCGCTTGGGTGTGGCCTTGGCGATGGTCACAGAGTCTGTCAGGAGGGTGGTGTCGGTGGTCATGGTGTTGGATACCTGGGCGGTGAGAACAAGAAGGCCCGCATCATACAGCAGGCCTCTTAGGTGGTCAGTGGGTGGTCAGCAGGTTTTGTACTCGGTCGCCCAGGTAGAGGACGCCGCCAAGGATCGCCATAGACCCTAAGGTCCAACCCACATAGGCCATCATGGCGTCACCTCAACGGCCACAAAGACCGACCGAAGGGAATCACATGGGGCGATAGTGAAGGCAGCGTGACCCTTACGGTGGGTCTCACGGAACAGCTCAAGGCAGCGCTTAGCGTTCTCGGGGCGGGTCAGGTTGTCGAGGTGCCCGGTCACGGCCATGGAATCACGGCCAACGTGGTTAGGACCTTGGGCGACCCAGGCGAAGCCATCACGGGTCAGCTTGCAAGTCAGGGTGATGGTCAGCTTGTCAGTGGTGAGGATCATTGCGCGTCTCCTGTGAGGGCCCCTTGTGAGAGCCTTGGCGGTCGGTGTGGGTTAGCAGAAGTTCTTGAGGGCATGGTCAGCGCGGGAGCTTTGGTGCCACAGAGGGGCGTCACCCTCAGAGACCAGTGTCCCGATACGGCGACCTTTGCGGACCTGCATCACGTACAACCCTTGGGCCTCATAGACAGAGGTCACAAGCCAGCCGGTCGCCAGCCACACGTCAAGGTGGGTGAACAGAAAGAACTTGTCCGCGTGGTCCTTGACGGAGACCTCATAGGTCAGGCCTGAGGGCATGCCATAAATCTCATGGGTTGCCTGGGTGGCGTTCTCGGTGAAGCCTGGGCGCAGTGTTGCGACTGGGGATTTAGGAGCGGCTTGGGTTTGTGTGGTGGTGGTCATTGTGTGGCTACCTTGCGAGGTGTGTGGTTAGGAGTCGTCAAGGTACAAGCCTCCTCACACACTGTCAACGAGTTTTGCTCACACACCTAAAGTTTCTCACAGGGACCTAAACGACAAAGGCCCGACCAGTCCCACAACGGGAACCAATCGAGCCTTTAAGGGTGACGCTGTGATGATTCTGTAGGGCTATGCCCCTGTCAGTTCCTCAGAATGAAACGTGGAGCGCCCTTTGTGGTGCCGTTAGGTCCAGCTCCCAGGCTTTGCCCCAGTGGTCGCCCTTTGGGCCAGGGCCTCAGCGTCACGTTGTGCCAGGAACTCAAGGACCTCAGCCGCTAAGGCGTCCTCCTCGGGTCCCTTGGGCTCAAGGTTGTACCAGTGGTTAAGGAGTTGCACCGTGTCTACAGCAGCCTCATAGCGGACCCTCAATAGGTAGCCTTGGCGGTAGTCGTCTCGGTGCTTCTTGTAGGCCCGCCATAGATGGACAGCGCCAGCATAGGCCAGCAGCCCCAGGACCACGCTCACAGTGATAGTCGGGCTCATTGGGTCACCTCCTGGGTCACAGTCAGTGCAGTGGTCAGCGACTCTTTGAGGCCCTTGAGGTCAACCCCAGCGCCACGCCCGTACAGGTCAAACGTGATGGTCCTTGAGGAGTGCCCCAGGATCGCCTGTGCATGGTCCAGCGACAGACCCTTAGCCTTGAATGCCGTAGCCATAGAGTGACGCAGTGAGTGGAATGTCAGAGCCTTGTCGGTGGTCATCCCGTGGAACTGGCGCAGCTTGGCGTTAACCGTGCGACCCAGTGAGGCGTCATTAGGAAACAGCCGGGAGTCGTCCGTAGGCAGTGCCTCGACCAGCTCAAAGAGTGCGCCCAGGTCAGACCCCATGGCCTCTACCAGTGGCACAAGGCGGTGACTCTGTTTGTTCTTGAGGGACTTGTGGGAATGATTGGTGTTGATGTCAATCACACTCACACCAGCGACCTCCTTAAAGTCACCCTTGGTCAGGCCTGTTAGCTCAGCCAGTCGAGCCCCTGTCAGGGTGCCCAGTTGGATCAATAGGGAAGCCTCTGTGGTCTCCTCTGTGGCCTGGGCCATAATGGTGACTACCTGTGCCTCAGTGAAGGCCTTGCGGCTGCTGTCAGCGTCCTTACGGATCTTGAGGCCCTTAGCGTAATGCCGATCAATCATGCCTGTGTTAACAGCCCACTCACACACTGTCAGGAGGATAGTCAGCAGCTTATTGACCGTGGAGTTAGCCCGTGTGGTGCCCAAGGTTTCCTTTAGGGTGGTCATGTCGTCCCGGCTGTGGGTCATCATGTTGGTGTCAGCCAGGGCCACGCTCAGGACTCTCAAGGAGGCCTCAAGGTTCTTTAGGGTGCTGGCCTGTATGTTGTCCCGGTGTTCCTTAACGTAAGCTGTGGCAATGGACAGGAAGGTCAGCCGCTCAGGAGACTCAAGGTGTGACTCAAGGGACCCTTTAGGGTGTTTTGCGTTTACAGATAGGGACAAGGAGGGAGACTTGTTTGCAGGGGAGCGTATAGGCTCAGAGAGGGACCCTTGAGGCTCGCTTAGGTCCTGAATGATCCCATTGAGGGGCCCCAGGTTACCGCTCAGGCGACTCTCAGCAGCCCTTAGGGCCTTGGTGGCTGTGTCGATCCCTCGGGCCTGTACGGCTGTCATAGAGGCTGTCATAGCGTGGCCTGTCAGCTCAGACCTTAGGCCACTGTAGACCATGCCGTATTGCTGCATAGGGTCACCGCTGTGGTCAGCCTCAAGGGCCTCAATGGCAAACGAACGGATGGCCTCACGGATCTCCTCCCAGGTTGCCCCAGGGTTGTCGAGGTGGAAGCCCTTCAAGGCATTGCGTAGGTCCTGTGAGGCGGTCATAGCTTGGCTCCTGTCAGTGGTCCTCAAGGATACCGCATGGCCCTTCAAGGAGCCTACAGGCCTTAGGCGCATGTAGTAGACCCCATGCCTACGGTAGTAGTAAGGCGAGCTTAGAGGAGTTGTGACAGTGGTTGTGACAAGGTTGTCTGTGTTGGTGTTGGTCATGGCTCAGGCCTCAATGATCGTTAGGGCCCTGGGTCATCGCAAGGAGTTCAAGCGCAGTTACGACGCCAATAGCAGCCTGGCCAGTTGCCTGCCATCGGTGTTCGAGCAGGGCCCGACGCGCTACCAGGGCATGGGGTTGCAAGACTTGTGCGACCAGTTGCACGGCTGCTATCGCAGCAACGCCACGGCCAAGCACCTTAAGCGCATGTACACGGTGTTACCGGAAATCGCCATGAAACCGGCCGATGCCTATGACCAACTGGTGCGCGGTGAAGTCGAGGCCGTGTCCATAGATGCCTTGCCAGGGCGTATCGCCGCCGTGATGCTGGTGCCTTATCCGCCGGGCATTCCGCTGATCATGCCGGGGGAGCGCTTTACCGAATCGACGCGCTCGATTATCGACTACCTGGCCTTTGCCCGGGAGTTCGATAGCAGCTTCCCGGGGTTTGTCGCCGATGTGCATGGTTTACAACACGAAGACGACGGCAACGGTCGTTGTTACACCGTCGATTGCATCAAGTGTTAAGGATGGTTATGCAAGCTGTAGTGAATCCGAAGTACCCGGGGCTCAGTGTACGAGTCGCCGACGAGGGATTTGACGCCTACGTGTGGGGCAATGATTTCAGCTTTGAGGTGTGCGTATATGGCACGCCGGAACTGGGCAAGCCAGTTGATCAGTGGGCGGTGGAGCAGATCCTGCCGTACCGCAAATGCTACGGCATCGATCCGGAGGAGTTCGCCAGCTATCGCGATGCCGCCGACAGCGCGGTATTCATGGCTTATCTGGATGATCGGCCGGTTGGCCATATCGTCGTCAGTACCAATTGGAACGGCTATGCCCATGTCGATGAGTTGGCGGTGGTGCTGCCGGCACGCCGGCATGGCGTGGCCAAGGCTTTGCTCGACGTGGCACAGTTCTGGAGCCGCAAGAAAAACCTGCCGGGGATGATGCTGGAGACCCAGAACAACAACCTCGGGGCCTGTCGGCTGTATGAACGCAGCGGCTACGTCATGGGCGGGATCGACCATCTGCGTTATCGCGGGATTGATCCGCAGACGCGTGAGGTGGCGATTTTCTGGTATCGCTTGTTCGGCTGAGCCCCACCCGGGCGGGGGCTAATTGACCGGCGACAACAGGCCCTGCGCTTTGTGCGTGACAATCTCCAGCAACGCATTGAGCGCCGGGCTCGGGCTGCTGTCCTTGACCGTCAAGCCATACAGGCTTACCAGGATCGGCGGTGATAACGGGCAGGTATCCAGCCCGGCCTCACGCGCGCCACTGGCGGTGAAGGGATCGACCACCGCCAACCCTTCGCCGGCCTCGACCATGCTGCGCATCATCTGATAGGTCTGCACCCGTGTCTGGATTACCGGCAACGGGCGCAGCGCCTGTAATTTGCTGTCCAGCAACTGGCTCAACGGGTCCTGGCCCTCCAGGCCGATCATCGACTGGCCGGCCAGTTCTTGCAGGGCGATGTATTTCTGCCGTGGCTTGAGCCAGCCATGGGGCGCCAACAACTGCAACTTGCCCTGGGCCAGCACGGTACTGGTGATTTGCGGGTGTTCGGGATCATGCAGGCTCAGGCCCAGGTCGGCCTCTTGCAGCAACAGGCTCCTGACGATGTCGCGGGTCGGTTGGCTGGACAGGTTGCAGGGGGTGTCTTGGAAACGCCGACGCAACAGCGCAATGCTTTGCGGCAGCAATTGATTGGCCAGCGGCGGTGTACAGAGCGTGCGCAGCGGCGGCGCATGATGATGCTTGAGGCTGCTGGCCAGGCGTTGTATCGGCTCCAGGGCTTCGTAGAGATGGGCGATCTGTGCCTGCATCGCCAGGGTTTCCCGGGTGGCCTGCAACCGCCCGCGGACGCTGGCAAACAGCATGAATCCCAGTTGCTGCTCAGCGTCCTTGAGGGTGGCGTCCACGTCGGACACAGCCAATTGCAACCATTCGGCAGCGGTGCCGAGGTGTCCGGTCTGCAAAATGGCTTGAATCACTTCGATATGACGTAAACGCATGCATGAAGTCCATGTTCAGCAGGTAAGGGATTCACCGGGTGAATCCTAACCCAAGTCCGCTCATATGACTTCTGCCTGGAGGCACAGCCTTATCAAACAGGCGTGTTTTCGGGCTCGCGGGTCAGCGAAACCTGCGACTGGACCAGCACAAAGGTGTTGTCATCGACTTTGTTGACCCGATCACCAATCGCCAGTTTGTAGGAAATGACAGGTTCTGAACCGCCGTCTGTCGAGGTGGACTCCTGGAATTCATGCACGGAATAAACGCGGCCTTCCGCGTCGCGGGCATGGAATTGTCCGACAAGTACTGCTGCCATCTGTTTAGAACCTCTGGAGAAAAACACCGATTTGCGGTTCTGTAGACCGTCATTAAGGCGGGTAGTTTACCTACATAGAAAAAATACTATTCGATGATGTGCTGCTTATTTTTCCTACAGGTAGATCACGGCGCAAAACAGCCGCCGATTGGGCACAACCTGCTGGTGATAGGCCGGCTAAGGCTCTATAACTACAGGTTCCTTTAGTCAGATGTCGGGAAAGCCCCATGAGCAAGGTCTACACGATTGCCGTACTGGTCGGCAGCTTGAGAAAACAGTCGATCAACCGCAAGGTCGCCCAGGCATTGGCGCAATTGGCGCCTGCAAACCTCAAGCTCAGCATCGTCGAAATCGGCGAATTGCCGCTGTATAACGAAGACCTTGATGGCTCAGCGCCGCCTGCCGCCTACAGCACCTTCCGCCAGCAGGTGGCTGCGGCCGATGCGGTGCTGTTTGTCACCCCCGAATACAATCGCTCGGTGCCGGCGGCCTTGAAGAATGCCATTGATGTGGGCTCGCGTCCTTATGGCCAGAGCGTCTGGAGCGGCAAGCCAGGTGCGGTCATCAGCGTTTCACCGGGGGCCATTGGTGGGTTCGGCGCCAACCACCATTTGCGCCAGTCCCTGGTGTTCCTGGATGTGCCGTGCATGCAGCAGCCAGAAGCTTACCTGGGAGGCGCGGGCAGTGCGTTCGATGAGGCGGGCAAGCTGTCGGAGAAAACCCAACCGTTCCTGCAGGCGTTTATTGATGCCTATGGTCAGTGGGTAACGAAACAGAAGGGCTGACCGATCGGCAAGACCCAGGCATCGCGGCTGGGTCTTTTGCTGCGGTCAGCTCAGTTGGTCGGCCAGGTGCAACGCCTGCCCGCGACAAACTTGAGCCTGGCTTGCATGCAGGGTTTCTGGAAGCCCAGGGTCTGCGCCTGGCACTGTTGCGTTGGTGAAAAGAGGGCTATGGGGGTTCCCTGAACTGAAACTTAAAAGTGTTTCAAAGATAATTCGGCATTACATGTTGAAGTGTCCTACATGTATTCGAGCCTCAGATGAGTAAGATCCAAGCGCCCTGGAAGTATAAACGGCCTCGTCACTCTACTTGTGCCTAAGGTGCTTTAGTCCAATTCACTGGTTTGAAACGTCAGGAGTATTAATAAATGGAATCCTTGCTGTGTCAGGACGGCTTTCTACACCGATTTTTCGGGATATCAGAGTCCTTCCCTGAACATATCGCTATCAGGAATCTGGATGTCGACACAGGGGTTGTGACATATCGCGAGTTACGACTAAAAGCCGAGCAGTGTAACGGTGCGCTCGGAACTTTAAATATATCGCCGGGCGACAAAGTTGCACTTGTTCTACCCAGCGGTGTTGAATTTATCGCTTATTTTTTAGCGATCGTTGGACGTGGTGCAATTCCGGTCATTCTTAACTACAAGTTGACGCCATTTGAAATGGCGAGTGTGGTGGGCAGCGCCAGGCCTGTGCTGGTTGTGACAACAGCTGCGCTCTTCGAAAAACACAGCGAAATATTCCAACTCGCCAACGGCGTTCGTCACTCCTTGTTATTGGACGTGGATGAGTCCTCATCGCTGCCTGAAAATGCGACGCCTGATGTTCAGCTTATGTGTCGCAACGAACCGCTGGTATTGCCTGAAGGCAACCCAATCGTCTCGATACAGTTCACTTATCGGGGCACCGGCAAACCGCTGGCGGTTCCTCACCGCTACCTTGACGTGACGCATGCAATCGACGGCATGCACGAGCATATTCATCGCCAAGGGGTCGGCTCCGTCCATCTGGTTACGCTGCCGCTGCACGCCATCTTCGGGCTGTCGGCGATGATGATCTTTCCATTGAGCGTGGGCGCCACGCTGTTGATGACCGATACCTTGCTCAACAGGGACCTGGCAGAAGTTCTGTCCCGGCATAAGGTCACCTATACCTGCCTGGTGCCTGATGTCATTCGCTATTTCAATAGCCGACTGGCCAAGCGCAAAGGCGCGCTGTTGCCGATGCACCCTCAACTGATGATTTACTCAGGCGGTAGCCATCTACCCGCGGACGAAGCGGAGAAACTGGGGCGGTTGCTGGGCTGCAAACCGGTATTGCAGGGCTACGGCTTGACCGAGAGCATGCCCGTGCTGCTACAGAGTACGCTTGGCGTCGCGCAGCGCGGTGCCATGGGGCAGCCGATCAGGGGCGTGGAGCTGCGCGTCGTCGATGCTCAAGGGCAAGACGTCGCACCAGGGCGGATCGGCGAATTGCTGGTACGCGGGTCGATGGTGATTGACGGTTACGACGATGCCGAAGAAGCCAATAAGCGGTTCTTCCGTGACGGCTGGCTGCACACGGGTGACCTGGTTTGGCGCGATGACGATGGGCATGTGTTTTTCTATCGTCAACGCTTACGCATCTCAAAGATCAAAGCGCAGATGGTCGATCTGTTGGAGGTCGAATCCGTCGCCATGCAACATCCCAATGCGGTGCGTGCAAAAGCCTACATCGTTCCCGACCACAAAGAGGTCAACGCATTGCACCTGTGTGTCGAGGGGCGTGCCGGGCTGACTCAGAGCGCAATTTCCACGCTGCTTTCTCAGCACCTCTCGGGGTTCAAACTGCCCAAGACCATTGAGATCATGGTTCTCAAGGAGCACAGCCATGCAAGCTGATGGCACGCCACCGGTATTGGCGGTGTTTGACTTTGACGGCACGCTCTCCGACCGGCATACGTTCTGGCGCTATATG
The DNA here is from genome assembly GCF_012985645.1 of Pseudomonas sp. WS 5410. Classification (NCBI taxonomy): domain Bacteria; kingdom Pseudomonadati; phylum Pseudomonadota; class Gammaproteobacteria; order Pseudomonadales; family Pseudomonadaceae; genus Pseudomonas; species Pseudomonas sp. WS 5410. The sequence continues at coordinate 471,926 of NZ_JAAQWS010000001.1, read as the reverse complement.
CGTTACGTCGCGGGAACAAAAATGTTCTGGCTCAAAATGATCTGGCTGCTGCCAAAAGTGTTCAGCGTGATTCTGGGCGTGACCCCGTTGATGCAGGCTCGATTGGCGTTTATTGCGCGTTACCTGGGTGGCGTGTCGGTGGAGCAGGAGCGTGAGCACGCGCGGCATTTCGTGACTGAGCAATTGCCACGCTGGATCAGGCCCGAGGCGCTGCGCCGGCTGCAATGGCATCAATCCATGGGGCATGTCACGGCGCTGGTCAGCAACTCGCCAGAGAACTACCTGGCTCCCTGGGGGGCGGCAGTGGGGTTCGACTATGTGTGCGGCACTCGCCTGGAAACCGAGAGCGACAGGCTGACGGGGGGCATCTCAGGCACCAACTGTGTTGGGCCGGAGAAAGTCATACGGCTCAGAGGCTGCCTGGCCAACCTTGATGACTACTACATTTACGCCTACGGCGACTCATCCGGCGACGATGCCCTGCTCGGTATTGCCAACGCCCCCTTTTATCGAAACTGGTACTGACTTATGGGCGCCTCGAACACTTCAGTCCCCGGGCCATGCGCTGTGCCGACGACGGTCATGATCGTGGGTGCCGGACCTGTTGGCCTGCTACTGGCAAACCTACTGCAGAAATGGGGCGTTTCTTTTCGCCTTATTGACAAGAATGCCGGCCCTTCGACCGCCACCACGTCACGGGTCGTGCATTCAAGAACCCTGGAAATGCTCCGGCACCTGGGGGTTGCCGAACAGGCTGTCAGCAACGGTTTTACGCTCAAGCAGTTTTCGCTGCAGGCGAACGGCAAACGGGTTCCGAACGATAACTTCTCCTATCTGGATGCCTGTTACCCTTTTTTACTCAGCTTGCCAGCGTCGACGCTAGAGCAAATCCTGCTTGAGCGTCTTGATGCATCGGGCCTGGGTGTTGAGTGGAATACCGAACTGGTCGAACTGCAGAACCAGCCGCAATCCGTGCAGATGCTCCTGCATCATGCTGATGGCCGCGACGAACGTTTGAGCGCTCGCTGGATGGTCGCCTGCGACGGTGCTCATCGCCGCATTGCCACGTCCCAGCCGCGTCGTGTGCAGGCACTGCAGCACGATACCGTGTTCCTGGCAGGCGATTCGGCGCCTATCGGCCACCCTCTGGCGGATCAGGCGATTAACCTGGGGATGGGGGAGGCCTATAACCTGGCGTGGAAAATCGCCTATGTCGATCAGGGCCTGGCAGCCCCCGCATTGCTGCAGAGCTATAACGAAGAGTGCTTCCCGGCAGGCTTGCGAGCCGAGAGCATGGTGCACCGAGTGCTTGTCTGGCTGCGGGATAACATCCTGCCACTGCTGGGTGACTGGCGCCCGCTCCAGCGCACGTTGGCCTCGATGATTTGTGCTCATCACTACCGCTACGGCAAAAGTACCAGTATTCAAGAGTCCCTGACGAACAAGCAGCGCGCGCATTGGAATAAAAAGGGCAGGAAGTCGCGGTTCCCGACCGCAGCGCCTCGTGCCGGCCAACTGGCTCCCGATATTGAGTTATGGCAACCCCCAGGTACGCCGCCAAGACGCTTCATGGATCTGTTCCAGGGAACGTTCACGTTACTGGTCTTCAGTGCGGCCGATCAATTTTCCTCTTTACTGCCGGGTTATTACGCACTGGCTGATGCAGTGCAGACGGATTACCCAGGTATCAAGGCCTATTGCGTTATTGATGCCCTCGGCAGTGCAGGGACGCCGTTTCAATATTCGACGTTATTGGACCCGGACTGGCGCTTGCACAAGCGTTATCACGCGCGGGCAGGCACATTGATGCTGATTCGTCCTGACGGCTATATCGCTTTTCAGGGGCTGGATATAACTACGCTGATGACGTATCTGCACGCGCGATCCGGGCTGATCAAGGTGAACAAAAAAGCAACTTCCAGCGAAAATGATTTAACGGCGCTGCCGATTTAAACCTGTGTGCGCAGTTCATTAGTTTGCGCAAGGCCCACGTTGGCCATGAACTGATAGTTTGTTTTAAATAACCAAATTTAACTTCGGTTAGGAGGTCTCCATGCGCCTTGAACTTGGCGATGTTGTGCAGGAATTTATCGTGTCCAATGGAAAAATGGTCCAGAGTTATTTCTCTCTATCAGAGAGGATCATTGATTCGCTGGGCGACTCGGATACAGCGAAAGAATCAATATTGATGCGTTTGCTGGCTCAGGCCGAAACCGTCACGGTGCAGTATCTCAATGCTCACAAACAAGTACTTGAGGGCGCGTTTTCCCGTCGGGTTGAAGTACCGCTTAATCCAACGCTTGCACAGTTGGAGACGTCGTACTTGAACTCAACCACACTGGCAACGGCCACTCTTGATGAGCCAGGCAGTGCGCAATTGCCAGCTGTGGATGTCGAAGCCTCGGTGCTTGAACAACTGGCAATTATCACCGGTTTTACCGTAGATCAGATCGACCAGGAACAACCCTATGAAAGCCTGGGGCTGGACTCCCTGGTGCAGATGGAATTCCTCGAGTCGCTCGTCGACCTGTGGCCGGAACTCAAAGCCAGCGGCACTCAATTGCTCAACGCCAAGTGCCCGCAACACACTATCGCACTGATTAAAGCGGGTCTGGCCGCGCCCGAGTCGCCCCCCGCGCCGGCAAGTGCTGCGCAAACGCCTGAGGCCCAGAGCGCCGAGCCGGCCTTCAGCCAACAACTGTTCGACGCCTTGGTACCGCTGATCCCGGGCGAGCCAAAAGCGTTCGATATTGATACGCCCTTCACCGAGCTGGGACTCAATGGTTTTGCCCGCGAAGCATTTTGCCAAGCACTGGCACAGCAGTGCTCTGCCAGCCAGTTTGCCGGTGAAGCGTTGATGTCATGTCGTACGCCGCGGGACACGCTGTGGTTTTTGGAAAGGCTGAGCTGAGACTCGCCCCGCTGCAATTTTGGCAATCAGGAGGAAACGACATGCAGAGCACGGTGACACCAGAGGGGGATTTTTGCTTCAGCGCCATGGCTGGCGAGTTCCCTGGGGCGCCATCAGTAGATGCGCTTTGGCACTTGCTGGCACAAGGGCAGATCGCGCCTCTGAATTCGATGCTGCCACGCTGGGAGCTGGATAAAGCGTCGATCTATTCAGCCACGGTCGGGGAAAAAAACCGCACCTACCTGGACAGTGCCTATTGCCTGTCTGATAGCGCAGCGACCCCTTCGCGGTATGAAGGACGGCAGGTCGCCATTGGCCGGAAAGTGCTGCAGGCACTCCTCGCCCAATTGACTGCACAAGGTTCGGTGTTGATCAGGGAGCGCACGGCGTTGGTCGTCGCGACGTCCTGGAGCGACGAGAGTTTTTTCCTTGCCCCCACATCGACTGAGGCCCGTGCGCCACAGGGCTATTCGCCTGGCGAACAAGTGGCGGAGCTGGCGTTGGCGCTGGGGCTGGGAGGGCCGGCGTTGTCCGTCGATACCGCCTGCAGTTCGTTCCCCTACGCGCTGAACATGGCCCAGGCCCTGGTCAACAGCGGGCAAGCGGATAACGCTATCGTGATGGCGTTGAACACGGTACTGCCGCTTCCACTTTTCCTGGGGTTTTCCCAGTTGACGGCGTTTTCACCCTGGGCCCGGATGCAGGCGTTCGGTCGCGACGCGGACGGTATTGTGCCGGGTGAGTGCGCGGTGGCTTTCCTGGTCGAGCCGGTATCCCAAGCCCTGCAGGCGCAGCGCCGCCCTCTGGGCATACTGCGCGCATTGGGGCTGTCGGCCGATGGCGCAGAGGGGTCAGTGTTTGCACCCGGCAAACAGGCCCAATATACGGCCTACCAACGCGCCTATCTCGGCCTGGACCCCGGCGCGGTGGACTATATCGAGACCCATGGCACGGGCACCCCGCTGGGTGATGCGACAGAACTCGACTCGCTGAACAGTTTCTTCGGTGCCTATCGGACCGAGGGTAAAAAATTACCCATAGGCTCGATCAAATCTGTCATTGGGCATCCCTTGGCGGCCGCAGGAGGTGCTTCGCTCGCCAAGACGTTGATGATACTGGCTCAAAAAACCATTCCACCCCAGCCCGACTACTCGCCAAGCGCCAAGGTCGATGAATCCTGTCTGCAACTTGCGAGCGGGCAGGGACAGCCCTTGGCTGATCGCCAGTCGGCGATTCGCATCGGCATCTCCAGCTTTGGTTTTGGCGGTGCCAACGCGCACCTGGTGGTGGATCAATACCTGCCCGGCAACCAGCCCATGGCCTCCCGAATCAGCCCCGGCGTGCTGCTACTGGACCTGGGCATTGTCGAGGCGGAGGCGGCGATCGGCAGCCACTTCTCGTTACACTCACTCAAGCAACAACTTGATCAGCCTGCGGCCCCCTTGGTTGGTTTTCCCCACGGGCGCTTTGTTGATTACCCGGCCACTTCGGTTCAGCCGTTGCCAGGGCGATTCCTGGCGCAGGACCACGTCATTGATATCGATGGCTTCGGCATGGGCCCCAAACTGCTGGCCAGTGTCGATCCGTTCAAACTGTTGATTACCGATCGCGTCAATCACTTACTGCGCCGCCTGCCGGGGGTAGCCGGCTCACCCGAGACCGCGATGGTCATGTGCTGTAACTTGGGCGGCGCGCACTTCAGTAACGCCTATAGCCGTATTCACAACTTCTTCGGCCGGGCACAGGGCATGCCACCCGAGCAGGATGCGGCGGACGTGGCAACCAGTTTGCCGAGCATGTTGTCGGGGTACCCGGCGAAAATTTTCGACCTCAAGGGTTTTCATCAGACATTGGTCGGCACGCCTGGGGTGTTCTGGCACGCCCTGCTGGCCTCGCAACAATGGTTCAACGAAGGCATCACCACGCTGTTGCTCGGTGCGGGGCGCTTTATCAGTGCGCCAGCCGAAATCGAGCGCGTTCGGCAGTCACCGACCCTGCAGGGGGAGGGCATGGGGGTGTTCGCTTTGCGGCCCTATCGAGCGCAAACCAGTGACACACCTGTGCTGGTGATCCGCGCAGCGGTCTTGGGCCATGTCGCCACCTCCCTGGAAGCGGCGTGCGCACGGCTGGGCCGGGCGCGAAGCGATGTCCAGCATATTGAGGTGTGTGAGTTGCAGCCGACGGCAGCCACTGTCGGCGGTTCATGGCAAGCCATGACCGGTTGCCTGGCTGAAGCCACCGGCGTCGAAACCCTGTTGGCCGTGATGATGAATGCGTCGGTTCACTCGGTGATCGAGGTGCGCCAGGCCGGCAAGCCGGTGATGTGGTTATTCACCGAGAAACTGCGGGAGTGGGGGGGCACCGCCCCCGAATGCCCGCCAGCCATCAAGCGCCCCTTTGAATTGCGCTTCGCGTACCCGCAGCCTCAGGCGTTGCAGTCGTGCATCGGGCCTGACCGTCCTGCCAGCCCTGTGGCTGATTTGCAAAACGATGAGACAGGCGTGCTGGCACTCAGCGATCAACTGACAGAGACACTGCTCTCGGCGCTGCGTGTCAGGGTGCGTGCCATCGAAGCGCTTTGCGCCCTGCGCCGTGACGCTCACGCCCGGCCTGCCGAGCACTGGCAGCGCAGCCCGGAAAACATCGTGATCAGCAATGTTCAACGCAGTGCGCAGTCACTGCACGCGCAATTGCTGGTAAATGAAGCGCACCCCTATTTTTTTGATCACCCACTGGACCACGTCCCCGGCATTCTATTGATCGAGGGGGTATTGCAGTTGACCGAACTCGCCATGCCTCCACGCAGTGGCCGGGTCGCGTATGTCAACGACCTGACGATCAAGTTCCAGCGGTACGTACAAAAAGAAGGGGCAATTGACCTGCAACTGGAATACGACCAAGACCTCCAGGTATTTCGCGCGAAGATCCGGCAAGCCGGCAAGCTCATGTGCACCTGCACCCTGGGCATTGCATACAGCTCGGCACACGAGGCGTTGCCCGCCGCCCCGTTCACTGCGACCGCCTGCCGCGACAAGGCTCTGCTGCACAAGGACAGACAAGAAAACGTTCTGGTCAGCGACATGAGCGATGTCGCTCGGGGCTTGAGCGTCGAAACCCTTCAACCGGCCAACGAGCACTTTTTCCGCAAGGGCGGCCCCAAGCATTACTCGATGGTGTATTTCCTTGAAGTTGCGCGCCAGTGTTTCATGCAGATTGCTCACACCCACCGACGCATCCCGCTGGGCACCCCGATGAACCTGCTGGCCTTGAGTTTCACGCTGGATCGACCGATTCCGACGAACAGCCCGTTGCTACTGGCGCCACAAGGCAGCTTCGAGGCCCCTGAGCCGTCATTCAAAACCAACCAGGTCTGTATTGATCTGTTCAATCGGGGAGAAAAAATCGGTCAAGCCGACATTACCGCTCAATTGCTGAGTCGGGCTCACGTTGGCGCATAACAGCGCTTGCCCTCAACCCCGGCAAAGCCGTGTCCGCACGGCGTAAAACCAAAAAAGCCCTGACATGTCAGGGCTTTTTCATTGGCTGGCGCTTAGCGCCGACGGAACAGCGGCAGCGGTTCATCCGTAGCCGCCTGGTACGTCACCGAAAAGTCCTTGAGACTTTCCAGCGCTTCATACGGGTCTTTGTCAGCGCGCAAGGCGTAGGCATCGAAGCCGCAGCGATGCAGGTAGAACAACTGGTCGCGCAGCACATCGCCAATCGCCCGCAGTTCGCCCTTGTAACCGTAGCGGTCACGCAGCAGGCGCGCGTTGGAGTAGTTGCGCCCGTCGGTGAAGGCCGGGAAATTCAGGGCGATGACCTGGAAGTGTTGCACGTCATCGCCGATTTCCTCGGCTTCTTCATCGGCGTCCAGCCACACGCCCAGGCCGCCATCGCGGGCCTTGAGGGCATGACCATGCTCGCGCCACAGGGCCAGTGGCACGATCAGGTCGTCGCAGTTGGAGATGCCATCGAACGTCGCGTCCTTGGGCAACAGGTGCCAGGTTTCGTCGACGACTTCGTTGTTCTTAATGATTCGCTGCATAGACGCGCTCCTTGAACAGGTCAATGCCAATGCGCTGGTAGGTGTCGATGAAGCGCTCATCTTCGGTGCGCTGTTCGATATAAACGTCGATCAGCTTGCCGATCACCTCGGGCATGGCTTCCTGGGCGAAGGATGGGCCGAGGATCTTGCCCAGGCTCGCATCGCGGCTGGCGCTGCCACCCAGGGACACTTGGTAGAATTCTTCGCCTTTCTTGTCCACCCCGAGGATGCCGATGTGGCCGACGTGGTGGTGACCACAGGCGTTCATGCACCCGGAGATGTTCAGGTCCAGCTCGCCGATGTCGAACAGGTAGTCCAGGTCGTCGAAACGGCGCTGGATCGACTCGGCAATGGGAATTGACTTGGCGTTGGCCAGGGAGCAGAAGTCGCCACCCGGGCAGCAGATGATATCGGTCAGCAGGCCAATGTTCGGCGTGGCGAAACCGCCTTCGCGCAGCTCACCCCACAGGCTGAACAGTTGGCTCTGCTCAACGTCCGCGAGGATGATGTTCTGTTCGTGGGAGGTACGCAGTTGGCCGAAGCTGTAGCGCTCGGCCAGGTCAGCGACGGCGTCCAGCTGCTTGTCGGTGATATCGCCAGGTGCTACGCCAGTCGGCTTGAGCGACAGGGTCACGGCCACATAACCCGGCTGCTTGTGCGCCAGGGTGTTGCGGGTACGCCAGCGGGCAAAGCCCGGGTGCTGCTGGTCGAGTGCGGCCAGTTCGGCGTCCTGGTTGTCCAGGGCCTTGTAGTGCGGGTCGACAAAGTGCTTGGCCACGCGATGCACTTCGGCTTCGGTCAGGGTGGTCTGGCCGCCGCGCAGGTGTTCCATCTCGGCGTCGACCTTCTGGGCAAACACCTCGGGGGTGAGGGCCTTGACCAGGATCTTGATGCGCGCCTTGTACTTGTTATCCCGACGGCCATAGCGGTTGTACACACGCAGGATGGCGTCGAGATAGCTCAACAGGTCTTGCCAGGGCAGGAATTCATTGATGAATGCGCCCACCACCGGGGTACGCCCCAGGCCGCCGCCCACCAGGACGCGGAAGCCCAGTTCGCCGGCAGCGTTGTACACCGGCTCCAGGCCGATATCGTGGACTTCGATCGCGGCACGGTCGGAAGCCGAGCCATTGATGGCGATCTTGAATTTACGCGGCAGGTAGGCAAATTCTGGGTGGAACGTAGTCCACTGGCGAACGATCTCGCACCACGGGCGCGGGTCGATCACTTCATCGGCGGCCACGCCGGCAAACTGGTCTGTCGTCACGTTGCGCAGGCAGTTACCGCTGGTCTGAATGGCGTGCATCTGCACGGTGGCCAATTCAGCCAGGATGTCCGGCACGTCTTCCAGGGCCGGCCAGTTGAACTGCACGTTCTGGCGGGTACTGATATGGGCATAGCCCTTGTCGAAGTCACGGGCGATCTTGGCCATCATGCGCGTCTGGCGCGAAGTCAGTTGGCCGTAAGGCACGGCCACCCGCAGCATCGGCGCAAAGCGCTGGACATAAAGGCCATTTTGCAGGCGCAGAGGGCGGAACTCTTCTTCGCTCAGTTCACCTGCCAGATAGCGTCGGGTCTGATCACGGAACTGCTTGACGCGGTCCTCGATGATGCGCTGATCGTATTCGTCGTATACGTACATATAGGTCCTGTTCTCGGCAAATCTGCGCGCACGGCCGCGCACTCCCAACGGAGCCGGCGAACGATACCAGCTTGCGTTTATGCGCAAAAGTGATGTTTTAGTATATGCACATAACCAAATAGCCTAATGAGAACGGTTATTGCGATACCCACATTTGTCATGCGGGCAATCATCGACTTTACTGTGGTCGAGTCTTAATGCAATCAGCCATAAAACCGACAAGAGGCGATGCGATGAGCAATCCAACCAAAGCCCGCAAACCCGACAGCAGTGTGGATGCCTGGGCAATTCTGTTCCTGATTATCCTGGTGGTTGCCACCGCCGTGTTCTGGGTCAGCCATCAATAGGGAGCGCTGATCGCCACGCAACTGTCCTACTATCTGACAAATAGCCAAGATCAAAAGGCTCATTGCCATTATTATGATCGGTCAATTTCCAGGGTGCGGGCAGTAATGTTGAAGGTTCTCTGTGGGTGCTTGTGGTGGGTGGGGCTGACGTTCGGGACGATCGCTCATGCCACATCGGTGGTGTTTCTCAACCCCGGCCTGTCCACTGAAACCTTCTGGGTCAGCTATTCGCAATTCATGCAGGCCGCAGCCAAGGACCTCGGCCTGGATTTGCGTGTGCGCTATTCGGAGCGCAACGGGCAGAACACCTTGCAACAAGCCCGCGAAGCACTGCAAGGCCCCAGTTCCCCGGATTACCTGGTGGTGGTCAATGAGCAGTACATCGCCCCGCAGATTTTGCGGATGGCCCAGGGCAGCCCGGTCAAGTTGCTGATCGTCAACAATGCCCTGACCCCGGACCAGGTGCAGTTGCTGGATGCCGGCAAATACCCCAACTGGATCGGCAGCATCACCGCCAACGACGAGGAGGGCGGCTACCTGATGCTCAAGGAGCTGCTGCGTCAGCACGGCCCGGTTCCGGCGGGCGAAACCCTCCAATTGCTGGCATTTTCCGGTGCCAAGAATACCCCCACTTCCCAGGCCCGTGAGCAGGGCCTGCGGCGGGCCTTGGGCGAACACCCGCAAGTGCATCTGCGCCAGTTGGTTTATGGCGAATGGAGCCGTCAGCGCGCCTTCGAGCAAGCAACCCTGATGTACAAGCGCTACCCGCAGGCGACGCTGGTCTGGTCGGCCAATGATGAAATGGCCCTCGGCGCCATGCAGGCCTTGAATGGCAGTGGGCGCACGCCCGGCAAGGAGGTGTTGTTCAGCGCGATCAACAGTTCCCCCGAGGTGTTGCAGGCGCGCCTGCAAGGGCGGATCAGTGCGCTGGTGGCCGGGCATTTTACGCTCGGTGGCTGGGCCATGGTGCTGCTGCATGACGACGCCAGTGGGGTGGACATTCAACGCCATGGCGGGCGCGAGCGTCAGGTGAGGTTATTTCAGTTGATTGACAGGCCACAGGCCCAGCGCCTGCTGGACCTGCGTAACCACGAGGGCGACGGGGTGAATTTTCGCGCACTGTCGGCTCAGGGCAAGCCGGCGGCCTACCAGTACCCCTTCAGCTTGAAGATGCTGTGGAAGTAAGCGCGACTAGACCCCGGCCAGGTGCAGCACCAGCTTGACGATGGCAAAGAGGGTCAGGGCAAACACGGCGGTAAACAGGATCCCCAGCACTACAAAATGGCTGGGCTTGCCATGGGTGAAGTCCCGCGCGCGGTTCTTGCCGCTCTGCACGCCAAAAGCGGCAGCCATCACGCTGTGAAGCATCTGCCAGAAGGTCGGCGGTTTATTGTCCGGTGCGTCCATGAGTCCTCCTGCGAGGTCTGGGTGACATGATGTCTCCCAACAGGATAGCCAAGGCCGGGGGAATAGGTAGACGTAGTTACCGCTGTCGCGCCTGACCTGCGTGATGTGCTGGAGCTCCTTTTCCTGGAGCTGCATCATGCCCGACTCTCCCGTAACGCCCGCGCGCCTTGAGCCGCCAACCCCCAGTATCCATCGACAATTGTTGATCGGTGCCACCCCGCAATGGTTGATCGAGAGCACTGCCCCACGACGGGCGGCGCTCAAACACGCCGATACGTCACTGCCGCCGGCCTATTGGCGCGCCACCCCCGAGCAACGCCAGCAGTTGCATGCCTGTTTTACCGCAAGCTTTTCCACGCAGACGGCGGTGGACAAGACCCTGTCTGCCTTGCAGGGGATCGACGCGTTTGCCAGGCCGCTGCTGGTCAATGCGCTTAAACAGCAATATGACGTCACACTGGCCCCCCACGTCGACACCTGGTTGAGCCTCAGAAAATCCCTGCTGGTCAGTGACTTCAAGATAGCGGCGCGGACCTACGACTTTTTGAAACTGGAGCTGCTGCAGGCTGCGCTGCATAACTTCGAGGAATCCGAATGCGAGGAGGGGGCCTTTCACCCCTCGTCCGGTTTCCGCTGGCACGTGTCGTCTTCCGGTTCCTCACCTGACGAGCCGTTGCTGCCCGTGCGCTTGGGCAGGCTCAAGGTCCATGAGTTTGTGCAGCTGTGCCGCAGCCTGGATCTGGGCGGAAAGTACCAGGCCTATATCAGCGATTTCTTTGCCTCGGTCGAAACCACCCTGCGCCAGCAATTCATTGCCAGTCAAAAGGCGGCAATGAGGGCTGCGGCCGAGCTGGCACGCTTATGCCAGGACATTACCGAGGACGACTACACCATGATCCTGTCGGTGATCAACGGCGAGCGCGCGCCGCAGATGGATGGGCAACCGGTATGGATCTGCGACCTTGGCCTGATGAAATTACGCATGACGGGGTGTGTGTTGTTTCTGGCCTTTGACGATGAGCATCTGGATTCGCCGATCCTCTATGTGCCCCAGGACCCGTATCACCCCCTCAAGCGCTATAAAGATCACGCACAGTTGCTGCGGACTTTGCAGCGCCGCTTCACCACGCCTGGCGCGGCCACCACCCGGGTCGAGGGGCCAACCGCGTATCAGGCCTTTTTCAGTCAGTTCGTCGAGGCCGCCGACCACCCTTATTACTTCAGGCAATTCACCCAGGATGCGCCCGATGCCACCTTGCGCGAGAAAATCGGCTCGAATTTCCCCGGCATCGGGCAACTGTATGAGCTGGTCAGTAAGCTGACGCCTTTGAGGCTGAAGAATTTCCCGCCGCTGCCTTTGGCTCCCCAGGTGCCGAACCCGGATCCGTTTTTGGCGCCCAAGGCCATGGCGTTCAAAGGCCAGGCGTTCGGCAGCCATAAAGTCGATCTGTGGACCTACCTGTATGAGCAACATCGGCACAAGTGCATCGCCGATGCGGCCAGCCGCGCCGTGCCCACCGCGCAGGTCGATGCCCGTGTGCGTAAACAGAAACTGGCCATGGTGCTCAATATCGAGATGTTTGCCCTGGGGGCTGTGGCAGGCTTCGTGCCCGTGTTGGGGGAGCTCATGCTGGCCGTGATGGTCGAGCAATTGTTGACGGGGGCGATTGAGGCAACCCAGGAGTGGAGTGCGGGCGACCGCCAGGCGGCCCGTGCGCACTTGATCGACCTGGCGCAGAACCTCGCCTTGATCGGCTTGATGGCGGCGGGTGGTTCGGCGCTGCGCCAACTCAGGCCCGAGCCGGTGATCGAAGGCCTGGTGCCGGTAACGCTGCCGGACGGCCGGAAGCGCTTATGGCGGCCCGACCTGGCGCCCTACAAGAAGCACCTCACCCTTGCGTCAGACCGCCAGCCCAACGCCTTGGGGCAGTATGAGGTCGATGGGCAGCTTCACATCCACATGGATAACGCGTTCTACGAGAAAACCTTCGATCCGCAGATCAACAAATGGCGCATCAAACACCCGCACGACCCCATGGCCTATCAGCCGATCCTTGAGCACAACCGGGCGGGGGCCTGGCGCCATAGTCATGAGCAGCCCTTGGCGTGGGACCGCCCGACGCTGCTGCGGCGCCTGGGGCATATCACCGACGGCTTCTCTGATGAGACTTTGGGGCTGATCGGCGATGTGAGTGGTGTCGATGACGACCTGCTGCGCCAAGTGCATATGGATGGCCTGCCGGTGCCGGCAGGACTGGCTGACACCCTGGAGCGATTCCGGGTCGATCAGGAGGTCGACGACCTGATCGGGCGGCTACGCCGTGGAGCCGGCCTGGACAGCCGCCACGAATACGCCTTGCCCCTCACGGTGGAGTTGGACGGCTGGCCGCCAGGGCGGGTATTGGAAGTGTTTGAGGAGGTAGCCTTCGTGGCGCGCGCGCAGGGCCAGACGGGGCTGGGTGAGGAGGAGGCCCGGCGTCTGCTGGGCACGCCGCAGCGCGGCGAGCAGCCTGGCGCGCCGCTGATCGATGAGTGGGAAGGCGGACGTTGGGAACCGGCGGGGCGCTCCATTCGCTATGGCAGCCATGCCTTGGCAGCTGATGAGTTGCCGACCCTGAAAATCAGCCGGGCCGATTTACAGCACGGCAAGCTCGCTCAGGTGCTGTTGAATGGCCTGAGCGAACAGGAAATCACCGGCCTGCTGGGCAGTGCGTCCAGTTGGAGGGGGCGGCCCAGGGAGCAGGTGTTCAACGAGCGCCTGGCCGATCATGCCCTGCACCGCCAGTCAGCGCTGTTCGACGCTCGGTTATCTGCCAAGGGTGACCCGGTGGTTGACCGGGGGCCGCTGCAACGCCGGTTTCCCTCGCTAACTGCGCGGGCCCGGGAGGAACTCCTGAATAGCGCCAGCCCCCAGGAACTGCGGCGCTTGCAAGACAGCGCGCGGCTGAGCGAGCGTCTGGATCACCAGGCCCGCAGCAGCCTGCACCAGGGGCGCTTGAGCCGAGCGATCAGTGGCCTGCACCGCGACCGACTCGCCAACGCCGACAGCGACCGGCTCGCCTTGCATACCCTGGAGCGCCTGCCCGGATGGCCTTCAGGCTTGCGCCTGGAGATGCGTGTAGACAGCATTCAAGGACCCTTGGTCGATAGCATTGGCGAGGCGCACGCCGCCACGCGTCGCTACCTGATCAAACGCGGCAATCGTTTCCAGGCCCAGGATCAAGCCGGCAAGCCGCTCAATAGCGCACCGGCCCAGGGCCGTAATCTATTCCCGTCGATCGTCGAAGCCTTGCCCGAAGCGGCGCGTCAAGCGCTGGCACTGACCCCTCATGGGGCGGACTTGCAGCCGGTGTTGGCAGCCTACGCCAGGCGCCACCGCGACGTTATGGCCGATGACATCTTAAAGTTGCGCAGGCCCAGGTCCCGGCCGGCGCTGCGCCTGCCCGGCGGGCGCCTGGGATATGAGTTATCGGGGCGCGGCGGGCCTTTTGCAGCGGATGACTCTCTGATCGCCCAGGTTCGCACGGCGTATCCAAATATCAGCGACACCCAGGCGCAAGAGCTGATCTGGGCGCGCCGACGTGACGGTGAAAGCAACCCGCAAATCTGGCGGTTGTTCGCCAATCGCCAGCGAGAGTTGTTGGGGTTGCGCAACACCCTTGAGCAATGGGCGGGGGCAGATGCGCAGCGCTTGCGTTCGGTAGAGGACGTCATCGAATGCTGGCGCCAGGGCTATGACCGAGACCGCAGCGCCCATGCCACCCTGAATCTGCGCGGGGAGCACGCGCTACCGCAGATGGAGGCCGACTTTTCCCATGTGCGATCCCTGCACCTGTCAGGGGCCAGATTGCTCGCCCAACAAGCCAGCGATTTATTTCGGCCATTCCCCAATGTGCAGTATCTGGAACTCTACGTGCGTCCCAACAATCTTGGCCAGGTGGCTGAACGGCTGGCGAGCGTGCCCGGCATCACCCGGCTGTCGCTCACCGGGCCATTGCTGACCTATTCGCCTGAAGTGCTGCTGGCGCTCAATCGCATGACTGCGCTTGAACGATTGTCCCTGGCCGGCAAACTGGAAACCCTGGATATCCAAGGGCTGACGGCGCTGCGCCGCTTAACCGTGTCCGGAACCCTGGAAACCTGGCCCCAAGGGCTCCTGGCACTTGAGCGCCTGGAGTTTCTCGACCTTGCCCAGACCCAGTTGCGTTCGGTGCCGGCCGAGATGCTGGTCGGGCATCAACGGTTGTGGCGCGGGTTGCAGATGAATTGGGCGGCGTATGAGCCTGAAGACTTCATGCGGGTTTTTGAGTACCTGCATGACAATCCGGCCCATCTGGTCGATGAGCAGCGACTGGTGCAGGCCTACTGCGAAGGAGCTTTGGCTCGCTTGCGACGCGCGGACCCGACATTCGCCGAAAGGGTGTTGCTCAGCTTCAGAACGCAGGGGCTGAGGGCCCGCCAACGTCTGGAGAGTGTCAACGCGGTGCAGGCGCAATACCGTAGATTGGTCGATGAGCTGGAGCAATGGTCGGATCGCGATTCAAGTACTGGCCGGGTCGAGTTGGATCGTCAGCTAGCCTCTGAAAAACTCCTGGATTGCTGGCGCGAAGGCCTGGAGCAACGCCTGGTAGCAGAGGCTGAGCCACTTCCTGCCGGGGCGGCGGTGTTGGACCTGTCAGGCGCCAACCTGATTGATTTACCGCGGGTGCCGGCCAACGGGTTTGCCCATGTGCGCAGCTTGATCCTGGAGGATATCGGCGTTTCCCTTGAAGGCATCAATGCCTGGCTCGACCAGTTTCCCCAGGTCGAAACATTGAGCCTGGCCCGCAACAACCTGACCGAGCCGCCTGCGGTACTGCTTACCCATTCGTCCCTGCGCCACCTCGACCT
Organism: Pseudomonas sp. WS 5410; assembly: GCF_012985645.1. NCBI lineage: Bacteria > Pseudomonadati > Pseudomonadota > Gammaproteobacteria > Pseudomonadales > Pseudomonadaceae > Pseudomonas > Pseudomonas sp. WS 5410. The sequence continues at coordinate 456,684 of NZ_JAAQWS010000001.1, read as the reverse complement.
GTCTCACAATTGGCTGGTGATCAACCCGGCGATCCAAGCGCGTTTGAGCAGGTTGACCGGCCTTTTATCATTGCGCCTGCAGTACAACCCGATCAGCCGCCTGGATGTCAGCGGCTTCCACGACTTGCGTACGTTGGACCTGAGTCACAGCGCAATCAGCGAATGGCCCCAGGGTGTGCTTGAGTTGTCGTCGTTGCAACGCCTGGATCTGAGCCACAGCGCCGTAACGGCAATCCCCGAAGCGGCGCTGAGCGGGCATGATAGTTTGCTTTCCAACACCCATCTGCGCGGTTGTCGCCTCAGCGTGACGGCGCGTACCGATGCGCGGACGTTTGCGCGACGCTACGCGATTGAACACCCATCCGCTGCCCTGGAAAACCCGTTGGGCATACCCCGTGAGTTGCTTGCCCAAGGCCTGACCGGGGGGGAGCCTGAGTATTTTTCCGAGAATGTCTTGCGCCGCCCCGACTTGCTCGTGGCACTCCCCACGGCACTTGCCTCGGCTGCACTGGCTCCCGCAGCCCGCATGCAACGCCTGGTCCCGGCGCTGGACGAGTTGCAGGCGGCGGCACGGCTAGCCGAGCTGCAAGCCAGCGGCCTCGACTCCGGGCAGATCCAGGCACGCCTCGATGAGTGGGAAGGGCAGTACAGCCAGTGGGTGCAACTGCTCAATGAATGGATAGATGTCCATGGCTACCTTGATGGCGGTTGGGTCAGTGTATTGGATCGTCGTCGCGCAGCGGACCGTGTGCTGGAAAGCTGGCGTCACACCCTACGTGCCACGCCCGGCCTGCCTGAAGTGAATAGCGCCAGCCTGCTGGATTTGTCCGGCCTGCTGTTGGGCGACCTGCCGAAGTTGCCCAAGTATTTCGCTCACGTCACCGAACTGAACCTGAGTCGCGTCAGGCTCACGGCCCAGGGTTCCAACGAGTTCCTGCGGGCCTTCAGCCACGTGCGTACGTTGACCCTCAGTGACAACGGCCTGCGAGCCTTGCCCGATGCCCTCGCAGAGTTTCACGGGTTGAGACGCTTGGACCTCAGCAGAAATGAACTACAAAACGCCTCCCAGCTTCAGGGGCACCTGGCGCGCCTGCAGGCGCTGGAATGGCTGAACCTGGGCGAGAACGTCTTGAGCGAATTGGACCTCGCTGGCGTGTCCAGGCTCGAAACGTTGTACCTGCATACCAACCTGTTGGACGAGTGGCCCATGACAGTGCTTGAGCTTGGGCGCCTGCGTACCCTGGACCTGCACGACAACTGGATCGAGACCCTGCCAGATACAGCCTTTGAGCCGCAACACCGCGCCTTGATGGCGGGGACTGACCTCTCGGGAAACCGCCTTGAGCAGGAAAGCTGTGAGCGTTTGCAGGGGTATCTGGCGCAGACCGGCAATGGCTTGGGGTTTTCCGCCGAGCAGCTTGAGGAAATGATCCAGGGATACCGGGAGCGCGATGAGCGGGGGGCTTTTGACTCGCCTGACTACTCGCTGGATCATCCGGATATCGAAACGCCGCAGATCCAGAAGGCGCGCTGGTTTGCTGATGTCTTGCCCGATTCGCCAAGGCACCGGATCTGGGACGACCTCAACGCACAGCCGGGGAGCCACGATTTCTTCTTCACCCTGTCGCAACTGCGCAATACCGAGGACTTCCTTGAGGCGCCAGGCGACCTGACCCAGCGCGTATGGGCGGTGTTGGAGGCCATTGGCGGCAACCCGGCCATGCGGCGGGACGTGTTCGCCCGGGCGACGGCGTTGATGCCCGAGGTGACCTGTGGGGATGGCAGAATCCTGATGTTCAACGCGTTTGAAACCCGCGTGCAGGAGTTCGCTGCGTTGAGATTGGCCGAGGCTGGTCAGGATGGCGCCGCCCTGTTGAAGTTCGCCCGTGGCATGCTTCGCCTGGAGGCGGTTGAAGGCATCGCCGAGGACATCATCGAGACCCATGAGGATATTGACCCGGCGGAAATTCGTTTAGCCCTGCGCATTGGCCTTGCCGAGCGCCTGGACCTGCCCCGGCAGCCCTCCGGCATGCTGTATAGCGAGTTATCGGAAGTGACCCAGGCCGACCTCGACCGGGCATACACCACTGTCCTGGAGGGCGAGAGCACGCCGGGCTTTGAAGAAAAGCTGGTGGGCCTTGAATATTGGCGCAATTACCTGAAGAAAAAGTACGCCACGGATTTTGCGGCCCTGGCGCGCGAGCTGGAACACCAGACCGATCGCCTGGATGAGCGCTACCCCGAGAGCGGTGCCGAGTACTTGCGTGAATACGCGGCATTGGGTGCCTGGATCAAGGAGCAGCGCAGGGCGCTGGCGATCCGCCTGACCCGGCAGGAACGGGCCGAGCTGAATCTGTAAGGCTGCCAGCGGTGTGCCAGGCACCCGAACAGAGTGCCTGGCAATCGCCCTTAGTTGTCGTAACCCAGGTTCGGCGCCAGCCAGCGTTCGGTCACGGCCAGATCCTGGTCTTTGCGCGCGGTGTAGCTGGTCACCTGGTCCTTGTCGATCTTGCCTACAGCAAAGTACTGCGCCTGTGGATGGGCGAAGTACCAGCCGCTGACCGCTGCGGCCGGGAACATCGCGTAGTGCTCGGTGAGGAACACGCCGCTGCGGCCCGCATGCATCTCGTGGGCCTCGGGGTCGAGCAGTTGGAACAACTGGGCCTTCTCGGTGTGATCCGGGCACGCCGGGTAGCCGGGGGCAGGGCGGATACCGCTGTACTGCTCCTTGATCAGCGCCTCGTTGTCCAGCTCTTCATCCTTGGCATAGCCCCAGTAGTCTTTACGCACTTGCTGGTGCAGCCATTCGGCGCAGGCTTCGGCCAGGCGGTCGGCCAGGGCCTTGACCATGATCGAGTTGTAGTCGTCGCCCGCATCCTGGTAAGCCTTGGCCACTTCCTCGGCGCCGATGCCGGCGGTGGTGATAAAACCACCGATGTAGTCGGTTACGCCGCTGTCCTTGGGCGCAACAAAGTCGGCCAGGGAGAAGTTCGGCTTACCGTCGGTCTTGATGATCTGCTGGCGCAGGTGATGCAGTTTGGCAATCGGCTGGCCGTCGTCGCCGTAGACTTCCAGGTCATCCTCCTGCACCTGGTTGGTCGGCCAGAAACCGAACACGGCGCGGGCGCTGATGAGTTTTTCGTCGATCAGCTTGTTGAGCATTTCCTGGGCGTCGGCGTACAGCGCGGTGGCCGCTTCACCCACCACCTCATCGGTGAGGATGCGCGGAAACTTGCCGGCCAGGTCCCAGGAGATAAAGAACGGCGTCCAGTCGATGTACTCGGCCAGCACCTTGAGGTCGATATTGTCCAGCACCTTGGCCCCGGTAAACGTCGGTTTGACCGGGGTGTAGGTGCTCCAGTCGAACTGCGGCTTCTTGGCGATGGCCGCCGCGTAGCTCAGGCGCTCGGTGCGGGCGCTGCGGTTAGAGGTGCGCTCGCGCACGTCGATGTATTCCAGGCGGGTCTTCTCGACAAACCCGGCCTTCAGCTCCTTGGACAGCAACTGGGTGGCCACGCCCACCGCGCGTGAGGCGTCGGTCACGTAGATCACCGCATCGTTGCTGTACTTGGGCTCGATCTTCACCGCCGTGTGCGCCTTGGAGGTGGTGGCGCCACCGATCATCAGCGGCAGGTGGAAGTCCTGGCGCTGCATCTCGCGGGCCACGTGCACCATTTCATCCAGGGACGGTGTGATCAGCCCGGACAGGCCGATGATGTCGCACTTCTGCTCCTTGGCCACCTGCAGGATCTTCTCGGCCGGGACCATTACGCCCAGGTCGACAATGTCGTAGCCGTTGCAACCGAGCACCACGCCGACAATGTTCTTGCCGATGTCGTGTACGTCACCCTTGACCGTAGCCATGAGGATCTTGCCCTTGGCTTCCGGCTTGTCGCCTTTTTCCAGCTCGATGAAGGGGATCAAGTGGGCCACGGCCTGCTTCATTACCCGTGCCGATTTCACCACCTGGGGCAGGAACATTTTACCGGCACCAAACAGGTCGCCGACGATGTTCATGCCGGACATCAACGGGCCTTCGATCACCTCGATCGGGCGCGCGAACGACTGCCGGGATTCCTCGGTGTCTTCAACGATATGGGTGGTGATGCCCTTGACCAGCGCATGCTCCAGGCGCTTGTTGACTTCCCAGCCACGCCATTCCTCGGTCTCGGCTTCCTTGACGCTGCCGTCGCCCTTGTACTTGTCGGCGATGGCGAGGAGGGCGTCGGTGCCTTCCGGGGTGCGGTTGAGGACCACGTCTTCCACGGCGTCGCGCAGCTCGGCGGGGATCTGGTCGTAGATCTCCAGTTGGCCGGCGTTGACGATACCCATGGTCAGGCCGTTGCGGATCGCATACAGCAGGAACACTGAGTGGATCGCCTCGCGCACCGGGTTATTGCCGCGGAACGAGAACGACACGTTGGACACGCCACCGGAGGTCAGCGCATACGGCAGTTCATCGCGGATATAGGCACAGGCGTTGATAAAGTCGACGGCATAGTTGTTGTGCTCTTCGATACCGGTGGCCACGGCGAAGATGTTCGGGTCGAAGATGATGTCTTGCGGCGGGAAGCCCACTTCATTGACCAGAATGTCGTAGGAGCGCTTGCAGATCTCTTTCTTGCGCGCCTCGGTGTCGGCCTGGCCGGCTTCATCGAACGCCATCACCACCACCGCCGCGCCGTAGCGCTTGCACAGTTTGGCGTGATGAATGAACTGCTCGACGCCTTCTTTCATGCTGATGGAGTTGACGATGCCCTTGCCCTGGATGCATTTGAGGCCGGCTTCGATCACTTCCCACTTGGAGGAGTCGATCATGATCGGTACACGGGAAATGTCCGGCTCGCCGGCAATCAGATTGAGGAAGGTCACCATGGCCTTCTTCGAATCGAGCATGCCCTCGTCCATGTTGATGTCGATCACCTGGGCGCCGGCTTCCACCTGCTGCAGGGCGACTTCCAGGGCTTCGGTGTAGTTGTCCTCGCGGATCAGCCGGGCGAATTTGGCGGAACCGGTGATGTTCGTACGTTCGCCGACGTTGACGAACAACGACTGGCGATCAATGGTGAAAGGCTCCAGGCCCGACAGGCGGCAGGCCTTGGGAATGTCCGGGATTTGGCGCGGCGCGTAGCCGGCCACGGCCTTGGCGATGGCCTCGATATGGCCCGGCGTGGTGCCGCAGCAGCCGCCGACGATATTGAGGAAGCCGCTCTGGGCGAATTCTTCGATGACCTTGGCGGTTTGCGCTGGCAGCTCGTCGTACTCGCCGAACTCGTTGGGCAGGCCGGCGTTGGGGTGGGCGGACACGTAGGTGTCGGCCTTGTTCGACAGTTCTTCCAGGTACGGCCGCAACTCGCTGGCGCCCAGGGCGCAGTTCAAGCCCACGGAAATCGGCTTGGCGTGGCTGATGGAGTTCCAGAACGCCTCGGTGGTCTGGCCCGACAGCGTGCGGCCGGAGGCGTCGGTGATGGTCCCGGAAATCATGATCGGCAGTTCCACACCCAGTTCTTCGTACACGCCTTGCACGGCAAAGATCGCGGCCTTGGCGTTGAGGGTGTCGAAGATGGTTTCGATGAGGATCATGTCCGCACCGCCTTCGATCAGGCCTTTGGTGGCCTCGGTGTAGTTCTCCACCAGTTCATCGAAGGTGACGTTGCGGTAGCCGGGGTTGTTCACGTCGGGCGACAGCGAGCATGTGCGGCTGGTCGGGCCCAGCACGCCCGCGACAAAGCGCGGTTTGTCCGGGGTTTCCAGGGTCTTGGCGTCGGCGACCCGGCGGGCTAGGCGTGCGCCTTCCAGGTTCAGCTCGTAGGCCAGCGCCTCCATGCCGTAGTCGGCCTGGGACACTTGGGTGGCGTTGAAGGTGTTGGTCTCGAGGATGTCGGCACCGGCATCCAGGTACGCCTTCTCGATCCCGCCGATCACGTCCGGGCGGCTCAGGATCAACAGGTCGTTGTTACCCTTGACGTCGCTGGGCCAGTCGGCGAAGCGTTTGCCACGGTAGTCCTCTTCCTCCAGCTTGTAGCTCTGGATCATCGTGCCCATGCCGCCATCGAGGATCAGGATGCGTTCCTTGAGGGCTTGGTGGAGGGCTTGCAGGCGAGTGCTACGATCGGACATGGGACTACTCTAATCAGGCATTACGGAGGGCGTGGATCATAGCAAACCTGTGCGCTTTTAGAGCATGCCTGGGTTTTGCATGAATATCGCTCATGTTGAGGGCGCCTCGACATCGGTAGAATCGCGGCAATTTTTCAGCGCTCGCATCGACTCGGGACCGGATACATGTCACTTCGCCTCATCACCGGCGCCGCCTTGGCGCTGGTCGCCTGCCTCGCGCAGGCCAACGGACCCGCCCCGGCGCTTTCCTATACCCGCGATATTCAACCGATCTTCACCGAGAAATGCGTGGCCTGCCATGCCTGCTACGACTCCGCCTGTCAGCTCAACCTGGGCAGTGGCGAAGGTGCGGCACGCGGCGCGAGCAAGCTGCCGGTGTATGACGGCGAGCGTAGCCAGGCGTCACAGCCGACCCGGCTGTTTTATGATGCCTTTGGCAAGGCCGCCTGGCAGCGCCACGGTTTTGCCTCGGTGCTAGATGCCCAGGGCACCCAGGCGGCGCTGATGGCGCGCATGCTGGAACTGGGTCATAAAACCCCATTGGCGCCCAATGCCAAGCTGCCCGAAGAGATTGTGCTGGGCCTGAACCGCGAGAATATGTGCCCATTGCCGGGGGAGTTCGACGCCTACGCCGGCGCGCACCCCAAGGAAGGCATGCCGTTGGCCGTCACCGGCCTGACCGATCAGCAATACCAGACCTTGCAGCGTTGGCTGGCGTCCGGTGCGCCTATTGATGAGCAGGGTCTGGCGCCGAGTGCCCAGGAAGCCTTGCAGGTACAGCAATGGGAAAACCTGCTGAACCAGCCCGGCGCCCGGGAAAGCCTGGTGGCGCGCTGGTTGTTCGAGCACCTGTTCCTCGCTCATATCTATTTCGAGGGCGGTGAACCGGGGCATTTTTTCCAGTGGGTCCGCTCGCGTACGCCCAGCGGCCAGCCCATCGACCTGATCAACACCCGTCGCCCGAATGACGACCCTGGCACCCGCGTGTACTACCGCCTGTGGCCGGTGCAAGGGGTGATCGTGCACAAGACCCACATTACCTACCCCTTCAGCGCGGCGAAGATGGAGCGGGTCAAGTCGCTGTTTTACAGTGGCGACTGGCAAGCCACGGCGCTGCCGGGCTACGGCCCTGGTCGTCGGGCCAACCCGTTTGAAACGTTCGAGGCGATCCCGGTCAAGGCGCGCTACCAGTTCATGCTGGATAACGCCGAATACTTCGTGCGCACGTTTATTCGTGGGCCGGTGTGCCGTGGGCAGATTGCCACGGACGTAATCCGCGACAACTTCTGGACCCTGTTCCAGGACCCGGACCACGACCTGTACATCACCGATGCCCGCTATCGCGGCCAAGCCACGCCGCTGCTGGCGATGCCGGGGCAGAACGATGACGTGGGCAGTGTGTTGAGCCTGTGGCTGGCCTACCGTGACAAACGCAATGAATACGAGGCCCTGCGCCGCGACAACTACGCTGATTTGCCGGCGCCGGGCTGGTCGAGCCTGTGGCAGGGCAATGACAACGCGTTGCTGAGCATCTTCCGCCACTTCGACAGCGCTTCGGTGAACAAGGGACTGATTGGCGAAGTCCCGCAGACGATGTGGCTGTTCGACTACCCGCTGCTGGAGCGCACCTATTATCAGTTGGCGGTGAATTTCGACGTGTTCGGCAATGTCTCGCACCAGGCCCAGACCCGTTTGTATTTCGACCTGATCCGCAATGGCGCCGAGCAGAACTTCCTGCGCCTGATGCCGGCGGATTCGCGCGATGGCTTGCTCGACGACTGGTACCAGAACAGCGGCAAGGTCAAGCTGTGGCTGGACTATGAAGCCATCGACAATGACAAGCCCAGCGGCCTGAAGCTGGACCCGCAGGATCCGAAACGCGACTTTGCCAACCAGTTGCTGGCCCGTTATGCCGACTTGAACGCCAGCCCGGACCCGATCAACCGTTGCATCAGTGCCTACTGCTCACGTCTGGGTATCGACCCGCAACTGCGCGACGTCGAACAAACCCTCAGCCGCCTGACCTCAAGGCCGGCGGCCGGGCTCAAGGTGATCGAGCAGTTGCCGGAAGCCACCTTGCTGCGCATCCAGACTCCGAGCGGCAAACGCGAGGTCTACAGCCTGCTGCGCAACCGCGCCCACAGCAACGTGGCCTTTATGCTCGGCGAGGCTTATCGCTATCAACCGGGCCTGGATACCCTGACGATCTATCCGGGCGTGCTCAGCAGCTACCCCAACTTCATCTTCAATGTGCCGGCCGAGGATGTGCCCGAGTTTGTCGAGGACATGGAGCTGGCCAGGGACGCCAAGCGCTTTGAACGGATTGTCGAACGCTGGGGCATTCGCCGCAGCCACCCGCAGTTCTGGGAGTACTTCCACGATTTATCGCAATACATCCGCGAAACCACTCCGGTGGAAGAGGGTGTGCTGGATATGAATCGCTACGAGAACCTGTAGGTGTGGATTTGCCTGACAAAAATACTAGGACTTTGTACCGTCGCGGCGATTGGCGTAAACTGCCGGCAAGCCTGTGAGGAGTTCCCATGACTGCCATAACCATTACCGACGCCGCCCACGATTACCTGGCTGATCTGCTGTCCAAGCAGAACACCCCGGGTATCGGCATCCGCGTCTTTATCACCCAGCCTGGCACCCAGTACGCCGAGACGTGCATTGCCTACTGCAAACCGGGCGAAGAAAAGCCTGAAGACACCGCCCTGGGGCTCAAGAGCTTCACCGCGTATATCGACGCCTTCAGCGAAGCCTTCCTTGACGATGCCGTGGTCGACTACGCCACTGACCGCATGGGTGGCCAACTGACCATCAAGGCGCCCAACGCCAAGGTGCCGAACGTCAATGCCGATAGCCCGATCAACGAGCGTATCAACTACTACCTGCAGACCGAGATCAATCCGGGCCTGGCCAGCCATGGCGGCCAGGTCAGCCTGATCGACGTGGTGGATGACGGTATCGCCGTGCTCAAGTTCGGTGGCGGCTGCCAGGGCTGTGGGCAGGCTGACGTGACCTTGCGTGAAGGTATCGAGCGTACGTTGCTGGAGCGGATTCCCGAGCTCAAGGGCGTACGTGACGTGACTGACCATACGCAGAAAGAAAACGCCTACTATTAAGGTGTTCGCTGCAAACAAAAAACGGCGTCCGTGAGCGCCGTTTTTTTATGCTTTAAAATTAGTGATTTATGCGATCTATTTAATAAATAAGATGAACTGTTGGGGCTGGCTTGCATGCGATAGTCGTAGGTATCTACGCATCTCTTTTATCTAGTGCTTGTTGGGTGTGTGTACATATCCGTTGCTGCGGTTACGGCGGCTATTGGTTCCGCTCTTACAGCGGGTCACTTTTGGAAAAGAGCCCCAAAAGTAACCAAAAGGGCTCTTGCCCCACCACTCGGCACCTCGCCTAGGCTCGGTGTGCCCGTCATCCGACATTGATTTGGGGGGCCGCCGCGATGGGCCATCCATGGCCCAGCGCGGCTAACCCGGCGTCCTGCCGGGTTACCCCCCAAATCAATATCGGATGACGGCCAGCGTGGTTTAACGGGGCGCCTCAGATCAAAATCACAAGCAAAGCGAGGCGGCCTGACAGCCGACCTGATCGTCGAAGCGTGCGCGGACTCCTGTGGGAGCAGGCAAGCCAGCTCCCACAGGGGAATGCAGCTTCGCGCCCCGGCTTTGGCATTGCTGTTGCTGTTGCTCTGCTTTTGATCTGGTTTTTGATCTTAGGCGCCCCGTTAAACCACGCTGGCCGCAGGCAGGTATTGCGCAGTGGGCACCCCGGCATGGATGCCGGGGTAGCCGCGACACGGCCATGGATGGCCGATCGCGGCGGGCCCACGGAGCAATGCCTGACTGCGGGCATGCCGAGCCTAGGCGAGGCACCGAGTGGTGGGGCAGGAGCCCTTTTGGTTACTTTTGGGGCTCTTTTCCAAAAGTGACCCGCCGTAAGGGCGGAACCCTAAGTGGCCGTGACCGCAGCAACGGATATGTATACAAACCCAGAAAAGAGTGGTGTAGATACTCATGCCGCGATGGCGGTATATCAGGTTAGGAATACTTGCCTGACACACCTCTATCGCAGGCAATCCAGCCCCCACACTGTCAGGGTCGGTAGAGGTGGGCGTGCCCTGCGCGATACAGCGAGGATTCGCTGAAGCTGTCACTGGCCAGCACCCGCCCCACCACAATCAGCGCGGTGCGCCTGAACCCCTTGGCTGCCACTTTGCTGACAATATCCGCCAAGGTGCCAATCGCCCAATCCTGATCCGGCCAGGTCGCCCGGTGTACCACGGCAATCGGGCAATCTGCACCGTAATGCGGCAGCAGCTCGGCGACGATTTTCTCCAGGTGATTGACCCCCAGATGCACGGCCATGGTAGTGCCGTGGCTGGCCAGGCTGTCGAAGGACTCCCCCGCAGGCATCGTGGTTTTATCGGCATAGCGGGTCAGGATCACGCTTTGGGCGATATCCGGTAAGGTCAGCTCCGCCTCCAGCAACGCGGCACAGGCGGCCACGGCGGTGACGCCGGGAATGATCTGGAAGGGAATCCCCAGTGCGCGCAAATGGCGGATTTGCTCGCCAATCGCGCCATACAGGCTCGGATCGCCAGAATGCACCCGCGCCACGTCCTGGCCCTGTTCATGGGCATGCTTGATCAACTCAATGATCTGCTCCAGGTGCAGTTCGGCGCTGTTGACCAGGGTTTCGGCCTGATGGCCTTCAAGCACGGCGGCCGGCACCAGGGAGCCGGCGTAGATAATTACCGGGCAACTGCGGATCAGCCGCTGGCCTTTGACGGTGATCAGTTCCGGGTCGCCGGGGCCTGCGCCGATGAAGTAGACGGTCATGGAGGATTCCTGTGAAAAAGCCGGCGAGGCGGGCTGCAGATGAAGACCGCTCATGATCAAGGAAGCGGATTATCAGGAATTCAGCCCGCGCACGCCAATGCAAAGGTGGCTTGCGGGCTTTTCTGGCGGTTGATCAACAGGCGGGCAGGGCGCTGGGCCAAGTGCTCGGCCAGGGCCAGGGCGGCGCTTTCGGCGATGCCGTGGCAGCCGGTATGGGCAAACGCGACAGCAGAGCGGTGGCTCAATTGCGCTTCGTGGATCGCCAGCTGTTCGGCACTGAAAAACTGCAGTGGCAACCTCAAGTGTTCGGCCAGGGCCAGTAACCCTGGCTCATCCTGTTTACGGTCGATACTCGCCAGTGCGCTGATGTGCCGAGGGTCGATTCCCGCGCCAGCCAAGGCTTCATTGAACAGCGCCAATAGCGCCGCGACGCTGCAACCACGCTGACAACCCAGGCCGACCACCAGGGTCGGCGCGGTGGTGGCTGCTGTCATGCCGAGTGCTGGTCGTCGCGATTGCGTCGGAACAACCAGGCGCTGATCAGGCCCAGGGCCAGCCAGAACGCAACGTTGGTCAGCTGCGACGCGATCTTGAACTGCGCTTCCAGGGCCTGCGGGGCGAGCATCGAGTGCACTTCGGGCTGTGGCGCGCCAATCACATGGGGCACCGCCAGGATCGCCACGCCGAGGATCTTCAGCAGCCAGTTGCGACCAAACACAATCAACGCGATACCGGCGGCGGTGGAGGCTGCCGTGCCGATCCACCAGATCTGCCGTTGCGCCAGGTCCGCCGCAGCGGTGCCGGGCAGTTCCGGTGGCAGGCCGAGGGTCGGTGCCAGCACAAAGGTGGCGTAACCGGCCAGGCCCCAGAGCAGGCCCTGGGCGGTGCGGGTCGGGGCACGCAGGGTGTACAGGCCGGCGAGCATCAGCGCAAAACCTACGGCGACCACCAGGTTAGCGCCGGTGGTGGACAGCACGCGCTGCCAGCCGTCTTCCGGTTCCCAGGCCTCGGCGTCGTGGCTGTGGGCCGCAGCACCAGGCGCATGCTCATGCACTTCGGTCGTGGCCGGGGCGTTTTCGTAGGTTTCCGCCTGCAGAATCAGCGGAGCCACCCAGAAACTTTGCAGCAGGGTCAGCAGCAGGGCGGCCAACAGGCCGGTGAAACCTGCGGTTTGCGCAATTCGCTTGATCATGGTTGCAGGTCTCAATGGCACGGGAAGGCGGCGCTGTGGCGCGTATCGTGGGCGGCGTTGTGCACGGCCTCGATATGGGAGAACCCGGCGAAATACACCAGGCACGCACCGAGGATCGACGCGCCGATAGCGGCGGTCAGGCGTTGGCTCAAGGTGGCGGAGCGGCTGGCGGTGTGTGAGGTGCTACTGATGATCGACATGGCACGTCCCTTTCGAGTGGCAGGGTGACACGAGCGCATGAAAACCCCGCGAGCCGGGCACGCAGGGTTCTGAACAGCGCCCGCCCACCGCGGGTTTGTTATTTGATTTTTCGGGCCGGTCTCCGGGCTTGCGAGGGGGCTCTTCTGAGTCCTGAAAGCATCGCCTTCCCATGCCAAAAGCACAGTGGCTGTGACGCTTCGCTCGCTTACCGTTGCGGGGGCAGCACCGGATTGGTCATGCATGCATGATTGACCGGTTTCCCGTTTCACCCTGTAAAGGGCACCCGAAACAAGATGTGTAGGAGAGCATGGGCGCGGGACGGTCGTCAATCTGTAGCTGGGCACTGCGGCTCTTCGCATGGTTTTGAATTGACCGTCCCTCAAGCACTGCGTAGCCTTGCACCTTCGAGGTTCTTCGGCTGCGGTCGAAGCTAAGAAGGGAACGCGGTCCAAGCCGCGGCTGCCCCCGCAACTGTAAAGGGTTTATCTGACTGCCACGCCACTGCCAATACGGCGGGAAGGCGCAGCCAGCGCCAGCCGCAAGGCCGGCAAGCCCCAAGCCAGGAGACCTGCCTCGCAACCGATTTTCCATTTCAACCGGGCGGGGTGATCCGGTGACGAATCCAGCACCTGCGCGCCGCCGCAGGGCCAGTCGTCCCGTATGCCCGCCCCAAAGGGCATCCGATGAAAACACTGGCCAAACTCCCCGTCACTATCGTCACCGGCTTTCTCGGCTCGGGCAAAACCACCTTGCTGCGCCACATGCTGGACAACGCCCAGGGTCGGCGCATTGCTGTGATCGTCAACGAATTCGGCGAACTGGGTATCGACGGCGAGATCCTCAAGCAGTGCTCCATCGGTTGCACCGAAGAAGAAGCCAGCGGCCGCGTGTATGAACTGGCCAACGGCTGCCTGTGCTGCACCGTGCAGGAAGAGTTCTTCCCGGTGATGCGCGAGCTGGTGGCCCGTCGTGGCGACCTCGACCATATCCTCATCGAAACCTCTGGCCTGGCGCTGCCCAAGCCCCTGGTCCAGGCCTTCCAGTGGCCGGAAATCCGCAGCGCCTGCACGGTTGACGCGGTGATCACCGTGGTCGACAGCCCGGCCGTGGCCGCTGGCACCTTCGCCGCGTTCCCGGACCAGGTCGACGCCCAGCGCAAACTGGACCCGAACCTGGACCACGAATCGCCACTGCACGAGTTGTTCGCCGACCAACTGGCCAGCGCCGACCTGGTGATCCTCAACAAAACCGACCTGATCAGCCCTGAAGACCTGGCCCGTGTACGCCTGGAAGTCGCCGAAGAACTGCCGCCAGCAGTGAAAATCGTCGAAGCCAGCAGCGGCCGCCTGCCTCTGGATGTGCTGATTGGCCTGGGTGCCGGCTCCGAGGAGCATATCGACGGGCGCCATAGCCATCACGATCATCACCACGAAGGTGAAGACGACCACGATCACGATGCGTTTGACTCCATCTCCATCGACCTGCCACAGGCTGATGAAGCGCTGCTGCTTGATGCCCTGACGCAATTGGTGGTGCAGCACGGCATCCTGCGGGTCAAAGGCTTCGCCGCGATCCCCAACAAGCCGATGCGCCTGTTGATCCAAGGTGTGGGCACGCGCTTCGACAAGCATTTCGACCGGGCCTGGGGCGCCGACGAAGCGCGCATCACACGGTTGGTGCTGATCGGTCAGGACCTGGATGCAGCGGGCCTTGAAGCGCAATTGCGCGCCGCGCTCAGCGTTTAACCATGCACCTGCTCAGGACCCAGCCCGGTGGCTTCGTCTCCGATGACAACATCGCCGACCTGGGACAAACCCCCGCCGAGTTGGTGATCCTGTGCAGCGGCGATTCCAGCCTGGCGTTGCTGGCCGAAGCCGCCCAGCAACTGCCCGACGACTACCCGAGCCTGCGCCTGGCCAACCCGATGCAGGTGCAGAACCACGCCTCGGTGGACCTGTATGTGGATGAGGTGCTGCGCCACGCCAAGGTCATCCTGATTTCCCTGCACGGCGGCATCGGCTATTGGCGCTACGGCATCCAACGCCTGGTGGAGCTGGCCGAGCAGGGCGTGCAGTTGATCCTGGTGCCGGGGGATGATCGCCCCGATCCCGAACTCAGCGGCCTGAGCACCGTGGGTGTGGTGGAGCGTGACCGCCTGTGGCACTTTCTGCGCCAGGGCGGGCTGGGGAATGCGCTGGATTTCTATCGCTGCCTGGCCAGTAGCTTCCTGGGCCGCGATTACCCGTGGGCCGAGCCGCAAACTCTGCCGCGCACCGCGATCTATCACCCGCGCGCCGCCAATGCCCGCCTCAATGACTGGCAGGCGGACTGGAACACCGATTGGCCGGTGGCAGCGGTGCTGTTCTACCGCTCGCACTTGCAGGCGGCCAATACCGGTTTTATTGATGTGTTTTGCCAACGCTTGCAGGCAGCGGGCCTTAACCCGCTGCCGATGGCGGTGGCCAGCCTGAAAGAGCCCGGCTGCCTGACAGTGGTTGAGGATCTGCTGGATGAGGTCGGGGCGGCGGTGATTCTGAACACCACCGGCTTTGCCCAATCCAGCCCCGAAGCGCCCCATCTGCGGCCGTTTCGCCGCAATATCCCGGTGATCCAGGCGATCTGCGCCCAGGACAACCAGCCCGGCTGGGAAGCCAGCGAGCAGGGCCTCGGCCCGCGTGACCTGGCGATGCACATTGCTTTGCCGGAGCTGGACGGGCGCATCATCAGCCGCCCGATCAGCTTCAAGGACCTGGCCTGGCGCAGCGAACGCAGCCAATCGGACGTGGTGTGCTACCGCGCGGCCCCCGAGCGCATGGACTTTGTCGCCGAACTGGCGCGGCGCTGGGTCGAGCTGGCACGGGTGCCGCATGCCAACAAGCGCATTGCGCTGATCCTCGCCAACTACCCGACCCGTGATGGGCGCATCGGTAATGGCGTGGGCCTGGACACCCCGGCCGCGGCCTTGAATATCCTGCGGGCCCTGCAGGCCGAGGGTTATCCGCTGCCGGATGCATTGCCGGCCAGCGGCACTGCGCTGATCCATGACCTGCTCGGCGGCGTCACCAACGACCTGGACAGCCTCGACCTGCGCCCCTGCCATCAAAGCCTGGGCCTGGACGAATACCAGGCGATGTTCAATCGCTTGCCCGAGGCCAACCGCCAGGCCGTGCTGGAACGCTGGGGCACGCCTCATAACGATCCGATGTGCCGCGACGGGCACATGATGATCGCCGGCCTGCGCCTGGGCCTGACCTTTGTCGGCATCCAGCCGGCGCGGGGCTACCAGGTGGATGCCAGCGCGGTGTACCACGACCCGGACCTGGTGCCGCCCCACGCTTACCTGGCGTTCTATTTCTGGCTGCGCCACACCTACGGCGCCCATGGCGTGATCCACGTCGGCAAGCACGGCAACCTGGAATGGCTGCCGGGTAAAGGCGTCGGGCTGTCCGAGAACTGCTGGCCAGATGCATTGCTGGGACCGCTGCCGAACATCTATCCGTTTATCGTCAATGATCCGGGCGAGGGTGCCCAGGCCAAGCGCCGGACCCAGGCGGTGATCATCGACCATTTGATGCCGCCGCTGACCCGTGCCGAAACCTATGGCCCATTGCGCAATCTGGAACTGTTGGCGGATGAGTATTACGAGGCGCAGTTGCTCGACCCGCGCCGCGCCCTGGAGCTGCAAAAGGACATCCTCAAGCTGGTGCGCGAAACCCGCATCGATCAAGAGCTGGAACTGGATAACGAGGCTGACGCTGCCGTCTGGCTGCCGCGCCTGGACACCTACCTGTGCGATCTGAAGGAGTCGCAGATCCGCGACGGCCTGCATATCTTTGGCGAGTCGCCCGAAGGTCGCCTGCGTATCGACACCTTGCTGGCCCTGCTGCGCATTCCGCGTGGCGATGGGCGGGGTCCGCAATCAAGCCTGCTGCGGGTATTGGCCAAGGCCTTTGAGCTGGGCTTTGACCCGCTGGACTGCGCGCTGGCCGAACCCTGGACCGGGCGCCGCCCCGAGGTGCTGCAGAAGATCGACGGGCAGTTGTGGCGTACCGCTGGCGATACTCGCGAGCGCCTGGAGTTGTATGCGGCGCGGTTGATCGAACAGGCGCTGGAAGGCCCGCTCGAACAGCTTGAGGAGCCGGGCTGGGAGGAGGTGAAATCGGTGATCGAAAGCCTGCGCATCGTCGTCGCACCGCGCCTGGATGCCTGTGGCCCGGCGGAAATGCATGGCTTGCTGGAGGCGTTGAGCGGTCGTTTCGTGCCGGCGGGCCCCAGTGGTGCGCCGAGTCGTGGGCGCCTGGATGTGCTGCCGACCGGGCGCAATTTCTTCACCGTTGACGTGCGTAACCTGCCTACCACGACTGCCTGGCGTATCGGTTTCCAATCCGCAAACCTGATGCTTGAGCGGCACCTGCAGGACCATGGTGACCATCTGCGTCAGTTGGGGCTTTCCGTGTGGGGCACCGCGACCATGCGCACCGGCGGTGACGATATCGCCCAGGCCATGGCACTGATGGGCGTGCGACCGGTGTGGGCCACGGGCAGCCAGCGTGTCGATGATTTTGAGATATTGCCCATCAGCTTGCTCGACCGCCCGCGAGTTGACGTCACGCTGCGGGTGTCGGGGTTCTTCCGCGATGCGTTCGCCAACCTGATCCGCCTGTTCGATGCTGCGGTGCAGGCGGTCGCGGCGCTGGATGAGCCGGACGACCTGAACCCCCTGGCGGCCAAGGTGCGCAGCGAGCGCGAGGCGCTGCGCAAGTCGGGCCTGGATGAAGAGGCTGCGGCCAAGCAGGCCGGCTGGCGCATTTTCGGCGCCAAGCCTGGGGCCTATGGCGCGGGTGTGCAGGGCGCGATTGACGGTCGCCTGTGGCAAAGCCGCGAAGACCTGGCCGAGGTCTACCTGAATTGGGGGGGCTACGCCTATGGCGGTGCGGATGAAGGCACCGCCGCCCGTGAACAGTTCGCCCAGCGCCTGAGCCAGGTGCAGGCCGTGCTGCAGAACCAGGATAACCACGAGCACGACTTGCTCGACTCCAATGACTATTACCAATTCCAGGGCGGTATGCTCGCCGCCGTGGAAACCCTCAGTGGCGCCAAGGCCGCCAGCTACCATGGCGATCATAGCCAGCCGGACTTGCCGAAAATCCGCACGCTGAAGGAAGAGCTGAACCGGGTGATCCGTTCCCGCGCCGCCAACCCCAAGTGGATCGAAGGGGTCAAGCGCCACGGCTATAAAGGCGCGTTCGAGATGGCGGCGACGGTGGACAATCTGTTCGCCTTCGACGCGACCACGGCGCTGATCGACGACCACCAATATGCATTGCTGGCCGATGCCTACCTGCTCGACCCCGACACCCGGGCGTTTGTGCAACAGCACAACCCTGCGGCCTTGCGCGACATGACCGAGCGCATGCTGGAAGCCCAGCAGCGCGGTATGTGGCAGGAACCGGGGGCGTACCGCGAGGCATTGGAAAACCTGTTGCTGGACATAGAAGAAGACAGTTGATGACTGACATCCCCCATTTCCCACTGTCGGCAGTGGTCGGTGCCGACGACCTGAAGCTTGCCCTGTGCCTGACCGCCATCGACCCGAAGATCGGTGGCGTGCTGATCGAAGGCCCGCGCGGCATGGCCAAGTCCACCCTGGCTCGCGGCCTGGCGGACCTGTTGGCCAGCGGGCAATTCGTCACCTTGCCGCTGGGCGCCACCGAAGAGCGTTTGGTCGGCACTCTGGACCTGGATGCGGCGCTGAGCGAAGGCCGTGCGCAGTTTTCCCCTGGGGTGCTGGCCAAGGCCGATGGCGGGGTACTGTATGTGGATGAGGTCAACCTACTGCCTGACCATCTGGTGGACCTGCTATTGGATGTAGCCGCCAGTGGCACCAACCTGATCGAGCGCGACGGTATATCCCACCGGCACTCGGCGCGTTTTGTGCTGATCGGCACGATGAACCCGGAAGAGGGTGAATTGCGTCCGCAGTTGCTGGATCGGTTCGGTTTCAACGTGGCATTGAGCGGGCAGACTTTGCCGACCGAGCGCGGGCAGATCATCCGTCGGCGCCTGGATTTCGATAGCGACCCTGGGGCGTTCTGTGCGCAGTGGGCTGACCAGCAAGCGGCGCTGCGTGCGCGTTGCACCCAGGCCCGTGCACGCCTGGAAAGCATCGCCCTGGATGACCAGGCCCTGGCGCAGATTACCGAGCGCTGCTTTGCCGCTGGTGTGGATGGCCTGCGCGCCGATCTGGTGTGGTTGCGCGGGGCGCGGGCCCATGCGGCGTGGCGTGGGGCTGCGGCCATCGCTGAAGAGGATATAGAGGCCGTTGCCGAATTTGCCCTGCGCCATCGTCGCCAGGAGCATTCATCTGCCGCCCACCCGCCGGAAAATGCGCCGGCGCCCAAACCCACTGACCCCAGCAGCGGCCAGGGACAGTGGGGTGAAATGCCTCCGTCTACACAAGTAACGGGTGCCCGCCGTGAAATACCCACCTGGCCAAAAAAGCCCTAGGCATTCGCCCCCGACCTGACGCGGGGGCGGATGCCCGGCCCAAGGCGGGTCGACTGGATCAAGGCAGGCAAGGGCGGGCGCGCAACGGCGCCGAGGGGATGGTCAATTGGCCGGGCACCTTGTTGGGCGGGCGACCACAATCGCGTAAAGACCTGGTGTACTGCAACCGCAGCCGTGCCTCCCATGAGCTGTGGCTGGTGATTGTCGATGCCTCGGCGTCCACTCGGCGGCATCAGGCGCTTAGCGATGCCAAGGGCTTGCTCGCGCAGGTGTTCGACGACGCCTATCGGCAGCGGGCGCGACTGGCGTTGTTGACCGCCAGCGGGCAAGTGCCGAGCTGGCAGGTACAAGGCTTGAAAGCGGCCAAGGGCCTGGGGCGTTGGCTGGATGGCCTGGGCGCCGGCGGAGGGACGCCGCTCCTGGCGGCGTTGACCGAGGCCGGGCATTGGCTGGCGGCGCGGCGCAAGCGCTATCCGGCTGAACAGCAGCGGTTGCTGGTGATTACCGATGGCCGGCTCAAGGATATTGGTCAATTGCCGGCGTTGGATTGCCTGGGGCTGTTGGTGGATATCGAACGTGGGCCGATCCGGCTGGGGCGGGCGCGGGAGCTGGCCGCCGGGTTGCAGGTGGATTATCGGCATATTGATAGCCTGTAGCGCTGCCGCTACCGCTATCGCGAGCAAGCCCGCTCCCACATGTGGCCGCGTACATCCTTTGGAATGCGCTTGAATGTGGGAGCTGGCTTGCCTGCGACAAGGCCTTCAAACCCACCGCAAAACGATCAGCTAGCCCCCGGCACATTCGGCCAAAGATCCGCCACCAGAAACAGCCGCTCCGCTTCCTCCCAATCCCCGCCGTTCTGCATCATGCGCACCAACAACTGCGCCGGCGCCATCGGGTCCAGGTCGACCAGCCAGCGCTGCATCTGCTCTTCACTCCAGATTTCTTCCGCCGGGTAATGCGCCGGCGCCAGCCAGGCATGGCGCGGCAGGGGCTGCCAGCGGCCCGGCGGGCTGGCCTGGATAAAGTCCTGCCAATCGCGCTGATGCAACCAGCGCCCGCGCAAATGCTGGGGGTGGGCGCCGAGGGGCGGGGCGGCCTCGCCGGGCCAGGGGTACAACAGGTAGCCGCCGAGCCACAGATGGGCGGTGAACTCCTGGATATCCAGCGTCGCCAGCACCTCCCGGCTTTGCGCCCTGGCCGAGATGGGCAGTTGGTGGTCTGCCAGATGCGCCAGCTTACGATCCAGGCGGTCGTGACAACCCGGACCCAGCCATTGCGCGGTGTCCTGGCCGTTGCCGTCCTGGGGGCCGAGGTAAAGCTTGATCGCCAACTCCAGATGATGCACGCCGTCACGGTCGCGCAGCAGCATGTCCAGCTCACCCAGGGTGTGCCCGGCCTGGCGGATCGGCAGGTTGGCCGCCAGCAACTCCACGCCAGGGGCGTGCTGCACGGCAAATTGCCACAGGCGTTCGTAATACAGGCCCAGGCGCCGGGTGCGTGCCAGGCTCAGCCAATGCAGCAGGGCGCTGCTGTCCTGGTCCAGGCGCCTGAGCCATTGCTCCAGGGCCGCAGGCTGCTGCACCCAGTCACTGCCGGCCAGGGGGTGACGTTGTGGCCAGGGCGTCTGCGCGAGCATCGGCGGGGCGAGGATCACCCACGCCAGGTCCCGCACTGCGGGATGACGCAATTGACGGGGCAGAGGCTGCAGGTCGGGAAACGGATTCATGGTCCGAGCATAGCTGTTTCCTACTCGCCGCGTGACCCCGGGGAGTGTTGAGAACCGTTGTCGTCTGGGGCCTGGGGCGACAAAGGATTTTGTCTAATGCGGCCTTTCGCCCATAATCGTTCTTTTTGCCAGACCCAAACCCTGCAGGAGCCCCATGGAGCAATTTCGCAATATCGGCATCATCGGTCGCCTGGGCAGTACCCAGGTTCTGGACACGGTCCGCCGGCTGAAAAAGTTTCTGCTTGAGCGCCACCTGCATGTGATCCTCGAAGACACCATCGCCGAGATTCTGCCGGGCCACGGCCTGCAGACCTCGTCGCGCAAAATGCTCGGTGAAGTCTGCGACATGGTGATTGTGGTCGGCGGCGACGGCAGCCTGCTGGGCGCCGCCCGGGCCCTGGCGCGGCATAACGTGCCGGTGCTGGGGATCAACCGGGGCAGCCTGGGGTTCCTCACCGATATCCGCCCCGACGACCTGGAAGTTGAAGTGGCCAAGGTGCTGGACGGCCACTACCTGGTGGAAAACCGCTTCCTGCTGCAAGCCGAAGTGCGCCGCCATGGCGAAGCCATCGGCCAGGGCGATGCCCTCAACGATGTGGTGCTGCACCCCGGCAAGTCGACGCGGATGATCGAGTTCGAGCTGTATATCGACGGCCAGTTCGTCTGCAGCCAGAAGGCCGACGGCCTGATTGTCGCCACGCCCACCGGGTCCACGGCCTATGCGCTGTCGGCCGGCGGGCCGATCATGCATCCCAAGCTGGATGCCATTGTGATCGTGCCGATGTACCCCCATATGTTGTCTAGCCGACCGATTGTGGTCGATGGCAACAGTGAGTTGAAAATCGTGGTCTCCAAAGACATGCAGATCTACCCGCAAGTTTCCTGTGACGGGCAGAACCACTTCACCTGCGCCCCCGGTGACACCATCACCGTGAGCAAAAAGGCGCAGAAGCTGCGGTTGATCCACCCACTGGATCACAACTACTACGAAGTGTGCCGCACCAAGCTGGGCTGGGGCAGCCGCTTGGGGGGTGGAGGCGACTGATGCTCGATCCCGCGCGTAGCTACGACCTGATTGGTGACGTGCACGGTTGCGCTCATACCCTTGAGCACCTGCTCGACCAGATGGGTTACCACAAGCAGGGCGGCGTCTGGCGCCACCCATCACGCATGGCGGTGTTCCTCGGCGATATCATCGACCGTGGCCCGCGTATCCGTGAGGCGCTGCATATCGTCCACGACATGGTCGAAGCCGGCCAGGCGCTGTGCATCATGGGCAACCACGAGTTCAACGCCCTGGGCTGGAGCACCCTGGCGCCGCCCGGCAGTGGCAAGCAGTACGTGCGCGAACATTCGCCACGCCACGCGCGTCTGATCCACGAGACCCTGACCCAGTTCGAACACCACCCCGGCGACTGGCATGACTTCCTTGGCTGGTTCTACGACATGCCGTTGTTTGTCGATGCCGGGCGTTTCCGCGTGGTGCACGCCTGCTGGGATTCGGGATTGATCGAGCCGCTGCGCCGACAATTCCCCGACGGCTGCATCGACGAGCATTTCCTGCAGGCGGCGGCGGTGCCGGGCAGTTTTGCCTGCAACGCCTTCGATCGCCTGCTGCGCGGCACCGATATGCGCCTGCCGGACGGCCTGACGCTGACCGGCGGCGATGGTCTGACCCGTTCGTTCTTTCGCACCAAGTTCTGGGAAGACGACCCGAAGACCTACGGCGATATCGTGTTCCAACCCGATGCCTTGCCCGATCCGGTGGCCCGTACGCCGTTGTCTTCGACCGAGAAAAACTCCCTGTTGCGCTATGGCGTCGATGAACCCTTGCTGTTTGTCGGCCATTACTGGCGCAGCGGCAAACCGGCGCCGATCCGCTCGAACCTGGCCTGCCTGGACTACAGCGCAGTGCTCTACGGCAAGCTGGTGGCGTATCGCCTGGATCAGGAAACCTGCCTGGACCCCAACAAGTTCGTGTGGGTCGATGTCGAGCGCCCTGAGGTGATTCATGAGTAACGTGGCCGTTTTACGCTTGCCGCTGACGGTTGACCTGGCTGGCTTCGTCAAACTGTTGCAGCGCATGCAGGTGCCCCATCGCGTCAGTGAAGAGGCCGGCGAGCAGGTGCTGTGGGTGCCGGACGCGATCAGCGAAGACGTGCGCAGCCTGTATCAGCGTTTCCCGGCCGGCGATCCGGATCAGCAGCTGGATATTCCCCAGGAACCGGTAGCCAAGCGTCCCGGCTTCCTCCAGCAACTGCGCCACAGCCCGCTGACCGCGGGTGTGTTGCTGCTGAGCCTGGTCGTCGCAGCGGTCACGATGCTCGGCGACAACTTGCAAGCCATGAGCTGGCTGACGTTCCTGAATTTCCACGTGGCCGGTGAGTACCTGTATTTCACGCCCCTGGCCGACAGCCTGGCGGCAGGGCAGTGGTGGCGGTTGATCACGCCGATGCTGATCCACTTCGGCATCCTGCACCTGGCCATGAACGGCATGTGGTACTGGGAGCTGGGGCGGCGCATCGAGGCCCGTCAGGGCAGTATCAACCTGCTGGGCCTGACGATGCTGTTCAGCCTGGCCTCCAACTATGCGCAATACACCTTTGGCGGGCCGGGCCTGTTCGGTGGTCTGTCCGGCGTGTTGTACGGCTTGCTCGGCCATTGCTGGATCTACCAGTTGCTTGCGCCCAACCCGGCGTATCGCCTGCCGCGCGGCGTGCTGGTGATGATGCTGGTGTGGCTGGTGGTGTGCCTGTCGGGCCTGGTCTCGATGATCGGCTTCGGCGAAATCGCCAATGCGGCCCATGTCGGCGGCCTGGTGGCGGGTTGCATCACCGGTTTGCTCGGCGGGTTGTACAGCCGCCATAAACGTAACGCTTGAATCTCTGCCCATTATTGAAGGAAGAGTCTTATGTCCTCTTTTGCTGAAATGATCGAAAACATCACCCCGGATATCTACCAGAGCCTCAAGCTCGCCGTGGAAATCGGTAAATGGGCCGACGGCCGCAAGCTCACTGCCGAACAGCGCGAGCTGTCGTTGCAGGCCATGATCGCCTGGGAGCTGCAAAACCTGCCGGAAGACCAGCGCACCGGCTATATGGGCCCGCAGGAATGCCAATCGAAGTCGACCCCGGTGGAAAACATCCTGTTCAAGTCGGATGCCATCCATTGATTGAGATTGGCCGTGGTGCAGTCAGCAAGATGTCGGCGCAACTGGGTTCGCCGACCGTTCAATACGCTTTTCGCCTGGGCGACACCGAGGTGCCGGTCAACCCGTTGATTGGCACTCATATACGCCTGGAATACCTCGGTGCGATCCACTGCACCCATTGCGGACGCAAGACCAAGACCAGCTTCAGCCAGGGCTATTGCTACCCGTGCATGACCAAGCTGGCCCAGTGCGACCTGTGCATCATGAGCCCCGAGCGCTGCCATTTCGATGCCGGCACTTGCCGCGATCCGGCCTGGGGCGAGAAATTCTGCATGACCGACCATGTGGTGTACCTGGCGAACTCGTCGGGGATCAAGGTCGGCATCACCCGCGCCACCCAGTTGCCCACGCGCTGGCTGGACCAGGGCGCGAGCCAGGCATTGCCGATCATGCGCGTGGCCACGCGCCAGCAATCGGGCTTTGTCGAAGATGTGCTGCGCAGCCAGGTCGCCGACAAGACCAACTGGCGCGCCTTGCTCAAGGGCGACGCGGCAGCGGTAGACCTTGCGCAGGTACGCGACGAGCTGTTTGTCTCCTGCGCCGATGGCCTGCTGCAATTGCAGGAACGCTTTGGCCTGCAGGCCATCCAACCGGTAACCGATATCGAGCCCCTCGAAATCCGCTACCCGGTGGAGCAATATCCAGCCAAGATCGTCAGTTTCAACCTGGACAAGAACCCGATTGCCGAAGGCACGCTGCTGGGGATCAAGGGCCAATACCTGATCTTCGATACCGGCGTTATCAATATTCGTAAATACACGGCTTACCAGCTCGCCGTGCATCAGTAGAAGGATTTCACGCATGCGCACCGAACAACCGAAGATGATTTACCTGAAGGATTATCAGGCGCCCGAGTACCTGATCGACGAGACTCACCTGACCTTCGAGTTGTTCGAGGACCATAGCCTGGTCCACGCGCAGCTGGTGATGCGCCGCAATCCCGAGCGCGGCACCGGCCTGCCGCCGCTGGTGCTCGATGGCCAGCAGTTGGAACTGCTGAGCGTGGCCCTGGGTGACCAGGAACTGAGCGCCACCGACTACCAATTGAGCGAGAGCCACCTGACGTTGCAGCCGACCAGTGACAGCTTCACGGTCGACACCAGCGTGCGCATCCACCCGCAAACCAACACCGCCCTGGAAGGCTTGTACAAGTCCGGTGGCATGTTCTGTACCCAATGCGAGGCCGAGGGCTTCCGCAAGATCACCTACTACCTTGACCGCCCGGACGTGATGAGCACGTTCACCACCACGGTGATCGCCGAGCAGCACAGCTATCCGGTGCTGCTGTCCAACGGCAACCCGATTGCCAGCGGCCCCGGTGAAGACGGTCGGCACTGGGCGACCTGGGAAGACCCGTTCAAGAAGCCGGCCTACCTGTTCGCCCTGGTGGCTGGCGACCTGTGGTGCGTCGAAGACACCTTCACCACCATGAGCCAGCGCACCGTCGCGTTGCGCATCTATGTCGAGCCGGAAAACATCGACAAGTGCCAGCACGCCATGAACAGCCTGAAGAAGTCCATGCGTTGGGATGAAGAGGTCTATGGTCGCGAATACGACCTGGATATTTTCATGATCGTCGCCGTCAACGACTTCAACATGGGCGCCATGGAAAACAAGGGCCTGAACATTTTCAACTCCAGCGCCGTGCTGGCCCGTGCCGAAACCGCGACCGACGCCGCGCATCAGCGCGTCGAGGCCATCGTCGCCCACGAGTACTTCCATAACTGGTCGGGCAACCGCGTGACCTGCCGCGACTGGTTCCAGCTGTCGCTCAAGGAAGGCTTCACGGTGTTCCGCGATTCGCACTTCTCTGCGGATATGAACTCGGCCACCGTCAAGCGTATCCAGGATGTGGCCTACCTGCGCACCCACCAATTCGCCGAAGATGCAGGGCCGATGGCCCACGCTGTGCGCCCGGACAGCTTTATCGAAATCTCCAACTTCTACACCCTGACCGTGTACGAAAAGGGTTCGGAAGTGGTCGGGATGATCCACACCTTGCTCGGCGCCGAGGGCTTTCGCAAAGGCAGTGACCTGTACTTTGAACGCCACGATGGCCAGGCCGTGACCTGTGATGACTTTATCAAGGCCATGGAAGACGCCAACGGTGCCGACCTGACCCAGTTCAAACGCTGGTACAGCCAGGCCGGCACGCCACGCCTGGTAGTGAGCGAGTCCTACGACGCTACCGCCAAGACCTACAGCCTGACCTTGCGCCAGAGCTGCCCGCAAACCCCGGACAACGTAGAAAAACTGCCATTCGTGATTCCGGTGGCCCTGGGCCTGCTGGACGCCAATGGGGCCGACCTGCCGTTGCGTCTGGCCGGTGAAGCGGCGGCGCAGGGCACTTCGCGAGTGTTGTCGGTGACTGAGGCCGAGCAGACGTTCACCTTCGTCGATATCGCTGAGCAACCCTTGCCGTCGCTGCTGCGTGGCTTCTCGGCGCCGGTGAAGCTGAGCTTCCCCTACAGCCGTGACCAGTTGATGTTCCTGATGCAGCACGACAGCGATGGCTTCAATCGCTGGGAAGCGGGTCAGCAACTGGCGGTGCAGGTGTTGCAGGACCTGATCGGCCAACACCAGCAGGGCCAGGCCTTGGTGCTGGATCAACGGCTGGTCAATGCGCTGCGCAGCGTGTTGAGCGACGAAAGCCTGGACCAGGCCATGGTCGCGGAAATGTTGTCGTTGCCGGGTGAAGCCTACCTGACCGAAATCAGCGAAGTGGCTGACGTCGATGCGATCCACGCTGCCCGCGAGTTTGCGCGCAAGCAGTTGGCCGATAACCTGTTCGAAGGCCTGTGGCTGCGCTACCAGGCCAACCGCGACCTGTCGCGCAACACGCCTTACGTGGCCTCGGCCGAGCACTTCGCGCGCCGCGCCCTGCAGAACATCGCGCTGTCGTACCTGATGCTCAGCGGCAAGCCCGAAGTACTGGCGGCGACCCTGGAGCAGTTCGACGCGTGTGACAACATGACCGAACGCCTGACGGCATTGGCGGTGCTGGTCAACTCGCCGTTCGATGCCGAGAAGGCCAACGCCCTGCAAGTGTTTGCCGAGAACTTCAAGGACAACCCCCTGGTCATGGACCAATGGTTCAGCGTCCAGGCCGGGAGCGTGTTGCCGGGCGGGCTTGCACGGGTCAAGGCCCTGATGCAGCACCCGGCGTTCAATATCAAGAACCCGAACAAGGTACGCGCGCTGGTCGGCGCCTTTGCCGGGCAGAACCTGATCAACTTCCATGCAGCCGATGGCTCGGGCTATCGCTTCCTGGCGGACCTGGTGATCGAGCTGAATGCCTTCAACCCGCAGATCGCCTCGCGGCAGTTGGCGCCACTGACCCGCTGGCGCAAATACGACAGCGCCCGTCAGGCGCTGATGAAGGCTGAGCTGGAGCGCATCCGTGGTTCGGGCGAGCTGTCCAGCGATGTGTTCGAGGTGGTCAGCAAAAGCCTCGCATGACGGCCGACTCACCACTGGCCGCCTACCAGCGGGCCCTGGCCGATGGTTTTGTGGCAGACGACGCGCAACGCCGGGCGGTCGAGGCGTTGCAGGCCTGCCATGGGGCATTGCACCAGGGCGCCGACGCACCGGTCACCGGCGTTTATCTGTGGGGGCCGGTGGGGCGGGGCAAGACCTGGCTGATGGATCAGTTCCATCAGAGCCTGCGGGTGCCCGCGCGGCGCCAGCACTTCCATCACTTCATGGGCTGGGTCCATCAACGTCTGTTCCAGTTGACCGGCACCCCGGACCCTTTGCAGGCCCTGGCCCGCGAGTTGGCCGGGGACGTGCGGGTGCTGTGTTTCGACGAGCTGTTCGTCAATGACATTGGTGACGCGATCATCCTCGGGCGCCTGTTCCAGGTGATGTTCGACGAAGGGGTGGTAATGGTCTGCACCTCCAACCAGCCACCCGGGCAGTTGTACGCCGACGGTTTCAACCGCGAACGCTTCATGCCGGCTATCGAGGCGATTGAGGCCCATATGCAGGTGGTGGCGGTAGACGGCAGTGAGGATCACCGCTTGCATCCGGGCACCGCCGAGCAGCGCTACTGGGTCGATCAACCACGAGCATTGGCCGCGGTTTTCCAGCGTTTGAGCGCTGGACAAGCCTGCAGTGAGGCGCCGGTTATGGTCGGTTCGCGGCGCATTGTTACGGTGCAGTCCAGCGAAACGGTGCTGTGGTGCCGCTACGCTGATCTGTGCGAACAACCGCTGGCGGCCATGGATTTCATGCAGCTGTGTGATCGCTATAGCGCCATATTGCTCGGCGAAGTGCCCGGGCTGAGCGCCTCGACACGTCCTGGGCGGATTGCCCGTGGTACCGAGGATGGTGCCCAGCGCGTGGAGGCGGGCGACCGCGAGCTGCCTGCGTTGTCGGTGCACGATGACAGTGTGCGCCGGTTTATCGCCCTGGTGGATGAGTGCTACGACCGCAAGGTCCCGCTGTACATCGAAGCCAGGGTGCCCTTGGCCGAGTTGTACACCGAGGGTTACCTGGAGTTTGCGTTCCGCCGCACCCTCAGTCGTTTGCAAGAAATGCAGTTGCAACGCTTTGGTCAGTAGTGGCCATTGGCCCACTGACACAATCATTTGCCTGACGGCTTTTTCCCGCGCCAAGTTGTAGTTAATCTCCTTCATCTAACCCCTACACCCCGCTTACAATCGAGCTTTTGCGGGGAGCTCATCCCTGCCGGGCAGTTATCGAGGAAGGAAATGGAAGCCGCAGAAATATTGGTGCTGCAAGCCAGCTACAGCAACTCCGTGCACGCCGAGGCCATTGGCCTGTTGCTCAACCACTATGCACAAGACCCCATGGGCGGTGGCCATGCCCTGTCCGCCGACCTGCTGCAACAATTGCCGGCGGAATTGGCCAAGCGTCCCCATGCCTTCAGCGTGCTGGCCTTTGTTGGCGGCGAGCCGGCCGGGCTTGTTAACTGTTTTGAAGGGTTTTCGACCTTTGCCTGCCGGCCGCTGGTCAACGTGCATGATGTGGTGGTCAAGGAACCGTTCCGAGGCCTGGGCCTGAGCCAGAAAATGCTGCAAAAGGTCGAGGAAATCGCCCGCCAGCGCGGTTGCTGCAAGATCACCCTGGAAGTGCTGGAAGGTAATCCAGTAGCGCAGGCGTCGTACCGCAAGTTTGGCTTCGATGACTCGATCTTCGACCCTGCCCATGGCCGCATGCTGTTCTGGAGCAAGGCCCTCTAAATCCTCAGGTCGTTCCCGCGCTCCCCTTGGGAAGGTTCGACCAGGCAAAAAAAAGCGCCCCGTACAGGGCGCCAAATTGACCTTCACCACCAGAGCATAATGGTGCCGGGTATTACTCGTGCATCAGCCTTTGGGCTGCTCAGCATCCCGCGTGTGTTGGGTGGATCCGGATTCAGCACCCTTGGCGTCGGCAGCAGCCGTCTGTTCGGTGTCGCTGTGGATTTGTTTCTGGGTGAAGCTGAAATTATCGAAGTGCTCCTTCACGCGCTCAGCGCCGCCTTCGGCGAAGGCGGCAGCGGAGGTCAGGCCCAGCAGGCCAGCAAGCATCAAGGTTGAAAGTTTCATCGCAGGTATTCCCATTAAAAGTGATCGTGTCTGCACCGTCCCTGGTCAGATTTATGGGAATAGTCTGTAGGAAGCTAATTAAGTGGGGGTTAACGTCAAGCACATCCAGAGTTAACCGCAGGGGTTAACTCTGGACAGGGCGCGGGTCGTTTACTTCTGGACCACACTCCGGGGTGCGGTACTGGCTTTGGGCTTGATCAGGCTGAAGTCGATCAAGGCCTTCTGCGAACGCTGGTAGGGATCGCCGATCAGCAATGGCCGTGGCTTGAAGCTGTCGCTGACCAGGCTGCGGCTGCGGTCCAGTTCGTCGAAACTCAAGCCGGCCAGGTCGGCCCAGGTATGAATCAACTGCGAGCTGCTGTAGGGCCGTTGTATATCGCCCTGCATGTTCCAGTCGTGGGTGGCGCGCCACTTCGGCGAGGCCCAGGTCATGAAGGGGATGGTGTACATCGGGGCTGTCGGCTTGCCCTCGTTGCGGCCCAGGGTGTCATGGCCCGCCGAGTCGAACACATCCTCGCCGTGGTCGGAGAGGTACAGCAGGAACCCATTGGGGTCGGTCTTGGCGTAGTC
This sequence comes from Pseudomonas sp. WS 5410, assembly GCF_012985645.1. Taxonomy (NCBI): domain Bacteria; kingdom Pseudomonadati; phylum Pseudomonadota; class Gammaproteobacteria; order Pseudomonadales; family Pseudomonadaceae; genus Pseudomonas; species Pseudomonas sp. WS 5410. Next base: position 426,743 of record NZ_JAAQWS010000001.1, on the reverse strand, counting down.
CTTGATCAGGCTCGACACCACGAAGTCGTTGTAGCGCACTGCGTTGTCATAGCTGTTGTAGGTCGGCAGCTGGTCGTCACTGACCGCGTCCGGGACACCCTGGCGGTCGGTAAAGGTGTCGAAGCTTGGCGGGTAGCGGTACTGATAGCTCATATGGGTACCCAGCAGGTGCACCACGATCAGCTTGCGCTCGGCCTTGTCGGCCAGGGCCTTGGAGAACGGCTCCAGCACGTCGCCATCGTACTGGCGGGCGTTCTGGTTACGGTTGTTGTTGAGGTACACCTGCTCGTCGGCCTGTTCGGAGAACGTGGTGAGCATGGTGTTGCGCTTGGTCATGGTCTGCTGGTTGGTGATCCAGAAGGTCTTGTAGCCGGCCTGTTTCATCATGCTGACGATGGAAGGGGTCTTCAGATACAGATCCGGGTTGTCTTCATCGGCAAAGGTCAGTACCTGTTGCAGCGCCTCGATGGTGTAGGGGCGCGGGGTGATGACGTTGTCGAACACATCCAATTGGTCACGCAGCTTGTCCAGCTCCGGCGTGGTCTTGCGCGGGTAGCCGTAGAGGCTCATGCGCTGCCGGTTGGTGGACTCGCCGATCACCAGCACCAGGGTCGACGGTTGGCCGGCCATGCTGTCCTTGAAGTTGCTCAGGGGCGGGATCTTGCTGACGTTGTCGAGCATGCCCTGCATGTTGTTCAACTGCTGGGTGTAGCGGCGATAGGCAACAATCATCTGCCACGGCACGGCAGGTTCGACTCGGGTTTCGAAGCCGTCGATGGCCCGTTCCAGGGTGTCGTTGGTGGCAATCTGCTTGACCAGCGGATAGCCGACAATCGCCAGCACAATGGCCGTCGCCGCGACCATTGCCCGGCCCCGGGGCAGGTAGACCGGGCGCACACGGGTCCAGAGGAAGACGGCCAGGGCGGTGTGGGCAATAAAGGCCAGCACGATCCACCAGGCAAAGTATTGCGTTGCATACTCGCCGGCTTCAGAGATGTTCGACTCGAACATGATGAAGATGACGCTCTGGGAAAATTCCTGCTGGTAAATAAAGAAGTAGCCCAGGCTGGCCATGGAACAGGCCCACAGCACCACACCGATCAGCGCGGCGAGTAGCCGGGCGCGACGCGGGAACAGCAGCATGGGTGCCAACCACAGCGCACTCATGAAGAACGCCTGGCGGAAACCACTGAAGCCGGAGGTGCCGGTCAGTTGGATCAGCAGTTGGGTAATACCGGAGAAATACCAGAAAAACAGGAACATCCAGCCCAGGCCGGCCCAATCAAACCCTTTTGCAGACTTCGTGCTCGCCATGCAGCGCTCCAACCCGATAATTGCCGCCGCCCATGCGCGAGGCGGCGTTCTGGCGGAGGATTATCGGGAAGGGCGGGTGAAAAGTTTGTGAGTTGGACCTGGGGTTCAGCAGGTAATGGCTTGGTTTGCCAACTGAGCCTGCAACTGCGCCCGCAGACGGATCACTTCCTGCTGCAACTGCTCGCGTTCGTCCTTCAGCTGGCGCAGTTCGTCGCGGCGGACGGTGACGTAGAGGGTCTGTGGCGGGCGTGTCATCTGTGCTGTGCGCATTGCTTACCTCGCAAATAGCCGGTGTATCGCGGTGCCAGAGCGCTTGAGTCGAGGCCCTCGGCAGGAGTCAGGGGCGATTCTGATTTCTTTTTGGGCTCAAGGGAACTTTTTTATTTTTCAGGGTCGCTGTGACTTTTCAGCCAGTGATGGTGAAACGATGGCCTCTTTTTGTGATGAAACTAGTGCGATTGGCGCCGGACTAATTCTTCATTGCGCTATAAACTGTGTCACACATTTTTATTTGTAGTTGGGAGCATCAATACATGCAACTGGGGATTATCGGACTAGGCCGCATGGGCGGGAATATTGCGCGCCGCTTGATGCTCAATGGGCATACCACCGTGGTCTACGACCGCAATGAAGCATTCGTCAAAGGCTTGAGTGAAGAGGGCGCGACCGGCGTCGCCGACCTGCCTGCCCTGGTCGCTGGCCTGCAAAAGCCGCGGGCTGTCTGGGTCATGTTACCGGCGGGCGAGCCCACCGAAACCACGATCAACGACCTGAGCGAACTGATGGAACCCGGCGATGTGATCATCGACGGCGGCAACACCTTCTATAAAGATGACGTACGTCGCGGCAAGGCCCTGGCGGAAAAAGGCCTGCACTACATCGACGTCGGCACTTCCGGTGGCGTGTGGGGCCTGGAGCGCGGTTACTGCATGATGATTGGCGGCGACGCCGAGACCGTCAAGCACCTGGACCCGATCTTCGCCACCCTCGCGCCGGGCCTGGGCGATATCCCGCGCACCAAGGACCGTACCGCTACCGACGACCGCGCCGAACGTGGCTATATCCACGCCGGCCCTGCTGGTTCCGGGCACTTCGTGAAGATGATCCACAACGGCATCGAGTACGGCATGATGCAGGCGTTTGCCGAAGGCTTTGACATCCTCAAGACCAAGAACTCGGAAAACCTGCCGCCAGAGCAGCGTTTTGACCTGAACGTGGCCGATATCGCCGAAGTCTGGCGTCGCGGCAGCGTTGTGTCCTCCTGGCTGCTCGACCTCACAGCCGATGCCCTGGCGACCGACCCCAAGCTCGACGGTTACTCCGGTTCCGTGGCCGACAGCGGCGAAGGGCGCTGGACCATCGAAGCGGCCATGGAGCAATCGGTACCGGTACCGGTGCTGTCCAACTCGTTGTTTGCCCGGTTCCGCTCGCGCCAGCAAAGCACTTACGGTGACAAGCTGCTGTCGGCCATGCGCTTCGGCTTTGGCGGCCATGTGGAGACTTCCAAAAAATGACGGCCACCGGCAAGAAACCCAAGGCCGAACCCGCTCCACCCACTACCTTGTTCCTGTTCGGCGCCCATGGCGACCTGGTCAAGCGCCTGCTGATGCCGGCGCTGTACAACCTCAGTCGTGATGGCTTGCTGGGTGAGGGGCTGCGGATTGTCGGGGTGGATCACAACGCTATCAGCGATGCAGACTTCGCCAAGAAACTCGAAGACTTCATCCGCACCGAAGCGGCGAGCAAGGTCAAGGGGAATGCCGAACATGCACTGGACCCACAGTTGTGGGCCCAGTTGGCCAAGGGCATCAGCTACGTGCAGGGCGATTTTCTCGATGACGGCACCTATGCCGACATCGCCAGCAAAATCGCCGACAGCGGCACGGGCAACGCGGTGTTCTACCTGGCCACCGCGCCGCGCTTCTTCAGTGAAGTGGTGCAGCGCCTGGGCCGGGCCAACCTGCTGGAGGAAAGCCCCGGGGCTTTCCGCCGCGTGGTCATCGAAAAGCCGTTCGGCTCCGACCTGGCCACCGCCGAGGCGCTCAACGCCTGTCTGCTCAAGGTAATGACTGAGAAGCAGATCTATCGCATCGACCATTACCTGGGCAAGGAAACGGTGCAGAACATTCTGATCAGCCGTTTCTCCAACGTGCTGTTCGAGGCGTTCTGGAACAACCACTACATTGACCACGTGCAGATCACCGCTGCCGAAACGGTCGGTGTGGAAACCCGGGGCAGTTTCTTCGAAAACACCGGCACCCTGCGCGATATGGTGCCCAACCACCTGTTCCAGTTGCTGGCGATGATTGCCATGGAACCGCCGGCAGCCTTTGGCGCCGATGCGGTGCGTGGCGAGAAGGCCAAGGTGATCGGGGCCGTGCGCCCCTGGTCGCTGGAGGATGCACGGGCCAACTCGGTGCGCGGCCAGTACACCGCCGGCGAGATCGGCGGCAAGGCGCTGCCGGGCTATCGGCAGGAGGCCAATGTGGCCCCGGACAGCAGCACCGAAACCTTCGTTGCGCTCAAGGTGATGATTGATAACTGGCGTTGGGTCGGCGTGCCGTTCTACCTGCGCACCGGCAAGCGCATGAGCGTGCGCGACACCGAAATCGTTATCTGCTTCAAACCAGCGCCCTATGCCCAGTTTCGCGATACCGAAGTCGACGAGGTCAAGCCGACGTACCTGAAAATCCAGATCCAGCCCAATGAAGGCATGTGGTTCGACCTGCTGGCGAAAAAGCCCGGGCCGACCCTGGACATGGCCAACATCCAGCTGGGCTTTGCCTACAAGGACTTCTTCGAGATGCAGCCTTCCACCGGCTACGAGACGCTGATTTATGATTGCCTGACCGGCGATCAGACCCTGTTCCAGCGTGCCGATAACATCGAAAACGGCTGGCGTGCGGTACAACCGTTTCTCGATGCCTGGCAGAAGGACGATGGCATCCAGGCTTACAAGGCCGGGGAAGATGGCCCAGCGGCAGCGGATGCGTTGCTGGCCCGTGATGGCCGCGCCTGGCATAGCCTCGGATGAGTGAGGAGACGATTCACCCCATCCGTTTTTTGTTGAGTGATATGGACGGCACCTTGTTGCTGCCCGATCACAGCCTTAGCCAGCGCACCATCGCTGCCGTGCGGGCGCTGCGCGAAGCCGGGGTGTTTTTCAGCCTGGCCACCGGGCGGCCGCCGAGGGCGATGTTGCAGCAGATCGAAGCCCTGGGCGTCGATGTGCCCACGGCGGGGTTCAACGGCGGCACCCTGGTGAACCCGGACGGCAGCATTCTGGTGGCCCACCACTTGCCGGCAGAGGCAGCGTTGATCACCCTGGCACTGTTGTGCGACCAGCCGGAGGTGGAAATCTGGGTGTTTGCCGATGGTGAGTGGCTGCTGCGTGACCCCTCGGGCCCGATGGTGCCTCGGGAGCAGCATGGCCTCGGTTATGCGCCGGTCGTGGTGGAGAGTTTCGAGCCGTTCCTGGGGCGCATCGACAAGATCGTCGCCGCCAGCGCCAATGCACAGTTGCTGGTCGAGCTGGAAGCGCGCTTGCAGCCCAAGGTTGCAGGCTTGGCCCAGGTTTCGCGTTCGCAGCCGGTCTATCTCGATATCACCGCAATGAAGGCCAACAAGGGCGATGCCCTGAAAACCCTGGCTGCGCACCTTGGGGTAGCGCTGGAGCAGACGGCAGCCATCGGCGATGGCGGCAATGATCCGGCGATGTTTGAAGTGGCCGGGTTGTCGATTGCCATGGGGCAGGCAGAAGAGATGGTCAAACGTCAGGCCAACCTGGTCACCGGCAGCAATGTCGAGGACGGTGCTGCCGAAGCCATTGAACGGTTGATCCTTCACAGCCAGTAACTGACCCCGTACCAGCCCAGCACGCCCATCACCACCGTGTACGGCAGCGCCATCCACACCATGCGCCCGTAGGACAGGCGAATCAGCGGCGCAATCGCCGACGTCAACAAGAACAGGAACGCTGCCTGGCCATTGGGCGTTGCCACGCTGGGCAGGTTGGTCCCGGTATTGATCGCGATGGCCAGGGTCTCGAAATGCTCGCGGCTCATATGCCCGGACACAAACGCCTGCTTGACCTCGGTGATATAGATTGTTGCTACAAACACGTTGTCGCTGATGGCTGACAGCAGGCCGTTGGCAATAAACAGCATGCCCGGCTGCTGGTCGGCGGGCAGGGCCAGCACCCACTGGATCAGTGGGTTGAACAACTGTTGATCATGTATCACCGCGACCACGGCGAAAAACACCACCAGCAGGGCAGTAAAGGGCAGGGCGTCCTTGAAGGCGTTGCCGATGCGATGTTCTTCGGTAATCCCGGTGAAGGCGGTGATCAGTACAATTACCAGCAGGCCGATCAAGCCAACCTCGGCGATATGCAAGGCCAGCCCGGCGATCAGAATTAGTGCAGCCAGGCCTTGGACAATCAGCGCCGCGCGCTGGCGCGGGGTGCGTTCGGCGTTGTCCTCATGGGCGTAGTTGGCCAGCACCTGACGCACGTTGTCCGGCAGCAGGGTGCCATAGCCAAACCAGCGCAGCTTTTCCAGCAGCACGCAGGTCACCAGGCCCGCCGCCAGCACTGGCAACGAGACCGGGGCGATCTGTTGGAAGAACTGGCTGAAGTTCCAGCCCATTTCGTGGCCGATCAACAGATTCTGCGGTTCGCCCACCAGAGTACACACGCCACCCAGAGCAGTGCCGACGGCGCCGTGCATCAACAGGCTGCGCAGGAAGGCGCGGAACTGCTCCAGGTCGGCGTGGTGCAAGGTGGGCAGGTGATGATCGTCGCTGTACTCGCTGTCCTGGCGTGGATCATTGCCTGAAGCCACCCGGTGATACACCGAATAGAAGCCCACGGCGGCACTGATAATCACCGCAGTGACGGTCAAGGCATCGAGAAAGGCTGACAGGAAGGCCGACAAGAAGCAGAACATCAGCCCCAGCAGCGCTTTGGACCGCACGCCCAGCAGCAGGCGCGAAAACAGGTACAGCAGCAAGTCCTTCATAAAGTAGATGCCGGCCACCATAAACATCAGCAGCAGGATCACCGGGAAGTTATGCAGCAGCTCGTCGTACAGCGCCTGGGGCGTGGTCATGCGCAATAGCAGCGCCTCGACCATCAACAGCCCACCGGGCATCAACGGGTAGCAGTGCAGCGCCATGGCCAGGGTGAAAATGAACTCTGCCACCAGCAACCAGCCGGCCGCGACCGGACCGAAAGCCCAAAGCACCAGGGGGTTGAGGATCAGGAACGCGAGGATGCTGGCCTTGTACCAACGGGGCGAGTGCCCAAGGAAATTATGGGCGAAGGCCTGGGCCATTGATCCGGACATGGGGTGCTCCTGGGGGCGAGAAGTGCGCAAGGTGCCCGAGGCTCACTGGAAGATCAAGTGATCATGGCATGGCGGCTATATAAAAAGGGCGAGACGAAAGTTTCAGGCACGCAAACCCGTGGCGAGGATCAAACTCACTCGCCACGGGTTTAATAGTCTTAACAAGTTGCAGCCGATATAAGGGGCGACGTTATGTCGCAGTAGCTGCGTTAACTTACTTGGGCATTGCCCAGGACTGTAGCTGATAGCCTTCGCCATTGAGTTCGGCGCGGGCTTGCAGCAGCAGGGTTTCCAATTGTTTTGGATCGGAATAAGTGCTGCAAGGAATCTGTTTGCGCCCGATGCGGTTTTCGGTGCGGTCGATCACGGTCAGGCTCAGCTCGCCAGTACCGTCTTGTGGGGCCCAGGCCACGCAGTGAAAGGGTTGGAAAGCACGGTCTGCGATCAAAAGAGCTTCGTTGATACGGAGCGGGGCGTTCATGGGGTCTTCTCTCTAAGTGCCCAATCAAAAGATGTGCCGTCGGTTGGGCTTACCGTTCGGCTAGTACCTGTACTGATGCACGATGACGGGGTACGGGTCACATGCTAAAACAAGAAAATTCAACTTTTCGTGATTAACGTCATGTAAGCGGCGCTTTTGAGAGGCGTAGAAAGATTCAAATCGCCGCACTAAAGCGGGTTGATAGCCAAATGCCGTATCCCGAGAGCTTTTATCGCGAAACGATACAAGCGTAGTGTCAAGTTCTTGCTAGGGTTATGAGCAGCTCACCCAAACTGTTGTTTCTAAATAACTTTAATGTTTTTGACGCCAAGGAATAGTCATGGTTGTTACACCAGCCCTGCGTCGCTTGCTTGTGGTCGATCCCTGTGACGACTGCCACCAGTTATTGCCTGGTTTGCGGGCGGCTGGATGGGCAGTGGACAGCTGTGCCCTGGATGCCTTGGGCGATCGCACCTGTGACGTCGGATTATTGCGACTCCAGGCCAAACACCTGGAGCGACCCGAGGCGGTCAAGGAGCTGATCAGTCGCAGCGGTACCGAATGGATCGCCGTGCTCAGCCCCGAGATGCTGCGCCTGCAGAACGTCGGCGACTTTGTCTGTGAATGGTTTTTTGACTTCCATACCTTGCCGTTCGATGTGGCGCGCGTCCAGGTCACCCTGGGCCGGGCCTTTGGCATGGCGCGCTTGCGGGGTAAAGGCTGCGCCTATGTGACCGAGCCCGAACATGAACTGTTGGGTGACAGCCGGCCAATCCGCGAACTGCGCAAACTGCTGGCGAAACTGGCCCCTACCGAGTCGCCGATTCTGATCCGTGGCGACAGCGGCACCGGCAAGGAACTGGTGGCCAAGACCTTGCACCGGCAATCCCAGCGGCACGCCAAGCCATTCGTGGCGATCAATTGCGGGGCTATTCCGGAACACCTGATCCAGTCCGAACTGTTTGGCCATGAAAAAGGCGCATTCACCGGCGCCCACCAACGCAAGATCGGGCGCATCGAAGCGGCCAATGGCGGCACCCTGTTCCTCGACGAAATCGGTGACCTGCCGATGGAGTTGCAAGCCAACCTGTTGCGCTTTCTCCAGGAAAAACATATCGAGCGTGTCGGTGGCAGCCAGCCGATCCCGGTGGATGTCAGGGTGTTGGCCGCGACACACGTCGATCTGGAGGCAGCCATCGAGAAGGGCACCTTCCGCGAAGACTTGTACTACCGGCTCAATGTCCTGCAAGTGGTCACCGCGCCGCTGCGTGAGCGCCATGGCGATGTGGGGATGCTGGCCAATCATTTTTCCCGGTTCTACAGCCAGGAAACCGGGCGCCGGCCGCGCAGTTTCAGCGAGGACGCCCTGCTCGCCATGGGCAAGCATGGATGGCCGGGCAATGTGCGTGAGCTGGCCAACCGGGTGCGGCGCGGCCTGGTTCTGGCCGAAGGGCGGCAAATCGAAGCGGCCGACCTGGGATTGCAAAGCCAAAAGGCAATCGCGCTGCCCATGGCTACACTGGAAGACTACAAGCACCGCGCCGAACGTCAGGCGCTGTGCGATGTGCTGAACCGCCATAGCGACAACCTGAGTGTTGCCGCCCGGGTGCTGGGGGTTTCCCGGCCTACCTTCTACCGGTTACTGCACAAGCACCAGATCCGCTAGGGCGGGTAAAAAAAGCCCCGTCGCGACCCTTATCGCGGCGGGGCTTTTCCTTATCTCAAACTCACCACTCCCTGTAGGCGCGTTTAGAAGTAGTACGGGAATTTCAGGCTGAAGGTGAAATCCGGTGCGTCATCTGTCATGCCGATGGCCAGGTTGGGCACGATGGTCAGGTTTTCGCTGGCGGCAATGGTCATGCCGACGTTGAAGTAGCCCGCGTTGGCGTCACTGGACACAACCGACTGCCAATCGCCACCGTCGGGTTTGAGCTTACTCTTGCGCTGGATCAGGTCAGACACCGAGAACGACATACTCATACGCTCGTTCAAGGCAAACGCCACGCCGACACCGAACTGGAAGCTGTCGCCCAGGCGTACCTTGCCGCCGACTTTTTCGTTGACCGTGGAGCTGATGTCGTCAAACGAATCTTCGAAGTTGTGGGTGTAGGAGAGCGAGCCGAACAGCACGGCTGGATCGAAGGTCTTGACCAGGGAAATCCCCGGGGTCACCGACCAAACGCCATTGCCGGTTGGCAGGTTCTCCGGCACATAGAGGTTGGTGTTGGAAGGCGAGCGTACTAGCTTGATACCGAACGGTTCCTTGCCGGTCGGCGCCTTGACCCGTACCGAGAGTACGGCGTCCGGCAGGGTGGGGGATTCATCGAGGAACTTGTAGGCAACCCCGAAGTTGACGTCGCCGATGGTCGGGTCGCGACTGACCGACTCCTCTGAAGTCGCCGTCCCCGCGCCACCATTGGCGCCCCCGGACTGATAGGTCGACTCGCGGTACACCACGGGGACGTTGACGTCGAACTGCCAACGGTTATCGACGTTGTAGCGGCCCGTCATGTCCAGGGTCCAGTTATCCGCCTTGATGCGATCCAGGTTGATATTGCCGAGGAAGATCGAGTCCAGTGCCAGGAAGCCATTGAGGGTCAATTGCCGGGCATCGTAGCGAGCGTAGGTAATGCCCGTCTCAAAGCTGAACTTGCCATTGCCAAAGAACCCGCTGGCCTCGTTATAGAGGTTGCTGACACTCTGTGCCGGCGCCGAATCATCCTTGAGTGCCTGCCCATAGGAGCTGCCGGTTGCACCGCCGGTGCCACTGGCGGCCACCGTACTGCCGCTTTGCTTGAAATCTGCAGGTGACTTGGCCAGGCGCTTGGGCGCGGGCACTGCGGGCTGGTCTTCGACCTGGCGCACCCGTTGTTCCAGGACCGCCAGGGCTTTTTGCTGTACTTCGTAGCGTTGCTTGAGTTCCAGCAGTTCCTGTTTGAGGGTTTCTATATCGGCGTCTGGCGCTGCGTACAACAAACTCGCCGGCAAGAGCGTACTTAAACAAACAACGGCGCGTAGCGATAACGTTCGATGCATGAAGTAAGCCGTCCTTTTCTAATGCGTAAGTGTCGAGGGTCAGCGTAGTTCAATAACCGAGAGTGCGTAGACCCTTGAGTTGGTCCAGGTTGCAGTTCAGTGCCACGTTGTTTAGTCCGTTGCTACCGAGCACGACATTCAGTTGGGTCATGTTATTAACGAAGTTGCTATTGCCTTGCAGAATCGTGCCTTGCAGCACATTGCCGCCGCCGATCTGCTGCACGGCGCTGCCCTGATTATGGTTGGCTTGGATCGCCATCTGCAGGCCGCCGTTATTGGCAGAAACACTCACCTTGCCAGCGGCGCTATTACCAGAGATCGAACCGCCAGCGACCAGGACCTGGCCCGACTGCACCAGATTGGCGGGCGCCAGCCCGTTCTCACTGACATTGATCCCGACGTTGTTATAGGCCGTATTGCCATCGCCCGCGGCGCGTACGGTTTGTGTCACGCCGGCGCCGGTACCCAGCCCGGAGCCGCCGATGACCGTACCGGTACCCGTGGGGCGGTCGCTGCCTTTGCCGGTCTCGCCGGTAGTCTGCACATAGAACTGCGGCGTGATGGTGGAGGAGTCGATCTGCATGTTGGCCTTGACGGTGCTGGTATCGCCTGCGGCGTTGGTCCAGGTGGTGCTCATCACAATACCGAAGCTGACAATCCGCCCCGGCATGACGAAGCGGCCGCGCAGTTGGGCCAGTTCAGCATCATTTATTTCAATCGGCTTGAACGCCGAGGCTGCATAAGCGGGCATTGAGGCTGCCAGGCACAGGACCGTCAGCCAACGGTAAGTGTTCATCATCTGCTCCTGGAGCTTCCTGCTCCTTATGGCGCTTCTAGAAGAAGTCGCTCTGGATGAAACCGAAGTCCATCAGCTCGGCGTCGCCCACGGGCCGGAACTCGTTCATTTTGCCCTTGGCGGTCAACGGTATCGGCGGATCGAGCAGGGCGTTGGCCTTGTCGTAGCCTTCACCCAGCACCGCAAACACGATGCCGTTCCATCCGGCGAGGAAGTCGTCCCGCGAGTAGCGTTTGTTGCCCAGTACCGGGTCGCCGATATAGATCCAGTCTTTCTCTGCGCGCTGCATCACCACAAAGTGCTTGTAGCCACGGATATCCAGGAGCACCACCACCGGAATCTTCACCGTTGTCAGGGTGTCCGCCCCGATCTTGTAGCCCCTGGCCCGCATGCCAATGCTTTCGAGGTAGCGCTTCATGTCCAGCATGGAAAAGCCCTGGGTGCGTACCAGGTCCTGGTCGGCGTTGACCAGCATGCCCTTGATGACGTGTTCTTCATCAACATCCAGCCAGTAGCCCTGGCGCAGGATGGTGGCGAGTGCTGCGGCACCGCAGCTGAAATCGGTTTTCTGTTCCACCAGGTTGGCGAACCGTCGCTCGCGGATGCTCTCGACCTTCTTGAAAATCACCGCACCGCCGGGCATGGCGGAAATCGCCATTTGCCCAGCCCAGGAAGGGCCGGTGAGGGTTAACAGCAGGCACAGGGTCGCGAGGCGCATGATCGAATGACCGGGTGGGCACGGGAATAAAAAAGGGCCTTGTTGCCAAGGCCCTTTGCGTCAGGTCAGAAGCGTACGCCGCTGCCAGCTGCGCACTGGGTGCAACCGCTGCCCAGGGACAGGGAGTTGGATTGCTGGTTGCCAGAACCCGCGGACACGTTGATTCCGATGTTGCCGGAAGCATTGTTGCCCGAGTGGTTGATGGAGGCATCGTTGTTGACGTAGGTCTTGCCCCAGTTGCCGTAGCCTTTGCCAGCCGAAGCAGTGTTGAGGAAGGTGTTGTTCAACGATTCCTGGCTGGTGACGGCCGCAGCGCCAATGTTTTTGCCATCGGAGGTTACGATTGCCAGGTTGTTTTTCTGCTGGTTGCCTTGGCCTGCGGTGACGTTGACACCCACGTTACCCGAGCTGTTGTTCGCCGAGTTGTTCAGCGAAGCATCGTTTTGCGTGCCTTTGTTGGTGAACTTGTTGTCTTTGGATGTTTGCTCGACGTCTACGATCGCGAAAACCGCCAGGGCGTCCTTGGCAGCACTGCTGGTGATGGCAGCGCTGTTGTCTTGTTGGTTACCACTGCCTGCGGCAACGTTGGCGCCCAGGTTACCGTCGCTGCTGTTCAGCGAGCGGTTGGCCGAGGCGTCGTTGTTGGTTTTGGTGTCGTCGAACTTGTTGTCTTTGCTCAGTTGAGTGTCGGTTACGACGGCTGCCACGGTGCCGCTAGGGGCAGGGGTTGGCTTCCACTTATCTTCACTAGCTTGTGCAGCAACAGCCATGAGCGCAGCCAGAGCAAAAACCAGTGGTTTGAGAGCCATTGTAGGTTTCATGGTGTATCTCCTTGCTTCTAATTAGTTGGTTAAGTGTTGGTACGGCCTAACAAACACCTATCAAGCAGTTACTTGATAGTGATACCGAGGGTGTTAGCCATGCGGTTCCCCACCCCTGCACTCTGATTCACCTGTACCACTCCACGGCTGCCGGTGAAGGCCTGGTCGCTGGTAACGACCTGGCGGCTGCCAGTGGTAGAGGAGGATCGGGAGTCTGGTAGCAGCGTCATGTTCTGTTGCGACAGGACGCTGTCATCAATGCTTTGCGGGCCTGGGTTGATGCTGATCCGCACCGCATTGATTGTCTGGTTGTTGGCCCCGGCCGACTGGTTGACGCCCAGTACACCGTTGCCATTGCTGAAAGATGAACCCTGGATCGCCGCGCTGGCATTCAGGGACGGGTCGACCTGGCCATCGAGCCGCTGCACCAGTACGTCAGTGGATTGGCCACCGACCGTAATCGCACGGCTATTGATCTGCTGTTGCTGGTTGCCAGCGGCCTGGTTGATTGAAGCAACGCCGCTGTACTGCTGGCCGGAGCTGTCGATAAGCGCGTTGTTATTGCTGTCTGCCATCGCGGCGCAGCTACCCAGCACGGCGAGCATCAGCCACGAGCGCTTCATTGCTGGCCTCCCATCAGGCTGCCGATGTTGTTCAGCGGGGCCATGCCACGCTCAATCGTCCCGCTGATCTGTCCGCCGAGGCTGCTGCCACCGCTATGGCCCGCAGCCGCGCCGGCACCCAGCCCGGAGGCGCTGCTGCCATGGGTGGTGCTCAAGCCAGGGAGGGTGCCATTGGGCAGGATGGATCGAGTGATGCTGGAACCACTGCTGACCCCTGCGAAGTCGTTGTCGCTGAGTTCGCCGTTAGTCGTCGAGCGTAGAATCTGCGCGCCAGGATTGGCATTGGCCGTAGTGGGATAAGGATCCGGTCCGAAGGAAGAACGCCCGGCCATATGGCCTTGGACGTTGCGCCCGGTAACGATGACGCCGTTTTCGGCGAGGGCGGGTACGCTCACACTGGCGCTGAGTACACAGCTGATCAGCAGGAGGCTCAGTGAGCCTTGATTGAGAGTTGCCACGGCATCATTCCTTGTTCTGTGACGCTGACCCTAAACAGCGCTGTAAGGAATAGAGCAGGAGCTGTGCCGCTTTTTATATTGACTTGTTTTTCAATGGCTTGGGGCTTCTGGCGGGGCGGGCGTAGGGCGAGGTGTATCAGGCCTGAGACGGGACGTGGGGGAATGACCGGCACCTGGCATAGGCAGACTGGGGGGAAGAGGGTGTTTCAGCAATGCAACACTATTGATGACGAACCGATGAATCCACAGCCAGAGGGGCGTTGCGCGGTGATGGGTGTTTCAAAAGTGGACAGTGCGGCGCGCACAGTTGCCCGGCAATGCACGCCGTGCTGCCTTGGCGAAGGTCAGGTCTTGGGGACTTTGCGCGGTATCGAGTTGAGGACGGTGTTGCCATCCTGGTTCTGGGTCAGGTAGACCGGCAGTACCTTGGGCAGGGACGACACCAGGTGGGTGACTTCATGGATATCGTAGATACCGCCAATACGGATATTGCCGGTACCGGTATCGGCCAGCATCACCGGTTTGCTCAGGTAACGGTTGATCAGGGGCAGGGCATCCACCAGTGCCAGGTTGTCGAGGATCAACTTGCCGGTGCGCCAGGCCAGCGCCGGATCATGGGGGTTGAATGCCTGTAGCTGTGGTTGCGCATCGCCCCCGTGGTAACTGGCCTGCATTCCGGGAGTGAGGCTCACGCCGCTGTGGCTGGCATCGCTGCTGATCTTCACCGAACCCTCCAGCAACATGACCCGCACCTGGTCGTCGTATTTCCAGACGTTGAACTGGGTGCCTGTCACTCGGATCTGCCCGGTACCGGCGCGCACCACAAACGGGTGTTCGCGGTCATGGCTGATCTTAAAGAACGCTTCACCTTTTTTCAGGGTGGCCCGGCGCTCATCTTTATAGTTGCTGTAGACCAGCTCGGTGCCCAGGTTCAGTTCCACTTCGCTGCCATCGGCCAGGGTCACCTGGCGCAAGCCGTCTTCGGCGAGGTAATGCTCATAGGAACTGGGCAGCCAACCCGCCTCCCAGCCCGTGAAAGCGGCCAGGGGCAGGGCCATCAACGAGATGGCGGCAGCCACTGCATAGGTGCGCCAGCGGCTGGGTGGCGGGACCAGCACCGGGGGCGGGGAGGGCACGTTGCTGCGTGGCAAATGGTCGGCCACATCCCAGATTTCCAGCATGGCCGCATATTCGAAAGCATGCAGGGGATGCGCGTCGTGCCACTCTTCGAACGCCTGGCGTTCGGCCGCCGTGCAATCAAAAGCATGCAGGCGCATACACCAATGCGCGGCAGCATCGGTGACGGCGTCATATTCGGCTTCTGAAAGGGGCTGCTGGGTCATTGGTGCTTCCTGATTTCCTACATTCTAACCTTCCGGGCAGGGTGCCGAGAACAGCCATCATGGCGAATGAGCATCAATGTGGAACTAATTCGTCCTGCAAACACCCTAAAAATCTGGATCTGTAAGTCATTCTCTATAACGGAGTAAGAAAATGCTGAAGAAAACCCTCACTGCCATGCTTGCCACTGCCACTTTGCTCGGTGCAGGCGCCGCCCTGGCCGACAAGCCGGGAGCCGGCTGGATTACCATCGAGAAAGCCATTGAAACCGCCAAGACCAAGGCCGGTTACATTGAGGTCTACCAGGCCGAAGCGGACGACAACGGTTACTGGGAAGTAAAAGGTCGCAAGGCGGACGGTGTTGTCTATGAGGTCCGCATCGACGGTGCTTCGGGCAATGTGTTGCGTGACCAGAAAGACTGACCCCCACCGGATCAGTTCATCGAATCCCTTCGATTGAAGGCGTCGGGTCCCACTGACGTCCCGGGCGACTGATCATGAGCGCCGCCGAGTCAACATTCGCTTGCCAGGCGGCGAACTCAGCACATAGACGGAACCGTCGAGCACCCGCTTGACGGTTTCCCATCGTGCCTTTACGGCCTTTTTCCCATTGTGTGCTAACGCTCTCCGGCACTGCCCGGCGTTTGTTAAATAGCGCTGAAGCCGCGTCGGTGGTTGACAGCCCACTTGTCGCGCGTTGTTAATCAACGAGCGAAATCCAGCAGGCTGTTGCCCCCTCCAATAACAACTCCGGAGCTTCAGATGTCAGCCACACCCACCACTGCCGTGACTACTTCAATTGGCTTCACTGAGCTTGTGACGCTGCTCAAGGATATTTTCAGCCGGCATGGCGCCTCGCCTGAGGTTGCCCGCGTATTGGCCGACAACTGCGCCCGCGCCGAGCGGGATGGGGCGCACAGCCACGGGGTGTTTCGCATACCGGGCTATGTCTCGACCCTGGACAGCGGCTGGGTCAACGGCCAGGCGGTGCCAGTGGTCGAGGATGTGGCCTCGGGTTTCGTGCGTGTGGACGCCGCCAATGGTTTTGCCCAGCCGGCCCTGGCCGCCGCGCGCCCGTTATTGGTGGCCAAGGCCCGCAGCGCCGGTATCGCGGTACTGGCGATCCGTAACTCCCATCACTTTGCCGCGTTATGGCCGGATGTCGAACCGTTTGCCGAAGAAGGTCTGGTGGCCCTCAGCGTGGTCAATAGCATGACTTGCGTGGTGCCACATGGCGCCGATCGCCCGCTGTTCGGCACCAACCCCATCGCGTTCGCCGCACCACGTGCCGATGGGCCGCCGATTGTGTTTGACCTGGCCACCAGCGCCATCGCCCATGGCGATGTGCAGATTGCCGCCCGTCAGGGTGAGCGTGTGCCGCCGGGCACCGGGGTCGACAGCCTGGGGCAGCCGACCCAGGACCCCAAGGCGATCCTTGAAGGCGGCGCGCTGTTGCCGTTTGGCGGGCACAAGGGGTCGGCGTTGTCGATGATGGTGGAGTTGCTGGCGGCGGCCCTGACCGGGGGGAATTTCTCGTTTGAATTCGACTGGTCGAACCACCCGGGCGCCAAGACTCCCTGGACCGGCCAGCTACTGATTGTGATCGACCCCAGTAAAACTGCGGGGCAGGACTTTGCCCAGCGCAGCCAGGAACTGGTGCGACAGATGCATGCGGCAGGGTTGCGGCGCTTGCCCGGCGACCGGCGTCATCGCACACGGGCCAAGGCAGAACGGGAGGGGATTATGCTCGGTGGGGGCGAACTGGCCCGGTTGCGCGAATTAGCGCGGGGCTGAAGGGCGGTGCGGGCTGACCCGCACCGACCCAGGCATCCATCAGTTGCGACGGCCCAGCAGCAAGCCAACCACCAGGCCGAAGCCGGCGGAAATGGCTACGGTCTGCCAAGGGTGGCCACCGATATAGGTTTCGGTGGCATCCACCACCGGCTTGCTGCGCTCACGCACGTTGGACACCGAATCCAGGGCTTGCTTGAGTTTGATCGCGACCTGCTCGCGCAGGGTTTCACCTTCTTCTCCCACCAGCGACGCGCTGCTCTTGAGCAGTTTGTCGGACTCTTCGATCAGGGCCTGGAGTTCGCTGAACGCCTGGTCCTTGATTTGCTCTTCGACAGCTTGGGCGGCGGTTTTACGGGCCATTGAGTAGCTCCTTGCGGGTAAGTGGGCAGTGAACAATGGAGTCTTGCAGCAGGCTAAAAGTTGCAGTTTTTTTTCGCCCGGCATCGGGCCGATGAAAAATCCGAATTCGGACCTTTCGACCTACAGTGTAAGATGTCACCTATTTGTGCAGCAGGTAAATCCACATGAGCTTCAATCTGGCCAACAAGCCCCTCGCCGAGCGCGCCGCGCTTGAAGATGAAAAGTCCCGTCTGTATGACCTGTGGCAAAGCAACCTGGGCAAGGCCAAGGGCGAGGGCGCACGGTTGTTTGGCGAGCGCGCCAAGCGCAAGGGTAAATGGGCCGAATGGGTGCGTTCCGAGCTGGACGGCATGTCACCGCCGGAATTTGCCAACATGGTGCGCAGTGAAGTCAATCGCCTGATGGCCGCCAAGTAAGCACGGGCTGATCGGTGCCTACAGGGGTTGTTTCAACCATTCTTCGCGGGTGATTTCCCAGATGTCCTTGGGGAACGCCCCCTCCACGAACTGCCCTTCTTCCGTGCGGATCAAGCGCATCCCGGTTTTTTCGGAAAGCCTGCGTGAGCCCAGGTTCGGCGCTGCCTTGGGCACCCGCAGCACGGGGCGCCCAAGCACCGTGAACCAATACGCGGTCACTGCCGCGCTGGCTTCGCTCATCAATCCCTGGCCCTGCCATTGCGGCGCGAGCCAGAAGCCCCGGTTGTTGTCCAGCTCATCCATCAGGCTCACATTGCCGATCAACTGCCCGGGGGCCTCGCGCAGGCGGATCGACCAATGCCACTCGCGGCCCTGGGCCATGGCAGGCAAGACCACCTGTTCCAGGTAACTGCGCGCACCATCGGCCGGGTAGGGCCAGGGCACCAGGGCATTGAGGTAGCGCACCACTTCCCAGTGGGGGAACTGCTGCTGTATGCCCTCGGCGTCGTCCAGGGTCAGCGGTTGCAGGATCAGGCGTTCGGTGTACAGGGTGGGCAAGGTGTCCATGCTATTTACCAGGTCACGGTGTTGGGCAGGTCCAGGGTGCCACGATCGACAAAGCGCATCGTGCCAAACAACCCGCCCGCCAGCTTGCCGCGCAATACATAGGGCAGGTTGTTCAAACCCTGGGTCTGGCTCAGGCCCAGGGTCTGACGCAACACCGAAAACGCTGAAACGCTGACCGGGACGGTCAGAACGGTCTCGGAAAAGCGCGGGATGGATCCCTGTTGATCACTCACCCCAGCCGCCAGCGGCCGGCCATTGACCTCCAGGTCCAGCGCCACGCCGTTGTAGTCGATCGCGGTTTCGTTGGGGTTCTGCACCCGCAACTTGACCGCGAAGCGCACTTCCAGATCCTGGCTTTGCAGCGGCTCGATTCCCACCACATTGATATGCAGCGGGTCGCGGTTGGGGAACAAAGCGCAGGCGCTCAGGCTGAGCAATATCAGAGACAGGGTCAGGCCGATCAATCTGCGCATAAGGGTTCCTATTTCGTGGGTTCCGGATCCTGCATGACCTTGAGGGTAGAGGCTTCCGGGTCAAATTCATCTTCTTCCAGCTCTATGAACTCTTCAGGCAGGAAAATGTTCAGCAGGATCGCACAGAAGGCACCGACGGTAATCGGCGACTCGAAGATGTTGTGCAAGGCCTTGGGCAGCTCGCGCAGCACTTCCGGTACTGCCGCCACGCCCAGGCCCATCCCCAGGGAAATCGCCACGATCAGCACATTGCGCCGATGCAGGCCGGCTTCGGCAAGGATTTTGATCCCGGCCACCGCCACCGTGCCGAACATGATCAGGGTCGCGCCACCCAGCACCGGCTTAGGCATCAATTGCAGCACCGCGCCAATCATCGGAAACAGACCCAGCAATACCAGCAGCCCGGCAATGAAATACGCCACATAGCGGCTGGCCACGCCGGTCAACTGGATCACCCCGTTGTTCTGGGCGAAGGTCACCATCGGCAGGCTATTGAAAGTGGCGGCCATTACCGAGTTCAGGCCATCGGCCAGCAGGCCGGACTTGATGCGCTTGATATACAGCGGGCCCTTGACCGGTTGCTGGGAAATCATCGAGTTGGCGGTCAGGTCGCCGGCTGCTTCCAGGGGGGAAATCAGGAAGATCACCGCCACCGGAATAAACGCCACCCAGTCGAACGAGAACCCGTACTTGAACGGCACCGGCACGCTGACCAGCGGTACCTGGGGCAATGCCGCCAGATCGACACGCCCCAGCCACCAGGCCACCACAAAACCCAGGGTCAGGCCGATGACAATCGAGCCCAAACGCAGGAACGGGTTATTGAAGCGGTTAAGCACCACGATAGTCAGCAACACCAGGGCCGCCAGCCCCATATTGCCGGCTGCGCCCAGGTCTGCCGCGCCATAGCCGCCGGCCATGTCGGTCACGGCGACCTTGATCAGCGACAGCCCCATCAAGGTGATGATGGTGCCGGTGACCACCGGCGTGATCAGCTTGCGCAACTTGCCGATGAACTGGCTGAGCACCACTTCGATAAATGCGGCAAAAAAGCAGATGCCAAAGATCGTCGAGAGAATTTCATCGGTACCGCCGCCCCGGGCCTTGACCATGAAGCCGGCACTGAGGATCACGCTGATAAACGAGAAGCTCGTGCCTTGCAGGCACAGCAAGCCCGAACCCACGGGGCCGAAGCGCCGCGCCTGGACAAACGTGCCCAGGCCGGAGACGAACAGCGCCATGCTGACCAGGTAGGGCACTTCGCTTTCCAGGCCCAGCACACCACCGACGATCAGGGTCGGGGTAATGATCCCGACGAAGCTGGCGAGCACGTGCTGCAGGGCGGCAAATACCGCAGCGGTGAAGTGCGGGCGGTCTTCCAGACCGTAGATCAGGTCCGATTTATAACGGGGGCGGGGGGCTTGAGCGTCAGACAAGATACGTGCTCGGGTCAGAAAATGGACGCGCAGGATGCCAGAAAGCGTCCACTGTCAAAAGTGTGAAAAAATATTTCTCCAAGCCCCGCAAAAAAACCTCAAGTCTGCCGATACCTCCTATAGGCCCACACAACCTTTATAACAGTGGCGCCGAACCGTTATCTCCGCGCGTTGACGCTGAGTGACCGTGTCGCGGCAAGGACGCTCGCAGCCATCCCTTCTTGAGAGCTTTCCTATGTCCCTCCGTAATTTGAATATCGCACCTCGGGCGTTTCTCGGTTTTGCGTTTATTGCGTTGCTTGTGATTGTTCTGGGGGTGTTTGCCGTCAACCGTATGACGCTGATTCGCCAGGCCGCGCTGGATATGGGGGCTAACCAACTGCCGAGTGTCGGTTACCTGGCCAATATGACCGAGAACGTGTTGCGCCTGCGCATTCTGTCGTTTCGGGTCCTGGTCAATCGCGAACCGGTCGCCTTGCAGGAGGCCCAGGTGCGCATCGGCGTGCTGGTCGACAAGGCGCGCCAGGCCCAGGCGGGTTATGCCGCGCTGCCGGCCGGCGCTGAAGAAGCAGCGCTGTACAAGACTTTTGCCGCTACGTTGGACAACTACCTCAAGGCCCAGGCTGAAATGCTGACGCTGTCCCAGCAGAACAAAGTCGAGGAGATGCGGGCCCTGATCAACAGCCGGATCAAAGACGGTACGGATCAGATGGGCGAGCAACTCAATAAGCTGATTGCGATCAACGCCGCCAATGCCAAACAGGCCGGGGAAGACGCCGGGCGCAGCTACAGCGATGCCATCAGCGGAATTGTCGCGGTGTCGGTGGTGGCGGCGCTGATGACCGTATTGCTTGCCTGGTTGTTGACCCGCAGCATCGTCACACCGCTGCGCAAGGCGGTGGCCGCCGCCGAAACCATCTCCAGCGGCGACCTGAGCAAGGTCATTTCGGACGACGGCCAGGATGAGCCGGCGCGCCTGATCGGTGCCCTGGCTACCATGCAGCACAACCTGCGCCAGACCATCCAGCATATTGCCGGTTCAGCCACTCAACTGGCGTCGGCGGCCGAAGAGCTGAGCGCGGTGACCGAGGAAGCCTCCAAGGGCTTGCAGCAGCAAAACAATGAAATCGACCAGGCCGCCACTGCCGTCAATGAAATGACCGCCGCCGTGGAAGAAGTCGCGCGCAATGCGGTGTCCACCTCCGAAGCGTCGACCCAGTCGAACCAGGCCGCGCGGGAAGGGCGCGATCGTGTGGTGGAAACCGTGGGCGCGATCCAGACCATGACCCAGGACGTGCAGGATACTTCGGTGCTGATCGAAGGCCTGGCGACCCAGGGCCGGGATATCGGCAAGGTGCTGGACGTGATCCGCGCGATTGCCGAGCAGACCAACTTACTGGCCCTCAATGCCGCCATCGAAGCCGCACGTGCTGGTGAGGCCGGGCGCGGGTTTGCCGTGGTGGCCGACGAAGTGCGTGCCCTGGCCCATCGTACCCAGCAGTCGACCCAGGAGATCGAGAAAATGGTGGCCGGGATCCAGAACGGCACGGGGGAAGCGGTGCAGTCCATGCAGCAGAGCAACCAGCGCACCCAAAGCACCCTGGAAATGGCCCGCGCCGCCGGCGTGGCACTGGAGCAGATCACCCAGTCCATCAGCCTGATCAACGAGCGCAACCTGGTGATTGCCAGCGCGTCCGAAGAGCAGGCCCAAGTGTCCCGCGAAGTGGACCGCAACCTGGTGAATATCCGCGACCTGGCGACGCAGTCGGCGGCCGGGGCCAACCAGACCAGCGCCGCCAGTCATGAACTGTCGCGCCTGGCGGTGGATTTGAATGCGATGGTGGCGCGGTTTGTGATCTAAGCAGGGAGGACTTGGGTGGCTGGCATACCGCTATCGCAGGCAAGCCAGCTCCCACATTTGATTGATGGTGTGGCCCAGACTTCTGCCCCGCCGAACATCCCTGTGGGAGTGGGCTTGCCCGCGATAGCGGTGGTCCGGTCACTGTTTTCGGTGGCCGACACACGGGCGTTGGGTCGGGCTGTCAGGCTCCCACATTTGATTGATGGTGTGGCCCAGACTTCTGCCCCGCCGAACATCTCTGTGGGAGCGGGCTTGCCCGCGATAGCGGTGGTCCGGTCACTGTTTTCGGTGGCCGACACACGGGCGTTGGGTCGGGCTGTCAGGCTCCCATATTTGATTGATGGTGTGGCCCAGACTTCTGCCCCGACGAACATCCCTGTGGGAGCGGGCTTGCCCGCGATAGCGGTGGTCCAGCCACTGTTTCCGGTGGCCGACACACGGGCGTTGGGTCGGGCTGTCAGGCTTTCCATACGCTGGAATTGACCAGGTTTTTCGGCCGCTCGCCCGCCAACGCCGCCAGCAGATTATCCACCGCACACCGCGCCATCGCTTCACGGGTCTCGTGGGTGGCCGAGCCGATATGCGGTGTCGCCACCACGTTGTTCAAACGCAGCAACGGCGAGTCGTGGTTCAACGGCTCACGCTCAAACACATCCAGCCCCGCCGCGCGGATCGTGCGCTGTTGCAGGGCTTCGATCAGTGCCGCCTCATCCACTACCTTGCCCCGGGAGATATTGATGAAAATCGTCTCCGGGCCCATCTGGGCGAATTCCTTGGCGCCAATCAACCCCTGAGTCTGTGCAGTCAACGGCAACGTCAGGCAAACAAAGTCAGCGTGTTGCAGCAACTCCGGCAAGCTGCAGTACCGCGCGCCGAAACGCTGCTCCACCAAAGGTTTGGGCGAATGGCTGTGGTAAATCACCGGCATGCCAAAGCCAAAGTGCCCACGCTGGGCCAGGGCTTCACCAATGCGCCCCATGCCAATGATGCCCAGGGTCTTGCCGTGCACATCGCTGCCAAAGTGCAGGGGGCCGATGTTCTGGTTCCAGTTGCCGGCGCGCACCATATTGGCCAGTTCCACCACGCGTCGGGCGGTGGCGAGGATCAGTGCAAAGCCGGTATCGGCCGTGGTTTCGGTGAGTACATCCGGGGTGTTGCTGAGCAAAATGCCGCGTTGGGTCAGGTAGTCGATGTCGTAGTTATCGACGCCCACCGAAACACTGGCCACGGCTTCCAGGCGCGGCGCCAGGTCCAGCAGTTGCGCATCCAGGCGCAAGCTGGCCCCCAGCAGGCCGTGGGCACTGGGCAGTGCCTCACGCAGTTGCGCCAGGCCCGCGGGGTCGAGGGATTCGATCAAGGTCACCTGGGCCGCTTCATGCAAACGGGCCATCAACGGTGCGGACAGTTTCTTGTACAGCACGACATGCTTTTTCATCAGGTTCTTACCTTCAAATCCAGGGAGTGCAACGGTGCTGCCGGGGACGGCTCCCGGGCACCGGTCTTGAGGAAAATCGTCAGCACCACCGACAGCAGCAACGCGCCGCTCATCAGCAGGTACGACGCACCGGGCGAGCCGGTGCTGCTATTGAGATAGCCCACCAGGTAGGAGCCGCCAAACGAACCGAGGGCGCCCATGCTGTTGATCAAGGCCATGGCGCCGCCGGCGACGTTGGCCGGGAGAATTTCCGGGACGATGGCAAAAAACGGCCCGTAGGGCGCATACATGCAGGCGCCGGCAATCACCAGCAGGGTGTAGGACCACCAGAAATGCTCGGCCCCCAACAAGTAGGAACCATAAAACGCCACGGAGGCGATCAGCAGCGGTGGCCATACAAAGCGCTTACGCTTTTGCAGCTTGTCCGAGCCCCAGGACACCACCAGCATGCCGATCACCGCCGCCAGGTAGGGCAGCGCCGACAACCAGCCGGCTTCGACCATGTCCATTTTCAGGCCGGCCTTGAGGATCGACGGCAGCCACAGCACAAAGCCGTAGACGCCGATGCTCCAGCAAAAGAATTGCAGCGCGAGGATGATCACCTTGGGCGAACGGAAGGCTTCGGCATAGTTCTTCACAGCCTTGAGCCCGACCTGTTCGGCGGCCAGGGCGGTTTCCAGGTCGTGTTTCTCGCCAGCGCTCAGCCACTTGGCATCGGCTGGGCGCTCATCGGCCAGGCGCCACCAGATAAAGGCCCAGAACACCGCCGGCAGGCCTTCGATGATAAACATCCAGCGCCAGCTGTAATGCTGTACCAGGTAGCCGGATACCACCGACATCCACAGCATGGTCACCGGGTTGCCGAGGATCAGGAAGGTGTTGGCCCGCGAGCGTTCGGCACGGGTAAACCAGTGGCACAGGTACACCAGCATCGCCGGCATCACGGCGGCCTCGACCACCCCGAGCATAAAGCGGATGGCGATCAACATATAGGCGTTGGACACCACGCCGGTGAGGGTCGCCAGCCCGCCCCAGAGGATCAGGCTGACGAAAATCAGTTTCTTCACGCTACGCCGCTGGGCATAGATCGCCCCCGGTACCTGGAAGAAAAAGTAGCCGAGGAAGAACAGCGCGCCGAGCAGCGAAGACATGCCCGGGGTGATCATCAGGTCTTCGGCCATCCCGGAGGCGGCGGCGAAGCCGTAGTTGGCACGGTCCAGGTACGCCAGGCTGTAGGTGATAAACACGATGGGCATGATGTACCACCAACGGCGGGTGGCGAGTTTCAGGTTGTTCATGGGGTTGCTCCTGAGCTTGTTGTAGTTGTGGCAACAGGTAACGGTTGTCGGTCCGGATCAGCCGGCTTTTTGCCAGGCGGGCAGGTCGGCGCGCAGGGGCAGGCCTTCCATATCGCCGCGACTCTGTACTGCGCGGCTGCCGATCCAGTTGGCGCGCTGTACCGCCTGGGCCAGGCTGAGGTTTTCCAGGAGGGCGCTGATCAGGCCCACGGCAAAGCCGTCACCGGCTCCCACCGTATCCACCACCTTGGCCACCGGCACGGCGGCGACAAAGCCCTGGTCCAGTTGGCTGCGGTAGTAGGCACCGTGGGGGCCGAGCTTGATGGCTACGGCTTCCACGCCCAGGTCGAGGTAGAAGGCGGCAATATCCCCGGGATCTTCGAAACCGGTCAGCAGCCGACCTTCACTCAGGCCCGGCAATACCCAATGCGCCAGGCCGGCCAGGGCGTTGACTTCGCGGATCATTTTTTGCTCGCTGGGCCATAGCGAAGGGCGCAGGTTCGGGTCAAAGGACACACTGCGGCCGGCCGCGCGCATCTGACTCATCAACTCGCGCGACAGTTCGGCGGTGGCGTCCGACAGCGCCGGCGGAATCCCGGTGGCGTGCAGATGGCGCGCCGTTAGCAATTCTGGAGTGATTGCGGCGCTGGACAAGTGACTGGCCGCCGAGCCACGCCGGAAATACTCGACCTGGGGATCGTCGCCGCTCTCTTCCCGGGACTTGAGCTGAAAGCCGGTGGGGTGCGCGGGATCCACCGCCACATGCCGGCAATCCAGGCCTTCACGCTCCAGGGCCGCGACCACAAACCGCCCCAATGAGTCATGACCGACCCGGCTCAGCCAGGCGACGTTGAAGCCCAGGCGTGACAACCCGATCGCCACGTTACTGTCGGCCCCGGCGATGCGCTTTTCGAAGTGGCCGACCTGGGCCAGGTCGCCGGTTTGCTCGGCGACAAACATCGCCATGGTTTCGCCGAACGAGAGGATATCGATCTCAGACATGGGCATTCTCCACACGCGGTTGGCCAAGGTGGGCGAGGGCGGCGACCTGCTCGGCGGTGACCGCCACCAAGTCGTCGCCTTGCAGCGGGAATTCCACCGCGCGGCTGATACCTTGGGGCATCAACTGCAGCAATTGTTCCCATAGATGCAGGTCGGCGCTGCCGGGCGGCAGGGCTACCAACTTGCCGTCGGCGCGGCGGGCCACGGCCTTGCAATGCAGGTAATCCACATGCCGGCCCAGCAAGCGTGCGGCGGTACGTGCGGACTGGTCTTGCCAGTGCCAGTTGCCGATATCGAAGGTCATTTTCACCGGCACCGCCAGGCGCTCGGCTTCATCGAAGAAGCGTTGCATCGGCTCGATGCGCCCGCCGTGCAGGGTCTGGTCGTTCTCCACCAGCAAGCGCACCGGGTGGCGGTTGAGCAGGGCGCTGAGGCTGTGCAGGTCGTTGGTGTCGGTGAAGTAACCCAGCGAAACCTTCAACCAGCGCGCACCGAACGCCTGGGCCCGGTCGAGGGTGGCGGCCAGCTCCGAATTGGCTTGGGCACGCCCGGCGACCCACAGCTCCAGGGGCGACGAAAACACACACTCCAGATCTTGCGCGGCGGCGGCCTGGGCCAGTTCGCCGGGTTGTTCGCTGGTCAGCAGTTCTTCACGCCATTCAATACGCCTGGCCCCGGCAGCGGCCAGCAGCTCGACGAAACTCAACTGGCCGCGCTGGCGAACCAGGTCGGCGCCGTAGCTGGAAAGGCTGATGGAAACGGGATATCTATGCATTTTTATTGATCTCTGAAACCGGTTTCATTTGTAGATAAAAAAAATGCCCGTGCAGGCGGTTATGCCTACACGGGTTGGGTTGAGCCTCGCACGATCAGTTGCGGGGAAAAATCCAGGGAACGGGTCGCCGAGGTATCGCCGCGCAACCGCTTGAGCAAGCACTCAAAAGCGCTGGCGCCAATGGCTTCGGTCGGCTGGGCCAGGGCGGTGATGCCGCTGCCTACCAGTGGGTACCACTCCAGGTCATCCAGGGCGATCAAGCCAACGTCCTCGAACAATCGGCAACCCAACTCGCGCAGGGCTTTGCTACAGGCCAGCGCGGCAATGCCGTTGGCACAGAACAAGGCTTTAGGCCCGGCTTTGCCTGCGCCCAGAAACGTCTGCAAACGCTGGGGCAGGTCGAGGTCTATCTCCAGTACAGCGCCGTGCATTTTTTTGCGACGGCTGATCTGGGCCTGGAAACTGTCCATGCGCTCAATCCGCGAGCTGGTGCCATCGGCGGCCTCGCTGATCAGCAAAATATCCCGATAGCCCTGTTGCTCCAGGTGATCCAGGGCCATGCCCACGGCCAGTGGGTTATCCAGGCCCACCAGGTCGCTGTGCAGCGCCTCGACCTTACGGTCCACCAGCACCAGGGGCATTTCCCGTTGCAGCTCCAGTAACTGGTCGCGGTGATGGCCCAGGGTATTCACGATCAGGCCTTCGATGTTATATGCGCGCAACGCCGCCAGGTGCTGGCGCTCCTGCTCGTCATCGCGGTCGGTGTTGCACACCACCAGGCTATAGCCGTGCTGTCGGCAGGCGGTTTCCACGCCATGCATCACGGCAATCGAATAGGGGTTGCGGATATCCGCTACCAGCATGCCGATCAGGCGCGTGCGTCCACGTTTCAGGCCACGGGCCATCTGGTTGGGGCGGTAGCCCAGGTCATCAATAGCCTGTTCGATACGTTGGGCGATGGCGTCGGACAGCAGGGCGCGGTCGTCGCCGATAAAGCGCGACACGCTGGCCTTGGATACGCCGGCGCGCTGGGCTACATCAAGCATGGTCACGCGGCTGCGCTGGGCGGCGGAGAATGAAGTCACGGCGGGGCCTTTCTTATTAGTGTGAGGTGGCAGTGCGCTGGGCATTGAAACCGGTTTCAGAAAACACCAGTCAGCCACTCTCGTCAAGAAAATATTTGTTGGGATCGGTATGAAGTCAGGCCGCTCAAACCGACGAGCGGGGAGCGCACCTGTTAGTTCTGACAGTATCCGCAGCACCACAGGAGGTGTTCAATTGCCCCAACAGAGCCGCAAGCGCCGTGATCAGGTGATGCATAGGCGTGTAGAGGGAGGTTTGGATGAGCACCCACAATGCTGGCCAATCGAGCGCGAATGGCCCCCAAGGCCCAGGAGGCAGCCTGGCGATTGACGCGCCCATCGTCGTCGACGCGCTGCCTGATGGGTTGGTGCCGGTGCAATTTTACTTCTCTGATCTACAGCTTTTGATTCCCACTCCCTGGGCGTTTCTACCGGGTCCGGGCAGAGACCAATATGTGGTGTTCGAGTGGAGCGTCCGCGGTGCCCGCCCGGTCGACACGCCACCGGTGTTGCTGCCTAACCCGATGACGGCCGCCGACTTTCCCTACCCGATGCAGATACCCCAGGCATTTTTGCTGAACAGTGCAATTATTGATCTGACGTTTCGCATCCATAACGGCACGCCGAACAGCCCCAGCGTCGATAGCTCTGAGGTTGTGACGATCAGGATCGACCGCGATGCGCCCGGTGGCGGTGCGTTGCTGCCACCGGCCATTTTCCCTATTGATCCGATTACCGAGGCCTACCTGGTCGCCAACCCCCTGGTGCCCATGGAAATCCCGCAGGGATATTTGGGGCGTGAGGTCGGTGATCAGGTGCCGATGTATTTTTCAGACATGAATATCTTGCCAACCGGCGCGCCGACCCTGGTTTCTGCACCGTTGGCCAGCGCCACCGGCCGCATATTCGTGGACGTGCCCAGCGAGGTGTTTCGTCGTTTTCCGGGGGCGCTCTGGATCTTCTGCTTCTATCGCCTGCAAGACCGTGCCGGCAACATCAATCCGATGTTTTCACTGGTGGCGCAAGTCAGGCTGCAAACCGACCTTCCGCCCTCCAACTACCCTCGGCCCCGTTTCCCGCAATCGGAGTTGCATCCTAACGGCTACTTGACCTGCAGCACCCAGCCTCCGATCTGGTTCGGTGTCGAGGTGTTCATAGCCCCTCACGCGGACATCCGTTCTGGTGATCTGATTACGCTGCGGTTCCAGGGGTACGGGCTGTACCCGGATGTCAATCCAGACCCCAATATCGTGGAAACCCTCACGCATTACTGGGATGAGGTCAGCGATGCGTCCGGCTATGCCTTCTGGATACTCGATGTCGAGCGCTTGATTCGGCCCCTGAAAAAAAACGCCGGAGGAGAAGCTCATTACACGGTGTCCAGGGGAGGCGTGATCATTGGCCGGTCTGCTTCTAGGTATGTGCCGTTCGATCGGGTAGTGAATACCTCGCCCCCCCCGCCAAACCCCATCTACTGCTGGATTGACGGCAATGGCCCAGAACCCTGATTGCGAGTGCTTTGCGTCATGAGTGTTGGAACACCGCGTACGTTTCACTGAACTTCTGACGGGTAAATCCAAAGTTGGTTTGTTTGGCCGCATGTCATACGGCTGGGAAGAGTGTTGCTGCGATTTCAGTCACCTGGCAGTCACTCAAGCAGCGGGGCGATGGCCGTCCGGCCACTTCATGAGTGTTTGTGCGATGCCTACATTAAGTACTAAGGAGAGACTGATATGAGCAGCACCCCTGACGTCACCATTACATCCGAACCTTTGGTTATTGATGCGCCCACGATTGCCGAGGCACTGGATAATGCAACGGGTCTTATTCCAGCGTCCGTTGCTCGTGCGGGTATCACCGTGGAGTGTCGAACCGGGCGGATCTCGGTACCGACCGACTGGCTGGGTATTCAAATTCGCACA
This sequence comes from Pseudomonas sp. WS 5410, assembly GCF_012985645.1. Classification (NCBI taxonomy): domain Bacteria; kingdom Pseudomonadati; phylum Pseudomonadota; class Gammaproteobacteria; order Pseudomonadales; family Pseudomonadaceae; genus Pseudomonas; species Pseudomonas sp. WS 5410. Next base: position 397,389 of record NZ_JAAQWS010000001.1, on the reverse strand, counting down.
ACCACCGATCCGGTGCCCACTTGGCGGCCCTTTCTGGAACCATTCCAGATCAACTTGGACCCCGTGCCCGCAATCATCGATAGATACATTCCGGCGCCGTCTCCCGAGTTTGAGTTCCCGCATGGCTTTTATGAGATCAAAGTCGTGCAATACCGCAATTCCAATGGCGCACCAGGTGCTGCGCGGGACGAGTCCAACCCTGCCGCGTTTCGCGTCGATCTGATTGCGCCCTACGCTGTAGCGTCGTCACGTGAACAACCCACCGTTCCGATGCTGGCTAATGCGCCAGCGGGGACCATTATCGACAATGCGTTCCTGATAAATCATGGCGGCGTGGAGATTGTTATCCCCCGCAACACCTTCAGTCCCCAGCCTGGGCGATTCGAAGCGGGGGACATAGCTAACGTTTACTTCAGCCCGGTAATGGACCCACGACCAGAGTATCTGGTGAGCGGCCCAGGTGTGCCTCTGCTACCACCACCCGACAACAGCACCTTCTTCCTGCCCGCCAGCCAGATCATCTTGAGTGGGCTTTATTATTTTTTCTACACCATGGTTGACCGGGCAGGGAATATCAGTCGCCCATCGTTCAATGAGTTTCGCACGGTCTCGTTACTGACCGACCCCGTACTATTGGAGCCATTCCTACCGCTTGCACCGTCCCCACGTGACGGTAGCACTGATGATTTGCTCAGCATTGCGGACTTTGTGCTGGGCATTAATCTCCATATCGAACAGTATCTTAATTTCGCTACAGGACTGGACAAGTTCGAGACGCAATGGGAAAGCCAGCCCTTTGGCCCGCAAACCACTGAACTCACGGGCTTCCCGGTAGTTTTCAGTAATATGAATGATGCGATCAAGGCCGCCTATACCGCGACGCTAGGTCCTCAGGCGGTAAGCGTGCGTTACCGGACTGATCGCAACGGTGTGTTCTTCCTCTCACCCGCTAAAAACGTCCGGCTCGACTTGTCGGTAGAGGGGCCTGTACTGCCGGGCACACTGGAACCAGGCGATATGAACCCTGGGCTGAACCCGGCACAAGTGTTTGGCGAGGACTCACAGGAGTTGAATACCCTGCGCATTGGCGATGCGGACCGACCTGTGACTATTGTGATTCGACTCTGGACCATTGCGGCACTGCCTCACCCAGGCAATCAGTTTTACTTGTATTGGGGCGCCTCCAAAGAGCGTGTCGGGCCTTTCCCTTTAAGCACTACGGTTCCTGGCGAGGACGCGAGGTTTATCATTCCCTGGGCGGTGGTTGCCCGCCACGGGAACAATCTGCAGCCTGTCAGCTATTCTGTCATTGGCCCCGGCACTATCAATGAGAACCCGTCGCCCCTTACCACGGTCAATGTGATCGATGCCGTGACGGTGGAACTGGCGCCGGCAAGGTATGAGAATCTCATAGCTGGCGAATGGACCTGTCAGTCGCTGGTACAACGGATGCCTGGCTCGCCGCCGGTCCTGGCTGCCATGCTTTTCATTCCGGGCGATGTCAGGCTGGTAGTGGGCAATACTGTGGAGGTTACGGTCACTATCACCAACCAGTACCCCCAGCTCCCACCGGGCCCCTTTGTAGAGCCTATTACAACTGCGCCCTTGACCGCTGCCGATGTGGCCAACGGTTTTTATGTCGATATCATTTACCGTCCATTCCTGGCTCAAGCGCCGTTCGGCCCTTGCGAGGTCACCTACACCACGAACGTGGCGGGTGGAGGCATCGGTCGCGGGCGGTTGGCCGAAGTATTCACGATATTCTCCAACCCTGACTCTTTCTGTGATGGCATATCTGCTTAACCTACGAATCAACGCCTCCAAGTCTACAAACTGCTGAAAGCACAAAAGGGAAGCATGGCTTCCCTTTTGTGCATCTGGTAGCAATGGACTACGGCTTGTGGACGGATCAGTTTGCCAGTTGTGCAGTTTTCCATACCACTGCGGTGCCTATACCTAAGCTTTGCTCGGATTAGTCCTACAGTCATCAGTACGTTCACTACGTAACCTCTGCGCCTTACAGGTGAGGCTTCATTCCGCGGGAACGAGCCAAGCCGTTTTTACAGGCGCTACCCAGAGAGTGAACCCCCGATGTCATTACCTACCAGATTCGAGCTCAAGCCCTTGAGCAAGATGATGCATGTTCCAGCCATTAGCGTGCTTCTGCTTGCAGCGATGCACACCAGCGTCCAAGCGGATCAACTGATCGGTGAGTCAAGGACCATTGGCCCCCATGAGATGAAAAATGATTGGCAGTTGGATCATAAGTCCGAGCTGACCGTCAACGGTGCTCGCGCCGGAAATATCCTGGCCAACGACTCGACGCTGAATGTCAATACCGGCAGCCGGATCGAAGATATCCGTGCGACGCAGGGCTCCACCGTCAACGTTGACGGCGCCACTGTTGAATCCAACCACTCGATATGGGGGGCGGTGCGCCTGGATGACAGTGCGGCCATCATTCGCAACAGTGCCATCATCAGCCACACAACTTTCGGTTTGCAGGCGTACCAGAGTTTCAATTCCGACAAGGGCGGCATTGCCCAGGTGTTCAACAGCATCATCCGGGGGGAAAAGAGCGGGGCAATAGCCACGGGCAATGCTGAGTTGCACTTCAATCAGAACACTGTGGTCGAAGGCACCGGCGCCGATAGTGATGGCGTGTGGCTCGACGGTGCAACGGCGACTGCCAGCCAAAGCAGCATCATCGGCGGCAAGAATGGCGTGTTGTTTACCAACGAAGCTGGCAGCAGCGATGCCGGCAAACTGGTGCTGGATAACTCCAGCGTCGAAGGGCGCAACGGCTCGGCCATTGTCGTGGAAGGTCACCCTGGCGAGGAGATGGAAGTTGAAATCGACGTGCGCAACGGCTCAACCCTGACCGGTGGCAATGGCGTGCTGCTGGAAGTCAACGGCGGTGCCCAGGCGAGCATGAATGTCGATAGCAGCCGGTTGAAAGGCGACGTCATTGTCGAAGATGGCAGCACGGCACATTTGAACCTGGAAAACAGCTCCGGGCTCAAAGGCCAGCTGCAGAATGTCACCAGCTTGAACGTAGGCAATGGGTCGTACTGGGAGTTGACCGCCGACAGCCAGGTGGGTGCCTTGAACCTGGTGGACGGTACGGTGATATTCGGCCACACCGATGCGTTTTATCAGTTGGACCTGGACAGTCTCGACGGCAACGGCACCTTCGTCATGGGTACCGATTTTGCCAACGGCATCACGGACTTCCTGAACATCAGCGGCGAAGCCAACGGCAGTCACAGCCTGTTGCTCGCAGCCAGCGGTACAGAGCCGGTCAACCCCGAAGCGATTCGTATCGTGCATACCGGCGGGGGTGACGCGCAGTTCTCACTGGCGGGCGATGTCGTCGACGTGGGTGCCTATTCCTATGGTCTGAAAAAGGATGGCACCGATTGGTTCCTCGACCCGAACAACCGCGTGATCAGCCCGGCTACTCGCTCGGTCATGGCGTTGTTCAATACCGCCCCCACGGTCTGGTACGGCGAGGCGACTTCCCTGCGTACGCGCATGGGCGAGCTGCGTTTCGAGCCTGGTCAGGCGGGTGTGTGGATGCGTGGTTATGGCAACAAGTACAAGGTGGCCGAGAGCACTGGGGTTGGCTACAACCAGAACCAGCAGGGCTTTACCCTGGGTGCTGACACGCCGTTGGCCGACAGCCAGTGGCTGGTGGGTGTGATGGCCGGCCATAGTACTTCGGGCTTGAACCTCAAGCGCGGTACGTCGGGCACAGTGAAGAGCTACTACGTGGGTGCTTACGCAACCTGGCTGGATGACGAGAGCGGTCTGTATTTCGACGCCGTGGCCAAGCTCAACCGTTTCCATAACGAGTCCAAGGTCGGCTTGAGTGACGGCACCAAGTCCAAGGGCAAGTACGCCAACACCGGCGGTGGCCTGTCGGCAGAGTTCGGTCGCAACATCAAGCTGGACGACGGTTACTTCGTCGAGCCGTATGCCCAGCTGTCCACAGTGGTGATCCAGGGCGCCAACTACAACATGAAAAATGGCCTGCACGCCGATGGCGAGCGCACCCGCTCGATCATGGCCAAGGCCGGTGCGACGGTGGGGCGTGACATCCAGCTCGACAGTGGCAGCGTACTCCAGCCTTACCTGCGGGCGGCGATGGTGCATGAGTTTGCCAACAACAATAAGGTCGCGGTGAACAACCATGAGTTCAACAATGACCTATCGGGTTCACGCGCCGAGTTCGGTGCGGGCGTCGCAGTTAAGTTGTCGCAAAACCTGCAACTGCACGCCGACCTAGAGCACAGCAGCGGTGGCCGGGTCGAGCAGCCATGGGGCGCCAACGTAGGTGTGCGCTACAGTTGGTAAAGACTTGACGCTTATTAACGCCCGTATCGAAAGATACGGGCGTTTTTTTGCTCTTGCATAATCGATCAACTGGTTACGTCGAAACCGACTTCCAGTGTGTGTGGGTTCCCGTTGACATCTTCATCGGTGGTGCCATTCAGCGTGCCGCTGATTTTGATGATGCCGGCTTCCAGGTTGTTAATGATCAACGTTCCTGAGGAGCAGCGCACGACGTAATGAATCGTAGGCGACTTGACGGCATACCAGACATTGACCTTATTGGACTGCCACTTATCCAGCTCTAATACCTGCCCATTGCGAATGGTGTCGGGCAGTTCAATCGTGATTTTTTCCACGGTGACTGCATTATCAGCATGTCGTGCTAGAAGGCGGTAGATGGCCGCGTCATGGTCATGCACCAGGGTCAAAGTCTGAAAGTGGACCGATATCGTATCGATAAATGCGTCGAATGTACCGGTGGCGCTGAGGGCCTTGGGGTACAGTGCTTTTTGTTGCGCAGGGGACAACTGTTGCGCTTGTACGCTCATGATCGCTTCTCCATCGCTGATGATTGTGCGAATAACAGAGGTTTCGAGGGCTCTGTTCGAGTCATGAAATAGCAGTGCGCGTGTGCTGTAAACTGTCAGAACTAACAGTATACGAAGGCAGCGACTCATGAGTGATGCGTGGCCTGACTCGGCACCTGGCCTGAAAGCATTAGACGCCTTTGCACGGGATTTTCTACTGTGAGGAATGACAGTCTAATAACCTGCCATTAATACGCTTTAGTTCTAAGCCCGATGCAACTTCAAGCAAAAAGCCCCGCCGCAATATTGATCGAGAACCCCAATATCGCCGTATTGAACAGAAACCCGATCAGCGACTGCCCCAGTACCACTTTGCGCATGGCGCGGGTAGCCACTCCCACATCCGAGGTCTGCACGGCGACGCCGATGGTGAAGGAGAAATACAGAAAATCCCAGTAGTTGGGGGTCAGCAGCCCCTCGGCAAAGCGCAACGCCGGCTCCTTGCCCTCCCAGGTGTAATACAGACGAGCATAGTGCACGCTGAAAATCACCCCGATCAGCAGCCACGAACCAATCACCGTCACCCCGGTAAAACCGTAATGCAGCAGGCGTTCGGCAGTGCCCAGGTCCTTGCTGCCGGCCAGGCCAACGGCAATCGTCGCCAGGCTGGCAATCGCCGCAATGCACACCATAAATAACACCAGGCCGGCGTTTTCATCCTCGACCTCGGCGATGCGCTTGACGTCCTCGGCCTTGGCACGGATGGTCAGGCGCAGCATCAGCACCAGGTAGGTCCAGACCCCGACGTTCCAGCCGATCAGGATTTTGCTGAGGATTGAATCGAAGGGCGCCAGGATGCCGATTGCCAGGCCCAGGACGGCGGCAGCGGACAGGCGAGGGTGGGTTCGGGCGAGGAAGGGCATAGTGCTCACAAATGCAGGATGTTTGAGCACCATAGCCTATTCCTGCAGGAGCCGGCTTGCCGGCTCCTGCAGGGGGCTGATCAATCTTTGCGTTTGCGCACCAGTTTCATGACGACCACAAAGAACACCGGCACAAACACCACCGCCAGTGTCGCCGTGATCATGCCGCCAATCACCCCGGTCCCAATCGCCTGCTGGCTCGCCGAACTGGCGCCGGTGGCAATCGCCAACGGCACCACGCCCAGAATGAACGCCAGCGAAGTCATGATGATCGGTCGCAGACGCAAGCGTGCGGCCTTCAATGTCGCGTCAATCAGGTCTTCGCCCTGGTCATACAGGTCCTTGGCGAACTCGATGATCAGGATCGCGTTTTTCGCCGACAGCCCGATGATCGTGATCAAGCCGACCTTGAAGAACACGTCGTTGGGCATGCCGCGCAGCGACACCGCCATGACCGCGCCCAACACGCCCAACGGCACCACCAGCAGTACCGAAGTGGGGATCGACCAGCTCTCATACAGCGCCGCCAGGCACAGGAACACCACCAGCAGCGACAGCATCAACAGCAGCGGCGCCTGGGAGCCTGACAAGCGCTCCTGCAAGGACAACCCGGTCCATTCCTGGCCCAGGCCGGCTGGCAATTGGCTGACCAGACGCTGGATTTCTTCCATCGCCTCGCCGGTGCTATGACCGGGTGAGGCTTCACCCGAAATAGCGATGGCCGGGTAACCGTTGTAACGGGTCAACTGCGCCGGGCCCTGGACCCAGCGCGCTTCGACAAATGCCGACAGCGGCACCATCTTCCCGGCGTTGTTGCGCACATGGATCTTCATCAGGTCTTCGATCTGGCTGCGCTGGTCGCCTTCGGCCTGTACCACCACGCGCTGCATGCGGCCCTGGTTGGGGAAGTCGTTGATGTAGGCCGAGCCAACGGCCGAGGACAGGATATTGCCCACATCGGCAAACGACACGCCCAGGGCATTGGCCCGCTTGCGGTCCACCTCCAACTGCACTTGCGGCGCCTCGGCCAGGGCACTTTCGCGCACATTGGCCAGGATCGGGCTTTTTTCCGCCGCCGCCAGCAGTTCGGTACGGGCTGCCATCAACGCGGCATGGCCGACGCCGCCCCGGTCCTGCAAGCGGAACTCAAAGCCGCTGGAGGTACCCAGGCCATCCACCGGTGGTGGCAGCACGGCATAGGCCATCGCATCCTTGAGTTCGGTAAAGGCCATGTTGGCGCGATCGGCAATCGAGGCCGCCGAATCGTCGCTGCTGCGTTCGGACCAATCCTTGAGCGTGGTAAACGCCAGCGCCGCGTTCTGCCCGGAACCGGAGAAGCTGAACCCCATGATCATCGTCGTATCACCGACGCCCGGCTCGGTGGCGTTATGGGCCTCGATCTGCTCGGCCACCAGCACCGTACGGTTCTTGCTCGCGCCCGGCGGCAACTGGATATCGGTGATGGTGTAGCCCTGGTCTTCCACCGGCAGGAACGAGGCGGGCAGGCGGCTGAACAGGAAGCCCATGCCCACCAGCAGGACCAGGTAGATCAGCAGGTAGCGGCCGCTGCGCTTGAGGGCATAGGCAACCCAGCCTTCGTAGCGGTCGGTCAGTTGTTCAAAGCGCCGGTTGAACCAGCCGAAGAACCCACCCTTGGTATGGTGCTCGCCCTTGGCAATCGGCTTGAGCAACGTGGCGCACAGGGCCGGGGTCAAGGACAGGGCGAGAAACGCCGAGAACAGGATCGAGGTGGCCATCGACAGCGAGAACTGCTGGTAGATCACTCCCACCGAACCCGACATAAAGGCCATCGGCAGGAACACCGCCACCAGCACCAGGGTAATGCCGATGATCGCCCCGGTAATCTGGCCCATGGCCTTGCGTGTGGCTTCCTTGGGCGACAGGCCCTCAGTCACCATGATCCGCTCGACGTTCTCCACCACCACAATCGCATCGTCCACCAGGATGCCGATGGCCAGCACCATGCCGAACATGGTCAGCACGTTGATCGAGAAACCCAGCAACAGCATGGTGGCGAAGGTGCCCATCAGTGCAATCGGCACCACCAGCGTCGGGATCAGGGTGTAGCGGATGTTTTGCAGGAACAGGAACATCACCGCAAACACCAGCGCCATCGCCTCCAGCAGGGTGTAGATCACCTTGGTGATCGAGACCTTGACGAACGGCGAGGTGTCGTAAGGGATCTTGTACTCGACATTGGCCGGGAAGTAGCGCGACAGCTCATCCATCTTTGCCCGCACCAGGGTCGCGGTGCTCAAGGCATTGGCGCCGGGCGACAGTTGCACGCTGACGGCGGTGGAGGGCTTGCCGTTCAGGCGCGTGGAGAACTGGTATTCCTGGCTGCCGATCTCGACCCGCGCCACATCACCAATACGCACGGTGGAACCGTCCGGGTTGGCCTTGAGCACAATGTCGGCAAACTCGGCCGGCGTGGAGAGCTGGCCCTTGACCAGAATCGACGCGGTGATTTCCTGGGTATTGGTGCCCGGCAGATCACCGATGCTACCGGCCGAGACCTGGGCGTTCTGCGCGGTAATCGCCGCATTGACATCGGCCGGGGTCAGGTTGAAACCGATGAGCTTCTGCGGGTCGATCCAGATCCGCATCGCCCGCTCGGCGCCGTACAGCTGGGCCTTGCCCACGCCGTCGAGGCGCTTGAGCTCGTTCATCACGTTGCGCGCCAGGTAATCGCTGAGCGCCACGTCGTCGAGCTTGCCGTCGCTGGAGGTCAAAGTCACCAGCAGCAGGAAGCCGGCGGACACCTTCTCCACCTGCAAGCCCTGCTGGGTCACGGCCTGCGGCAGGCGCGGCTCCACGGCCTTGAGGCGGTTCTGCACATCGACCTGGGCCATTTCCGGGTCGGTGCCCGGCTGGAAGGTCGCGGTGATGGTGGCCGAGCCGAGGCTGCTCTGGGATTCGAAATACAGCAGGTGGTCGGCGCCGTTGAGCTCCTGCTCGATCAGGCTGACCACGCTTTCATCCAGGGTTTGCGCCGAAGCGCCCGGGTACACCGCGTAGATTTCCACTTTCGGCGGCGCGACGTTGGGGTACTGCGCCACCGGCAACTGCGGGATGGCGAGGGCGCCGGCCAGCAGGATAAACAGGGCGACCACCCAGGCGAAGATCGGGCGGTCAATAAAGAACTGCGGCATTGTCTCTGATCCCTTTGATTACTGGCCGGCTGCCTGGGCGACAGGCGCGACGCTGGCATCCACTTCGACTTTTTCGCCGGGGCGTGCGTGTTGCAGGCCTTCGACGATGATGCGGTCCCCGGTCTTCAGGCCGCTGTTGACCACCCAGCGATCATTGATCGCCGCGCCCAACTCCACCGGCTGCTGGCTGACGTTCTGCTCGGCGTCCACGAGCAACACCATGGGGATGCCGGCGCTGTCACGGGTGATTGCGCGCTGCGGCACGCTCAGGCCTTGCTGGTCGACCGCTTGCTCCAGCCGTACGCGGATAAAGCTACCGGGCAACAGGTCGAGGTCCGGGTTGGGGAATTCGCTGCGCAGGATGATCTGCCCGGTACCGGGGTCTACGGAAATCTCCGCGAACAGCAACTTGCCCGGCAGCGGGTAGAGGCTGCCGTCATCCTGGATCAGCGTGGCCTTGGCCTGGTCCTGGCCCACTTGCTTCAAATGCCCGCCGCGGAAAGCGCGGCGCAGGTCATTGAGTTCGCGGGTGGATTGCGTCAGGTCGGCGTGGATCGGGTCCAGTTGCTGGATCAGCGCCATGGGCGTGGCTTCGTTCTGCCCCACCAGGGCGCCTTCGGTCACCAGCGCGCGGCCGATACGCCCGGAGATCGGCGCGGTCACGGTGGCATAACCAAGGTTGAGCTTGGCGCGTTGCACCGCTGCCTGGTTGGCCGCGACATCCGCGGCGGTTTGCCGGGCGGCGGCGCGGGCGTTGTCGTAGTCCTGGGCGCTGATGGCATTGCCTTCGACCAACTGGCTGTAGCGCTGCTCTTGCAGGCGCGCCTGGAAGGCATTGGCCTCGGCCTTGCGCAGGCTGGCCTGGGCGCTGTCGAGGTCGGCCTTGAACGGCGCCGGGTCAATACGGAACAGCACGTCGCCCTGTTTGACGTCATGGCCTTCCTTGAACACCCGTTGAAGCACCACGCCCGCAACCCGGGCGCGCACTTCGGCGATGCGCGGTGCGACGATCCGCCCACTCAGCTCGCTGCTGATGGACAGGGGCTTGGCTTCGAGTGTTTCGATCCGCACCTTGGCCAGGGGCATTTCGGGGGTGTCGCCTGCGGAGTTGCCACACGCACCCAGGGCCAGGGTCAGTGCCAGCAGGCAAAACGGCGCAAACAGATTCTTTGACATGCTCTTATCCCAATATTGACTGGCGCATCCTACGGGCGCCCCCGACTCGGTGCTGTGAAGCTGTGTAGGTGGTCTGTGAAGAAATGTAAGGTACGGCGCACGCCGAGGCGCGTGCGTATATCCTTCACGGCTGTGGATCCTAACAAGCTCTTCTGATCAATGACGATCTAATGTGAAACTGTATTATTTGGAAACACCATGCCCAACATCCTCCTGGTCGAAGACGACGCCGCGCTGTCCGAGCTGATTGCCAGTTACCTTGAGCGCAATGGCTATCACGTCAATGTGCTCAGCCGTGGCGATCATGTGCGCGAACGGGCGAGGCTCAACCCACCAGACCTGGTGATCCTCGACCTGATGCTGCCCGGCCTCGATGGCCTGCAAGTCTGCCGCCTGCTGCGCGCCGATTCGGCCGGCCTGCCGATCCTGATGCTCACCGCCCGCGATGACAGCCATGACCAGGTGCTGGGCCTGGAAATGGGCGCCGACGACTACGTGACCAAACCCTGCGAGCCACGGGTGCTGCTGGCCCGGGTGCGCACCCTGTTGCGCCGCAGCAGCCTCAGCGAGCCACAGGCGGCCAACGACCAGATCCTGATGGGCAACCTGTGCATTGACCTGTCGGAACGCGCCGTGACTTGGCGCGAGCAGACGGTGGAGCTGTCCAGCGGCGAATACAACCTGTTGGTGGTGCTGGCCCGGCATGCCGGCGAAGTACTCAGTCGCGACCAGATCCTGCAGCGCCTGCGGGGCATCGAGTTCAACGGCACCGACCGCTCGGTGGATGTGGCCATCTCCAAGCTGCGCCGCAAGTTCGACGACCATGCCGGCGAGGCGCGCAAGATCAAGACGGTATGGGGCAAAGGCTACCTGTTTAGCCGCTCCGAGTGGGAATGCTGACACCATGTTCCGCGCCCTGATCCGTCTCTACCTGCTGACCATCGTGACCTACAGCGCAGCGATCTACTTGATCCCCATGGGCATCATCGAGGTCTTCCACGACCGCTACATGAACTACAACATCGAACAGTCCCGTGGCTTGCAGAGCCTGATCGTGCGCCAGTACCACAGCCGGCCGGTGGAGCGCTGGTCCGATGTCACCGACCAATTGGCACGGGATTTTGCGCCGCTGAAGGTGCAACTGATGCATCGCCAGGACGCCCGCTACACACCCGACGAGGAGCGACTGCTGGAGCAGGGCAAGCCGGTGATCCGCCTGGGGGAGTGGGGCTTGATGGAGGAGATCAGCTCGCCGCTCAATGGGCAGTTGGCGGTTAAATTGACCATCCCCCCCGACCCGCTGGACATGAACCTGCTGTACTGGACCATGAACGTGCTGATCGGCGCGGCGTTGCTGGGCGGCCTGTTGATCTGGCTGCGCCCGCATTGGCGCGACCTGGAGCGCCTCAAGGTCACCGCTGCGCAGTTGGGCCGGGGCCGCCTGGAGGAGCGTACGCATATTCCCCCCAGCTCCAACATCGGCAGCCTGGCGGCGGTATTCGACACCATGGCCAACGACATCGAGCACCTGCTCAACCAGCAGAGGGACTTGCTCAACGCGGTGTCCCACGAACTGCGCACACCGCTGACCCGCCTGGATTTCGGCCTGGCCCTGGCGTTGTCCGAAGACCAGCCGGTCGCCAGCCGCGAACGCCTGCAAGGCCTGGTGGCGCATATCCGCGAGTTGGATGAGCTGGTGCTGGAGCTGCTGTCCTACAGCCGCCAGCAAAACCCGGCGCATCTGCCCGAGCGGGTGGAAGTGGTGCTCGATGAGTTTATCGACAGCATCCTGGGCAGCATCGACGACGAGCTGGAGAACCCGGAGATCGTGATTGATGTGGTACTGGAGTGCGCCGTGGAGCGTTTTACCCTCGACCCACGCCTCACCGCCCGCGCCCTGCAAAACCTGCTGCGCAATGCCATGCGCTATTGCGAGCGACGGATCCAGATCGGCGTCAAGGTCTGCGCCAAGGGCTGTGAAATCTGGGTGGATGACGATGGCATCGGCATCCCCGAAGAGCAGCGCGCCCGGATCTTCGAGCCGTTCTACCGCCTGGACCGCAGCCGCGACCGCGCCACCGGCGGCTTCGGCCTGGGCCTGGCGATCAGCCGCCGGGCGGTGGAAGCACAAGGCGGCACACTCACGGCCCAGGCCTCGCCACTGGGCGGCGCACGCCTGCGGCTATGGTTGCCCACCTGAAAACACCGGCAACTGTCTGTCTAGAGCGGGTTTGTGTTTTTATGCAGTCCTGCTTTTGGCACATGCACAGCCTTACCGGCCCTGATACACCCTTGCTATAGTTCGGCCCTTATCAGCCGCCAGTCAAGGATCACTGCCATGTCCGAATACCAAGCCTTTGTCGTCGAACTGCACGGCAACGTCGCCCATGTGCAGATTAATCGCCCGGAAAAGATCAACGCCATGAACGCGGCGTTCTGGAGCGAAATCGTCGAGATTTTCCAATGGATCGACGACACCGACGCTGTACGCGCCGTGGTGTTGAGCGGCGCCGGCAAGCATTTTTCCTCGGGCATCGACCTGATGATGCTGGCCTCGGTGGCCAACGAATTTGGCAAGGACGTGGGACGCAATGCGCGCCTGCTGCGGCGCAAGATCCTGCAACTGCAGGCCTCGTTCAATGCCGTGGATAATTGCCGCAAGCCGGTACTGGCGGCGATCCAGGGCTATTGCATCGGCGGCGCCATCGACCTGATCAGCGCCTGCGACATGCGTTACGCCGCTGATGACGCGCAATTCTCGATCAAGGAAATCGATATTGGTATGGCCGCCGACGTCGGCACCCTGCAACGCCTGCCTCGCATCATCGGTGACGGCATGCTGCGCGAACTGGCCTACACCGGGCGCACCTTCGGCGCCGAAGAAGCGCGCAGCATCGGCCTGGTCAACCGCACCTTTGCCGACCACGCCTGCCTACTGGCCGGGGTGATGGACCTTGCCGCGCAAATCGCCGCCAAATCGCCGATTGCCGTGACCGGCACCAAGGCCATGATCAGCTATATGCGTGACCACAGCATCAACGACGGCCTGGAATACGTTGCCACCTGGAACGCTGCTATGTTGCAATCCAACGACCTGCGCGTGGCCATTGCGGCCCATATGAGCAAGCAGAAACCCGAATTCGTGGATTGACTGAATATGACCCCAGGCTGGATCACCACAACGCTGCTGGACAACGACGCCCCCGGCGGCTGGGCTGTGGCCCGTAGTCGCGAAGGTTTTTTACTCGATGACAACGGGCCGCTGTTTCCCCGGGAATGGCTCAAGCGCCAGGACCTGTCGGTGATGGCCGAACATGGCATCGGCCATCTGGACGGCGAGCCGGTGTACCTGCTGGAGCTGAACAGCCCTGGCGATGTGCCGGGTTGCCGCTGGCAGGGCCTGCGGGCGTTTATGCTGCAGGGCGATCACCGTCTGTACAAAGTCCTGGGTTATGCCGCGCAAATCGGTACCTGGGCCCGCGAGCACCGCTTTTGCGGCAGTTGCGGCCAGGCGATGGTGCAGGTGCCCCGCGAGCGCGCAATGTTCTGCCAGGCCTGCGACCTGCGCAGTTACCCGCGCATCTCACCGAGCATGATTGTGCTGATCACCCGTGGCGATGAGATTCTGCTGGCGCGTTCGCCGCGTTTCGTCACTGGGGTCTACAGCACCCTGGCCGGGTTTGCCGAGCCTGGGGAATCTGCCGAAGACTGCCTGATCCGCGAAGTGTACGAGGAAGTGCAGGTGCAGGTGCAGAACATCCAGTACGTGGGCAGCCAGTGCTGGCCGTTCCCGCACTCCATGATGCTGGGCTTTCACGCCGAGTATGCCGGTGGCGAAATCGTGCCCCAGGCCGACGAGATTGAAGATGCGCAGTGGTTCAATATCCACCAGTTGCCACCGTTGCCGGCCTCGCGCTCGATTGCCCGCTACCTTATCGACCTGTATGTGGCGCGCCGTCTAGGCCACGCTGAACCAGTGCTGCCAGGCTAGGCGCACGGTCAGGCCGAGGACCACGGTGATAAACACCGGGCGAATGAATTTGGCGCCGCCGCTGATGGCACTGCGTGCGCCAAAGAACGCGCCCACCATCACCGACAGGCCCATGCTCAGGCCGACAATCCAGTCCACCGAACCGTTGAAGATAAACACCGACAGCGCCGCCGCGTTGCTGACGAAGTTCATGCTGCGCGCCACGCCGCTGGCCTTGACCAGGTCCACGGGGTACATCAGCAGGGTGCTGACGGTCCAGAATGCGCCGGTGCCGGGACCGGCCACGCCATCGTAGAAGCCCAGGGCCAAACCCTGGGTCGACTGCCACTTCTTCTTGATCGGCGCATCGGCGTCCAGCGGCGCCTTGGGCGTACCGCCAAACAACAGGTAGATACCGCAGGCGAAGACGATCACCGGCAGCATCTTGTTCAGCCATTCGGCGGGCAGGTAATGGGCGACGATGGCCCCCAGCAGCGCGCCGACCAGGGTGCCCACGATCGCGTGGACCCACTGACGCGGATGGAACAGCTTGCGCCGGTAGAAGGTAAAACTGGCGGTGGCCGAACCGAAGGTCGAACTCAGTTTATTGGTGCCCAGTACCAAATGGGGCGGCATACCGGCGGTGAGCAGGGCCGGGGTGGTGAGCAAACCACCGCCGCCCGCAATGGCGTCGATAAAACCGGCAATAAAGGCAACCACGGCCAGAATGGCCAGGGTGGTGAGGTCAACGCTGAGTTCAAAAGGCATGGAGGCGACTTATTTTCGGCGAGGCGCAGAAGGGGCTGCGCTAAAGTCCGATAGCTTACCTATAACCGAATGTTACGGCGACTGTTGCACACGCTCCATCCCTCGCCACGGTGTTGCGCTACCAACAGTGATCCAACAAATAGCCCGCCCGGGCAACATGGCCGATAGGTCGGTCGGCACGCAAACGCCCCAGCCCAGGGGCTTTGCCAACCCTGGCACGTTTGCTGCTCTACCCCTGTACATTCCCTGTGTGCGAGGTGCCGAACGATGACTCAGCAAGCCGTGAAATTTGCCTATTGGGTGCCCAATGTCAGTGGTGGCCTGGTGGTCAGCAAGGTTGAACAACGTACCGACTGGGGCATCGACTACAACCGCAAGCTGGCCCAGTTGGCCGAGGCGGCGGGGTTTGAGTATGCCCTGACGCAAATCCGTTTCACCGCCGGCTATGGCGCCGAATACCAACATGAATCCGTGGCCTTCAGCCATGCGTTGCTGGCGGCCACGACCCAACTCAAGGTGATCGCCGCGATCCTGCCGGGGCCCTGGCAGCCGGCGCTGGCGGCCAAGCAGTTGGCGACCATTGATCAACTGACCCAAGGCCGGGTGGCGGTGAACATCGTCAGCGGCTGGTTCAAGGGCGAGTTCCAGGCCATTGGCGAGCACTGGCTGGAGCATGACGAGCGCTATCGGCGCTCCGAAGAGTTTATCCGCGCGTTAAAAGGCATCTGGACCCAGGACGATTTCACCTTCAAGGGGGATTTTTATCGGTTCAACCATTACAGCCTCAAGCCCAAGCCCCTGACTCAGCCGCACCCGGAAATTTTCCAGGGTGGCAGCTCCCGGGCTGCGCGGGATATGGCGGCGCGGGTGTCGGACTGGTATTTCACCAACGGCAACACGCCCGAGGGGATCAAGGCCCAGGTCGATGATATCCGCGCCAAGGCTGCGGCCAATCACCATTCGGTAAAAGTCGGGGTCAACGCGTTTGTGATCGCCCGCGACACCGAGCAAGAGGCCCAGGCGGTGTTGGCTGAGATCATCGACAAGGCCGACCCGCAGGCCGTCAACGCCTTTGGTGATGCCGCCAGGCAGGCGGGCAAGGCCTCGCCCGAAGGTGAGGGCAACTGGGCCAAGTCCAGCTTCGCCGACCTGGTGCAGTACAACGACGGCTTCAAGACCAACCTGATCGGCAC
The DNA here is from genome assembly GCF_012985645.1 of Pseudomonas sp. WS 5410. Classification (NCBI taxonomy): domain Bacteria; kingdom Pseudomonadati; phylum Pseudomonadota; class Gammaproteobacteria; order Pseudomonadales; family Pseudomonadaceae; genus Pseudomonas; species Pseudomonas sp. WS 5410. The sequence goes on along the minus strand of NZ_JAAQWS010000001.1, from coordinate 381,324 downwards.
CCCTCGGCAGATTGCCGAGCGCATCGTCGCGCTCAAGGCGGTGGGGGTGGACCTGGTGCTGGCGGGCTTCCTGCACTTCCAGGAGGAGGTGGAATATTTCGGCCAGCGCGTATTGCCCCTGGTGCGCGAACTCGAAGCCAAGGCCGCGGCGACCGGCAGCGCCAGGGCGTTACCGGTATAGCACCACCGCCGCCCGCAGCTGACGGCTGCCAAAACGGCACATCCGCTCGAACTCCCCGTGGCTGACCGGCAAATGCTGGCAGTCCATGGGGCGGCGATGCTGGCTATGGTCCACGTCGGGATCATGCAGGTAGACAAACTCTTGATCACAGTCAGTCACGATCACCCAGTGCGGTGACTTGGAACGCGTCAGCCGGTAGCTGCTGATCAGCACCAGTGGCTGGCCGCCATCACCGAGGACCTGCGCCAGATCCAACGCACCGCCGAATACCTGCTGCACATCACTGTTGGCCAAATCCTCCTCGAAACCCTCATGCACCAGGCGCATCACCTCTTTTTTATGCGGGTCGCGCACCCCATCGAGAAACAGCGGCCCGCGCACGTTGACCTGCATGCGCACCTTAAACCCCCGGCGCCAGGCAGCCAGGGCCAGGCCTTGGGGGCTGCAGCCGCCGTGGCCGGCGGTCATGAACACGGTGGTTGCTTCGCGCCAGATCTGCAGCTCTTCGCGGCGCAGAGACTCACGCCCAGGTAACAGGGCGCCCATGGCCATCAACAGGCAGGCTGCGCCGCAGGTGAAGTCGGTGGTCTGCTGGTAGTAGGGCACACTCAAGGCCCGCGCGTCAGTGTGCTGGAGGATGCGTTTTTCCAGGCGCAGGGCGTCGGTATGGTCGGCGTAATAGTCGTTGATCAGGGCAAAGCGCCGGTAGCCACTGTGTTCATACAGGGCAATAGCGCCAGGGTTGTCGGTGCGCACCTCAAGGCGCAGGTACGCACAGTCGTGCGCCACGGCGCAGGCCTCGATGCGCGCCAGCAATTGCTTGCCCAGGCCCATGCCCCGGGCCGGCGCGGCAATGGCCAGGGAGTACAGGCGCGCCAGCGAGGTGCCGCGATGGAACAGCACCAGGGCATAACCCAGCAATTGCCCGGTATTTTCGGCCACCAGCAGCTGCGCATGGGCGCGGCTGATCATCCACTGGAAACTGCGGGCAGACAGCCGGTCTGTGGTGAAACAGTGCTGTTCCAGGGCCACCAGTGCTGGCAGGTCATCCAGGGTTGCAACGCGAAAGAAAAGAGTCATATAACCGCCGTAAAAGTTGCGTAACTAAACGAGACTTCCGTGAAAGATCGTGCTTAATAGAAAAGGTCAAGTTCTCTAGCGGATCAATCAATATGTCAGCGGTACAAAGTCATTGGCGAGAAGTATCCGAGCAAACCGTCGCGGCGACAATAACTTCCGGCGGATATTTTTCTACACCGCCCAAGAGTGCAAGCCAAGTTGTGATTATTGTAGAACGCAAGGAAGACTGGGCCTCGTACTTCCCCAGTGAAGATATTGTCACTGCCCAGGAATACCTCGAACACCCCCGGGAGAACGAGGCCGGCAAACGGGTCCAGGTCATCAACCTGTGCCGCAGCTACAAGTACCTGGGGCATGGCTATTACTGCTCGCTGCTGGCCGAGGCGCGGGGGCACAAGGTGATTCCGTCGGTGCGCACCATCAGCGAATTGACGAAAAAATCCTTGTATGGCCTGGCCCTGGATGACCTGGATAAAACCCTCGACAAAGCATTGAGTCATCACCTCTACAGTAATACCGAAGGTTTTACCCTGACCCTTTATTTTGGTCGAACCAATATTGAGCCGTTGCAGGATTTGGCCCGGCAGTTGTTTGAAGCGTTTCCTTGTCCGATCTTGTTAGTTGAGTTTCGCAAGAATAACGGCTGGCATATCGAAGGCATCAAGTCCGGGGTGCTGCATAAGTTGCGCGATGATCAGGAAGATCAATTCGCCCACGCCCTGGACAACTTCAGCCGCAGGATCTGGCGTCAACCGCGCTCCCGGCGCCTGGCCCGTTATGACCTGGCAATCCTGCATGATCCCCAGGAGCAGCTGCCGCCGTCCAATGCCAAGGCCCTGGAAAATTTCGTGCGGGTGGGCAGGGGCTTGGGGATTGATGTCGAGCTGATTGAGCGCAAGGACTACGCGCGACTGGCCGAATACGACGCCTTGTTGATCCGCGAAACCACCAGTGTCGACAACCACACCTATCGCTTCGCCAAAAAGGCCGAGAGTGAAGGGCTGGTGGTGATGGACGACCCGGCGTCGATCCTGCGTTGTACCAATAAGGTCTACCTCACGGATCTGCTCAACAGCCATCAATTGGGCATGCCCGCTACCGAAATTCTGTACAAGGAACGACCGGAAGATTTCGAACGGGTTGGCGAGCGCCTGGGCTTCCCCCTGGTGCTGAAAATCCCCGACGGTTGTTTCTCCCGAGGGGTGATCAAAGTGGAAAGCCAGGAGGCGCTGCTGGCCGCCACGGCAGAGTTGTTCGAACACTCGGTGTTGCTGCTGGCCCAGGAGTTTTTCTATACCGAGTACGACTGGCGCATCGGCGTACTCAACCGCAAGCCGATCTTTGCCTGCCAATACTTTATGTCCAAGGGCCATTGGCAGATCTACAACCACAAGGCCATCGGCCAGGATATCAACGGCGAGTGCCGGACCCTGGCGGTGCACGAAGCGCCCAAGGCCGTGGTGGAACTGGCGGTCAAGACCGCTAACCTGATCGGTGATGGGTTGTACGGCGTGGACCTGAAGCAGTCCGGCGACAAGGTGGTGGTGATCGAGGTCAACGACAACCCGAACATGGACGCCGGGATCGAAGACGCCTACTTGCAGGACGACTTGTACTCCCTGGTGCTGGAGGAGTTCGTGCGCCGCCTGGAGCTCAAACGCCAGGGCCAGGTCTGGTGATCTGCTTTGAGCTCAATGAGGGCGCGCTGCGCCGCACCGAGCGCGAAAGTGCCGAGGTCCTGCTGTTCAGCAACCCCGACAGTGATGAGCGTGAATTGCTGCGCGAGCGCTACAAGGTCGATGAGCACGCGCTGGCGTCGGCACTGGATCCGGACGAGGTGTCGCGTATCGAGTTCCATCCAGACAACCTGTTTCTGATCTGGAAGCGCCCGCAAAACTACTCCGGGGGCAGCAACCTGGTGTTTGAAGTGTCGTCCTGTGGCTTGCTGTTTTCACCGGACCGCCTGCTGGTGATCGCCACCGACGACAGCCAACTGTCCGGCCTGGGCGCGCGCCGGCCGCTGCATACACCGTTGGATGTACTGCTGGACCTGCTGCTGAACAACATTCACCACTATCTGGGCCACCTCAAGGTGATCAAGCTGGTCGCCCGGGAATTGCAGCAGCAGTTCAACGCCTCCATGAGTAACCGCCACCTGATGCAAATGTTCAGCCTCAGCGAGAGCCTGATCTATTACATCAACGCGCTGCACAGCAACGGCGCGGTCTTGACGCGTTTGCGCAACCATGGCGAGAAGGAGCATTTCAGCCCGCAGACCCTGGGCTTGATCGACGACCTGATCATCGAGAACAACCAGTGCTACAAGCAGGCGGAGATTTATTCCAATGTGTTCTCCGGGCTGATCGACGCCCGGGGCAACCTGATGAACAACAGCATGAACAACCTGCTGCGCAAGCTGACACTGATCAACGTGGTGTTCCTGCCGCTGAACCTGATCGCCAGCATTGGCGGCATGTCCGAGTTCAGCATGATGACGGCCGGCACGCCGTGGTGGGTGGCGTACCCGCTGTTTTTGCTGGCGATGGCGTTGGGCGCCGCAGGGATGGTGCTGGGGCTCAGGCGGATTGCCAGGGGCGGCGACAAAGCAGGGTGACTGGGCCCCACTTTGCTGCCGGTGTGGGATGCTTCAGGCACCCGCCTGCAGCGTCAGCACTTCAAAGCCATCCGCGGTGACCGCCACCGTATGTTCCCACTGGGCCGACAGGCTGTTGTCGCGGGTCACCACGGTCCAGCCGTCCTTGAGGCTGCGCACTTTGGCGCTACCCTGGTTGAGCATCGGTTCGATGGTGAACACCATACCTTCGCGCAGGGTGAGGCCGGTGCCCGGGCGGCCGAAGTGCAGGATTTGTGGCTCTTCATGCATTTCCCGGCCAATCCCGTGGCCGCAATACTCGCGCACCACGCTGTAGCCATTGGCCTGGGCATGGCTTTGAATCGCATGGCCGATATCCCCCAGGCGCGCGCCGGGTTTGACCTGGCGAATACCGGCCCACATCGCCTCGAACGTCTGCTCCACCAGGCGCCGCGCCTTGGGCGCGACAGCGCCGACCATGTACATCTTGCTGGAGTCGGCGATAAACCCGCCTTTTTCCAGGGTGATGTCGATATTGACGATATCGCCGTCCTTCAACACATCCTTGGCATTTGGCATGCCGTGGCACACCACTTCATTGATGGAGGTGTTGATGCAGAAGGGGTAGTCATACTGCCCGAGGCTGGCGGGGCGGGCCTGCAGGTCCTGGCGGATAAACGCCTCGACGGCCGCATCCAGTTCCAGGGTGGTCTGGCCGGCCGCGACCCGGCTGTCGAGCATCGTGAACACCTGGCCCAGCAGGCGCCCGGCTTCGCGCATCACGGCGATCTGTGCAGGGGTCTTGATCATCAGCTGCGCCCCCGGATCAGGTCGGGTTTGTCGAGCAACAGCTTGTTGATCAGATCGTTGTAGGCCAGGTGTGGATTGAGTTCGGCCAACAGGCCGATCTTGATCCAGAACTCCGCCTGGGCGTTGATGGAACGGTCCATGGCGGCGCTGGCCAGACGCAGTTGTTCATGCAGTTGATCGGTGATCTTGACGATGCCCATGAGCTTCACTGTGTAGGATTGATATACAAAGCGTATATGTTTCGTATATCGCCCGTAAAGCCCTGCAGTTGACTTGCCACAGAGCGCCGGTTAGTTTTGCGCCATGACCGTTCAAACCTATCGTTCCCAGCCAAGCATTATTACCGCCATTCCTCATTTGGCGGGATAGCGTTCGGCTGTACCCAAACCCGCCCTAGAGGCGGGTTTTGTTTTTCCGTCTCCAGGGCCCCGTAAAACGCCAGGAGACACCCATGAGTAGCCCCTTGCTGCTTGAGCAATACGTGAAGAAGATCCTCGCCGCGCCGGTCTACGACCTGGCGGTACGCACCCCCTTGCAGGCGGCACCGGCACTCTCGGCGCTGCTCGGCAATCAGATCCTGCTCAAGCGTGAAGATCTGCAGCCGACGTTCTCCTTCAAGATCCGTGGCGCCTACAACAAACTGGTGCAACTGAGCGATGAGCAAAAAGCCCGCGGCGTGATCACGGCCTCGGCGGGCAACCATGCCCAGGGTGTGGCGCTGGCGGCGCGTGAGTTGGGAATCAAGGCGACGATAGTCATGCCCAGCACCACGCCTGAATTGAAAGTGCTGGGCGTGCGCTCACGAGGCGCTGAGGCAGTGTTGCAGGGCGCGAGCTTCCCGTTTGCCCTGGCCCATGCATTGCAGTTGGCCGAACAGTCGGGGGGCACCTTTGTATCGCCCTTCGACGATCCCGACGTGATCGCCGGGCAGGGTACCGTCGCCATGGAAATCCTGCGCCAGCAGCAAGGTGCGCTGGACGCGATCTTCGTCCCGGTCGGCGGGGGTGGGTTGATCGCCGGCATCGCGGCCTACATCAAGTATTTGCGCCCGCAAGTGCGGGTGATTGGCGTGGAACCTGAAGGCTCCAGCTGCCTGCTGGCGGCCCTGGATGCCGGTGAGCGGGTGATACTGCCCAGCGTGGACAGCTTTGCCGATGGCACCGCAGTGGCGCAGATCGGTGCCCACGGTTTTGAAATCTGCCGTCATTATGTTGATGAGGTCATCACCGTCAGCAATGATGAACTGTGCAGTGCGATCAAGCTGATCTACGACGACACCCGCTCCATCACCGAACCCTCCGGCGCCCTGGCGGTGGCCGGTATCCGCCGCTACGTGACACGTACCGGGGCCCAGGGGCAGACACTGGTGGCGATCAACTCCGGGGCTAATATCAACTTCGACAGTTTGCGCCACGTGGCCGAGCGGGTGGCGGCGCGAGAGCACCGATTGAATGTGGAAGTTGCCGAGCTTTAGCAAAGTCGCCCCTGTGGGAGCTGGCTTGCCCGCGATGGCGGTGGTTCAGTTACTATTTTCGAGGCTGACAGATCGCCATCGCAGGCTAGCCAGCTCCCACATTGGATTTGTGGTGTGGCCATACTTTCCTGCTCGCAGAGCCCCCAGTGGGATGGTTCAGTCATTATTTTCGGGGGCTGACAGGTCGCCATCGCAGGCAAGCCAGCTCCCACATTGGATTTGTGGTGGGGCCATACTTGCCTGCTCGCAGAGCCCTCCCTGTGGGAGCGGGCTTGCCCGCGATGGCGGTGGTTCAGTCACAGCAACTGGTGGCTGACGCAGCGCTGTAGCAGGCAAGCCCACACACATTCAGGCTGTGGCGTTACTGCGCGCTTGCCTTCTCGACGGTAGGCGATGCCGACCAGATGCGGTAACGCACTTCGACATCTTTTGGAACATATAAAACGATGGGCAATTTGCTGTTGTAACGCAGCACAAAACCGTCACCGACCACCGGCACAAAAACCTCGTGGGTCTTGCCTTCGGGGCAGGCCATCAGGGTGCTCATGGGGCCGCTGACCTTCTCCAGGCGGTAGAACGGGTAGCCCCAGCCTTCGAGGTTTTTCTCTTCCAGCACACCACCGAGCCGTTGCTGGTTGCAGTCCACCGGCAAGGTTTTACCGGCGAGGATTTCAACCTTGAAGTCCTGTTCCTGGGGCTTTGCCGGCAAGTGGATGACCTGGCGAACCTGACCAGCATCGGCCTTGGGGTAGGGCGCGATATCTTCCAGCTTGGCGGCATTGGCCTGGGCGGCCAGCACGCTCATGGCCAAAACGGAAAACAGAGTGAAGGGCGAAGAAGTCATGGGACGTCCTTATCTTGGGGTCAATAAAACAGTCGCGGCCACGATGCACGCCAACGTCCGGCAATGCAAACCAGCAGCAACGCATATAAGGGTAGCGGGTGCTTATGAGGAAAGGATCCTACGCCGACAGGCACAACGAGTAGGCTTTGCAGTTGAACGCGCCTGCCAGGGTTGGCAAGGCGTGCAGTCAACCGTCCTGACGCGGCGGTCAGACTATTGAGAGCTATAAAAATTCATTGGCGGTCTCAAAAAAGGAGAGGTTTAGCCATGTTTTCGGAATTGGAGTTACGCGGCCTTATTGAAGGAAGCTTCCTGCCCAGACGTTGTGAATGCATCAAGGCCCAGGATGCGTCGTTGACCATCAAAATCTACGACGACGATGGTACCGACCTGACTGTCACCGGCATCCAGGCCAATAAACTCGACAGCAGTCGTGCCATCTGCAATCTGATCACCGAGTTGCGTGAGGATCTCAAACATGCCCATGCACCCGCCCCGCGCAGGGCGGGCGCCAGGCTCTACTGATCAGCCCACGGTTGGTTTGCGGGCCTGGATAAACCCCAGGCCCAGCACTAACTCCGTGCCCACGGCCAGCAGAATTCCCGGGCCGGCATGGCCATTGAGCCATTCGCCAATCCCTAGCGCGGCCAATCCCAGACAACCGACAATAAACCCCGATACCAGCGCGCTGCGCGTGGGTGACGGGGCGGTATGGCGCAGGCGATAAAACATGATGCCGATTGCCAGGAACAGCATGGCATTGCGTCGCGCCACCAGGCCGCTGGCATCGGTGTATTCCACCCCCCAGAGCCTCAGTAGCAGGTCGGGCCGCACTCCCCAGGCAATCGCAAGGGCCAGGCACAGCACGGCGGTGAAGGTGGAGAGTGCGTGGAAACTGATGCGCATGGCGAGTCCTTTCGGCCGTTTCAGAAGGGCCCAAGCCTACGCTGTGAGGTAAGCCTCAGACAAATCCGATACGGCAGCTTCCCTTCTCACTGCTAGTGTTTCGCCACATTTTTCGCCAGTGGCTGAGGTAGTGCGTGCAGCAAAAAATCGCAGCAGAATTTCTCGGCACCTTTTGGTTAACCTTTGGCGGCTGTGGCAGCGCCATCCTGTCGGCCGCGTTTCCGGGCCTGGGTATTGGGTTTAGCGGGGTCGCCCTGGCGTTTGGCCTGAGCGTGTTGAGCATGTCCTATGCAGTGGGCAGCATCAGTGGCGCGCATTTCAACCCGGCGGTGACTGTCGGCCTGTGGGTCGGTGGGCGGTTGCCGGGGCTGGATGTGCTGCCCTATATCATTGCCCAGGTCGCCGGGGCGACGGTGGCGGCGGCGATTCTTGCACTGGTCGCCAGTGGCCGGCCGGGCTTTGAAATCGGCGAGTTTGCCGCCAATGGCTATGGCGCGCTAAGCCCGGGGCAGTACAGCCTGCTGGCCGCCGTGGTGGTGGAAAGTGTGGGCACCTTCTTCCTGGTGTTTATCGTGATGCGGGTGACTGCCCCCAGTGTGGCGCCGGGGTTTGCGCCGATTGCCATCGGCCTGACGCTGACCCTGATTCACCTGGTGTCGATTCCTGTGACCAATACCTCGGTCAACCCGGCCCGCAGCACCGGGCCGGCATTGTTTGCCGGGCCTGATTACCTGATGCAGCTCTGGCTGTTCTGGCTCGCGCCCCTGGCTGGCGGTGTGATCGGCGCGTGGGTGGCCCGGGCAATACGGGAGCGCCCCTAATCGCGATTACCCGTGCAATTGATGGCGGTAGGGCAGGTCTGGCCCGGTCTTGCCGCAGGTCAGCGCCGCGGCGCTGATGGCAAACCTGAGCATTGTGTCGATCTGTTCCCTGGTCAGGCTGCGCACACCCTCCACGCAATCCAACTGCTGTTCGGTGAGCCAGGCAATCAGGGCGGCCTGGAAGGTATCGCCGGCGCCCACCGTATCAGCCATCACCACCTTGAGCGCCGGCGCCGACCAGTTGCCATGCTGGCGACTGAACACACTCGCGCCATCGCCGCCACGGGTCAGGAAAACCAGCTGGCAACGGTGCTGCAACCAGTCTTGCAGCACGCTTTCGGGGGCCTGGCCTGGGTAGAGCAGGTGCAGGTCTTCATCGCTGACCTTGATCAGGTCGGCATGCTGTACCCACTCGGCCACGCGCTGGCGCCATAGTTCGATATCCGGCTGCGGGTTCAGGCGCACATTCGGATCGAGGCTGATCAAGCGCTTGCCGCTTTCCCGGCGGACCAGGGCCAGCAGGCTGTCGGCGACCGGCTGCACCACCAGGGAAAACGAACCGAAATGCAGGCCGCGTACCCGAGCATCGAGGGCAGGCAGATGCTCAAGCTGCAACTGCCGATCGGCACAGCCTTCACCCCGGAAGCTGTATTGCGGCGAGCCATTGGCCCCCAGGGCGACCATCGCCAGGGTGGTCGGTGCGGCAAACTCCACCAGGTACTCGTCGCTGACCCCTTCATCCCTGAGCACCTGGCGCAGGCGTTGGCCCAGGTAGTCGCTGGACAACCCGGCGAACAGCCCGGCCTCGATCCCCAGGCGGCGCAAACCTACGGCCACATTGAACGGCGAGCCGCCGGCAATCGCCTTGAAATCGACTTTGGAAGCCTGCCCGCCGGCGTCCTCCTGGCTGAAAAAATCAAACAGCGCTTCGCCACACACCAGATACATAGTTACTCGCTCTTAAAGGGTTGCCACATGCTGTTGATAGCGTTCATAGGCCTGCTGGTAAGCCTTGACGCTGGCGGCCACAGGCTGAGTGCGGCTGGCCGGGTCGAGACTGACGCAGCGTGCACACAGTGCCTGCAGGCTTTCGCCGGACTGGCACCACGCGGCCTGGATCGCCGCGCCCAGGGCTGCCGCTTCGCTTTGTTCGGTACAGATCACTTCGGTGTCCATGATATCGGCGACCATCTGCCGCCACACCGGGCTTTTCGAGCCGCCACCGATCAGGCGGATACTGTGGCTTTGCAGGCCGGTCTGGCGCAACAGGTCCAGGCCCTGGCGCAAGCCGAAGGTGGTGCCTTCGACCACCGCGCGGCACAGGTTGGCACGGGTCAGGTTGGTCATGGTCAGGCCGTGCAGGCTGCCGGTTGCGTGGGGCAGGGCGGGCACGCGCTCGCCATTGAGAAACGGCAGCATGCTCACGCCCTCGGCGCCAATCGGCGCCTGGGCCACCAGGGCGTTGAATGCCACCAGGTCCAGCTCGAACAGTTCGCGGATGACCCCGGTGGCATTGGTCAGGTTCATGGTGCAGATCAGCGGCAGCCAGCCGCCGCTGGAGGAACAGAATGTCGCCACTGCAGCCTGGGCGCTGACATTCGGTTGGTCGGCAAACGCGTACACGGTGCCCGACGAACCGAGGCTCATGGTAATCACCCCAGGAGCAATATTGCCGGTGCCAATCGCCCCCATCATATTGTCCCCGCCGCCACTGGACACAATGGCACCGGGATTGATCCCCAGGCGCTCGGCGATCGCCGGCAGCACAGTGCCCAGTGCCTGATTGGCTTCGATCAGGGTTGGCAACGCCGCTTCCAGGCGCCCACTGGGGTCGATATGCCGCAGCAACGGCAAATCCCATTGCCGGGTGCGCACATTGAAATAACCGGTACCCGAGGCGTCGCCATACTCGGCGCAGGCACGGCCGGTGAGCCAATAGTTGAGGTAGTCGTGGGGCAACAGGAGATGGGCGATCCGCGCAAACACCTCCGGGTGTTGCTCCAGGGTCCATAACAGCTTGGACACGGTGTAGCCCGGTGCGATCGCTACGCCAAGCCGCTCCAGGGCGCCGCTTTCACCGCCCAGGTGTTGCAGCAGCCGGGCGTTTTCCGCGCTGGTTTCGGTGTCGCACCACAGCTTGGCCGGGCGCAACACCTGGCCCTGATCGTCGAGCAGCACCAGGCCATGTTGCTGGCCGGAAACGCCAATGCCGAGAATGTCCTGGCCGTCCACGCCGGCTTGCTGCAAGGCGCGGTGGGTGGACTCGGTCAAGGCGTCCAGCCATTCCTGGGGGTGTTGCTCGCGACGGCCGTTGGCGCCGCTGATCAGGCTGTGTGCAGCCGCGCCCAGGCCCAGCACCTTGCCGCTGGCGGCATCGAGGACGATGGCTTTGGTGCCTTGGGTGCCGCAGTCGATGCCCAGAAACAGAGATTGGCGAGTCATGGTGGTTACTCAGCAGGCAGTAGGGTGAAAACCCGATCAATGTGGGTTTCTTCAGTGGGTAAGTCGTTTCAGGGTCTCTGTGACACCGTTATCGCGCAAACTGGCAAAACACCGCTCAAACGCTGCCACAAATTCCGCCGAGTTGGGAATCGCCGTGCCAAAAATCTCTTCTACACCCAGCAACCGCTGACTGATCAATGCGTCATCCGCCACCAGCGCCCGGCAGAAATCGGCGCGGGGATCGGGGATTCGGTAGCGCACGCCGTTCTCATCCACGCCCTGCAGGTACAAGGCCCAGGCCGCCACCACCAGTGCCGCCCGCTCGGTGTCGCGGCCCTCGGCAATCAGGCGGTTGATGGTCGGTACGGTGAATTTGGGAAACTTCGACGAACCATCGGAACACACCCGCTCCAACTGATCGGCAATCGCCTGGTTGGAAAAACGCTGCACCAGGGTCTGCTTGTACTCGGTCAGTTCAATGCCCGGTACTGGCGCCAGGTGAGGGGTCACGTCCAGGTCCATGTAGGCACGCATATAGGCGACAAACAGCGGGTCGTTCATGGTCTCGTGGACAAACCGATAGCCCTTGAGAAACCCCAGGTAGGTCAGGGCCAGGTGGCTACCGTTGAGCAGGCCGATCTTCATTTCTTCATAGGGCGTGACGTCATCGGTGAACTGCACGCCCACCTGTTCCCAGGCCGGGCGGCCGTTGACGAACTTGTCTTCCAGCACCCATTGCACAAAGGGTTCGCACACCACCGGCCAGGCATCGTCGACGCCGTGTTCATCATGCAATTGCAGGCGGTGCGCGGTGCTGGTCATCGGTGTGATGCGGTCGACCATGGCGTTGGGAAAACTCACATTGGCCTGGATCCAGTCATGCAGGTCGGCGTCGCGCAACGCGGCGAAGGCCAGCAGCGCCTTGCGGGTCACGGCGCCGTTGTGCGGCAGGTTATCGCAGGACATCACCGTGAACGCCGGGATGCCTGCAGCACGGCGCTGGGTCAGGGCTGCGCAGATAAAGCCGAACACTGTGGTGGGGGTGTCGGGGTGGGCCAGGTCGTGCTGGATCTGCGGCAGATGGGCCATAAACTCGCCGTTGCTGTCGTCGATGCAGTAGCCGCCCTCGGTGATGGTCAGCGAGACGATGCGAATCTGTGGGCTGGCCAGTTTGTCGATCAGCGCCTGGGCCCCGTCTTGCGCCAGCAGCATGTCGCTGATGGCACCGATTACACGCACTTCGGTGTCGTCGGTATCGCCCAGTTCGTACAGGGTGAACAGATAGTCCTGGCCGGCCAGGTCATCCCGCGCCTTGCGGTCTTCGGCGCGCAAGCCAACGCCGCAGATGCTCCAGTCGAGGCTGACCCCGGTGTTCATCAGGGCGTCGGTGTAGTACGCCTGGTGCGCGCGATGGAAACCGCCGACGCCGATATGGGCGATGCCCTGGCGCGTATCGGCGAGGGTGTAGGCGGGCAGGCGCACTTCGGGCGCCAGTTGCGTGAGGTTTTGCTTATTGAGTTTCATCAACGGTTCTCGCGAAATCAGGCGGCGGCGCGCAGTGGGCGAGCCACGGCAACACCGTCGGTGTCGAACAGATGGCAGTGCGCCGGGTTCAGGTGCAGTTGCAGGGTCTCGCCATACTGGCTGGCCATATCGCCACGGATCCGCAGGGTCAGCGGCTCGCCATTGGCGGTGAGCACATGGCAGAAGGTGTCACTGCCCAGGCGTTCGCCAACGTCGGCGGTGACGGTCAGGGTGGTATCGCCCGGTGCCGCCAGCTCCAGGTGTTCGGGGCGAATGCCCAGGGTCACTGCGCTGCCGACGCTCAAACTGGCGCTGCTCAATGGCAGGCTGATCAGGGTCCCGGCCTCCAGCTGCACGTCGCAGCCCTGGCCGTCGACACGGGTCACCTGGCCCTTGAGAAAGCCCATTTTCGGCGTCCCCAGAAAGCCCGCGACAAACAGGTTGGCCGGCTGGTGATACAGCTCCAGCGGCGAGCCGACCTGTTCGATGCGCCCGCTATTGAGCACCACCACCTTGTCCGCCAGGGTCATGGCTTCGACCTGGTCGTGGGTCACGTAAATCATGGTGGCCTGCAGTTCTTTATGCAGGCGCGCCAGTTCCAGGCGCATTTGCACGCGCAAGGCGGCGTCGAGGTTGGACAGCGGCTCGTCGAACAGGAAGATCTTCGGGTTGCGCACAATCGCCCGGCCGATGGCCACGCGCTGGCGCTGGCCGCCGGACAGCTGCTTGGGCTTGCGCTCCAGCAGCGGCCCCAGCTCGAGGATGCGTGCCGCTTCACTGACTTTGCTATCGACGATCTGCTTGTCCACGCTGGCCAGGTCCAGGGCAAACGACATGTTCTTGCGCACGCTCATATGCGGGTACAGCGCGTAGGTCTGGAACACCATGGCCAGGTCGCGCTTGGCCGGGGTCACTTCGGTGATATCGCGGCCATCGAGCTCGATGGTGCCTTCAGTCACTTCCTCAAGGCCGGCAATCAGGCGCAGCAGGGTTGACTTGCCACAGCCCGACGGCCCGACGAACACCACGAACTCCTTGTCGTTCACTTGCAGGTCGATGCCCTTGATGATGGAGAAACCTTCGAAGCCTTTTTGCAGATTCTTGATTTTCAGGTTGGCCATGATGGGCCTCCTTTTTATAAGGGGTCGTTATTTCACTGCGCCAAAGGACAGGCCGCGCACCAGTTGCTTCTGGCTGATCCAGCCGAAGATAAGGATCGGCGCGCAGGCCAGGGTCGAGACGGCGGACAATTTGGCCCAGAACAAACCTTCGGGGCTGGAGTAGGAGGCGATCAATGCGGTCAATGGCGCGGCATTCGAGGAGGTCAGGTTCAGCGACCAGAACGCCTCGTTCCAGCACAGGATCAGCGACAGCAACACGGTGGAGGCCAGGCCGCCCTTGGCGATGGGCAGCAGCACCCGCACCATTTCCTGCCACAGGGTGGCACCGTCCAGGCGGGCGGCTTCGAGGATGTCCTTGGGGATGTCCTTGAAGTAGGTGTAAACCATCCACACCACAATCGGCAGGTTGATCAGGGTGTAGATGATGATCAGCGCGATGCGCGTATCCAGAAGGCCCATGCTCTTGGCCAGCAGGTAGATGGGCATCAGCACGCCCACCGGGGGCAGCATCTTGGTCGACAGCATCCACAGCAGCGTGCCCTTGGTGCGCTGGGTTTCGTAGAACGCCATGGAGTAGGCCGCCGGCACCGCAATCAGCAGGCACAAGGCGGTGGCGCTGAAGGAAATCACCACCGAGTTCCAGGCAAAGCTTGCGTAGTTGCTGCGCTCGTTGATGTGCAGGTAGTTCTCAAGGGTGGGCGTGAATATAAATTGCGGCGGCGTGGCAAAGGCGTCGATTTCGGTCTTGAAACTGGTGAGCACCATCCAGAAGATCGGGAAGAAAATCACGATCGCGATGGCCCAGGCCAGGGTGCCGAGCAACAGGCTTTGCAGGCGGCGGGATTGTTGAAGTGTCATGGCGCGGCCCTCAAGGCTTGTCAGTCAGGTTTTTGCCGAGCATCCGCACCAGGATGATCGCCGCGATATTGGCAATGACCACGGCAATCAAGCCGCCGGCCGAGGCCATGCCCACATCGAACTGCACCAGCGCCTGGTTGTAGATCAGGTAGGCGAGGTTGGTCGAGGCGTAGCCAGGGCCGCCGTTGGTGGTGGTGAAGATTTCGGCAAACACCGAGAGCAGGAAGATGGTTTCGATCATCACCACCACGGCGATGGGCCGGGCCAGGTGCGGCAGGGTCAGGTGCCAGAAGATCGCAATCGGGCCGGCACCGTCCAGGCGTGCCGCTTCTTTCTGTTCCTGGTCCAGGGACTGCATGGCAGTCATCAGAATCAGGATGGCGAAGGGCAGCCATTGCCAGGACACGATGATGATGATCGAGAGCAGCGGGTAGTGCGCCAGCCAGTCCACCGGCTGCGCGCCAAACAGCTTCCACAGCGCCGCCAGCACGCCGGACACCGGGTGGAAAATCAGGTTCTTCCAGATCAGCGCACCGACGGTGGGCATGATGAAGAACGGCGAGATCAGCAGCACCCGCACCAGCCCGCGGCCGAAAAACTCACTGGCCTCCAGTAAGGCACTGATCAACACCCCCAGCACCACGCTGATCAGCAGCACGCTGCCCACCAGCAACAAGGTATTGGTGGCGCCGGGCAGAAAGCCCGAGTCGGTGATGAAGTAAGTGAAGTTCTCCAGGCCCACGAATTGGTTTTCGCCGGGGTAGAGCAGGTTGTAGCGGATCAGCGAAAAGTACAGGGTCATGCCCAGCGGCACGATCATCCACAGCAGCAACAGGGCCACCGAGGGGCTGACCAGGAACCAGCCGGGGTTGCGCAGGCGGCTTTTAGACGTATTCATGACAATCAGAACCCATTGGAGGCAAACAGAATCGGCCTTGGAATGCGGTCAATGTAGGCGCTGGCTTGCCAGCTCCCACATTGAGGGTGGTGAGCCTGGGCTATTTGGGGTAGCCGGCGCGCTTCATTTCCCGCTCGGTGGTGGTTTGCGCCGCCGCCAGGGCCTGGTCCACGCTCTGCTGGCCGGTCAGGGCGCCGGAGAAGAACTTGCCCACCTGGGTACCAATGGCCTGGAACTCGGGAATGGTCACCAACTGGATACCTATGTAGGGCACGGGCTTGACGGTCGGTTTGGTCGGGTCCGCGACTTTCAACGACTCCAGCGTCACCTTGGCAAAGGGGGCGGCCTGCATGTATTGCTCGCTGTAGGTCGAGGCGCGGGTGCCTGGCGGCACATTGGCGATGCCATCGGTCTTGGCCACCAGCGCGCCGTACTCCTTGGACGTCGCCCAGGCACTGAAGACCTTGGCGGCGTCCTTGGCCTTGGAGCTGGCCGGGATCGCCAGGGACCAGGAATACAGCCACGAGGTGCCTTTGTCGGTGACCTGCTGCGGGGCAAAGGTGAAGCCCACGTGGTCGGCGACTTTGCTCTGGGTCTTGTCGGTGACAAACGAGCCGGCGACGCTGGCATCCACCCAGATCGCGCATTTGCCGCTGTTGAACAGCGCCAGGTTTTCATTGAAGCCGTTACTCGAGGCGCCGGGTGGGCCGGACTTCTTCATGTTGTCGACATAGAAGTTCAGCGCGTCCTTCCACTCAGGACCATTGAATTCGGGTTGCCACTTCTCATCGAACCAACGCGCGCCATAGCCATTGGCCAGGGTGGTGATCAGGGCCATGTTCTCACCCCAGCCGGCCTTGCCGCGCAGGCACAGGCCGTACTGCTCCTTGCTCTTGTCGGTGAGCTTTTGCGCAAACTCGCCAATCTGCACCCAGGTCGGATGCGCTGGCATGTTCAGCCCGGCAGCCTTGAACAGGTCAGTGCGGTAGTAGGTGATGGAGCTTTCGGCATAGAACGGCAGGGCGTACAGCGAGCCCTTGACCGAAAGGCCGTCGCGCACCGAAGGGAACACGTCGTCCAGGTCGTAGGAGGCCGGCAGATCCTTCATCGGCTCCAGCCAGCCCTTGGCGCCCCAGAGTGCGGCTTCGTACATGCCGATGGTCAGCACATCGAACTGCCCGCCCTGGGTCGCAATGTCAGTCGTCAGGCGTTGGCGCAGCACATTCTCTTCGAGCACCACCCAGTTCAACGTGATGTCCGGATGCTCGGCCTCGAAGGTTTTCGAGAGCTTTTGCATGCGGATCATGTCGCTGTTGTTGACGGTGGCAATGGTCAGGGTTTGCGCGCCAAGGCTGACGGCGCTGAGGGTCATGCAGGTACAGGCAAGCAGAGCTTTTGCTGAGAAATTCATCGCGCACTCCATTTCTGCGCCCAGGGGCTGCAGAAGGACAGTTTTTGTTGTTGTGTCTTCCCAGGCGGCAGGAAGAGTGTGCGTCGATTACAGCCTTCTGCAGGCGCGGTGACAAATCCTTGGGAGCACTTGAAGTGATACTTTTTTGCACTGGGCTGCAAAGCGTTCAATATCTAGCAGGGGAGCGGCGACCTGTTATTTCTGACAGTAGACGGGAAAGAACAGGAGAGGGTTAATAGTTTGGTAAACCTAACCAGGAGATGTTTATGAACTGCTCTCGCGTCAATCCCCAAGGCCACACCCTCTATAAAATCGCATTGGGCTTACTTATGGCGGTTTTTATCGGGGGCTGTAAAACACCACCTCCGGAACCACGCGAACCTCCTTGTACTCAGGCGGGGTATTTTAAAAGTACTGACAGAGTCGGGGGGTTCTACCGATGTGTGTATGACAAAGAGATCCAGCGTTGGATTCAGTATCCTTTTACATGTCCCGTCGGGCTGGAGTTTGACGAGCGTGTGACCGCATGTGTGAGGCCCTGATATTTTCGGAAAGCACTGTCTGTTGGGTGAGCCAACGCATAAAAACCAGGGGATAAGTGCTTTGCACCTATCCCCTGGTTTGCGGTAGCTCAACCCGGAAAGTGTCGCTGTTGGATCCAGACGTCATCTATATCGTAGACCCCGCCAGTTGTCGGATTCATAACCGCGATTGAGGCTTGAAAATTACCGCCTTTCCAATAACCCATGTACTCATCGACATAGTTCCATGTATTAAGGTTTGTTACGGTAATGTTGCGCGTCAAATTAGCCAGGTGAATATACATGCTGGTTGGCCCGCCAATGCTTGCAAACTTGTTGACCCTGTATTTGAACCTGACTCGATAATACCCATAGTCGACCGGGGTATATATTTTGTAGATTCTGACACCATCCCCTGTCATGGGTCCGTGCCGCAGGTAATAGTTGCCGTCCGCCTCGCGCTGGATGCTTTTCTGTTCGGGGTACTGGCTGATCCAGCCATTCATGAACCCACCGGTAAAGGGCGTTTTGTCTGAGATCAGCAGGCTCAATATGGAATACGTAACCACGGGAAACTCAAGTGCTTGCCACTCATCAGTACTGTGATTGAGGGCCACTTTGAACTGCATTGTCAGTCGAGTGCCGTTCCCCAGGTCTCTCAGGTAGGTATTGAGTACCGTCAGCAATTGATACCCTTGATTCAACCACCCATCACTCACCCGTGCACCCTGGGTACCATCCAGCAGGGTCAAGTTGTGTGCCGTGCCGTCGGGTTTGTTACCGATCAGGCGCAGCCATACGGGCTGGTTCCTGGCAATGAACGGCCAAGTCCCCAACCTTGCTGTTGCATCACCGATCAACTCGTCCACATTGAGTACGCCGTTAGCTGCTTCATCAATACGGATCACGGTTTTGTTCAGTTCGGCCGCAGGAATAGCCTTCAGCGTAACGGTCAACACTGCAGACGAACGGAGTTCGCCATTGCGCCAGACCGTATATTTCAAGGTGAAGGTGGTGTCATGGTTGCCAATATTGGCTGCAATCAGCGCCGCCGGCAGGTCGAAGGTGACCGTTCCATCCGTTTCTCCGTCTTTTGGTCCGATCAGCCCTGAGCCTGCTCCCGGCGCGCCGACCACCTCCAGGGTGAGTCTGTCGGAGGTATACATCGGGCTATACGTCGCGTTTACCTTGGCCCCGTACTGTGCGACGAGTGGCAACAGGGTCACCGAGCTGCCAGAGCCGGTAGCCCCCACCAATTCGGGTAGCGGAAACTGCGCCGGGACGGCCTGGACGGTATACCTGCGTTCCGGGAACCACAGGGCATTGGACTTGTTGTTGGTTTGGTCGAACGTCGCGCCAAAACGCATGAGAAATTGCGAGCCATCCTTGAGCTGGCGCAGTTCAAGTACCGGTGCCGGTGACTGAATACCATTCTGTTCGCCGGTATAGGTCACCAGATCGCCGTCGAACAGCACAGCGTAGAACGGTGTGTCATTGGCATACGTGCCACTGAGTTCAAACCACATCCGTTGATAGCGACTGATAAAGCTCCAGCGTTCGACCATGGCGCGTTCAGTACCGATCAACCGGCTGATGTCCAGCACGCTGGTGGTATGGCCTTCGAGGTAGGGCAGGGGCAGCACAGGCGCCAGCAGGTACAGGCTCAGCACCGGCGAAGGTTTTTGATGAACACCTAACAAGACGAAGTACTGCACCTCGATGTAGCGCCCGTAGCCATTGAGGTTGGCCCCAATCACCTCTGGGGGCACCTCAAAGTGCACGGTCTTGGAGGTATTGCCATCCTTCGTTTCACAATGGGTCCCAATCTCCGGGATACCGGTCCAACACGCGAGCACCCGATGGCTGGACAGCATCTGCGGGTAGGTGACGGCAATGGTCGCCCCGTGCAGCGCGGCCTCGGGCACCAGTTGGTCGGGATAGCGCTGGGCTTGCAACACTTCCGGCCGCAACAGGTCCAGGGCTTCACCGACGGTGACGGTCAACACTTCCGAGTAGCGCGTGGCACCGCCACTGGCAGGCACCAGCGAATAGCTGAAGCGAATTTCGCCATTCCTGCTGGCAACGATCAGCGCCTCATCCAGGTTGAACAACACGGGTTTGCCCGCCGTTGCGGAGTTGAGGGAAATCTCGTCACTGGCCGAACCGCTGCTGGTAGCCCCCAGCAAGGTCCACTTGAACACATCGCCTGGGATCGTTCGTGTGTACGGCAGGGTCGCCTGGACCAGGCCGCCTTTTATGCGCGCCGGGTCCAGATTGTTGAACTCGTCCACATATTGCATCTGCGGCGCTGGGAGATCGGCATAGCGCAGGCCAAAGGTCACTTCCAGCACCTCGGACTTGCGTATGGCCTGGATGGCGGGGTTCATGACCTGTGTCGTGCCGTTATCGACGAGGTAGAACACCCGGACGGGGCCAAGCCCGACGAAACGTTCGAATTTTTCCTGGAGGACAATCCGATACCGCTCTGGCGGCGGCTCGGCGCCTGCCAATAAGGTCTCTTCATAAAACACCAGGCCGCCTCCTGACCGCACCGCCTCCATACGCAGTGTCACGTTGTAGTTGCGGTCGTAAGGGGTGTAGCGCGGAAAGATGACTTTGATATAGGGATGTTCAGGGTCAATGTTGCCGCCTTCGTTCTGCTCGATGGTCATCGCCGGCATCGTGCTTTTCGTACCATGAACCGTAATGTTCCGGCGCTGGGAGCGGGCGAGGAACACGCCACCGGCTGTTGTCAGGGTGTATTCGAACTGCATGTGCCCATTGAGCACTGCTTCGAGGTCTTTCAGGTCTATCGGGACGGTGGACGACAGCTCGATTCGCGCTGGAAACGGCGCCAGGGTCCTCTCAAAGGACGCGCCCGCAGCATCGGCCCCGCTCAACGTCACGACAATCAAGGCCCCGGCCGGTGTCAGCGTGCCATCAGGCAGCCTTCTGGGCACCACCATTTCCAAGAAGAAGCCTGAACTATGGATATCGAGATTGACGTCAATGACGGAGTACCCGCCTACCACGAAGTGCGCTGCCGGGAGCAGTTTACGATCCAGATTGCTCACCACCGTGACGGCCTGCGACCACTGCTGCAGCTCACCGGAATAGTTGAACACCTTGTCATACAGCCGGAAGCGAATAATGACCTCGCCACTGCCGCCCAAATAGATGGTTGACTCAGGGATCACCACGGTAATGGGCTTGATGCCGGCGACATGCTCGTCATCAATCCGCAGCTTCGTCGGATGGCCGTTCCAATGCACTTCGGCAGTGTCACCTACCGTGATATTGGGGTAGGGGTCGATTGTCAGTTCCACGTTCTCCTTGGCGCGTTCGGGGTCAAGATCATTGCCCACCAGGTCGGGCGGCAGGTGTATCACCAGCTCGGTGTGATAGGACAATGCAGGATCTTTACTGACCCCGCCCGGGCGAGTGGTCTTGACATACCAGGTCTCACGAGGGGAAGTACTGGGGATGTCAGTACCTCTGCGAGTGACCTCGACAAAACAGGGATAGATAAAGTTTTCCGGAATAAGCTCCGGAAAGATGACCAACTGCAAAAGATGTTTGTCCAGATCCTCATCCCTAACCTGATCCGAGGCGATGGCAAAGTGATCGCTGCCCATATAGAACTTGTAGGAGTCACCTACCTCGAGTTTGGTCCAGCGCTGTAAATGCAAGGTCATCCAAGGCCGGGTTGAGCTGATGCCGAGCCCACGCGCAGCTCCCGGCAGCGGGATCACCTGATCGCTGACAAAGGGTGGGGCCAACTCGTCTGCATCAGTCGGTTGCCCAGGTTCGGGGTTATGCGGCAGGCGAGGCAAAGCGGGCGGAGTAGGTGGCGCGGGCTTCTTCATCGAGGGTGCTCCTTGTGCAGGAAAACTGGACAAAGACATCACACACCCAAGGTGGTCGTGCAGGTAACTGTCAAAATTGACAGTGGCGACGGGCGGTTGTGAATGAAGCGTTCTCAGCCGCTCAGGCCAGGTTCTGCTCGGTCAGGCGCTGTACCGCCAGGCGTCGGTAATGCGACGGCGTCATGCCTTTGAGCTGCTGGAAGCGCCGGTTGAAATTGGAGATGTTGTTGAAGCCCGACTCGAAGCACACATCGGTCACGGCCTTATCGCCATCGGCCAGCAGTTCGCAGGACTTGCTGATCCGCAGGCGATTGACGAACTCGATGAAGGTGCGGCCGGTGGCTTGCTTGAACACCCGGGAAAAGTAGGTGGGTTTCATCCCCAGGTAATGTGCGACTTCTTCCAGGGACAATTCCCGCGCGTAATGGGCAAAAATGTAGTCCACCGCACGGTTGGTCCTGTCGATGCTGTGCTCATCGGCCAACTGCGCGGTGGCCCCTCCCGACAGCACTTGGTAGTCCTCGCAGGCACAGAGCGCCTCCAGCAGCACAAAAAAATGCCCCAGCCGCGCCATCCCATGGGTGTCTTCGATGCGCTGCATCAAGGTCAATGCATGGGCGATGGTCTTTTGGCAGCGGAACTCAATGCCGTACTGTGCCCGCTCCAACAGCGGCGAGAGGCTCTTGAGTTCAGTGAAGACCTGGCTGCCGCCTTCCAGCAACTCATCGGTGAAATTCACCAACATGTCGCGCTTGGGCACCACTTCGTCTTCCTCCACCTGGCTGATCCAGTTGTGAGGCAAGTTGGGGCCGGTAAGGAACAGGCTTTGCGGGTGGAAGTTGCCGATATAGTCGCCGATAAACACCTTGCCGGAGCTGGCGACAATCAGGTGCAACTCGTACTCCTTGTGGAAGTGCCAGCGCACCAGCGGGCAGGGGAAGCCGTGCTGGCGATAGATGATGGACAGGCCGTTGTGATCGTCCATCAACTCGTAGGAAGGGTCGGTGATGCGCGTTGCTCGGCTCATGCTGGCGTCGCTTTTATTGTGGTTGCGCAGCCGATAATGCCCCGTTGCGCGCCACCTCGCCAGCGTCGGTGTTTAAAGAGCGCGGTTTTTTGCCTCGATCCACTGCGCCATGTACTGGGTACTTTTATGCAGGTGGTGGCGCAACATGCTGCCGGTAAAGTTGTTGCGCCGGTGCTGCGCCAATTCGCCCAGGCAATGTTGCAGGCGTTCAACCAGTGCGGGCCCGTGGACCTGCGGGGCAAAGCGACGGGCCAGCAGCGCACGGCCATTGGCCTGGGCCTCGGTCCAGGCTTGCCGATCTTCGTATAGCGCCACTGCGGCGGCGGCCAGGGCCGTGGCGCTCTGGGCGACCGTCCCGGGCCAGGGCTGCCCGTCGGTCATGCCTTCGGCGCCGATAGGGGTGGTAATGCTCGGGGTGCCGCAGAGCATGCCATCGGCCAGCTTGCCCTTGATCCCGGCACCGAAGCGCAACGGGGCCAGGCAGATGCGCGCAGCCGACATCACTTGCAGGGCGTCCTCGGCCCAGTTCATCACATGAAAACCCTGGGCCGGATTGTGCAGCGCGGTGGCCTTGGGGGGGGTGTAGGCACCATAGATGTGCAACTGGGCGCCGGGGAGCTGCTGGCGAATCAACGGCCAGAGGCTGTTTTTCATCCAGAGCACCGCATCCCAGTTGGGGGCGTGGCGGAAGTTACCGATGCTCAGGAAATGCGCGCGGTCTTCATAGGGGATAAACCCCTCGCTGGGGGCGTCGATCATCAACGGGCACCAGTGGAGCAGGGCGGCGGGCACCTTGAACTGTTCGGTGAGCAGTTGGATCTCCACATCGGAAATCATCAGGCTGATATCGCAGCGGTAGATCGCCGCGATCTCGCGCTTGGCCAGGTCGGTATCGGCCATCCTCTGGAACTCTTCGTCCAGGGCCGGGGCGAACACGGGGCTGAAGTCATCCGCGTGTGGCTGCTGCTTCAGGTAGTCTTTCAGGCGCTGCTGGCGGGCATCGCGCAGACTTTGCAAGTCCGAGGTTTCCAGGACGCGCAGGGCATCCGGGCAATGCTTCTCTACCCGCCAGCCGAACTGCTCCTCCATCATAAAGCGATCGAACAACACGATATCCGGGGCCAGTTCACGGATAAAGTCGTCGAAACTGCAGTTGTTGAGCTCGATGGCGCATTCGCGGATACCCAGTGCCGCCAGGTCAGCCTTGTGCTCACCGATAGCGGCCGGGCTGCTGAAGGTGATGGCCCAGCCTTGCGCCAGAAAACTTTCCAGGATTTGCATCATATGCCCGCCGGCGGCCGAGGAGCGGGGCTCCGGCCAGACGTAACCGATAACCAGGACGTGGGTGGCAGGCTGACTTTTCAACGGTGAATTCCTTCAAGGGCAGGCAAACGCGGCGCAATTAAACCACAGCAGCCCGGCGCGGGCGCAGTCATGACATTTTGTGTTCGGCCATAGGTGTCATTCGCACTTTGTGGTTAACTTCCGCCTCTCGAATTCGTTTCATCTAACCCAGCATAAGGATTCCGTTCATGGCTCAAGTCACCCTCAAAGGCAACCCGGTCCAGGTTGAAGGCCAGTTGCCGCAAATCGGTAGCCAGGCCCTCGACTTTTCCCTGACCGCAGGCGATCTGTCGGACGTCACCCTGGCGACTTTCGCGGGCAAGCGCAAAGTACTGAACATCTTTCCAAGCGTTGACACCCCGACCTGCGCCACGTCGGTACGCAAGTTCAATGCCCAGGCCAACGAGCTGAACAACACCGTTGTACTGTGCATCTCCACCGACCTGCCATTTGCCCAGGCGCGTTTCTGCGGCGCCGAAGGCCTGGAAAACGTGAAGAGCCTGTCGGACTTCCGCAGCGCCGATTTTGCCGTTGACTACGGTGTATCCATTGCCGACGGCGCCCTCAAGGGCCTGACCGCCCGCGCCGTGGTGGTACTGGACGAAAACGACAAGGTGCTGCACAGCGAGCTGGTTGGCGAAATCGCCGAAGAGCCAAACTACGAAGCGGCCCTGGCTGTACTGAAGTAATTGCGGCTGCGCGTTACTGTCGCTTTGCAGTAACACGTATGATGCATGCTTGCGGCCTGGCCTAGTCCAGGCCGTTTTTATTTGTGCTTCAGCGGTTTAGGCCAAATAGCTGATGTTGCCCCACGAAAAGTAAATGTTTGTAAGCCTGAAGGTAAATAGCCGGTAAAGGCGCTTTTCTAAACGCGCCCCAGTGCTTATCTTTCAGCCTCCCACAGTAGAAGCCCTCGCCTCCAATGGTTGATCAATCCATGCAATCGTCCCCCCGTAGTTCCCGCCGCTGGCTGTTTGGCTTGCTCGTCCTGTTGGTTGTTGCCTTCCTGTGCTGGAAATTCTGGCCGACCGGCGCCGCCCAGAAGGAGGCCCCGGCAGCCAGGACCAGCAAGACCGGGATGATGCGTCCCGGCTTCGGCGGCTCGGGTGCTGCGGTGCCGGTACGCGTCGCACCCGCGGTCGCAGGGGATTTCCCGGTGTACTACAAGGCACTGGGCACGGTGACGGCCTTGAACACCATCAATGTGCGCAGCCGGGTCGGGGGAGAGCTGGTCAAGATCGCCTTTGAAGAGGGGCAGATGGTCAAGGCCGGCGACCTGCTGGCGGAAATCGACCCGCGCAGTTATCAGAATGCCTTGCTCCAGGCCCAGGGCACGCTGATGCAAAACCAGGCGCAGTTGAAAAACGCCCAGGTTGACCTTGAGCGTTATCGTGGCCTCTACGAACAGGACAGCATCGCCAAGCAGACCCTGGACACCGCTGCCGCGCTGGTCCTGCAATATCAGGGCACGGTCAAGACCAACCAGGGGGCGGTGGATGACGCCAAGCTCAACCTTGAGTTCACCAAGATCCGTGCGCCGATTTCCGGGCGCGTTGGCTTGCGCCAGTTGGACGTCGGTAACCTGGTGGCGGCTAATGACACCACCGCCCTGGCGATCATCACCCAGACCCAGCCAATCAGCGTGGCGTTCACCTTGCCGGAAAACACCCTGCAAACCGTACTGGCCCGCTATCGCGGTGGCAACAAGCTGCCGGTGCAGGCCTGGGACCGTGGCGACCTGCAACTGCAAGCCACCGGCGTGCTGCAAAGCCTGGACAACCAGATCGACGTCACCACCGGCACCCTGAAATTCAAGGCGCGCTTCGATAACCACGACCAGGTGCTGTTCCCCAACCAGTTCGTCAACGTGCGGCTGCTGGCCGACACCCTGAAAAACGTGGTGCTGGTACCTTCGGCCGCGATTCAGTTCGGCACCAATGGCACCTTTGTCTACGCCCTGGACGGTGACAAGAAGGTCAAGATTCGCACCCTGGTGATTGGTGAGACCGATGGCCAGAACACCGTGGTCAAGGAAGGCCTGGCCGCCGGCGATCGCGTAGTGCTGGAAGGCACCGATCGCCTGAAAGATGGCACCGATGTGGAAGTGGTCAACGACAGCAACCAAGTGCCCACCGGCCCGACCGAACACTTGCAGGGCAAACCCGCGGCACAAGGCGAAGGCCGCCCGGCGGCTGACGCCGGCAAGGCGCAAAAGGCCGGCGCATGAACCTGTCACGGCTGTTTATCCTCAGGCCCGTCGCCACCACCCTGAGCATGCTGGCCATTGTCCTGGCTGGCCTGATCGCCTATCGCTTGATGCCGGTGTCGGCCTTGCCCCAGGTGGATTACCCGACCATCCGCGTCATGACCCTGTACCCCGGCGCCAGCCCGGACGTGATGACCAGCGCGGTCACCGCGCCCCTGGAACGCCAGTTCGGGCAAATGCCGGGCCTGACGCAGATGGCCTCCACCAGTTCCGGCGGGGCCTCGGTCCTGACCCTGCGCTTCAACCTCGATGTCAATATGGACGTGGCCGAGCAACAAGTGCAGGCGGCGATCAACGCGGCCAGCAACCTGTTGCCCTCGGACCTGCCGGCGCCGCCGGTGTACAACAAGGTCAACCCGGCCGATACCCCGGTACTGACCCTGGCCGTCACCTCCAAGACCATGCTGTTGCCCAAGCTCAATGACCTGGTCGATACGCGCATGGCGCAAAAGATCGCGCAGATCAGCGGCGTGGGCATGGTCAGCATCGCCGGCGGCCAGCGCCAGGCCGTGCGGATCAAGGTCAACCCCGAGGCCCTGGCGGCCAATGGCTTGAACCTGGCCGACGTACGCAGCCTGATCGCCGCCTCCAACGTCAACCAGCCCAAGGGCAACTTCGACGGCCCGACACGGGTGTCGATGCTCGATGCCAACGACCAGTTGGTATCGCCCGAGCAGTACGCCGAACTGATCCTGGCCTACAGCAACGGTGCACCGCTGCGCCTCAAAGACGTCGCGCAAATCGTCGATGGCGCAGAAAACGAACGCCTAGCCGCCTGGGCCAATGAAAACCAGGCCGTATTGCTCAATATCCAGCGCCAGCCGGGCGCCAACGTGATCGAGGTGGTGGACCGGATCAAGGCGCTGCTGCCGAGCATCACCGACAACCTGCCGGCCGGCCTCGACGTGACGGTACTCACCGACCGCACCCAGACCATCCGCGCCTCGGTCACCGATGTGCAGCATGAACTGCTGATCGCCATTGCTTTGGTGGTAATGGTGACGTTCCTGTTCCTGCGCCGTTTCAGCGCCACCATCATCCCGTCGATTGCCGTGCCGTTGTCGCTGATCGGCACCTTTGGCGTGATGTACCTGGCTGGCTTCTCCATCAATAACCTGACGCTGATGGCCCTGACCATCGCCACCGGGTTTGTGGTGGACGATGCCATCGTGATGCTGGAGAACATTTCCCGCTATATCGAGGAAGGCGAGACGCCGATGGCGGCCGCGCTCAAGGGCGCCAAGCAGATCGGCTTCACCCTGATTTCCCTGACCCTGTCGCTGATCGCGGTGTTGATCCCGCTATTGTTCATGGCCGATGTGGTCGGGCGGCTGTTCCGCGAATTTGCCATCACCCTGGCGGTGGCGATCCTGATTTCCCTGGTGGTGTCCCTGACCCTGACGCCGATGATGTGCGCGCGCCTGCTCAAACGTGAACCCAAGGAAGCAGAACAAGGGCGTTTCTACAAGGCCAGCGGCGCGTGGATCGACTGGCTGGTTGCCGCCTACGGGCGCAAGCTGCAATGGGTGCTCAAGCATCAGCCGCTGACCCTGTTGGTGGCCATCGCCACCCTGGGCCTGACGGTGGTGTTGTACCTGGTGGTGCCCAAGGGCTTCTTCCCGGTGCAGGACACCGGGGTGATCCAGGGCATTTCCGAGGCACCCCAGTCGATATCCTTTGCGGCCATGAGCCAGCGCCAGCAGGAGCTGGCGAAGATCATTCTCGAAGATCCCGCAGTGGAAAGCCTGTCGTCCTACATTGGTGTCGATGGCGATAACGCTACCCTCAATAGCGGCCGCCTGCTGATCAACCTCAAACCCCATAAAGAGCGGGATTTGAGCGCCGTCGAGGTGATTGCGCGCCTGCAACCGACACTGGACAAACTGGTGGGGATCCGCCTGTTTATGCAGCCGGTGCAGGACCTGACCATCGAGGACCGTGTCAGCCGCACCCAGTACCAATTCAGCATGTCCTCCCCGGATGCCGACCTGCTGGCCCTGTGGAGCGGCAAGCTGGTACAGGCCCTGAGCCAGTACCCGGAACTCACCGATGTGGCCAGCGACCTGCAGGACAAAGGCTTGCAGGTGTACATGGTGATCGACCGCGATGCGGCCTCGCGCCTGGGCGTGTCGGTGGCCAATATCACCGATGCCCTGTACGACGCCTTCGGCCAGCGGCAGATTTCCACGATCTACACCCAGGCCAGCCAGTACCGCGTGGTGCTGCAGGCCCAGTCCGGCGAAAGCCTGGGGCCGGACGCGCTGAACCAGATCCATGTGAAAACCACCGATGGCGGCCAGGTGCGTCTGTCCAGCCTGGCCCGCATCGAGCAGCGCCAGGCGCAGTTGGCGATTACCCATATCGGCCAGTTCCCCGCAGTAATGATGTCATTCAACCTGGCCCCCGGCGTGGCCCTGGGCAAGGGTGTGGAGCTGATCAACCAGGTGCAGAAGGATATTGGCATGCCGGTCGGCGTGCAGACCCAGTTCCAGGGCGCCGCCCAGGCGTTCGAAGCCTCGCTGTCGAGTACGTTGCTGTTGATCCTGGCGGCAGTGGTGACCATGTATATCGTGCTGGGCGTGCTGTACGAGAGCTATATCCACCCGATCACCATCCTCTCGACCTTGCCATCGGCAGCGGTGGGGGCCTTGCTGGCGTTGCTGCTCACGGGCAATGACCTGGGGATGATCGCGATCATCGGCATCATCCTGCTGATCGGCATCGTGAAGAAGAACGCGATCATGATGATCGACTTCGCCCTCGACGCCGAACGCAACCAGGGCCTGGACCCGCAGACCGCGATCTACCAGGCGGCGTTGCTGCGTTTCAGGCCGATCCTGATGACCACCCTGGCGGCGCTGTTCGGTGCGGTGCCCTTGATGCTGGCCACTGGCTCCGGCGCAGAGTTGCGCCAACCCCTGGGCCTGGTGATGGTCGGTGGCTTGCTGTTGAGTCAGATCCTCACGCTGTTTACCACGCCGGTGATCTATCTGTACTTCGACCGCCTTGGCCGTCGCTGGCGCAAGTCCGAAGCGCTGGAGCCGGTTGAGCCATGAACCTGTCCGGACCTTTTATCCGCCGGCCGGTAGCCACCATGCTGCTGAGCCTGGCGATCATGTTGCTGGGTGGTGTCAGTTTCAGCCTGCTGCCAGTGTCGCCGTTGCCGCAGATCGACTTCCCGGTGATTGTGGTCTCTGCCAGCCTGCCTGGCGCGAGCCCGGAAGTGATGGCGTCTACCGTGGCCACGCCGCTGGAACGGTCCTTTGGCGCGATTGCCGGGGTCACCACCCTCAGCAGTTCGTCCAGCCAGGGCTCGACCCGGGTGATTCTGGCGTTTGACTCCGACCGTGATATCAACGGCGCGGCGCGGGAAGTGCAGGCGGCAATCAACGCCTCGCGCAACCTGTTGCCCAGCGGCATGCGCAGCATGCCCACCTACAGGAAGATCAACCCGTCCCAGGCGCCGATCATGGTGCTGTCGCTGACCTCGGACGTATTGCCCAAGGGCCAGCTCTACGACCTGGCGTCCACCATCCTCTCGCAAAGCCTGTCCCAGGTACCGGGCGTGGGCGAGGTGCAGATCGGCGGCAGCTCCCTGCCGGCGGTGCGCATCGAGCTGGAGCCCAAGGCCCTCGACCAGTACGGCGTGTCCCTGGATGAGGTGCGCGACACCATTGCCAATGCCAACGTGCGCCGGCCCAAGGGCTCGGTGGAAGATGGCGAGCGCAACTGGCAGATCCAGGCCAATGACCAGCTGGAAAAGGCCAAGGATTATGAGCCGCTGCTGATCCGCTACCAGGACGGTGCCGCGTTGCGCCTGAGCGATGTGGCGAAGATCAGCGATGGCGTCGAAGACCGCTACAACAGCGGTTTTTTCAACAATGATGCGGCGGTGTTGCTGGTGATCAACCGCCAGTCCGGCGCCAACATCATCGAGACCGTCAAGCAGATCAAGGCCCAGTTGCCGGCGTTGCAGGCGGTTTTGCCGTCCAGCGTCAAGCTCAACCTGGCCATGGATCGTTCGCCGGTGATCACCGCCACCCTGCATGAGGCAGAAATGACCCTGCTGATTGCCGTGGCCCTGGTGATCCTGGTGGTGTACCTGTTCCTCGGCAACTTCCGCGCCTCACTGATCCCGACCCTGGCGGTACCGGTGTCGCTGGTGGGCACCTTTGCGATCATGTACCTCTATGGGTTTTCCCTGAACAACCTGTCGCTGATGGCCCTGATCCTCGCCACCGGCCTGGTGGTGGACGATGCCATCGTGGTGCTGGAGAACATTTCCCGGCATATCGACAACGGTATCGCGCCAATGAAGGCAGCGTACCTGGGGGCCAAGGAGGTCGGTTTTACCCTGCTGTCGATGAACGTGTCGCTGGTGGCGGTGTTCCTGTCGATCCTGTTTATGGGCGGGATTGTCACCAGCCTGTTCCGTGAATTTTCCATCACCCTGGCGGCGGCGATCATTGTGTCGCTGGTGGTTTCGCTGACCCTGACCCCGATGCTCTGCGCGCGCTGGCTCAAGCCCCATGTCAAAGGGCAGGAGACCGGTTTGCAGCGCTGGAGCCAGAAGGTCAACGACCATATGGTCGCGGGTTACGCCCGTAGCCTGGACTGGGTGCTGCGGCACAAGCGCCTGACCCTGCTCAGCCTGTTCGTGACCATCGGGGTGAATATCGCGCTGTATGTGGTGGTGCCCAAAACCTTTATGCCGCAACAGGACACCGGGCAATTGATCGGTTTTGTGCGCGGCGATGACGGCCTGTCATTCAGCGTCATGCAGCCGAAGATGGAGATCTTCCGCAAAGCCGTGTTGCAAGACCCTGCGGTGGAAAGCGTGGCGGGTTTTATCGGTGGCAGCAACGGCACCAACAACGCGGTGATGCTGGTGCGCCTCAAGCCGATCAAGGAACGCCAGCTGTCGGCCCAGGCGGTGATCGAGCGCTTGCGCAAGAACGTGCCCCTGGTACCCGGTGGCCGCTTGATGCTGATGGCCGACCAGGACCTGCAATTTGGTGGTGGCCGCGACCAGACGTCTTCGCAATATTCCTACATCCTGCAAAGTGGCGACCTGGCGGCCTTGCGCCTGTGGTACCCGAAAGTGGTCGCCGCGCTGCGCGAGCTGCCGGAACTGACCGCCATCGACGCCCGCGAAGGGCGGGGTGCGCAACAAGTGACGCTGATTGTCGATCGCGATCAAGCCAAGCGCCTGGGCGTGGACATGAACATGGTTACCTCGGTGCTGAACAACGCCTACAGCCAGCGGCAGATTTCCACCATTTATGACAGCCTCAACCAGTACCGGGTGGTGATGGAGGTCAATCCGAAATACGCCCAGGACCCGATCACCCTCAATCAGGTGCAGGTGATTACCGCTGACGGCGCGCGAATTCCGCTGTCGACCATTGCCCACTACGAAAACAGCCTGGCCGACGACCGCGTCAGCCACGAAGGGCAGTTTGCCTCCGAAGACATTGCCTTCGACATGGCTCCCGGGGTCACGGTGGAGCAGGGCACGGCCGCCATCGAGCGGGCGATTGCCAAGGTCGGCTTGCCGGAAGACGTGATCGCCAAGATGGCCGGCACCGCCGATGCCTTCGCCGCCACCCAGAAAAGCCAGCCGTTCATGATCCTCGGTGCATTGGTCGCGGTGTACCTGGTGCTGGGGATTCTCTATGAAAGCTACATTCACCCGCTGACCATCCTCTCGACCCTGCCCTCGGCCGGGGTCGGCGCGCTGTTGTCGATCTACGTGCTGGGCGGCGAGTTCAGCCTGATCTCGCTGTTGGGCCTGTTCCTGCTGATTGGCGTGGTGAAGAAAAACGCGATCCTGATGATCGACCTGGCCCTGCAGCTGGAGCGCAAGGAAGGCATGCAGCCCCTGGAATCCATACGCAGTGCTTGTTTGCTGCGCTTGCGGCCGATCCTGATGACCACCCTGGCGGCGATCCTCGGGGCCTTGCCGTTGCTGCTGAGCACCGCCGAAGGCGCGGAAATGCGCCAGCCCCTGGGCCTGACCATTATCGGCGGGCTGGTCTTCAGCCAGATCCTGACCCTTTACACCACCCCGGTGGTTTACCTCTATCTCGACCGCCTGCGCCACCGTTTCAACGGCTGGCGCGGAGTGCGTACCGACGCTGCCCTGGACACTCCGCTATGACCGAATCAATTGTTTTCCGGGCCCCTGCACTGACGATGATGTTTTGCGCCGTGTTCCTCAGCGCCTGCGCCATCGGCCCCGATTACCAGCGCCCGCAAGTTGCCGAGCCGGCGCAGTACAAAGAAGCCCAGGGCTGGCGCCAGGCCGCCCCCAGCGATGCCCTGGCCCGTGGCGCCTGGTGGGAGCTGTATGGCGACCAGCAACTCAACAGCCTGGTGGACAAGCTCAACAACGCCAACCAGACCGTGGCCCAGGCCGAAGCCCGCTACCGCCAGGCCCAGGCCACGGCACGCAGCTCCCGTGGCGCGTTCTTTCCGACCGTCGACCTGAGCGCCGGGAAAACCCGCGCCAGCCAGGGCACGGGTAGCAGTAATGCGAGCTTGAGCAGCTCCAGCAGTGGTATCCGCGACACCCTCAACACTCAGTTGGGGGTGAGCTGGGAAGCCGATATCTGGGGCAAATTACGCCGAGGCCTGGAAGCCAGCGACGCCAGCGCCCAAGCCAGCGCCGCCGACCTGGCGGCCATGCGCCTGAGCCAGCAGTCGGAACTGGTGCAGAACTACCTGCAATTGCGGGTCATGGACGAACAGACGCGCTTGCTGCAAACCACCGTCGAGACCTATCAGCGCTCGCTGCAAATGACCCAGAACCAGTACCGCGCCGGTGTCTCAGGCAAGGACGCCGTCGCCCAGGCCCAGACCCAGCTCAAGAGTACCCAGGCCAGCCTGATCGACCTGATCTGGCAACGGGCGCAACTGGAAAACGCCATCGCGGTGTTGATCGGCGAACCTCCCGCCATGTTCAACCTGGCGGTGAGCAAGGACATACCGGCACTGCCGCAGATTCCTGCCAACCTGCCATCGCAACTGCTGGAACGCCGCCCGGATATTGCTTCGGCGGAGCGCGCAGTGATTGCCGCCAACGCCAATATCGGCGTGGCGAAAACCGCCTACTACCCCGACCTGACCCTGAGTCTGGCCGGTGGTTACTCCAGCAGCACCTATGCCGACTGGATAAGCCTGCCCAACCGCTTCTGGTCGGTGGGGCCGAAACTGGCGATGACCCTGTTCGACGGCGGGCAGCGCTCGGCAGAAGTTGACCGCGCCGAAGCGTCCTACGACGAAACCGTGGCCAAGTACCGCCAGACTGTACTCGACGGCTTCCGCGAGGTGGAAAACTACATGGTCCAGCTCAAGGTTCTGGAAGACGAGGCGGGCGTGAGCAACGAGGCCCTGGAGTCCGCACGGGAATCCCTGCGCCTGACCCAGAACCAGTACAAGGCCGGCCTGATTGCCTACCTGGATGTGGTCAACGTCCAGGCGACGGCGTTGAGCAACGAACGTACCGTGCTGACCTTGCTGCAAACCCGGCTGGTGGCCAGCGTGCAACTGATTGCGGCGTTGGGCGGTGGTTGGGATGGCCAGTTGGAGCCAAACAAAAAACCCTGACCCTGTCGGCGATGGTCGTCAACGATAACGGATGAACAGCTGATAAACCCTCAGGGGGTATTACTGACGCCATCGCGGGCAAGCCCTCTCCCAAAGGGCGTATTTTGCCCCCCCAGGCCGTACATTTTCAGTAATGGCCTTGTGACAATATTCCACCTGTACGAGAATTACTCTCGCTACAATCCCCCGACTTTTCCCCGGCACGGACGCCGTTCGCATTGTCATCCATGAGACGTCACATGCTTACCGGCAGTTATTCCCCCGCGTTGGTCCTGATCTCCCTGTTTGTGGCCATCCTGGCGTCTTATACCGCCCTGGACCTGACCGGTCGGATTGCCACCGCCAAGGGCCGGGCTGTGTACCTGTGGATGGCCGGCGGCGCCCTGGCCATGGGGATTGGCGTGTGGTCGATGCACTTTATCGGGATGTTGGCGTTTAGCCTGCCCATTGCCCTGGGCTACGACATGGGCATAACGGCGCTGTCGCTGTTGATCGCCGTCCTGTCCAGTGGCTTCGCCCTGTGGCTGGTCAACCAACCGCGTCTGCCGGCCTGGCAACTGGGGTTTGGCGCCTTGATCATGGGGGCGGGGATCAGCACCATGCACTACACCGGCATGGCCGCCATGCGCATGATGCCGGGCATCGACTACGACCCCACCTTGTTCACCGCCTCATTGCTGATTGCCGTGGGGGCCTCGGCCGCCGCCTTATGGATTGCCTTCAAACTGCGGCGCAACACCCCCTATGTACGCCTGGCACGGAGCGCTGCGGCGGTGGTGATGGGCGTGGCCATCGTCGGCATGCATTACACCGGCATGGCGGCGGCGCGTTTTGCCGATGGCAGTTTTTGCGGGGCGTCGGTGGATGGCCTGAGCGGCACCGGCCTGGACAATCTAGTGTTGGTGACCACCCTGGCAATCCTGGCCTTCGCGCTATTGACCTCCTTGCTCGATGCGCGCCTGGAAGCACGCACCGCTGTGTTGGCCGACTCCTTGAGCCTGGCCAACCAGGAACTCACCCACCTGGCCCTGCACGACACGCTGACCGGCCTGCCAAACCGTACGCTGCTGGCCGATCGCATTCAGCAGGCTACCCAGTTGGTCGCGGAGCAAGGTGGGTGTTTTGCTCTGATGTTTATCGACCTCGACGGTTTTAAACCGGTCAATGACGCCTTCGGCCATCATCTGGGTGACCAATTGCTGCGTGAGGTGGGCCTGCGCCTGCGCGAAGACCTGCGCAGCCAGGACACCCTGGCGCGGATCGGCGGCGATGAGTTCGTGTTGCTGGTGCAGTTGAGCCAGCCCGACGATGCGCTGCGTCTTGCCGAACGCCAGGTGGGATTGATCAACCAATCGTTCCGCGTAGCCGAGCATGACTTGAGCATCTCCGCCAGTGTCGGCATTGCCCTGTTCCCCGGTAACGGCGCAACGCCCCAGGAACTGTTGATGAATGCCGATGCGGCGATGTATCACGCCAAGAGCATGGGCAAGAACGGCTACAGCTTTTTTGATGTGTCAATGAACACCAATGCGCGCAAGCAACTGCAACTGTTGCAGGATTTGCGCAAGGCGGTTGAGCAACAGCAGTTGCGCCTGTACTACCAGCCCAAGTTCGACGCCCTCAGCGGTCGCGCCATCGGTGCCGAAGCCCTGTTGCGCTGGGAGCACCCACAACACGGTCTGTTGCTGCCGGACAAGTTTATCGAGTTGGCGGAAAAAACCGGGGTGATCATCGCCATCGGCGATTGGGTGCTCAACGAAGCATGCCGGCAAATGCAGGTGTGGTATGCCCAGGGTTATCGGGACTGGCGTATTGCGGTGAACCTGTCGGCCCTGCAGTTCTGCCATGCCGGGCTGGTCACCAGTGTGGCCAACGCCCTGCAGCGCCACCAGTTGCCGGCCAATAGCCTGACCCTGGAAATCACCGAAACCACGGCCATGAGCGATGCCGATGCGAGCATGCGGGTGTTGCAGGAACTCTCGAAAATGGGCGTGGATTTGTCCATTGACGACTTTGGCACCGGCTACTCGAGCCTGATGTACCTCAAGCGCCTGCCGGCCAATGAGCTGAAAATCGACCGTGGCTTTGTGCGCGACCTGGAGCACGACAGCGACGATGCCGCCATCGTCTCGGCAATTGTCGCCCTGGGCCAGGCCCTGGGCCTGCGCATCGTTGCCGAGGGGGTCGAGACCAACATGCAGCAGGATTTCCTCACGCGCCTGGGCTGTAACTCGCTGCAAGGCTACCTGCTGGGCCACCCACTGCCGGCGGATACCTTTATGAGCGCCATCGTGGCCAGGGAGCGCTTGACCCCACCGTGAGATCAATTGACCCCGGTCCATGCAAAACCTGGCAGGCGCAGGTATTCTTGGATCCAACAGCTCAGGTTGAATGGGGAGTCACTACGCATGGACAAAGTCGTCATCATCACCGGTGGCAGTCGTGGGATCGGCGCCGCCACAGCCTTGCTGGCGGCCCGACAGGGCTATCGCATCTGCATCAATTTCCAGTCCGATGAAGCCGCCGCGCTGCGGGTACTGGAGCAAGTGCGCGCACTCGGTGCCCAGGCCATTGCAGTGCGCGCCGATGTCAGCATCGAAGACGAAGTGATCAGCCTGTTCAACCGCGTCGACGCCGAACTGGGGCGCGTCACCGCGCTGGTCAACAATGCCGGGACCGTCGGGCATAAATCACGGGTCGATGAGATGTCCGAATTCCGTATCCTGAAAGTCCTCAAGACCAACGTGCTGGGGCCGATCCTGTGTGCCAAGCATGCGCTGCTGCGTATGTCGCCCAAACATGGCGGGCAGGGTGGCAGCATCGTCAACGTCTCGTCGGTGGCCTCGCGCATTGGCGCGCCCGGTGAGTATGTGGACTATGCGGCGTCCAAGGGCGCGCTGGACAGCTTCACCGTTGGCCTGTCCAAGGAAGTGGCGGGCGAGGGGATTCGTGTCAATGCC
Organism: Pseudomonas sp. WS 5410; assembly: GCF_012985645.1. Taxonomy (NCBI): domain Bacteria; kingdom Pseudomonadati; phylum Pseudomonadota; class Gammaproteobacteria; order Pseudomonadales; family Pseudomonadaceae; genus Pseudomonas; species Pseudomonas sp. WS 5410. The sequence goes on along the minus strand of NZ_JAAQWS010000001.1, from coordinate 344,769 downwards.
GTGCGTCCCGGCTACATCTACACCGAGTTCCATGCCCTGAGCGGCGACCCGGATCGGGTCAGCAAGCTTGAGTCTGGCATTCCCATGGCCCGCGGCGGGCGCCCGGACGAAGTGGCGGAAGCGATTGTCTGGCTGTTGTCGGACAAGGCGTCCTACGCCACCGGGACGTTTATTGACCTTGGGGGCGGCCGCTAGCAGGCCTGCCGTAACGCGTCAAAAGGTAGGCAGCACCGAGTAGCCTTTGCGGGCGAACTGGTCCAGGCGGTCAGCCTCGGAGTTGTGCAGGATGACCACACCCCTTTCGGAAAACCCGTCTATCTTGCCGTTGCGCTCCTCACTACCGTCGAGCTTGCACTCGTCCAGGTTATCAATGAAGCGCAACACCTTATCCAGATCGTAGGCGGCGTTGGCGCGAGCGTCCGGGTCCGGATTGGCTTGTGTCCAGTCGCCCAGATGCCGCTTGAGATCCCGGTCCAATTGCCAGCGATCGTTACCGTCGACGTAGTCCTTCAACACTGCACTCTGTTCGATAATCCTTTCCGCCGAACGGTGATCCCCTGCAGGGCGCCCCATGGGGCCAGTCAGTCGGCGAACTGCGCGCTGTTCTGCGACCCGCATGTAGTTGGGCGGGATGGGCAATGGAAAATGAAAAAATGGTGGTAGGACATTGTTCATGGCACCTCTCTTTTTTTGAGTGAAAAGAGGCGAATGTTAAACCGCGCAATCACGCGGTCCAACGGCACCGTTGAGCTGATCTATTTCAAGGCGTTTTTCAAAACGAACGCACAATCCGCCCCAGCGTCTCCATGGCCTTTTCCGCTGTTTCATCCCAGGGGCTGCCGTAATTCAGACGGATACAGTTACGAAAACGCTGGGTCGGCGAAAAGATCGGCCCCGGTGCAATGCTGATGCCCTGGGCCAGGGCCATCTGGAACAGTTTCAGCGAGTCGGTCTGCTCCGGTAGCTCCAGCCACAGGAAATACCCGCCGGCGGGCTGGCTGACCCGGGTTTGCGCCGGAAAGTAACGGGCGATGGCCGCGAGCATGGCACTTTGCTGTTCTTCCAGGGCATAACGCAGTTTGCGCAGGTGGCGGTCGTAGCCGCCGTGTTGCAGATAGTCGGCAATGGCCGCCTGGGCCGGCATCGAGGCGCAGAGCGAGGTCATCAGCTTCAGACGTTCAATCTTTTGCGCGTAGCGGCCTGCCGCAACCCAGCCCACGCGATAGCCCGGGGCCAGGCTCTTGGCGAAGGAGCCGCAGTGCATCACCAGGCCTTCAGTGTCGAAGGCCTTGGCCGGCTTGGGCGCCTGTTGGCCGTAGTACAGTTCGGCGTACACATCGTCTTCAATCAGCGGCACCTGGTGCCCGCGCAACAACTCGACCAGCTCCTGCTTCTTGGCCTCGGGCATGGTCGCACCCATGGGGTTCTGGAAACTGGTCATACACCAGCAGGCCTTGATCGGGTAGCGCTCCAGGGTCTGGGCCAGCACCTTCAGGTCAATGCCATCACGCGGATGCACCGGAATTTCCACGGCCTTGAGCTTCAAGCGCTCCAACACTTGCAGGCAGGCATAAAACGCCGGGGCTTCGATGGCCACCAGATCGCCAGGCTCAGTCACCGCTTGCAGGCACAGGTTCAGCGCTTCCAGGGCACCGTTGGTGATCAGCAGCTCTTCCATGGGCAGCATCAAGCCACCGACCATGTAGCGCAGGGCGATTTGCCGACGCAGTTGCGGGTTGCCCGGCGACATGTCCGTGACCACCATGCGCGGGTCCATTTCGCGGCTGGCGCTGGCCATGGAGCGGGCCAGGCGTTGCAGGGGGAACAGCGTCGGGCTGGGGAAGGCCGAGCCGAAGGGCACGGTCTGCGGATCCTTGATCGAATCCAGTACCGAGAACACCAGCTCACTGACGTCCACCTCGGTGGATTCGTGAACATGGGCGCTGACTGCCGGCTCCGAAAACGGGCTGGGCGCGTGGGTGTTGACGAAATACCCGGAGCGCGGCCGCGCCCGGATCAGGCCGCGGCGCTCCAGCAGGTAATAGGCCTGGAACACCGTGGAGGGGCTGACGCCATAGGTCTGGCTGGCATAGCGCACCGACGGCACCCGCTGGCCCGGCCCGAGGACGCCGGAGCGGATCAGTTCAGCGATGTCGTCGGCAAATTTCTCGTAGCGTTTCATCGTGATCCTAATGTTCTACAGCGGTCAAAATGTGGGAGAGGGCTAGCCTGCTCCCACAGGGGAATTGCGTGGGTCAGCGGTTCAGCGGCGCGACAAAACGGCTGTCGGCGACACTATAAACACTTGGCTCGTCGATATCCGTTACCTTGAAACGGATGGTTTGCGAGCTGCTGGTCGGCTTGTCACGGGTCAGCGCCACAGACACCGGCACATCCGTGATCTCTCCGGGCTCCAGGCTGATCTCGGTCTTGCCCTGTAGCTGGAAGCCCTCGCCATCCACCAGTTGCACGCGGTAATCCTGGCGCTGCTGGGTCTTGTTGATGATCTTCAAACTGTAGATGTTCTCGATCAACCCCTGGCTGTTCTCCCGGAACATGCCACGGTCCTTGGTGACGTCCAGCGAGACCATGGGCCGTTGCACCAGTGCCATCACTAGGGCGGCGATCATCACCAGCAGCACGGCACTGTAGCCGATCAGGCGTGGCCGCAGCAGGTGGGTCTTGCCACCCTGCAACTGATGTTCGGAGGTGTAACTGATCAAGCCCCGGGCATAACCCATTTTATCCATGATCGAATCGCAGGCGTCGATGCAGGCGGCGCAGCCGATGCACTCCATCTGCAGGCCATCGCGGATGTCGATGCCGGTGGGGCAGACCTGCACGCACAAGTGGCAGTCGATGCAGTCGCCCAGGCCCACATCGGCCGGGTTCACATCGCGTTTGCGCGGGCCACGGCTTTCGCCACGGGCGGCATCGTAGGAAATGGTCAGGGTGTCCTTGTCGAACATCACGCTCTGGAACCGTGCATACGGGCACATATGCATGCACACCGCTTCCCGCAGCCAGCCGGCGTTGATGTAGGTGGCGCCGGTAAAGAACAGCACCCAGAACAGGCTGACACCGCCCATCTGCCAGGTCAGCAGCTCCTCGGCCAGGGGCCGGATCGGGGTGAAATAGCCGACAAAGGTCAAGCCGGTCAGCACACTGATTGCCAGCCACAGGGTGTGTTTGGCGGCGCGGCGCGCCAGTTTATTCACGCTCCAGGGCGCGGCCTGCAGCTTGATCCGCTGGTTTCGCTCGCCTTCGGTGACTTTCTCGCACCACATGAACAGCCAGGTAAACGAGCTTTGCGGGCAGGTGTAGCCACACCAGACACGGCCGGCAAATACCGTAATGGCAAACAGCCCAAAGGCACAGATAATCAGCAACGCCGACAACAGGATGAAATCCTGGGGCCAGAAGGTTGCGCCAAAAATATGGAACTTGCTTTCAGCCAGGTCCCACAACACCGCCTGGCGTGAGTCCCAGTTCAGCCACACGGTGCCCAAAAACGCCAGGAACAGAAAGCCTGCACCGCTTATGCGCAAGGTCCGGAACAGGCCGGTGAAACTGCGGGTGTGAATCAGGTTGTCGCTGGATTTGGCCTTCATCTTCTTTGGATGTGCAGGCTCGAAATTTTCTACTAATCGGACGGGGATTCTATCGCTCATGGTCTTTCGCTCATCAGCCTCCATCAGGCGGATGAACTATGGGCCGCGATCTGTTTGCATAACAGACTCAGGTAAAACCATAAAAAGCGGATCAGATGAGTTTTTAGCGCGCCGCTGCGACAATGTGCAGCACCCCGCAAGCCGCGGGGCCGGTGCCTGGATCAACAGCACGCAAGGCATGCTGATCCAGGTCAATCAAATCACCGAATCACCGGTGCTGGCCTTGAGGTGCTTGCGCCCGTCAATGGCACCTGCGACGGTCAAGGCGTCGGCCTCGGCTTCGGTGATGTAGATCCGTTGGCCGTCGATCTCGACCGCCGACATGGATTTGTCGCTGTCGGTAATCACCGTCACCTCCAAAACGCTGCAGCGTTGTTCTTCACCGTTGTCGTCGGTCTTGAAATAGCAGGTCTGGTTTTCGATACGTACGGGCATGGTCTTCTCCTGGTTGTTCGGTGCTGTTCATTAGGTGACGCTCACCGGCCAATGGTTCGGCGCAACTGACTGGCGGTCGTTGCTGTCCATCTTCTATCTCCCATGAAAAGGACAGGACCATGGACGCCTGGTGGCAAGAAGTCTGGCAAACCCTGCAAAGCGAATTCGCCGATATCGGCGATGCGCGGCAACTGACGCAAATCACCCTACGCCTGCTGATCGCCGCGATTCTGGGTGGCATCCTGGGCTTTGAGCGCGAACAGAAAGGCAAGGCCGCCGGTGTGCGCACCCATATGCTGGTGGCGATGGGCGCAGCCTTGTTTGTGCTGGTGCCACAGATGTCCGGCTCCCAGGCAGACGCCATGAGCCGGGTGGTGCAGGGGGTGATCGCCGGTATCGGTTTCCTCGGCGCGGGGACGATTCTCAAGGGCAAGGAGGAGGACACTGGCCAGCACGTCAAGGGCTTGACCACCGCAGCCGGCCTGTGGATGACCGCCGCCATCGGGGTGGCGGCGGGGTTGGGCAAGGAGTCCACTGCGGTACTGAGCACCGTGCTGGCGCTACTGGTGTTCAGCGTGATGCCAAGGATTGTGAAACTACTAGACAAGCCTTAGCTTCGGGCTCCTACACGATAACTGGCGGCATAGTCGTAGGCGGTTCTTCCTTTGCCGGTGGCACGCTTTCCGGCGGTTCCTGTTCGGGAATCGGCGCAGGCTCGGTCGGCGGCAAGGTCGGTGTATCAATATTCGGGTCGGGTGTTTCAGCAGGAATCGGGATGTTCATCGCGGTGGCCTCGTTTGTGTTTTGCTCAATCGGTGGACAACCGCCACGGCCGATTGATTCCCGCCCGGTGGCGGCACACCCCTCTGAACGTTCCGCCGGCCATCGGGCTCGGACCTTATGTGGCCGGTTCAGGAAGAGCCCGCCTGCAGCACTGACAATCAAGCACTAGAGCGTCCTACCCGGATTAGCTCATGGTCTTTCGCTCATCAGCCCCCGCAAGCCGTGGGGCCGGTGCCTGGATCAACAGCACGCAGGGCGTGCTGATCCAGGTCAGTCAAATCACCGAATCACCTGTGCGGCCCTTTAATCACCGCCGCCTGCTCAGGTCACCAGATCGCTGTAGGTCACTTCACCAAACACCTTGACCACGAACGGTGGCTTCCCGGGATCGCCTGCGATCATCACCACGCTTGTGTGGGTACCCGGGAGGTAGTGAATCTGCATTTCACCGATGGCGCCTGAGAAGTTCTCTACCAGGTTAAGGGGTTTATTACCCAGTTGGGCACGAACTCCCGAGACATCGAGCTTGTCACGGCCGTGGGCAAAGTTCATGACTTCGCTCGGCGCTGCCAGGATCGATTCGCCAATATTGCCGAAGGTGAAGGTTTGGCTGCTGCCTTGGGCAGGTGGATTGTCCCTGGGCTGGGGTGTCTGGGTTGTCTGTATCGGCGGGTTATTCTCCGGTGTTGGCTTTGCCTGGGACGGTGTCTCATCCGTTGGCGTGTCCTGGGGGAGTGCGTTCAATGATTGGCCGAGGCCGGAAAGGGCCTTGGCGGTGCCTGCGCTATCGCGCTTGCGCTGCTTGATATTCACTTCCTCCAGACGCAACTCTTGCTCGACTTCCTGGCTGGCCCTGAAATCCGCCTCGGGGTCGCCGGTGTTCATACGTGATCTGATTTCATTCTTACTCAACCCAGGGACCTCCACGGCTGCCGCAGTATCTTGCAGGTGCTCGAGGTTTGTTTGGCTCAAGAGTGTCTTGAATTCGTTGAGTTGCCTGATTGTTCCGGCGGCATTGGGGCCATTCTGCATCGTGCGGATATTGGCCGGGCTCAACAACGTGCGCAGTTCGCTGAGACGGCTCCTGGTCTCCATGGAAAACGGCTCGCGCAACATTTGTATGACACTGTCGCGGTTCAATAACTTGCCAACTTTGTCGGCTATTACAGAGCCTGCGTCAGGCGTTTGTGGGCGAGGCTTGGCCTGTGCAGTGGCTGCCTCGGACTGCCGGGGGGGATAGCCACGCTCGGCAGGCTTTGCGTCAGGCTGGCGCGTGGTTTTGAACTGTGAGGTAGGCGTTGGCTGCTGACGCGGTCTGTCAGGCGCTTTTGTTCGTGGGAGGGCACTTGGGCCGGCCTTGAGCAAGCGCAGAATCTCTTGAGAATGATTAAGTGGCACTTTTTCAGGAAGCGACGTGATAGGTCGGTACGGCTGATGATTAGCGGGTTGAATTGACATGATGAGCCCTCGCATGGGTTTGACGTGATGCATGCGCAAGTCAGCCTATCTTCGGGCGAGGGCGATCGACTTCAGTGCTTTCGGGCTGGTTGGTAGGACGTATCTCTAATGCTTGCCCGATCGCGGGCAAGCAGCGACGCTTTTCAGGCGACGACCGGTGACGCGGTTTGCGGTGGGTCCTCCATCGGTGGTGGCTGGTTTTCAGGTGGCTCCTGCTCGGGAATCGGCACTGGCTCAGTGGGCGGCAGTGGTGGCTTGTCTATATTGGGCTCTGGGGTTCGTGCGGGGATCGGGATACTCATCGGTATGGCCTCCTTTGTGCTTTGTTGTATCGGGGACAATCGGCACGACCGATTGATTCCCGCCCGGCGGGCGGCACATCCATCTGAACTTTCCGCGAGCCACCGGGCTCGGACCTTATGTGGCCGGCTCAGGAAGAGCCCGCCTGCAGCACTGACAATCAAGCACAAGAGCGTCCATGGGGCGTAAGGGGAGATGCTCGATGACGGCTGAAATACCCGGATTACCACTGTCCCAGGCACTGTTGCTGCCCAGGATCGCCATTGAAGACACGATGCCGGTGATTGATGCCGGCGCATTCGCGGTCAAGGCCGTGCAAGGGCAATCCATCCACGTTACCAGCAAGGTGTTCGCCGACGGCCATGACCAGTTGGCCGTGTTGATTCGCTGGCGGTCGCTGAGTGAAGACAACTGGCATCGCGAGGTCATGGCAGACAAGGGCAACAACACCTGGGAAGGCACTTTCGACGTCACCCTGCAGGGCCCGCACCAATATTGCATCGAGGCGTGGATCGACCATTTCGCCAGTTTCTGCTACGAACTGGGCAAGAAACACACCGCCGGGGTTCCCGTCAGCCTGGAGCTGCAGGAAGGTCGCCAGCAGGTCTTGCAAGCCGCTGGACGCAGTGAAGGTGAGCTGCAGGAGCACTTGCAGCAATTGCATCAACAATTGTCCGGGCTGCTGGAAACCGAGCAGGTCGCGTTGTTTCTGCACGAACACAGTGCACAGCTGATGGCCGAGGCCGATTTGCGCCCCTACCTGAGTATCAGCCCGGTGTATCCACTGGATGTGGAACGGCCCCAGGCGTTGTTTGCCAGTTGGTACGAGCTGTTTCCGCGCTCGATCACCGACGATGCGGCGCGTCATGGCACTTTCAATGACGTGCATGGGCGCCTGGCGATGATCCACGACATGGGCTTTGACGTGCTGTACTTCCCGCCGATCCACCCCATCGGCCGCAGTCACCGCAAGGGCAAGAACAACTCACTGACCGCCGGCCCCGAGGATCCCGGCAGCCCGTATGCCATCGGCAGCGAGGAGGGCGGCCATGACGCCATCCATTCGCAACTGGGCACCCGCGAGGATTTCCGCCGCCTGGTAGCGGCCGCCGCCGAGCACGGCCTGGAGATCGCCCTGGACTTTGCCATCCAGTGTTCCCAGGACCACCCCTGGCTCAAGCAGCATCCCGGCTGGTTCAACTGGCGCCCGGACGGCACGATCAAATATGCGGAAAACCCGCCGAAGAAATACCAGGACATCGTCAACGTCGACTTCTATGCCGCCGATGCGATCCCCAGCCTGTGGCTGGAGTTGCGTGATGTCGTGCTGGGCTGGGTCGAGGAGGGGGTCAAGACCTTCCGCGTCGACAACCCTCACACCAAGCCGCTGCCATTTTGGCAATGGTTGATCAGCGACGTACGGGCCCAGCACCCCGAAGTGATCTTCCTCGCCGAGGCCTTCACCACCCCGGCGATGATGGCGCGGCTGGGCAAGGTCGGTTATTCCCAGAGCTACACCTATTTCACCTGGCGCAACACCAAGGCCGAATTGAGTGAGTACTTCACCCAGTTGAACCAGTCGCCCTGGCGTGAATGCTACCGGCCGAACTTTTTCGTCAACACGCCGGACATCAACCCGGGCTTTCTGCATGAGTCCGGGCGCCCCGGCTTTTTGATCCGTGCCGCGCTGGCCACCATGGGCTCGGGCCTATGGGGCATGTACTCGGGTTTTGAGCTGTGTGAAAGCGCGCCGGTGCCGGGCAAGGAAGAGTACCTGGACTCGGAAAAGTACGAGATCCGCCCCCGGGACTTCAGCGCCCCCGGCAACATCATTGCCGAGATTGCCCAACTCAACCGCATCCGCCGGCAAAACCCGGCGCTGCAGACACACCTGGGCCTGACGCTCTACAACGCGTTCAACGACCACATCTTGTACTTCGGCAAGCGCAGCGAGGATGGCAGCAACTTCATCCTGGTCGCCGTCAACCTCGACCCGTTCAACGCCCAGGAGGCGCATTTCGAGCTGCCGCTGTGGGAGATGGGCCTGCCGGACGACGCCCAGGTGCAGGGCGAAGACCTGATGAACGGCCATCGCTGGACCTGGTACGGCAAGACCCAATGGATGCGCATCGAGCCCCATATGCCATTTGGCATCTGGCGCGTAACCCAGCCTTGAGTCGGATGCAGATCAGCTGTGGGAGCGGGCTTGCCCGCAATAGCAGTGTGCCAGTCAAGTATCCATCAACTGATCCAGCGCTATGGCGGGCAAGCCCGCATACATTGATCAAGCCCAGTCTATAAGTTTTCTTGAATTTTCCAGGAGTTTCCAATGGCGAAGAAACCCAAGGCTGCCACCTTTATCAAAGACCCGCTCTGGTACAAGGACGCGGTGATTTACCAGGTTCACGTCAAATCCTATTTCGACTCCAATAACGACGGCATCGGGGATTTCCCCGGGCTGATCGCCAAACTCGACTACATCGCCGACCTGGGCGTGAACACCATCTGGCTGCTGCCGTTCTACCCATCGCCACGCCGTGACGACGGCTATGACATTGCCGAATACCGTGGTGTGCACAGCGACTACGGGACCATGACCGACGCCAAGCGTTTTATCGCCGAGGCGCACAAGCGCGGGCTGCGGGTGATTACGGAGCTGGTGATCAACCACACCTCGGACCAGCATCCGTGGTTCCAGCGCGCGCGCAAGGCCAAGCCTGGCTCCAGTGCCCGGGACTTCTACGTGTGGTCCGATGACGACCAGAAATACGACGGTACCCGCATCATTTTCCTCGACACCGAAAAGTCCAACTGGACCTGGGACCCGGTCGCCGGCCAGTACTTCTGGCACCGCTTCTATTCCCACCAGCCGGACCTCAACTTCGACAACCCGCAAGTCATGAAGGCCGTGCTGTCGGTGATGCGCTACTGGCTGGACATGGGCATCGACGGCCTGCGCCTGGACGCGATTCCTTACCTGATCGAGCGCGACGGCACCAACAACGAGAACCTTCCCGAAACCCACGATGTGCTCAAGCAGATCCGTGCCGAGATCGACGCCAACTACCCCGACCGCATGCTGCTGGCCGAAGCCAACCAATGGCCGGAAGATACCCAGCTGTACTTTGGTGACCAGAAGGGCGACGACGGCGACGAATGCCATATGGCCTTCCACTTCCCGCTGATGCCGCGCATGTACATGGCCCTGGCCCAGGAAGATCGCTTCCCGATCACCGATATTCTGCGCCAGACCCCGGAAATTCCCGCGAACTGCCAATGGGCGATTTTCCTGCGCAACCATGATGAGCTGACCCTGGAAATGGTCACCGACAAGGAGCGCGATTACCTGTGGAATTACTACGCCGCCGATCGCCGCGCGCGCATCAACCTGGGGATTCGCCGACGCCTGGCGCCCTTGATGGAGCGCGACCGCCGCCGCATCGAGCTGCTCAACAGCCTGTTGCTGTCCATGCCTGGCACACCGACCCTGTATTACGGTGATGAAATTGGCATGGGCGACAATATCTACCTGGGCGACCGCGACGGCGTGCGCACGCCGATGCAATGGTCCATCGACCGTAACGGTGGTTTTTCCCGCGCCGACCCGGCCAGCCTGGTGCTGCCGCCGATCATGGACCCGCTCTACGGCTACCAGTCGGTCAACGTCGAAACCCAGGCCCAGGACCCCCATTCCCTCCTGAACTGGACGCGGCGCATGCTGGCGATCCGCAAGCAGTCCAAGGCGTTCGGGCGCGGCACCCTGAAAATGCTCTCGCCGAGCAACCGCCGGATCCTCGCTTACACCCGCGAGTACACCGGGGTCGACGGCAAACAGGAAATCATCCTGTGTGTGGCCAACGTGTCGCGTACGGCCCAGGCGGCGGAGTTGGACCTGTCGGCCTTTGCCGGCATGGTTCCGGTGGAAATGGTCGGCGGCAATGCCTTCCCGCCCATCGGTCAGCTGAATTTCCTGCTGACCCTGGCACCCTACGGCTTCTATTGGTTTGTGTTGGCCGCGGAAAACCAGATGCCCAGCTGGCATGTGGAGCCCGCCCAGAGCCTGCCGGACTTCACCACCCTGGTCCTGAAAAAACGCCTCGAAGAATTGCTCGAAGCGCCGTGCCGCACCACTCTGGAGCAGACTTCACTGCCCAGCTGGCTGGCCAATCGGCGTTGGTTCGCCAATAAGGACTCAACCATTGACCGCGTGCATATCGCTTATGGCGTGCGCTTTGGCGGTGCCCAACATCCGGTGCTGCTCAGTGAGATTGAAGTGACCAGCAGCGGGCAGACCAGCCGTTATCAGTTGCCCTTTGGCCTGCTGGGCGAAGATCAATTCAGCAGCGCCTTGCCGCAGCAACTGGCCCTGGCACGGGTACGCCGGGTGCGCCAGGTGGGCCTGATCACCGATGCGTTCAGCCTCGACAGCTTCATCCGCGCGGTGATCGAGGGCCTGCGCGCCGAGACCGTGCTTACCAGCAGCGATGGGGAGATCCGTTTCGAGCCGACCCCACAATTGCCCGACTTGCCCCTGGGCGACCAGTTGCAAGTGCGTTACCTGGCGGCCGAGCAGTCCAACAGTTCAGTGGTGGTCGGCGAAAGCCTGGTGCTGAAGTTGATCCGCAAGGTCAGCACCGGGATTCATCCGGAACTGGAAATGGGCGCCTACCTGACCGCCGCCGGCTACGCGCATATCTCGCCGTTGCTGGGTTCGGTGATCCGCCGCGATGCCGAAGGCCAGGACAACCTGTTGATGATTGCCCAGGGCTATCTCAGCAATCAGGGCGATGCCTGGGGCTGGACCCAGAACAACCTGGAGCGGGCGATACGCGATGAATTGGCCGAAGCGATTTCCGAACAGGAACAGCACTACAACGCCCTCGGCGAACTGGCGGATTTCGCCGGGCTGCTCGGGCAACGGCTGGGGGAAATGCACAACGTGCTGGCGGCGCCAACCTCCAACCCGGACTTCCAGCCCGAAGTCACTACCGTCAAGGACAGCCAGGGCTGGGCCAAGCAGGTGGGCGCGCAGATCGAGCGTGCATTGCAACTGCTCAAACAGCATCAAAACCAATTGAACCCCGCCGACCAGGGGTTGGTCACTCAACTGCTGGCACAGAAAAAGGCGATTGCCAGCCATGTGCAGGCCTTGGCCAAAGCCACGGTGGGCGGCTTGCGCATTCGGGTCCACGGGGATTTGCACTTGGGCCAGGTCCTGGTGGTCAAGGGCGATGCCTATCTGATCGACTTCGAGGGCGAGCCCGCGCGGCCGTTGCACGAGCGTCGGGGCAAGCACAGCCCGTACAAGGACGTCAGCGGCGTACTGCGTTCGTTCGACTACGCCGCCGCCATGGCCCTGAATGTGCAAGGGCAAGGGCTGGATCACTCGGCCGATACCGATGCCTCGCGCCAACGCGTGGTAGATCGCTACCTGACTGAAGCGCGCCAGGCATTTATCCAGGCGTATCAACAGGCTACGTCTACACTGGCGCATGACTGGCAGGATGCCAAAGGAGCAGAAGCGGCTCTCGCATTGTTCAGCCTGGAGAAGGCGGCGTATGAAGTGGCCTACGAGGCAGAGAACCGCCCGACCTGGCTGGCAGTGCCATTGCGCGGATTGCACGGGTTGCTGGACGGGCGTTAAAGGCGTACGTCAAAACAAAGCAGATCGAATGTAGGAGTTGTCGAGCTGTCGCCAGGCTACGATGGCGGCGTTAGCTGACACTGCGCCAGCGCTGGCAAGCCAGCTCCCACATTTGATCCTTAGTGTCACAAGCGGTGGGAGAAATCATGAGCTTTACACATAAAGAACCGCTGCAATCGAAATTCGCGGTCATGCCGGCACCCAAGGATATTGAAGCCCTGGTGCGCGCCGAACATCCGGATCCGTTTGCGCTCCTCGGCCCCCACGACGACGAGCAGGGCGGCCAGGTAATCCGCGCATTCCTGCCTGAGGCCTTGAGTGTCGAGGTGCTGGCCCGTGACAGCGGCGACGGGCTTGGCAGCCTGGATGCCACCCCGGTTCCCGGCTTGTTTATCGGGCATTTCTCTACACGCCAAAGCTACCTGCTGAAGATCCAGTGGGCCGGCGGCGAGCAAATCACCGAAGACCCCTACAGCTTCGGCCAGTTGCTCGGGGAAATGGACCTGTACCTGTTTGCCGAAGGCAATCACCGCGAGTTGAGCAATTGCCTGGGCGCCCAAGTGACGAGCGTCGATGGTATCCAGGGCGTGCGCTTTGCCGTGTGGGCGCCGAATGCCCGGCGGGTCTCGGTGGTGGGCGACTTCAATATCTGGGACGGGCGCCGCCACCCGATGCGCCTGCGGCATCCCGCCGGGGTCTGGGAGATCTTTATCCCGCGCCTGCAACCGGGCGCGGCCTACAAATACGAAATTCTCGGCGCCACCGGGATCCTGCCGCTCAAGGCCGATCCCATGGCCCTGGCCACCCAGTTACCGCCCGACACGGCGTCGAAGGTCGCCGCGCCATTGCAAGTGGCGTGGTCGGACCAAGCCTGGATGCAGGCCCGGGGCGAACGCCAGGCGCCGAGTGCGCCCCTGTCAATCTACGAACTGCACGTCGGTTCCTGGCAATGCGAGCTGGACGAGTTGGGCGAAGTGTCGCGCCAATACGGCTGGCGCGAGCTGGGGGAGCGGCTGATTCCCTATGTGCAGCAACTGGGTTTTACCCATATCGAACTGATGCCGATCATGGAGCACCCGTTCGGTGGTTCCTGGGGTTACCAGCCGTTGTCGCAATTTGCACCCAGCGCACGCTTCGGTTCGCCCGACGAGTTTGGCGCGTTCGTCAACGCCTGCCATCAGGCGGACATCGGCATCATTCTCGACTGGGTGCCGGCGCATTTTCCTACCGATACCCACGGCCTGGCCCAGTTCGACGGCACCGCGCTGTACGAATACGGCAACCCGCTGGAAGGCTTTCATCAGGACTGGGACACGCTGATCTACAACCTGGGGCGTACCGAGGTCCATGGTTTTATGCTGGCGTCGGCATTGCACTGGCTCAAGCACTTCCATATTGATGGCCTGCGGGTGGATGCGGTGGCGTCGATGCTGTATCGCGACTACTCACGCAAGGCCGGGGAGTGGGTGCCTAACCGCCACGGCGGGCGCGAAAACCTCGAAGCCATTGAGTTCCTGCGCCACCTCAACGATGTAGTGGCCCTGGAAGCTCCCGGCGCCCTGGTAATCGCCGAGGAATCCACCGCCTGGCCTGGCGTCAGCCAGCCGACCCAGCAGGGCGGCCTGGGGTTCAACTACAAGTGGAACATGGGCTGGATGCACGATTCGCTGCATTACATCCAGCAGGACCCGGTGTACCGCGCCCATCATCACAATGAGCTGAGTTTCGGTCTGGTGTATGCCTGGTCCGAGCGTTTTGTGCTGCCGATCTCCCATGATGAGGTGGTGCATGGCAAACACTCGCTGATCGACAAGATGCCCGGCGACAGGTGGCAAAAATTCGCCAACCTGCGGGCCTACCTGAGCTTTATGTGGATGCATCCGGGCAAGAAGCTGCTGTTTATGGGCTGCGAGTTTGGTCAATGGCGTGAGTGGAACCACGACCAGCAACTGGATTGGTACCTGCTGCAGTACCCGGAACACCGGGGTGTGCAGAAACTGGTGGGCGACCTCAATCGCCTGTACCGCGAAGAACCGGCCCTGCACGAGCAAGACGACGCACCGCAAGGCTTCCAGTGGTTGATTGGCGACGATGCAATCAACAGCGTCTATGCCTGGCTGCGCTGGAGCAAGGACGGCAAGCCGGTGCTGGTGGTGGCCAACTTCACCCCGGTGCCCCGCGAGGCGTACAAGGTGGGGGTGCCATTTGCCGGCAGTTGGAAGGAGGTGATCAATAGCGATGCCGACACCTATTCCGGCTCCAACTACGGCAACGGCGGTGAAGTGTTCACCCTCGACGAGCCGCACCATGGGCAGCCGGTGTCGCTGGCGTTGAATCTGCCGCCACTGGGGGTCCTGATTCTGCGCCAGGAGTAAAGGCGCGCCGCATGGCCATCGTGGCTTGACCACGATGGCCTGACCAACGCTGTTACCAAACTGTCTGGAACATTTTCTTACGTGTGCGCCACACAAGGATGTCAGCGATCAGGCGCAGTTTCCCAGTCCCCCTTCGTTTCGTCGCTGTGCCTGTGTATCACTGCCAGAGACGAACCATCATGACGCCTGTCCACCTCAACCCACGATTTGCGCCTGCTGCTCCCACCTTGTCACGCTCCGACACGCCACCACCCAGCGAAGGCAGTGCCGGCCTGACGCTGGTGCAACCGCCTGCGCAAGCGACTCCCTCACACCAGGCGCAAGTGCGGGGAAAGCTCGGTGATCTGGACGAAATACTACGGGTGCTGCACGCGCTGCAAACCCCGAATGCCGTCGTCAATAAAAGCTTGTTTCTCAACAAAGACTCGCCGCTGATACCCGCCAATGGCTCGACCCAACCGGGGACCAATCGGCTGGATAACATGCTCGCGTTTTACGGGATAGTACCCTCCAACCCCAAGACACCCGAGCAGGTGCAAGCGGCGATTGACGCTGCGCAAGATGCGCGTAGCGAAATCAGCCTGGGCCTGGATGATCCGTCCAGTGATATGGATGGCTTGCTGGACAAGCGCAATGAGCCCGCTATCCAGGCCTGGGTTGCCGAGCAAGAGGCCAAGTACAAAAAACCGTTGCTCAGCCAGCTGACCGAAGACCTCCCGCCCCAGGCTCTGAAAAAAGCCCAGGGCACGCCGGCCGCCGTGCTGGAGCTGATACTCAAATCGCCCAAGGCCAATGAACGGGTTCAGCAGTTGTTAAAAACCCTGGGCGGGGCCGAGTTCCCCCTCGATGGCGTCATAACGCCCGAAGTCAAGGTCAAGCTGTTGCTCAAGGCCCTGGCCTTGAGTCTGGACCCGCTGCAGACGCGCCAACCCGGGCAGGTTGCCGGCTTTAATCTGGCCTCGAGTGACCAGTGGGGCCAAAGCTACCCGTCGATAAAGTCCGCGTTCAGGAAACACCTGGTCGATTCACGGCAGCTTTCCGGGGATCAGGCCCATCTGGCGGCCTATATTCTGCAACCCCTGTTCCCGCCCGACTTTGCCGTGCGTGATACGCCAGCGGATCTACCTTACCGAGGGTCGGCGGTGTGGGTGAACTTCCAGCAAGGCGTCAGTCTGGCTGAAACGATCGCGCCGGGCTCGTCGCGGCGCATGGGCTTTCAACAACTGGTCGATCTGCCTGGCAAGCTCAGCGAGCAAGCTACAACGGACGGTGAGTGGGCGCTCATAACCTCGACCCGTACCCCGGCGGTTCTGGCATGGGCGGTGACGCAAGGGGTGCTCCCACAGAAGGAAAGCTATTCGCAGGAAGATATAAATAAGGCAGCCACTGCACTGGACGCCCATATCGATAGCGTGGTCGCGGCGACCCAACAGATGGCGGCCGACGTGCCGATGCGCAAAGACTATTTCGAACGGATGCAGAAGGGCACTTCCCGGACCGAGGTGCTGAGCCTGATCAGTCCTGTTTTTGCTCTGTACAGGCACATGAGTGGTGAGAAAATCACCCCCTCGGACGTCAACTATCAATACCCTGTTTATGATGAAGGCCAGTTCCAGGGGGCGTTTGACAAATACCTGGCCGATACCAAGGTCGCCTACGGAACGCTTGTCCGCAGCCAGTTGACCCAGTTGCCGCTAAAGGACCGCGAGGCGATCGAACGGGGTGACGTAACGCTGTATGCCCTGCGGACAAAACCCGGCGGCCCCAATGAAACCGCCGAGGAGAAAAAGGCCGCTGTCACACGCCCGGCGTTTATTCTCAAAGCCAAATACAAGGGCGAGACAAACTACTACGAAGTGAATCCGGTCAAGGGTATCGCCCGGCGGCGCGACGACTTGAAGCCGATCCTGGAGTCCTACAACCCCACCGATAAACGCTATGGCAAGGATTTCATTTCAATTGACCATTCCGCTGAGGGTGAGCCTTCTGAAGAATTGGTAGTCCGCCACACCCGCTCCGACAGCAGGGCCGAGTTCAAGCAACAGTGGGCGGATTACAAGGCCGGCAAAGGCCCCAAACCCAAGAGCTTTTCCATCGTGGTCCCGCAACAGCTCGCGCACTTTTCAGCGGCGAGCAATCCGTCGACAGGTGCGGTGCCGCACACCCTGGCGTCCGAACGCTCAGTGGAGATCGCCAAGGCCATTACCACGGATCTGTTTTATGTCGATGAAACCACGCTCAAGCAGTGGGCGGAGTCGGACCCGGCCCGGGAAAGCGCGGCCCATAAAAACGACGACGCCTTTTGGGATCGGGTCAAAGGCGTCGGTCAGATGGTTGTTCCGTTCTGGAGTGGCATCGAAAACCTGGTCAAAGGCAATACCAAGGAGGGCATCAAGGATCTGGTGGTCGATGGCCTGCTGACCTTCGCCGGGCCGGCGGGCAAGTTCGCCGCGGGCTCGGTGCGCCTCCTGTCCACGGCCGGCAAGATTGGCGTAAGGGCACTGCTGCCAAAATTTCTGCCCCTGGTGAAGAAGTTCGCGGTTTCCGTGGCGCACAATCTCAACCCGCTTGACCCGGTGATGCCCGCGATCAATGGCCTGGGGGGCAGGCTCATGAAGTCTGGGCGCACGGGCCTGAGCAATCTCCAGGCCGGTATTGCCAAGGTCAAGCAATCCGGCTTCCTTAAACTGCCCGGCAGAGGCCGCTACGACATTACCCCGAAGATCCCCCTGACCCCCAGGCCCGTCGCGCAGGGCCTGACCTTGCGGGTCCCCGAAGGCCTCTCCGGTGACCAGGTCCGAGTCCTGCATCGGCACACGTACAGCGACCTGGTTATCGGTGATGATGTCTATCGCTACAACCCGAAAAAGCCCGACAGCCTGATCAAACTGGGCGGCCCGGAGGATACCGAGCCGCTTGAAGGGTTGGTGATGACCTGTGGCGGCGGGGGCCGGCGATCCAAGCGGGACCTGAATGACCTGTGCTACACCAAACAGATCGAGCCAGGAGGCACGCCGGTCTTTCAGGACGCACAAGCACTCGAGCATCGCCGACTGATCCCGCGGGCCGGCCCAGGAAAAGGGCCGCGCACGGTCATCCATGAGCACCGTCGTTACCGCGTCAATGAGGCGGGCAACCAGGAACTGCTACCGATGGCGAGTGTAGGACCTGTGACCTATAAACCTCGCACGACCGGCAGCGTGGTCAACGAAGCGGATTTTGGCTATGACGATTTTGGTGTGCCCCGGGCGATCAACCAGGAAACGGTGGTGGTCAAGATGGATGCGATCAGCGACCTGAGTAATGACCAGCGCGTCATCAGGGGGGTCAAAGTCAACCATAGTGGCCACCAGTACGTGGTGGTCGAGGCTGATACCGGCGTGCACTATTACGCTGAGCTGACAGGCAACGGGCAGCTGGATTTTCACCGGATGACCCGCAGTGATGCGCTGGATGTCGAATTCATCAAATTCTACGACCAATACAAGGATATCTACGGTTTAGCGGCGCAGGGCCTCCCGGACAATCAGTTGGTGGTACTGCCCAGCCTGGAGACGCTGATCAAGAAAATCGTCGCCGACGAGCCTATGTCACCTGCCGAAATCAACCATCTTGCCAGCGTACTGCAAGGCCTGTCCCCCGAGAAACAACGCGAAGTCCTGATGGCAGTGTACGCATCGGGAAACAACCCCGGACATGTGGTAGTGGCGGCCAAACCGATCCGACTGGCGCCGATCAACAAGCCAGCTGGCTTCGCCCAGTTGCCGGCGGAACAACAGAACCGTGTGTATGCAGAAGGTGCGAGAAAAGCGGTAGACGAGCAGTTCCAGGCCACGGGCATTCGCTCAGCCAATCAACAGGTGCCTGGGCTTGCCGGCGAGGCCACGCGCAACGCGACGGCCACAGAAGTGGTGGGTTGGCTGTACACCCGCACGGGGGCGCCCAATTATTCCGAAATGGTCCTGAAGACCGGCGCCGGCAATTGTGACCAGATGGCCAAGGTCGCCGTTGATACGATCAATGCCAGTGGCGGCGATGCCCGTATCGCGCAAGTCAAAGGACATACCTTCGCGGTCGTCGGCGGCCCCCCGGGCCAGCCCCGCAGTAAAGGGTTTGTGGGGCCGGAGTGGGATCAGGCATGGGTCGTCGACCCCTGGGCCGGTATCACCTGCCGGGCGGCAGACTACCCGGCCCAGTTCAAGGCGCGGATGCAGGAGTGGAGCCAGTCTGGCAGGCGCATCCTGATCAGCGATGGAGGAACGCCGCCGCGCTCGGTGTGGAGCGACCCCATGGACCCACGCTGGATAAGCGCCACCGTCGATGGTGAAGCCCAGGTGTTCCAATAATCCGTTGCGCTAGAACTCCATCCTGAGGCCCAGGGTGCCCTTGCGCCCATCCAGTGCGTTGCTGTCGAGGTTGCGCGCATAACCCACCTCGCCATACACGCTGACACTGCTGGAAACCTGCAGCGTTGCGCCGGCACTCAGGTCCAGGGTGGTGGATTTCTGCTCGGTATCAATGTCCGTGGCGTCATTGAATCGCACACGATGGGTCCCGGATGCCCCGTGCCAGAGGTTGGTGCGGATATAGGGCTGGACCGGCATCGCGGCCAGGGTATAGCTGCCGCGCAATCGGGCCCCGAGCCGGGTGGTGATGGCGGTGTCCGCGGAAAACCCGACCTTGGACACCCCATCATTCTGGCTATCAAACCTGGTTTTATTGGCGATCAGTTGCACCTGCGGCTCCAACACCCAGTGTTGCCCGACCTGCAGCGGTATGCCGGCTTCCACCGAGCCCAGCACATCGTGACCTTTGGTCTTGAGCTTGAGCCCCCGATCGGATTCGCTGCTGCCATTGAGGCGGGTGCCCATCAGCACCACATCGACGTACCAGCCATACGGGTCGAGCAACGTCCAATACAGGCCCAGGCTGTCGCCGCGTAATGTGGTGTTGCCAGCATCCAGGTGCTGCCATCCGCGGTTGAACCCATCGACATTACCCCTCAGTCGGCTATGCCCGACGAAGAAGCCCAGCCGCTGGGTCTGGCCATTGCCAGTGGTCCAGGCATGGACATCGCTGCCCACCTGGAAGCCGCTGACCGAACCGTCCAACCGAGGGGCGACGGTACCGGCGTAGGCCTGGCGGCTACTGCTGCCGTAAACCCGGCCCCAGCCTGCCGGGAATGAGCCGGTGGCGGTCTGGCGACTCTGATCGCCCATGCGTTCGTGGTAGGTCCCGAGCATGGCCCGGACGGTCTGCTGCGCCGCCGGAAACAGCGTCGAATACACCGGTACCTCGGGGCGGTAGATCGGGATCGGCGGTTCACCGGGCACCGGCGTTGGCAAGTCAACCGGCGTTCCTTCGCCAGGCACCGGCAACGGCACCGGGGGCTGCTCCGGCTCGGGCAGGGGAGGCGCGACAATGGCTGAGCGCAGGTACCACTGTTGTTCGGAGCCGGCACTGACACCGCCCTTGAACAGGAAGTACTCAAAGGCTCCGGCGGACACCGAACCGCCTGCCAGGCTGAAGGCCCGGTCGCTGCCCGTCGCACCGTTGCGCGCTTCGACCACCTGGATGCCGTCGCTCAAGGTCTCGGCGCCGGCCCCGCCCAGATTGCTGACGTTGAGGGTCGTGGTGCCCAGTAGCGAGCCCTGGTTCACCACCAGTTTGTCACTGGCGGCACCATCGCCGGCCAACACACTTTGCAGCGCCATCTGCCCGTTGTTGCCGGTGTAGGTGCCATTTACCGTCAGGCTGTCGGTGGCGCCGGTACTGCCGGTTGTCATGTCGATCAGGCCGCTGTTGTTGAGGCTTGCCAACTGGCCGGCCGTGAATGGGCTGATGGCCCCCTGGCTGACCAGCAGCACACTGCTGCCGTCGATATTCAAGCTGCCGGTACCGCTGCCGCTATCCCCCAGTTTGAAATCCTGCGCCAAGGTAAAGCGCGAGCCGTTGTCCAGGTTGACCGTTTCCCAGTTGACGTAGCGTTCTGCGGTGGCTGCCTGGGTGTTATCGAAGACCAGGGTGTCGGTGCCCACGCCGCCATCGACCAGAGGCGTGGAAGAGAGCAGGGCCTGTGTCAGGTTTTGCAGCAATGCCCTGTCGTTATCCGCGCCCATATTGACCGCTGAATTGACCGTGCCTGCCCCGGTCCAGTAGAACTGATCGTTGCCGAAGCTCATCAGCACCTGCCCATTGACCACGCCGCCGGTCAGGGTGAACAGGTCGTCGCCACCGCTGACACTGACGTTGCCGCCGATATACCCCCCGGAAACAGCGATGGTGTCCAAGCCAAAGCCAGTCACCAGGTTGCCGTTGATCCGCCCGCCGAGCAGGGTGTAGAAGTTGTTGTCGAGCTTCATATCCACCCGGCCGATGGTGCCGGCGGATTGGGTGGCCACGTCGCCATCCTCGAATGCCCCGACGATCTCGCCACCGCTCATATAGAACGTATCGCGGCCATCGCCCTGGGCCACGCTGGCCACGCGCCCGCCGCTTTGCGCATAGTTGTCGATGCCGTTGCCCTGGTTGATCGCGCCCACGGTGCCGCCGCTGATCTGCACCGTGTCGGCACCATCGCCCTGGGTCACTGCACCCACCACCGCATTGAGGTCCGCGCGGAAAATATTCGCGCCATTGCCCATGTTCAAGGCGCCCATGCTGCCTGACTGGGCTTGCACCTGATCATGGCCGTCGCCAAACGTGACAGTGCCGGTGATCGCGCCATTACCAACACTGGGAAGACTGAGGGCATTATTGCCATTGAGGTCGGTAAAACCGGGTGCTGTGCCACTGTCGCAGAGGGTGGTGTCGTCACCCGCAGTGATCACCGGGGTACAGGCCGCATAGGTGGCTGGCGGGAAAGTCCCCATCAGGGCCGCGCTGGTTAGCCAGGCGCCCAGGTACCGCCGCACATATCGCCGTGTGCTCATGATCTATCCTCGCTCGATGGAAGATGTCGTCCCGCCGCCCCCAAGGGCAGGCACGGTCCGGACCATGACAACGCAAAAAAGCACGATAACGATAAGGGACAACCGGTTTCCTGTTTCGTAAAACATCGCCAATGCAAGGGGTTGGCATGGCTATCTCGACTGCACTTGAACCTGTGCAGTGCTTGTTCCACGTTAGCAACCGCCGGGAGGGGCCGCCACTGTCAGAGTTAACAGGTATAGACCTGTGTCACAGGAACACGATCTCATAGGGCTCACGCATACGCTCCAGCAACACCGGTGGCAGCATGGGCGCCAGGCCGATCAGCGGGTCGCCGAGCAACTGACTGGCGTAGGCGTGGGCGGCATGGCGTTTGCGCGCCACGCTCCAGGTGTCGAGGCGCACCTTGCGCGCGCACTGCCAGGGCATGCGCCCGGCTTCGCGGGCGGGCCAGTGCCAGGCCCAGATCGGCAACTCCAGCAGGCGCGCGCCCGTCAGCGCACAGGCGATGGCGGTGGCACGGCCAACCGCATCGTGGTCGTCATTGCCATCATTGCGCCAGGTGGTAAACACCACATCGCCGGGTTGCAGGTAGCGCGCAATAAACTGGCTCAAGGGCTGTTCGTGGGAGGCCAAAGCGTTGTCGCAAAAGCCACCACGGATCCATTTCAGGCTGTGCAAGGGCAAGCCCAGGCGGCGCAGGGCCTCGACACTTTCCTGGGGTCGGAACACGCTCAGGCGTTGCGCCGACCATTGATTGGAGCCTGGATGGCTGGCACTGCCGTCGGTGATCGAGATCAACTTCAGAGGGTAATCCAGGGCACTGAACAGTTGCAGCAAACCGCCGCAGGCCAGCACTTCGTCCCCAGGATGCGGAGCAACTACCACCACGCGTGAGCCAGGGGGCACCAGTAGAGAAGGGCTGATGGTCGGGATTTGCGCCAGCTGCGGCGCACTGTTCCAGATTTGCGCCGGCACGCGGCGCCCGTCGTGCAGGGGGGCGGGTTTGATCAATGTCACGTCCTTGTCCGTTTGATGAAGGTCGTATCCCGTTGACGGGTCGACTCTCCTTTTTGTCGCGCAGGCGCCAGGCCTGTACGGCACGCTGGCGTTCCGAATCCTGGATTGCCATATCTGAGTATTGTTCATTGGCGGGGATTCGTCGCGCTCCGGCCGGGTAAAATCGTATTTATTTCAGGAAGGCTGCATCAGCCCCTTCAAATAGTCGCCAAATCCGCCTTGCGCACGGCACTCCAGGCGCGCACTGGTGATGACCTGGGGCGCGTGGCTCCAGGCAATGGTTGCGCCGCAACGCTCCAACTGGCGTACCAGTTGCACATCTTCATGACAGGGCAGGGGCTCGAACCCGCCAGCCCGCACATAGGCGCCAGCGCTGACCCCCAGATTGGCCCCATGGATGTGCCGATGCCCGTCACAGGCCTGGTAGGACTGGTGATAGCGGATCTGCGCCGCCTGGTCGAAACCATCGCTCCAGGCGTCCACCGTGACGGTGCCGCACACCGCATCCACGCCCAGCGCCAGTTGCGCCACCAGCCAATCGGTGGCAACACGACTGTCGGCATCGGTACAGGAGATCCAGCGGGCACCATTGTTGAGCAGATGCCGAGCGCCCATGCCCCGCACCTGGCCGACATTGCGCGCCTCGACGCTCAGGCTGTGTACGCCGAACGTCTCGGCAATGGCCGCACTGCGGTCGGTACAACTGTCGAGCACCACCAGTATCTGCACTTCTTCACCGAGCAACCCGGGATGGCTGGCGGCGATCAACGCGGCCTTCAGACATTCAGGCAGCAGCGCCTCTTCGTTATGCACCGGGATCAGAATGCCGATCATCGCAAGCCCTCGAGATGGGCGACCGAGGCGCTTTCGCGAGACCACAGGTCGAGTAGGAAATCACTGTCAGCCACCTGCGCCAGGCGCGACATACCCAGGCGTTGGTGCAACACCTGGTGGACCTGTTCCGCAGTTTGCGGGCAACCGTCGATAGCCGGGCGCCAGTGACAGGCCAGGACCTGGCCATCGTCGGTCAGCGCGGCCAGGATCTGCTCGACGAGCAGGCACAGGTCGTCATGGTCGAGGTAATAGCACCACTCGCTCAGCACGATCAGTTCGAACCTGCCGCCCGGCCATTGAGCAGGCAAGCGACGTTGCTCGACCTGGGCATGGGCGAACCCTTGCAGGCGCGCTTGCGCCAGGCTCACTGCGGCAGCGGCGGTGTCACAGCACAGCAGACGCGCGCAACGTGGCGCCAGTTCGGCGCTCAGCTCGCCATTGGCGCAGCCGGGTTCGAAAATCGAGGCATAGCGGGGCTTGGTCAGCAGCCCCAGGGTCAAGGCGCGCTTGCGTTGCTCGTACCAGCGCTGGCGGAAGGCCCAGGGATCGTCGCTATCCACAAACAATTGGTCGAAGTAAGCCGTGGCCACACTCATACAAACACCACTTCAAAAGGTTGTAACAGCCGCTCCAGCACGTGGGGCGGCAAGACGGGCGGCAAGTCGATCTGGGGGTCGCCTTCCAGCTGGCTGGTGAAGGCGTGCAGGGCATGACGCTTGCGCGCGACGGCGGCGGGGGCCAGGGCAATCTTGCGTGCGCGCTGCCACGGCACCCGTGGGTCTTCGGGGGTTGCCCAATGCCACGTCCACACCGGCAGTTCAATCAAGCGCGCACCGACCGCCAAGGCCGCCTGGGCACTGGCGCGCCCCACCGCTTCGTGGTCGCAATGCCCGTCTTCGCGCCAGGTGGTGAACACTACATCGTCCGGTTGCAGGTGCCGCTGGATAAATTCAGTCAGCGCCGATTCCCGGGCCTGCACCTGACTGTCGCTAAAACCGCCGCGCAGCCAGGTCAGGCGTTGCTGATGCCAACCCAGGCGCTGCAAGGCCTCGGCCGACTCCTGCGGGCGCACCTCGCGCAAACGCTGCTGCGGCCAACGGGGCGAGCCGGGGTGGCTGGCACAGCCATCCGTCACCGAGATCAGCAGCAGTTCGCGGCCCAGCGCGGCCAAGCCTTGCAACAGGCCGCCGCAGCCGAGCACTTCATCATCCGGATGGGGCGCGATTATCACGGCGCGGCAACCTTCAGGCACCAGTTGCGCCACATTGACCTCGGGCAGGCCGGCGACCCGGGCTGAACCTTGCCAGGCCCGCAGCAGGGTGCCTTGGCCGACAATGGGGTTGGCTTTCATAATTGCCACGTCCCTCCGGACTGGATCGCCACCTTCTTGCCAAGGGCCGCCAGGTCACGCTCGGCATGGCTTTGGCGCAAGTACACCGGCAAGTCGGCCATCAACCGGGCGAAGTGTTCATCCTTGCAGTAAGGCCCGGCGCCCAAAGCCCGGCCTGTGTGATGGATGACCTGGTTGGCGGCCGCCTCAATCACCGCCCGCGCGCGGCGTGCCAGCAGTTGGGCATTGGCCTGGGGCTGATCGTCGATTTGCCGGGCAGCCGTGCGCAGCACCGTAGCGGCCGCGTACAAGGCCATGTCCACCGCGCCCAGATGCGCCAGCGCATGGGGCTCTTCGCGTTGATCGCAGTGTTCACGCAGGGCCTCGGCCAAGCGCTGCGCCGCGCCGTACCAACAGGCGGCGATACCAACCCCGCCGTGCCAGAAGCCGGGGCGTTGCAGGTAATCCCCTGGGGCGCCTACGGCCAGCGCCACGGCGTTCTCGAACGTCACATCGACACTCGCGCAAGCGCCCATGCCCACGGCGTTCCAGCCTTCGGCGGTCACTGTTACCCCCGGCTGGTCCATTGGCACCGCGACCAACTGCTGGCGCTCCTGCGCATCCCAGGCGGTCAATAACCCGTGGCTGACCACCCCGGCCCCGGAACACCAGGCCTTGCGGCCATGCAGCAGGTACTGGGAGCCCTCACGCCTGACCTGCACCCGTGCCGTCGGCGGTTCGGCGGCCCACATGCCCCAGGTGCTGCCCGCCGGCGGCGCCGCGCTGTTGAGGTCGGCCATGATTGCCAGCGCGTCGGTGTGCCCTTCGAACAGCTTGCACAGGCTCAGGTTGTGCCCGGCCACCTGAGCCAGCAGGCTGAAGCGCAGCAGGGTCTGCCCGCCACCCGGCAATGGCAATTGATCCAGGCCAGCCGCCACCATGGCGCTCAGGGTCTGACCAAGGCCCTCGGTATCGGCCAGACCCTGGCGATTGCGTTGCAGAAACCCGTGTAAATCCATTTCACACCTCTTCCTCGTGTTGCAGCTCGAACAGCAGCAGCGAGCGCCCGGTCACGGCATATTCATGGTCAAAATCGAAACGTTCCTGGCCGCGCACGGCCGGCTGGTTGGTATCGACCATGCAGGTCCAGAAACCGCCATCCGGCACCTGGGGCAAGCGGAAGTTCACCAGGTCATGGTGCGCATTGACCACCAACAGCAGCGTAGCATCGGCCCCCGGCCGGCGGATCCCGGTTTCCTGGGCGCGCCCATCCATCAACATGCCCAGGCAACGGCCCTGGCTGTCTTCCCATTGCTCGATGGTCATTTCATTGCCATCGGGGGCCAGCCAGGTCACGTCCTTGACCCCGATGTCCTCGTTATAGTCGCCCACCAGGAAGCGCCCGCGACGCAGGATGGGGTAGGCCAGGCGCAACTTGATCAGGCGTTTGACGAACTTGAGCAGGGACTTGCCATCCTCATCCAGCTCCCAGTTGACCCAGCCGATTTCGCTGTCCTGGCAGTAGGCGTTGTTATTGCCGTGCTGGGTGCGGGCGAACTCATCCCCGGCCACCAGCATCGGCGTGCCCTGGGCCAGCAGCAGGGTGGCGAAGAAGTTGCGCATCTGGCGCAGGCGCAGCGCGTTGATCTCCGGGTCTTCGGTCGGTCCTTCGACGCCGTGGTTCCACGACAGGTTGTTATTGCTGCCGTCCTGGTTGTTCTCGTCGTTGGCTTCGTTGTGCTTGTCGTTGTAGGACACCAGGTCATGCAGGGTGAAGCCGTCGTGGGCGGTGATGAAGTTCACCGAGCTGTAGGGGCGGCGTCCGCGCTGGTTGAACATCTCGCCGGAGGCGGTCATGCGCCCGGCAAAGTCCGCCAACTGGCCGTCATCGCCTTTCCAGAACGCGCGCACGGTGTCGCGGAAACGGTCATTCCACTCCACCCAGCCCGGCGGGAAGTTGCCCACCTGATAACCGCCGGGGCCCACATCCCAAGGCTCGGCGATCATTTTTACCTGGCGCAGCACCGGGTCCTGGCGGCAGGCCACAAGGAAGCTGTGACGCTCGTCGAAACCGTCGTGATAACGCCCGAGGATGGTCGCCAGGTCAAAGCGGAAGCCATCCACATGCATCTCGGTGGCCCAGTAACGCAGGGAGTCGGTGACCATTTGCAGTACGCAAGGGTGGCTCAGGTCCAGGGTGTTGCCGGTGCCCGAGTCATTGATATAGAAGCGCTTGTCGTCAGGCATCAGGCGGTAGTAGGAGGCGTTGTCGATGCCGCGCATCGACAGGGTCGGGCCTTGCTCGTTGCCTTCGGCGGTGTGGTTGTAGACCACATCGAGGATCACCTCCAGCTTGGCCTCGTGCAGGTGCGCGACCATTTCCTTGAACTCGGCGATCTTGCCGCTGGCCAGGTAGCGCGGGTCGGGGGCAAAGAAGGCGATGCTGTTGTAACCCCAGTAGTTGGTCATGCCTTTTTGCAGCAAATGCTGGTCATTGACGAAGGCATGCACCGGCAGCAACTCCACCGAGGACACCCCCAGTTGGCGGATGTGCTTGAGCACATCGTCCACCATCAACCCGGCGCAGGTACCGCGCACCGCTTCAGGGACCGAAGGGTGGCGCATGCTGATGCCGCGCAGATGGGTTTCGTAGATGATCGTGCGGTCCCACGGGGTGCCCACCGGCTGGTCGTTGCCCCAGGTATGGGCCGGGTCGATGACTTTGCATTTGGGCACGAAGGGTGCGCTGTCGCGTTCATCGAAACTCAGGTCGGCGTCCGGGTGACCGATGGTGTAGCCAAACAACGCTTCGGACCATTTGAGCTCGCCCACCAATTGCTTGGCATAGGGGTCGATCAGCAATTTATGGTGGTTGAAGCGATGGCCGTTGGCGGGATCGTAGGCCCCGTATACCCGGTAGCCATAGATCAGCCCGGGGTGGGCATCGGGCAAGTAGCCGTGGAAGGTCTCGTCGGTGTATTCCGGCAGCTCGATACGTTCCAGCTCGACTTCGCCGGTATCGTCGAACAGGCACAACTCAACCTTGGTGGCGTTGGCCGAGAACAGCGCGAAATTGACCCCCAGACCATCCCAGGTCGCGCCGAGGGGGAAGGGCAAGCCTTCACGAATGCGCGATGGCTCGGTAGCGGGTGTCTTGCTCATGGTGTTGCTCCTGCAGGGTTTTTCAGGCCGAACGGGGCCGTGCTGACATCAGGTCAGATCAATCGTTGAGTGTGCTGCAGGAGCCGGTGGCCGGCTCCTGCGGGAAGGTGGATCAGCCGGCAGGCTTACGCGCCGCCCGTGGCTTTTTGGCGACCGCCGGTTTTTCCGCAGCCGGCTTTGCCTTGGCCTTGGTGCCGGTCTTGGGTTTACTCGGGGTCAGGGCCTCGGCTTCGGCCAGCTTGCGGGCCATTTCCCAATGACGGGCTTCCTGGCCCTCAGGTTTACCTTCGGACTCCCATATCTGATACGCGAATTCACGAACGCGTTTGTCTTCGGTGCTCATCGCAATGCTCCTCACAGAAAATTTCAGCTTTCTTGATCGTCAGAATGGATAAAGACATTTACCGGGAGTACCCCCAGGGCAGCGCTGATCAGTAGCTCCTTGTTGGGTGTGACTGCGCCTGTTTGCAAAAGTCCCTTCCAATTTTGCTGCGTGGCGTCGAACGGTAATGTGATCCGGGTATCGCCCCAAACCTGCGCATCCACCCGGGGCTGGGCGCTGTTTTCAAGCAGAGCGTGGGTCCAGCGTGGCAACACAACCAGCAGCCACTGGCCTTGATATTCGCGGCTGAAGGCGACAATCCGTTGGGCATGCCGGCCCAGCACTTGCAGCGGTACATAGCGCCCCCTGGCAAACAACAACGGGTAGGCCTTGCGCAGGTTCAACACCTGGGCAATCAGCGCCTGCTTCAAGTGCCCGTCACGCCAGCGCTCAAGCAAGGCGCCGGGTGCTGCCGCCAATGCCTGTTGCCGGGCATTGAAATCCACCGGCCGCCGGTTGTCCGGATCCACCAGGCTCAAGTCCCAGAATTCGTCGCCCTGGTACAGGTCCGGCACGCCTGGCACGGTGTTGCGCAGCAAGGCTTGCGCCAGCCCGTTCAACGCGCCGGCGGGGGCGATGGCCTCGGCCGCCGCGTGGATCGCGGTGCGCAAGGTCAGACCGGCGGGCTCGAGCAGCAAGCGCCTGAGGAAGGCTTCGACACCTTGCTCATACACATCGTTGGGGGCGCTCCAGTTGCTGTGCAGCTTGGCTTCGCGCAGGGCTTTTTGCTGCCACTGCCAGAGGCGCTGCTGATAGTCGTCGGTGTTCTCAATGCCCAGGTCCAGTGGCCAACTGCCCAGCAGCACCTGATACAGGATCAGCTCATCGCCGGCCGAGGGGATGGCCGGATCATCGCGCAAGGGCGCCGCCAGCCTGCGCCACTGTTGCACCTGCTCGGCATACCAGGGCGCGCACTCGCTGAGCACCGCCAGGCGCGCACGGCTGTCTTCACCGCGTTTGTGGTCATGGGTGGCGGTGGCCAGCAGGTTATCGGGGAAGGCCTGCAGGCGCTGCTGGTTGGCGGCATGGAACTCGGCCAGGGGCGCGCTGAACTGTTCGGTACTGAACCCCACGTCATTGCGCGAGAGCAGCACTGCCGAGCGATAGAAAGCGGTGTCTTCCACGGCCTTGGCGGCTGCCGGCGAGGTCAGTTGCTGGAAGCGCACGCAGGCATGCTTGAGGATCTTGCGCGGCTGCCCCACCGGGCGTTCGCGCCAGAGTTGGCCGCCGAGCCACTGTTGCAGGTAGTCGAGCACTGGCCAGTCGGCTTCGCTCAAAGTCCCACGGGCACCGGCCAGGGCCTGCTGGAACAGCGCCTCGTCAGCGGCGCTGCGGCCACAGGCGCTGATGTAGGTGCGGTACACCGGGAAGTGCACGATCAGCTCCTGCAAGGCGCGGCGGATCGCGCCCAGGGTCAGGTCACGGCTCATCACATCTGCGCGGGCCACTTGCAGTAGGGCCTGGGCCACGCTTTCAAAATCCCCGGCCAGGGAGCCGTTGAGGATTTGTTGCCGGGCCAGCCAGGCTTCCTCGATAAACGCCAACGGCCGCTCGCTGGCCTCGCTCCACAGCTGGGCCAACGCCTCGAACCCCTGGGGGTCGTGCTGTACCAGCGACACCTGGTTCATGAACTCATAGCCGGTGGTGCCATCTACCCGCCAGTCTTCGCGCAGGGTTTCGCCGGTGCCGAGGATTTTCTCGACAAAGATCGGCAAGTGCCGGCTCGGCGACAATCCATCCACCCGGCGCCGCAACTTGCGGCAGTAGCCACGGGGATCGGCCAGGCCGTCGATATGGTCGATGCGCAGGCCATCCACCAGGCCCTCGCTGATCAGCTGGAAAATCTTGCGGTGGGTGGCCTCGAACACCGTGGCCCGCTCCACCCGCAGGCCGCCCAACTCGTTGACGTCGAAAAAGCGCCGCCAGTTGATGTCATCCGCCGCCGTGCGCCAACTGGCGAGGCGGTAGGCTTGCTGCTCCAGCAGTTGGTGCAACCGGGAAAATCCCTCGGGCTGGCGCGCATCAAACAGCGCCAGGATGTGCTCGATGGCTGTCAGGTTCAGGGGCTCGCGCGCCTGTACGGCCAGTTCCTGTTTCAGGCTGGCGGCCAGGGGCCAGGCATCGGCCTGATAGGCCAGGGCGTTGAAGCGGTCGGCCAGCTCTTTGAGGGGCGGATGCAGGCGCAGGATATCGCCGTAGTCCCTGGGGCAGATCGGGAAGCGGTGCTCGTAGTGCTCGACAAAGAAGCTGCCCTGGACCGGGTCAAACCGCAGGGGCAGGTTGCCGCTTTGCAAGGCCTCACCGTAATCGCTGCCGAGGAAGGGCATCAGCAGTTGGCCCTTGAGCAGCGGGTCGGGGGAGTGCCACTGGATATCGAAGAATTCGCAGTAAGGGCTCAGGCGCCCCCATTCCAGCAGATCCAGCCACCAGGGGTTGTCGCTGCCACCGACGGCCATGTGGTTGGACACGATATCCAGAATCAGCCCCATCTCATGGGCGCGCAGGGCCGCCACCAGGCGACGCAAGGCGGGTTCGCCGCCCAGTTCCGGGTTGACGGTGGTCGGGTCGACCACGTCGTAGCCATGCATTGAACCGGCGCGGGCCTTGAGCAGGGGCGACGCATACAGGTGGCTGATGCCCAGGCGGGCAAAATACGGCACCAGCGGCACCGCATCGTCGAGGGTAAAGCCTTTGTGAAATTGCAGGCGCTGGGTGGCTCGTAGCAAGACGCTGTTCATCGGTCACGCTCTAGGGCTTGATTACGGGCGACCGCCAGTAACTCCAGGCGGCGCGCAGCGTTTTCATCGTCGAGCAGGTGCGCGGCGTCCCCCGGCAGGCGCCGTCGCCAGTTGGGATGGGTGTCGGTGGTGCCGGGCAGGTTGGCTTGCTCTTCGACGCCCAGGGCATCTTCCAGGGGCAGCAACACCAGCGGCGCACGGGTGTGGCCGAGGTAGCGCACGCTGGCATCGAGCATGTGGTCGGTTTCGTTGCGCAGTTCATCGAGGAAGTTCTGCGGGTCTTGAACCAGGGCCTGGCGCAGTGCTTCACGCTCGCGCTGGCGGTGCTCGCTCCATTGCTCCACCGTCGGCGCGTCGATCAACCCCAGTTGCACATTCCAGTCGATATCGCGGCTGTGCCACCAGCCATTGAGCGTCGGCAGGTCATGGGTACTGGTGGTGGCCAGGGCGTTATCCGGCCAGTCGAGGATCGGCGTGAAGCGCCCGCCGTGGTCCTGTTCGAACAGCAATACGCGCATGCCCAGCATGGCCCGGGCGCTGAGCTTTTCCCGCAGGCCCTCGGGCACCGTGCCCAGGTCTTCGCCGAGCACAATCGCTTGGTGTCGGCTGGATTCCAGGGCCAGCAGGCGCAGCAGGTCGTCCACCGGGTAATACAGATAAGCGCCTTGTTTGGGCGAAGCGTCCCTGGGGATCACCCACAGCCGTTGCAGGCCCATCACATGGTCGATACGCAAGCCGCCAGCATGGGCGAAGTTGGCCCGCAGCATTTCGATAAAGGCGCGAAAACCGTTGCGTTTCAGGCCTTCGGGGGAGAACGCGGAGATGCCCCAGCCCTGGCCGGCACGGTTGAGGATATCCGGTGGCGCACCCACCGTCAGGTCAGCCAGCAGTTCATCCTGACGGCTCCAGGCCTGGCTGCCGGCGCCATCGGCACCCACGGCCAGGTCGGCAATCAGGCCGATGCCCATGCCACTGCCGCGGGCGGCTTGTTGCGCACGTTCAAGGCAGCGGGCGATCAGCCATTGGTTAAAAGCGTGGAAGCCAATGGCTTCGCCTTGCTCGGCGGCAAATTGTGCCAGCGCGGCGCTGCCTGGGTCGCGCCACTCCTCGGGCCACTGGCGCCAGTCGAGGCTTTCGCCGTTGGCGGCGCGCTCGGCCTGGATGGCTTCGAAGCGGCAGTGGTTCTCCAGGGCCTCACCGCCGGCCTGGCGAAAGCTCAGGAAGTCCGCCTGCTGCGGGTGCTCGCCCTGGCGGAAGTCCTCATACAGGGCACGCAGCAGGCGTTGCTTGGCCTTGGCGGCGGCAGGCCAGTCGATCAGGCTTTGTTGTTCCAGTTCGTGCAGCTGATCGGCCAACCCGGTGGACTCGATAGCGCTGCGCACTGCGCGCTCGCCGAGGATGCACCCCGGCGAGGCGTACAAGCTATTGAGGAACAGCCGGCTGGACGGCGAGTAGGGGCTGTAGCGCGTGGTATCGGCGCTGAACATTGCGTGCAGCGGGCTGATAGCCAGGGCATCGACGCCCCGTTCAGCGGCGGCGCGGGCCAGTTGTTCCAGGGCCTGGGTATCGCCAAAACCGCCGTCGCCGCTACGGCGCAAGGCATACAACTGGGCGCTCAGGCCCCACGCACGGGCAGGCTGGCTGTCCACCGCCTCGGCCACGCTGAAACAGCGCAGGGGCGCGACAGCCAGGGTGAAGGACTGGCCGCCGATCTGCACCCGCTGGTAGCCCACGGGCAGGGTCCCGGGCAGGTTGGCCTCGGCGTCCAGCTCGAGGCTCTGGGTACTGCCATCCTCCAGGTAAACCTGGCACGGCGTGCCGGGAGCAAAGTATGCGGCCAGGTCGAGGCTGCTGCCGACGTCCACGGTCAGCAGTAGCGCCAGATGCCGGTCTTGTTGCACACGCTCCAGGTCTTGCAGGCTGGCAGCGATGGCTTCATCGGTGTCGGCGGGGTGGCCAAGGCCATTGAGCACGGCGCGCAAGGCGTCGGCGCTGACATGTTGCGGGCGGCCATTGGCGTCGATCCAATCCACCGCCAGGCCCGCGCGGCTGGCGAGTATTTCCAATTGCGCTTCGCTCAAGGGTGCTCTCCAACAGGTGATGAGGTGTCGCCCGGCGTCAGGCTGACGCGGGCGCAGAAGGGCGTGAGTGACCCAGGGTCGCTGCTGGTGCTGAACAGCTCAGTGATGCCGGCCGGATGGTGCAGGGTGGCCGGGCTCAGGTTGAGGTCGATCTGCAGGATGCTGCCATTGCCCATCCGCCAGCGGGCCGATACCGCGCCCTGGCCCAGGACCTGCGCGCCGAGGGCCATGCTGCCGGGCAGGTGGGGCACGATATGTTGCCGGCGCAGGCCCAGCAGCTGGCGATACAGCGCCGCAGGCGCCTGGCTAAACTGCGGGATGCAGCGCTCGAAGGTCTGCAGCGCGTTGGGGTCGGGAATCTGCGCGCGGCGCTCGGGGTCGCTGAAGGCGGCGAAGTCAGCAAACTCATTGCGTCGGCCTTCGCGCACGGCCTCGGCCAGTTCGCCGTGATGGTCGGTAAAGAACAGGAAGGGCTGCTCGGCGGCGATCTCATCGCCCATGAACAGCAGCGGGATCATCGGCGACATCAGCAACAAGGTGGTCGCCGCCTGCAACGCCTGGGGCGAACACAGTTGATGCAAGCGCTCGCCAAGGGCGCGGTTGCCGATCTGGTCGTGGTTCTGCAAAAACAGCACAAAGGCACTGGGCGGCAAGTGCTCGCTGGATTCGCCACGCCGGGTACCGTGGCGTGTGGTCTCACCCTGATAGATAAAGCCTTCGCCCAGGCAGCGCGCCAGTTTGGCGGTGGGTTCGTCGGCAAAGTCGGCGTAATAGGCGTCGGTCTCGCCGGTCAACAGCACGTGCAGGGCGTTATGCCCGTCGTCGTTCCATTGCGCATCGAAACCCTGCTGCAGCAGGCTGGCCTGGTTGAATTCGTTTTCCAGCACCAGCCACACATGGCGGTCCGGGTCCACCTGCTCACGCACCCGTTGGGCCAGCTCCTTGAGGAACGACGGGTCGTCGATGGCATGCACCGCATCCAGGCGCAGGCCGTCGAAGCGGTATTCGAGGAGCCACATCAGGGCGTTGTCGATAAAGAAGTCGCGCACTTCGCGGCGGCGAAAGTCGATCCCGGCGCCCCAGGGGGTGTGGGTGTCTTCGCGGAAAAAGCCTTTGGCGTACTGCCCCAGGTAGTTACCGTCGGGGCCGAAGTGGTTGTAGACCACATCCAGAATCACCGCCAGGCCATGCTCATGGGCCCTGTCGATCAGCTGTTTCAACTGATCCGGCGTGCCCAAGGACGCTTGCGGCGCGTAGGGCAGCACCCCGTCGTAGCCCCAGTTACGCTCACCGGGGCACTGTGCCAGCGGCATCAGCTCAATGGCGGTGATGCCCAACTCGGCCAAGCGTGGCAGGTGTTGCTCTACAGCGGTGTAGCCTCCCAGGACCCCCACATGCAGCTCGTAGATCACCGCTTCATGCCAGGGTCGGCCCTGCCAGGCGCTGTGGCGCCAGGGGTAGGCCAAGGGATCGACCACCACGCTGTCGCCATGTACATCCGCGTGCTGGAGGCGCGATGCCGGGTCCGGCACATCGCGCTCGCCATCAATATTAAAGTGGTAGCGGGTACCGGCCCCACAGCGCACGTCAGCCACAAACCAGCCCGCTGCCTGTGGCAGCATGGGCACCGACTGCCCCCCTTGCAGCTCGACGCTGACATAAAACGCATCAGGCGCCCACAGGGCGAAGCGGGTGTGTTGCGCATCCTGCATGATCGCGCCGTGGGGCCATGTTTCCAGAGTCCGTGACGGCATCTATCCTAACCTCTTTATACTTTTCCTGATTTTCCCAGCGCTTTCGCTACCAGTTGTTCGTAAAGTTCGGCATAGGGTTCCACCGCCTGGCACCAGTTGAATGGCGCGGACATGGCCCGGCAGCGCATGGCGTTGAGCAGGCCGGGGAAGGCAAACACCTTGAAGGCACGGGCGAGGGCGGCTTCGTAGCTTTCGACGGTAGATTCGTCGAACAAAAAGCCGGTCACGCCATCTTCGATGGTGTCAGCCAGGCCGCCGGTATTGCGCGCCACCGGCAGCGAACCGAAGCGCTGGGCGTACATCTGGCTCAGGCCGCAGGGCTCGTAGCGCGAGGGCATCAATAAAAAGTCGCTGCCGGCAAACATGCGGCGGGCGTCGGTTTCGTTAAAGCCGATCCGCACGCCGATGCGGCCGGGGAAGCGCAGGGCCAGGGCGCGCATGGCTTGTTCTTCTTCCGGCTCGCCACGGCCGATAATGGCAATTTGCCCGCCGTTTTCGACGATAAAGCCGGCGACGGCTTCGGTCAGGTCCAGACCTTTTTGGTAGACCAGGCGTGACACCACGGCAAACAGCGGGCCGCTGGACGCGTCCAGGCCGAACAGCTTGCGTACGTGGCTGGCGTTGACCGCCTTGCCTTGCCAGTCGCCGATATTGAATGGGTGGTCCAGGTGTGGGTCGGTGGACGACTCCCAGCTTTCATCAATGCCGTTGGGGATGCCACTGAGCAGGCCTTGCTGGGTCTTGCTGGCAAGGAAGCCATCCAGGCCGCAGCCGAACTCGGGGGTGGTGATCTCCCGGGCGTAGGTGGCGCTGACCGTGGTGATATGGCTGGAATAGGCCATGCCGGCCTTGAGGAACGACATCTTGCCGTAGAACTCCATGCCTTCCTGTTGCAAGGCATGTTCGGGAATCCCCAGCTCCGGGCACGAGGCCAGGCTGACCACGCCCTGATAGGCCAGGTTATGGATGGTAAACAGCGTGGGGGTGCGCGAACCCCGCCAGTGCA
Organism: Pseudomonas sp. WS 5410; assembly: GCF_012985645.1. Taxonomy (NCBI): domain Bacteria; kingdom Pseudomonadati; phylum Pseudomonadota; class Gammaproteobacteria; order Pseudomonadales; family Pseudomonadaceae; genus Pseudomonas; species Pseudomonas sp. WS 5410. Next base: position 308,866 of record NZ_JAAQWS010000001.1, on the reverse strand, counting down.
TGTAGGCCGGCGCCAGGCCGGCTGGCCAGTCGTGGGCATGCACCAGATCCGGGCACCAGTGGATTTGCGCGAGGTTGGCGGCGATATCGGCGGCGGCCAGGCCCAGGCGGGCGAAGCGGATATGGTTGTCGGGCCAGTCGCGGCCGTTGTTGGCGCCATAGGGCGTGCCTTCACGCTCGTACAGTTCGGGGCAGATCAGCACATAGATGACCAGGCCGTCCTTGAGGTCCATGCGCCCGATCTTGCACGGTGGCAGCGCGGCATGCCCGCCCAGTTCGCCGATGATATGGATCGGGTTGTCGCTGTCCAACACCTGGCGGTAGCCCGGAATCAGCACCCGTACATCGTGCAGGTGGGCCATGGCTCGGGGCAGGGCAGCGGACACATCCCCCAGGCCGCCGGTTTTCACCAGATCAGCCAGCTCCGAGGTCACAAACAGTACTTTCTTACGATTGGGATTTTGCGACGACACCGACCGCACTGGGCCGGGAAGGTCAACCAAGGTGGTTGGTCCATCGACCGGCTGACTAAAACGCTGTCCCTGAGTTCCCGAAGCGGCACTTATCATTGTTCTCTCCCATGTGTTGGTCAACTGAGCGCCTGAGGCCCCAGCGAAAATCAACCGCGTCCTGCGGTCACGCGCACTAGCACTGCACAGACTGGCAAGGCTTATGCCAATTGCACCGAACTGATAAATAGATTGGATGGGCGGACGTCCGGCTGGCGCCGGTGGCGTGCGTCCTACCTTAAACCTGACCTACGGCAGAGTTGGAAAGTTTCGATTTATTGCGGGGGCTTTTGTTCTGATCGTGACCCATCGGTCATCAGTCTAGGACACAGCCCAGAGCCTGCAAGGGCTGTGGGAAAAATTTGTAGGACAATATCTTTTTTGCGGCGGTGTGGTGGGTGGGGATCGTATCGATGGCTGGGTGCGTAGAGGCACGAGAGGGGGACTGCTGCGCAGTCCAACGCGGGCAAGCCCGCTCGCCACAGGGGATGGGTGCCTCTTGGCGGGGCGCCGAGGCAGTGCTGCTCGATAGTGGTGCGCGGTCGTGCTTAAAGTGATTTATTAAGAGTTAATATAGTTATATATCAATGAGTTATAGGTGATATCTAATGTTTTGTATCAGTTCAGGCCGCGCCGTATCTCCCCCGCAGCCCACGCCTGGATGTCTTCAATCATCTGCCCATAGAACTGCCGGTAGTTCTGCTCGCTGACGTAGCCCACATGGGGTGTGGCCAATACATTGGGCAGATGGCGGAATTCATGGTCCGCCGGCAATGGCTCCTGCCCGAACACATCCAGCGCTGCGCCGGCCAATCGGCCATGGCGCAGTGCATCGACCAACGCCGCTTCATCAACGATCGGCCCGCGTGCGGTGTTGACCAGACGTGCACTGGGCTTCATCCAGCCCAGGGCCTGGGCATCCACCAGTCCACGGCTGCGCTCGCTGAGCACCAGGTGAATCGACAGCACATCGGCCTGCTCGAACAATTGGCGCTTGCTGACCCAGGTGACCCCCACGGCGGCGGCGCGTTCCGGGGTAAGGTTTTCGCTCCAGGCAATCACGCGCATGCCAAACACCTGGCCAAACTGCGCCACGCGCTGGCCAATACTGCCCAGGCCGAGGATGCCCAGGGTCTTGCCATGCAGATCGCCGCCCAGCCCTTGTTGCCACTGGCCGGCGCGCAGGGCGTTGGCTTCAGCCAGCAGATTGCGCGTGGATGCCATGATCAACGCCCAGGTCAGCTCCGGCGCCGCGTGCTTGTAGCTGTCGGTGCCGCACACCTGGATGCCCAGGGCCTTGGCCGCGGCCAGGTCGATGGCCGCATTGCGCATACCACCGGTGACCAGCAGTTTAAGCGCCGGCAACCCATGCAACAGCGCCTGATCGAAAAGCGTGCGCTCGCGCATCACGCAAATCACCTCAAACCCCTGCAAGCGAGCGATCAGGGTGGCGGTATCGGCCGGATAGTCGTGCAGGAAATGCACCTGGCCGACCGCCTCCAGCACGGACCAATCCACCACGTCCCGCGCGACGTCTTGCCAATCATCTATGACTGCGAACTGTACGGACATACACACCTGCCTTGCGTTAACTGGGGATTGACCGTTACACCCAATGCACAGCCATTGCCACCACCGCGTAACGGGCCGCCTTGGCCAGGCTGACGATCAATATAAAACGCCAGAGCGGCTCCCGCATCACGCCGGCCACCAGGGTCAGTGGGTCGCCGATGATCGGCAGCCAACTGAGCAGCAGTGACCAATGGCCCCAACGACGATAATGGCCGCGGGACTTTTCCAACTGTGCAGCGCTCACAGGAAACCAGCGACGGTCCTTGAACAGCTCGACCGAACGGCCCAGCAACCAATTGACCAACGAGCCCAATACGTTGCCCAGGGTCGCGATGCCGAGCAGTAGCCACAGCGAGTAGCTGCCATTGAGCAGCAGCGCCACCAGCACCGCTTCCGATTGCAGCGGTAACAGCGTAGCCGCCCCGAAAGCGCTGAGAAACAGCCCGGCATAGCCTGCAAACATAGATCAGTGGGCCGGGTATTCGGCTACCACCACATCTTTGCCGGCGCGGGTCAGGCCAATGACTTGATAGGCATCGCTCATGCCCTGGGTTTCCATCCCTGGCGAGCCCATGGGCATGCCTGGTGCGGCGATGCCCAACAGATCGTCGCGCTTGCGCAGGGCCAACACTTGATCAGCCGGCACATGGCCTTCGACGAACTTGCCGTCGATCACCGCGGTATGGCAGGACGCCAGGCGCGGAGCCACGCCCAGGCGCTGCTTGACCGAGCTCATGTCGGCTTCCACATGATCGTTGACCTTGAACCCGTTGGCTTCGAGGTGGCTGATCCATTTTTTGCAGCAGCCGCAGTTGGCATCGCGATGCACGTCAATTGGGATCAGTTCGGCGGCCTGGGCCAGGCTGGTCATGAACAGGGCGGACAGTAAAGTCAGGCGCAGGGTGGTTTTCATAGACAGGTCCCATCGGTTACGGAGTGCGCAAAGAGCGCGCATTGTCCGCGCTTTTGCGAAGCAGGTGAGGTGGTTATGTTTCGAAATTATACGCGCACGCGACAGTCTCGGAGCTTAGCGTCCGCTGCTGTCAGCAAACTGAGAGAAAGATGACAAGTTTGTCAGCTCAGAACGATTCCAGGCGTTGCTTGAGTTGGTCCATGGCCTGGTTCGACAGCGCCACCATGCGCGCTTGCAAGGTATCGAGCTGCAGCTCGGTCTCATAGCTGAGCACCCGGGTAAACAGGGTGCCGCTGCCGCGCGTCTGGAGAAAGTAGTGAATGCTGCCATCCACGGCGAGGGAGGTGAACACGGTCTTGAACTCCCGGGGCGGCACGGCGATCTGCACCCGGTAGCTCATGGGCACTCGTACCCCCAGCAGGTCGATCATTTCGGTGAAGCGCTGGCCAACGGGCAGTGAGCCGCTGGTACCGGTGTCTGCGCTCAACGAGGTTGGGTGCCATTCGTGCCAGCGGTCGGGCTGGGTCACATAGTCGTAGACGGTTTCGATGGGGGCTTGGATGTAGCGCTCCTGGCTGATCCGCTCGGCGCGGATCCGGTGATCGACGACACTCATGACACACCTCCTGTGTGGTGAGAACGGGCACTAGGAGCTAGACAGATTAGTCGGACTTACGGGCATTGCACTGGGTGATCAATCTTATAAGCAGGCTAACCACTGGGCATCACCCGCAGAGGGACCGTCATGCACTCATTACACGGGGTAAAAAGAAATAAAAGCCAACGTTTTAGACTGTCAGATTTGACAGTTTTTTATATTCACGACTCGTTATCTAATGAGCACGCAACTTATTAATCAGTCATTTGGATGGCGAGAAAATGTCTAACGATACGCGCACAAGAATTGTGAAAGGCAATGCCCGCTCAACCGGCACCATGCAAGCGACAGTCACCATAGACAATACGCCCGGCACAGACTTTGTTGCGGACTTTGTTTGGTATGGCCGCCTCCAGGATTCAGTTCACCTATACGGTGACCAGGGGACTGCACCCAACCCCACGGCCATCGAAGCGGCTTTGCAGGCTGGCACTCCCTCCGGAAAGTATCAGCTTGGAGACGCGGAGCTGCGCGTCCTGGACTTTTACACGCTGGATTCATCCACGCCATGGATCACAAGAGAGGGCCACGTTGATGTTACGTTTTCTCCAGACGGAAAACGTGCTGAAGGAACGATGTTTATCAAGGCCATACGTGAAAGAAAAACACTGACGGCGTCTGTGAAGTTCGACATGAAAAACCTATGACAGTCTCTTGTTTGCCGATTGCTCCCCTACAAAGGGAGCAATCGTTAGTGATCAGAGCTGATAGTGCTTCAGTTCCCGTGCAATCACCATGCGCTGGATCTCACTGGTACCCTCATAAATCTGCGTAATCCGCGCATCCCGGTAGTAGCGTTCCACAGGGTAGTCTTCCAGGTAGCCATAGCCGCCATGGATCTGCATCGCCGAAGAGCAGACTTTCTCGGCCATTTCCGAAGCAAACAGCTTGGCCTGGGAGGCTTCGGACAGGCACGGCTTGCCCGCACTGCGCAACCGTGCGGCATGCAGGATCAGCAAGCGTGCGGCATTGAGGCGGGTCTGCATGTCGGCCAGCAGGTTGGCCACGCTCTGGTGCTCAATAATGGCCTTGTCGAACTGCACCCGGTCACGGGCGTAGGCCAATGCCGCTTCAAAGGCCGCGCGGGCAATGCCCAGGGCCTGGGCGGCGATACCGATGCGCCCACCCTCCAGGTTGGACAGGGCAATGGCCAGACCCTTGCCGCGTTCGCCCAGCAGGTTGGCTTCCGGCACGCTGCACTGGCTGAGGGTCACGGCGCAGGTGTCCGAGGCGCGGATGCCCATCTTGTGTTCGGTACGGTCCACGGTAAAACCTGGGGTGTCGGTGGGCACCAGGAACGCCGAAATGCCCTTTTTGCCCAACTCCGGGTCGGTCACTGCAAACACAATCGCTAATTTGGCCCGTTTGCCATTGCTGACAAACTGCTTGGCGCCGTTGATCACCCACTGGCCATCACGCAATTCGGCGCGGGTGCGCAGGTTGTGGGCTTCGGAGCCGGCCTGGGGCTCGGTCAGGCAAAAGCAGCCGATGGCCTGGCCGCTGGCCAGTTCAGCCAGCCAGGTTTCTTTCTGTGCCTGTGTGCCGTAGTTGAGGATCGGCCCGCAACCCACTGAATTATGGATACTCATCAGCGCGCCTACCGCGCCGTCACCCGCAGAAATCTCCTCGACGGCCAGGGCGTAGGCCACGTAATCCACATAGGTGCCCCCCCATTCTTCCGGCACTACCATGCCCAGCAGGCCCAGTTCTCCCATCTTGGCGACCAGGCCGTCGTCGATCCAGCCGGCCTTTTCCCAGGCCTGGGCATGGGGCGCGATTTCGCCACGGGCAAAGTCGCGCGCCATGTCGCGAATCATGACTTGTTCTTCTGTAAATTCAATATCTTGCATGAGTTAGTTCCCGTTCTTCGCGAAGTCTTGGAAGAAGCTGTCGACGTGGTGCTGGTCCAATGCCGAGAGCGTTGGCGGGTTCCAGCGCGGGGCTTTGTCCTTGTCGATCAACAACGCGCGCACGCCTTCGATCAGGTCGCCCCGGGCGAACCACTGGCGGTCCAGGTGCAGCTCCAGGGCGAAGCAGTCTTCCAGTGCCAGGTGGCGACCGCGTCGCAGCATCTGCAGGGTGACGGCCATGGCCAAGGGGGAGCGGGTCTGCATCAACTGCGCGGTGCTCAGCGCCCATTCATGGCTATCGGCGACGGTCACTTGTTGCAGTTGTTCGACAATGCTCGGCACATCCGGCTGGGCAAAGAAGTGGTCGATGGCCGGGCGCAGGGCGGCCAGTGGCGCATCCGGCAATTGTTGCACCGCAAGCTTGGCCAGCAAGCCTTGCAGGTCCTTGAGTGGCGAATCGTGCCATTGCAGGTGGTCGAGTTTCTGATCCAGTTCCGCCAGCCTGGCGCTGTCCAGGTACCAGTCGGCGAGCCCACAGTACAGCGCGTCGGCAGCGCGGATCTGCACCCCGGTCACCCCCAGGTAAATCCCCAGTTCGCCAGGAATGCGCGGCAGGAAGTAGCTGCCGCCCACATCCGGGAAGTAACCGATGGCCACTTCCGGCATGGCCAGGCGGCTGCGTTCGGTGACAACCCGCAGGTCGGCCCCCTGGACCAGGCCCATGCCGCCGCCCAGGACAAAGCCGTCCATCAGGGCGAGGACCGGCTTGCGGTAATGATGAATGGCCAGGTCGAGGGCGTATTCTTCGACGAAGAAGTCTTCATGCAGGGTGTCGCCACCCTTGAAGCTGTCGTATAGCGAGCGGATATCGCCACCGGCGCACAAGGCTTTCTCGCCGGCGCCGCGCAACACCACGGCATGCACCTGGGCATCCTCGGCCCAGGCGCGCAAATGCGCCGAAAGGCTGCGGACCATGTCCAGGGTGATGGCATTGAGGCCGGCGGGGCGGTTGAGGGTCAGGTGGCCGATATGGTTGCGTACTTCGGCCAGGACGCTGTCCTGGGAGGACTGGGTGCTGCATGTCGCCTGGGACTGAGCCTGAGCAGTCATCTGTAACTCCCTGCTTTTATTGTTCTTTATCAAAATGTTCGCGGGCGAACCATCTCCGGATCGTACCAGTGCAAATTTGCCCAGTACAAGCCGGAATCCTGCAGGTCATCTTTGCATTTATGCAGGGGGTATTCGATAAAAAACCAGGGTGGGTGCGCCTACACCCGGCTGGCCAGCACTTGGCCAATGCTGCGGCGGCGCGCATGGTCTTCGGCGATGTGGATCAGCTCTTCCAGTTCGCTGGGGGTGACGTCGAAAAACTGCTCCATTTGCGCCAACGCCTGCTCCAGGTCCACGGCGGTGATTTTGGCGTCCACCTCCCGAGCGTGCGGTTGCACCATCACCGGCACCTCGGCGGGGCCCTTGGGGTAACGGGTGCGGGTCAGGTTGTTATAGGCCAGGGCCGAGAGCAGCAGGGTGCCAGCCCCCAGCATGACCGGCCCGACTTCCTGCCAGCCCAGGGCGATGCTGGCCGGGTCGGCAAGGACCAGGGTCATGGCCAGGCCACCCGAGGGCGGGTGCAGGCAACGCAGCCAGCACATCAGCATCAACGCCATGCCCGCCGCAAGGCAGGCACTGCCCAGGGTCCGGCCCAAGACCCGGGCTACCAGCAAGGCCACCACACTGGCGCATAGATAGCTGCCAATAATCGACCATGGCTGGGCGAGGGCCCCCGATGACACCGCAAACAACAGCACGGCAGAAGCCCCCAGCGGACCCAGCAGGTGCATGGCCACTTCCAGGCCATACACCTGGGCGCAGAGCCATACGGTAAACAGGGTGCCCAGGGCCATGCCGATGGCGGCGCGGCTCCATTCGGCGGGACGGGTATTGATAGCAGCGGGTAACCAACGAGCGAGCATTGCGGGGCAGTCCAATCTTCAAAGGCGAGCAGGAAATAATGCCGGATCAGGCAAAAAGAAGGGCTTTGCGGTTTCCCGCAAAGCCCAACGAAAGTTCCAACATTTGGGGGAGGAACCGGCGCAGTGTGCCGATCAATCAAACCCCTCGCCAATGCATATTAATGCAGGTTAAGTGCAGTATTTTTGCATCAACACCGCTCATACCCCAGGCTGACCTTGCCCAGCACCCGCTCGTGGTTCTCGGCATTGATCAACGACTTCTGCACACTTTCCCGCAACCGTGGGTCACTGGCCAGCGGCCCCTTGAGCGCGACCAGGGCGTCGCGCAGCTCCATCAGCCGATCAAGGGTGGGCATGGGGATATAGCCGACATGTACCTGCTCAATAGGCAATTGCTCTTTAGTCATGGCGGCGATCCTCTGAGGCGTCTTTTGAACGTTTGGCGGTAACTATGCAGCACAGATGTAAAACCAGTTTAGCGCCGGGGTTATGGGGCTGATAGGGGCGCTGGTACCGGCGTTTACGGATACAAACGTAGGAGCTTTCTTGATAGTGCGTGTGGCGCTTATGACCACCCCACAGGGCTTTAAATGCCTGCTATGGCCCAGCCCGCTCCAGACGCAGCAGCACATAGGTGTTTTTATCGAATGACCCCGTCAGTACCGGCGTCAACCCGCGCCAGCGTGGTTCATCGAGGCGCTGGAAATCAGCCTGGTCCATCACCAGCCACGCCGGCGTCGGCAACGAGGCCAGGTCGGCAGGTGCCTGGGTAAACAGCGGCACGCGGTCACACTCCACATTGACCATGAACTTAATGGCCTTGGCGTCTTTACCCAAGCCATGCAATACCAGCGGCGCCGGGTCCTGCTGGATCAGCGCATGGGCCTCGCGGGCAAAGGTGCGGGTGTCGTAGAGGCGGCGCTCCACGGGTTCGACCACCAGGATGTACAGGCCCCAAACCGCCAGCACCGCGCAAAACGCCGGCCCCACCGGGCGCCAGCGCCACTTGAGGAGCATCCCCACGCTCAGGAGCTGCAAGCCGATCAACAGGCCCAACACGCCCTGGAAATGCTCCAGCTGCGCAGCAAAGCGCTGGCGCGCCACCAGCAGCGCGCCGATCAACAGCCCCGGGGTCAGCGCCCACAGCCCCAGCATCAAGCCCCGCAGCCCCTTGAACAGCCGCCCGTCCACCCTGTGGAACGGGTACGCGGCGATAATCGCCACCATCGGCATCATCGGTAACACATAGCGGGCTTTTTTCGCCTCGGGGATCGACAGGCCAAGCAGCACGATCAAACCCGCAGCCGTGCACCCCAGCAACAACTGCCATGCGCTATCAGCGGTGCGCCGGGGATTGAACAGCACCGCCAGTAGCACCAGCAGGGCCAACGGGTAGGCCGGGGCGTAGTTGCCCAGGGAGCTGCTGAAGTAATACCAGACGCTGCTGGAGCCTTCGCGGCCGTCCATGCGCCCGAGGAACTGCATGCGGATCACGTCCTGCATAAAGCTTTCGCCACCACTGACCTTGGCCAGCAACAGCAGCAAGCCGACACACGCCAGCAGCAGCGCCAAGGCCAGCACGCCGAAGCTGAACAACCGGCGCCACTGACGGTTGAGCAGGTAATAGCTGCACAACACCCCGGTGGGGATGACCAGGCCGATGGGCCCGCGAATCGCAAAGCCGAGCAATAACAGGAGCAATAGCCAGGGCAGGCGCCGAGGACTGGCGAAGTGATCGTGGGCGTAGCCCAGGTAAAACAGCGCCAGGGTCACCGCCGCCAGCATCTGATCCAGGGAAACCGCGCGGGTTTCGCTGATAAATGTGCTGCTGAGCAACAACAACGCGATGCTCAGCAGCGCCCAGCGCTGGGAGTAGGGCGCGGTCAGGCGGTAGACCAGGGCGACGATGACCGCTGAGGCAACGGCGGTCGGCAGCCAGGCACTGAAGCTGGTGACCCGCCCCAGGGGCAGCGACAACAGCCAGGTCAGCAGGGTTGAGGTCGACAGGTAATCGGCATACGGCTGGCCATAGGTGGTGGGGAAAAACCCCGGCCCGTGGCGCAACATCTCCTGGGCGAACAGCACAAAGCGTGAGTCAAAACCGATAATTGCCTGGTCCCAGTTGCCGGCGACAAACAGCAGCAGCGCCAGGAGCCCGACGCCCCAGGATTGGCGGTGCAGGGCCGGGCTGGCTAGCTTGTCCACGCCTCAGGCCTCCAGCAGCCGGGGTACCCACTGTTGCTGGGGGATCGGCAAGTCGCAGGACTGCCCACGCCCTATCGGGAAGTAGTGGAAGCCCTTGCGCGCCAGGCGCTCGGCGTCATACAGGTTGCGCCCGTCAAAGATCACCGGCGCCTTGAGGCGTGCGTGCAGCAGGTCGAAATCCGGGGCTTTGAACTGCTGCCACTCAGTGCAGATGATCAAGGCATCGGCGCCGCCCAGGGTCGATTCCGGGGTGCCCATCAGCATCAGGCGCGGGTCATCACCGTACAGCTTCTGGGTTTCCTGCATGGCCTCGGGGTCGAAGGCCCGCACGTTGGCCCCGGCGGCCCACAGCGATTCCATCAGCACCCGGCTAGGGGCATCGCGCATGTCGTCGGTGTTGGGCTTGAACGCCAGGCCCCACAAGGCGAAGGTCTTGCCGCGCAGTTCGCCTTTGTAGAACGCCCGGATCCGCTCGAACAGTTTGCTTTTCTGCCGCTGGTTGATGGCTTCCACCGCTTCGAGCAGGTCACTGGAGCAGTTGGCTTGGCGAGCGCTGTGGATCAGCGCGCGCATGTCCTTGGGGAAGCACGAGCCGCCGTAGCCGCAGCCCGGGTAGATAAAGTGGTAGCCGATCCGCGAGTCGGCGCCGATGCCCAGGCGCACCGATTCGATATCGGCCCCCAGGTGCTCGGCCAGCTCGGCGATCTGGTTGATAAAGCTGATCTTGGTCGCCAGCATGCAGTTGGCGGCGTACTTGGTCAGCTCGGCGCTGCGCACATCCATAAAGATAATGCGGTCGTGGTTGCGGTTGAACGGCGCGTACAGGTCGCGCATCACCTCGCGCACTTCTTCGCGCTCGCAACCGATGATGATCCGGTCGGGGCGTCGGCAGTCGGCCACCGCAGAGCCTTCCTTGAGGAATTCCGGGTTGGAGACAATATCGAACACCAGGCTGCGCCCGGCCAGGGCCTTGTCGATATGGGCGCGCAGGGTGTCGCCGGTGCCCACCGGGACCGTGGATTTTTCCACCAGGATTACCGGCTCGACGCGATGGCGGGCCACCGCATCGCCCACCGACAGCACATACTTCAAGTCCGCCGAGCCGTCTTCGTCAGAAGGCGTGCCAACCGCAATAAACAACACTTCGCCATGCTCGACCGCGAGTTTTTCCTGGCTGGTAAAGGTCAACCGGCCGTTTTCCAGGTTTTCCCGGACCAGGCTGGCAAGCCCCGGCTCGAAAATGCTCACATGGCCCTGTTGCAGCAGGCGCACCTTGTTTTCGTCAACGTCCATGCAGATCACATCGTGACCGACCTCGGCCAATACGGTGGCCTGTACCAGGCCAACGTAACCACTACCAAATACGCTGATTTTCATGGGGTATTCCTGGGGCTTGTGTTGCCGATACGACGGGAGTTGATGGTCAGCACACCCAGGATGACCAGAGCCACCCCCAAGGTCCGTGACAGGGAAAAGGGTTCGTTGAAGCCCGGCAAGCTGGCCGCCAGCAGGTACACCAGGACGTAGCTGATACTCAGCAACGAATAGGCGCGACCCAGGGGCAGGTGCTGCAGCGCGCCGAGCCAGCACAGCATCGACAGGGCGTAGGCCACGATGGCCAGGGCGACCACGCCCAAGGCCACGGGATCAACCATGGGCACGGCGAGCCACTCCGCCGGCCATGGCAGGCGCGTCATGCTCCAGCGCATGCCCAACTGGGCCGCGCTGACCAGTGCCACGCTGGATAACGCCAGGGTGAAACCGCGCAACCGGCTCATACCTGGCCTCCCAGCAGCAGCACGCCGGCCATCACCAGGGCCACGCCCACCCAGTGGCGGCGATCCACCGGCTCATGGAACACAAAGCGCGCCACCAGGGTGATCAATACAAAATTCAGGCTGAGCATCGGGTAGGCAATCCCCACTTCCAGGCGTTGTAGCACCAGCAGCCACACCAGCAGGCCCAGGCCCAGGCACAGCAGGGCCGACCAGAGCCAGGGCGAGCGCAGTTTCAACGCCCAGCCCGCAGGCTGGCCGCGCCAGCCTTCCACGGCATACTTTTGCGCGATCTGGCCCATGCAGGTCAGCAGGCACGCGGCCAGGAGCAGCAGCAGGGTGATCAAGGCGCCACCTGCGGGAACAGCAGAATCACCATATTGCCTTGCTCGTAGCGCTTGCCGTCTGCGGGCAGCAATGCCAGTTCGCGTTGCTCAGATGCGCCCTTCACGCGCATTACCACGCCCACCGAACCCTGTTTGCGCGCGTCGCCCAGCCACTGCTGGACGCTTGCGAGGTCGACCCGGCGGGAGCTGCTGTCGGCATAGGCCAGGCCGTATTTGACTTCACCGATGGTGTTGTACAGCGCCACGTCCGGGCGCTTGAGCCGCCACGCCAGGGCCGAGGCTGCGCCCAGGTCGTTGCTCAGCAGGCGCTGGGTAGCCGCCAGTTCAACGGCGTGGTCGATAATGAACTGGTCCGGTGTCTTGTTATTGACCACCGAGTGCGGCAACGCCGCCGGCACCAGGGCCACCAGTAACCAACTGCCCAGTGCCGGCGCCGCCCACAAACGCAACGGGCGTACCGCCTGCAGCAGGTTGGCGATGATCCAGCCCAGCAGCACGCTGAACACCAGCACCAGGCTCAGCAGTTCCTGCTGCGGGGCATAAATCGGCTTCTTCAACTGGAAGTACACGATTGCCAGCAGGCCCAGCACCCCGATAATCAGGTTGAGCCAGCCATTGACTTGCAGCACCCGGCCACGGGCCTGGGCCAGCTTGTCGGTCAGGGTATGGCCCATCAGCAATGCCAAAGGCAGCAGGCACGGCAGGATATAGGCCGGCAGCTTGCCCTTGCTCAGGCTGAAAAACGCCAGGGGCATCAGCAGCCACAACAACAGGAAACCGATCTTGTGCGTGCGTTTTTCCTGCCACGCCTGTTTCAGGGTGGAGGGCAGCAGGGCCAGCCACGGCAAGCTGAACGCGGCCAGCAACGGCAGGTAGTACCACCAGGCCTCTTCGTGCTGGGCATCTTCACCGGCAAAACGCTGGATGTGTTCGTGCCAGAAGAAGAAGTTCCAGTAGTCGGGCTCCTGGGCATGCACCATCAGCGCCCAGGGCAGGCTGACCGCAATCGCCACCGCCACGGCAACCAGGCCATAGGCCAACAGCTCACGCAAACGCTTTTGCCAGACCATATAGGGCAGGGCGATCAATACCGGCAGCAGCCACGCCAGAAAACCCTTGGTCATGAAGCCCATGGCGCAGGCAAACCCCAGCAAGGCCCAGGCCGCCAGGCGGGCGCGTCGGGTCTGGCTGTCGATACATAGCCACAAGGCCACGCCGCTGAGGTTGACCCAGAAACTGAACTGCGGGTCGAGGTTGGCGTAGCCACCGGACATCGCCACGCTGATAAAACTCATGTACAGCACGCTGCTGACCAGGCTCTTGCGCGGATCGTTCCACAGGCGCCGAGCCATGAAGTACACCAGCAATATGCTCAAGCCCGTGGCCAGCGCAGAGGCTACGCGCACGCCGAACAGGTTCTGCCCGAACAGCGCCTGGCCAAGGGCGATCATCCAGTAGCCGGCCGCCGGTTTTTCGAAATAGCGGATGCCCATAAAGTGCGGCGACGCCCATTTGCCGGTCAGCAGCATTTCCTGGCTGATCTGCGCATAGCGGGTTTCGTCCGGGATCCACAGGCCATGGGTGACCATCGGCAACAGATAGCACAGGCCGAAGACCAACAGGAGCAGGGGCAGGGCCCAACGTCGGATCATGCCTGTTGCACTCCCAGCCAGCCTTCGCGGCCGCCGAGTACGCCGCGTGTCAGATGCGCCAGGGGCAGGCTGGCCGGATCGGCCGGCAGCAGGTTGCCCAAGGGTTGGAACTGGATGCCGCGCTGTCCTGCCTGGGCGAGCAACTGGCGAAATTCATTGGCCATCAGAATCCCTTCTACTTCTGCGTGGATCGTATAGACGTTGAGTGTCGATTCGGTGAACCGATCAAGAATGAAGCGATTGAAGTCCTTGGCCGCGACCTGTGGCCCGACCACCTCGTCGAAGGTCGGCAAGTCCACCGGGACCTGTGGCGTGCCAGCGCTGCCATCGGCGAGGACCGGGCGGAACAGGCTGGTGCCACGACAATCGCTGTTGTAGCGCAAGCCAAAGCCTTGCTTGGCCTGCACCACACGCTCATCGGCCCGCCAGCCGGCGGCGGCAGAACACTGCACCGGGGCGCCGAGGATATCGCCCAGGGTGTCGAGCCCACGGCGTACCTGCTCCACCAACTGCGCATCGCTCCAGCGCCCGGCATTGGCTTGCCAGCCATGATGATCCCAGGCGTGCAGGCCCACTTCGTGCCCGGCGGCCTTGGCCTGGCGCATCAGGTGCCCGAGGTCGCGGCCAATCGGCTTGCCCGGCCAGGCAGTGCCGGCCAGCAGAATGTCCCAGCCATACAGCCCGGCAGCGTTGGAGCGCAGCATCTTCCACAGGAACTGCGGGCGAATCAGGCGCCACAAGTGGCGGCCCATGTTGTCCGGGCCGACACTGAAGAAGAACGTCGCCTTGATGCCGGCCTCATCCAGCAACTCCAGCAACCGTGGCACGCCATCACGGGTGCCGCGGTAGGTGTCGACGTCGATGCGCAGACCTGCCTTCATTATTTGCCTGCTTCGCTGGACTGGGCGATTTCCAGCATTGCTTCACGCAGGAAGAAGTCCAGGGTGTTGCCGATGGTTTCGCTCATCGCCACGCTCGGCTCCCAGTTCAACAGGCGCTTGGCGTTGGCAATGCTCGGCTTGCGGTGCGCCACATCCTGATAACCGGCGCCGTAGAACGCCTTGCTTTCCACTTCGCGAAAGCCCGCGAATGGCGGGAAGTTACCGCGCAACGGGTGGGCCTCGAACTGACGCAGCAGTTCTTCGCCCAACTGGCGGATGCTGGCTTCGTTGTCCGGGTTGCCGATATTGATGATCTGGCCGTTGCACGCGTCGTTATCGTTGTCGATGATCCGCGCCAGGGCCTCGATGCCGTCGGCAATGTCGGTGAAGCAGCGCTTCTGCTCGCCGCCGTCAAACAGGCGGATCGGCGTGCCTTCCACCAGGTTGAGGATCAACTGGGTAATGGCCCGGGAGCTGCCGATGCGTGCCGAGTCCAGGCGATCCAGGCGCGGGCCCATCCAGTTGAATGGGCGGAACAGGGTAAAATTCAGACCCTTGGCGCCATAGGCCCAGATCACCCGGTCCAGCAACTGCTTGGAGACCGAGTAGATCCAGCGCTGTTTGTTGATCGGGCCGACCACCAGGTTGGAGGTGTCTTCGTCGAAGTTCTGGTCCTGGCACATGCCATAGACTTCAGAGGTCGACGGGAAAATCACGCGTTTGTTGTACTTGACGCAGTAGCGCACCAGCTTGAGGTTTTCTTCGAAGTCCAGCTCGAACACGCGCAGCGGGTTGCGGGTGTATTCGATTGGCGTGGCGATGGCCACCAGCGGCAGGACCACGTCGCATTTCTTGATGTGGTACTCGATCCACTCGGAGTGAATGCTGATATCGCCTTCCACATAATGGAAGTTGGGGTGGCTGCGCAGGCGCTCGATGGCGTCGGAGCCGATATCCAGGCCGTAGACTTCGTAGCGATCGTCGCGCAACAGGCGCTCGGACAGGTGGTTGCCGATAAAGCCGTTGACCCCCAGGATCAGCACGCGGGTACGCCGTGGTTTACCGCCCGATTCGGCGCCGCGCAGGATCGAGCCATCCACCAGGCCCAGCTCATCGGCCAGGGCCGGGCCGGTCAGGTACAGGCCATGGTCATTGCGCTGGCCGAAGTTGATGACCAGAGAGTCTTCACCGCAGGCAATGCGCAGCGGGTTGACGCTGATCACGCGGCCGGGCGCCTGGCCTTCGTTGCCCTTGAGTACTTCGGCTTGCCACACGATCAGCTTGTGTTCGCCCACGGCACAGAAGGCGCCAGGGTACGGCTGGGTCACGGCCCGCACCAGGTTGAACAGCTCTTCTGCAGGTTTGCTCCAGACGAGCTTGCCGTCCGCCGGGGTACGGCGGCCAAAGCAGGTGGCCTGGCTTTCGTCCTGGGCGGTTTCGCTCAACGTGCCCTTGGCCAGTTGCGGCAGCGCGTCACGCAGCAACTGGGTGGCCGCCTCGCGCAGCTTGGCGTGGAGTGTCAGGCCGGTGTCGCTGCGTTCGATCATGACTTTTTGCTGGGCGAGAATCGCGCCAGCATCCGCACGCTTGACCATGCGGTGCAGGGTCACGCCGGTTTCGGTTTCGCCGTTGACCAGCACCCAGTTGGCCGGCGCACGGCCACGGTACTTGGGCAGCAGCGAACCATGCAGGTTGAACGCGCCCTGGCGCGCGGTGGCCAACAGCGCTTCGCCCAGCAGGTTGCGGTAGTAGAACGAGAAGATGAAGTCCGGGTTCAGCTTGGCCACACGCTCGACCCACAGCGGGTGGTTGGCGTCTTCCGGCGCCTGCACCGGGATGCCGTGGCGGGCGCACAGCTGGGCGACCGAGCCGTAGAAGGTGTTTTCCTTGGGGTCATCGGCATGGGTGAACACGGCAGCAATCTGGTAGCCCGTAGCGAGCAGGGCTTCGATGCCTGCACAGCCAATGTCGTGGTAAGCAAAAACAACAGCTTTAGAACTCATGACGAAACCTGACTGGAAGAGGAAGTGGACGATTGGGAAGAGGGCAGGCCATCGACGATGACCGCTGGCGCTGGGGCTGTCGGCTCGTTGCGCAGCACCTTTTCAATAAAAAAGCGGGGGCGGGCACGCACATCGCTGTACATCCGCCCGAGGTATTCGCCCAACAGGCCCATGCCGATGAACTGCCCGCCAGTAAACACAAACAGCACGGCGAACAGCACGAACAGGCCATCGCCGGCCCAATCGGCACCAAAGGCCAGGCGCAGCACGATCAAGGCAAACGCAAACAGCATGCCCAGGGCCGCCAGGCTGAAGCCGACGATGGACAACAGGCGTAGAGGGGTGGTGGTCATGCAGGTCAACAAGTCGAACATCAGGCTGATCAGGCGCATGGCGCTGTATTTGGATTCGCCGTGTTCGCGCTCGGCGTGGTGCACCAGAATCTCCGTGGTATGGCGCGCAAAGCCGTTGGCCAGGATCGGGATAAAGGTGCTGCGCTCACGGCAGGCGAGCATGGCATCGACGATGGTGCGCCGGTAAGCGCGCAGCATGCAGCCATAGTCGGTCATGGCCACGCCGGTGGAGCGCTGCACGGCCAGGTTGATCAGGCGTGAAGGCCAGCGGCGAAAGGCCGAGTCCTGGCGGTTGTTGCGCACGGTGGCGACCACGTCGTAGCCCAGGGCGGCTTGCTCGACCAGGCGTGGAATCTCTTCGGGCGGGTTTTGCAGGTCGGCATCAAGGGTAATCACCACCTCGCCCCGGCATTGTTCGAAACCGGCCATGATTGCCGCGTGCTGGCCGTAGTTACGGTTGAGGATCACGGCCACCACATGGCTGCCGGCCTCGCTTGCCGCGTCTTCGAGCAGTTGGGCGGAACTGTCGCGGCTGCCGTCGTCTACCAGGATGATTTCATACTCATAGGCCAACTGCTCGCACGCCGCACAGGTACGGCGCAGCAGTTCGGGCAGGCTCTGTTCTTCGTTGTAGACCGGGATAACGATCGACACGCAATGAATAGGGTAGGGTTTCAAAGATTCATGACCTCGGATTAGAGCAACTTTGAGCGTAGAGATGACAACAAACATGGGATTAAAGTGCAGGCGACTCAATAAAAAATGGCCGATAGCATACCCATCCTGAGTAAAGCCCATTACGGCCAAAGATAAAGCATTATCAAGGGGTTAGTCAGCAAAGCAGGGCATTCCCTCAAGTATTGCGGCCAAGATTAAGCGCAAATTTGTCCAGCGAATATGAAAGGCAGATGAAAAACTCGTTTATTTGGTGGGCAGACAGCTAGTGTTCAGCTAGACAATAAGGAACGCAGACAAACGATAACTGTTTGCGCTGTAGTCATTATCTGTAAGTGCTTTAGTGCGTATTCACGCTGAATCACCCGGTTTGTTAATCCGTGGCGCCTGAAGAATCTTCTCTGCAACCCTCTGCAAGTCCCGGTAAAGTAAGCGATCTCTTGCCTGGGTAGTCGGATGAACAGCGTGCAGATACGGCCAGTCTTGATGATGTTGTGGATGACGCTAGGCGCGGCCCATGCTGCCCGGGCGGACGAGGGACTGAGCCTGACGCCGGTCGTTCAGGTTCCTGCCGGGGTCGAAGTCAGGGGCCGGCAGGTCGCCGCGTATAGCTGGGATGACCGGCAGGGCCACAACCTGTTGGTGTTGGCCGAGCAGGAAGCCGGCGAGCGCGATGACGACGGCACACAATCGGCGGCGATCTATGCTGCGCAGTACCTGCTGGAGGGTGACCGGCCCAAGCGTCTGTGGATGCTGCATGACGATGTGCAGCGTTGCGAATTCGACGCCGGCCTGCATTTCGATAGCGCCGCGACTCACGTCACCGACCTGCTGGGGGATGGCCCCAGCCAAGTGACCGTGGGCTATTCGCGCACCTGCACCAGTGATGTCAGCCCCCGTGAATTCAAGCTGATCATGCATATCGGCAAATCACACAAATACGGACTGCGCGGGGTTGACCGCTATGGCGCCAGTTGGTGGGACGAGGAAGCCGGCGCCCTGTGCGGCATGCCGCTGCCCACCGATTGCAGTGTTGCCGGGCAGCAGGCGTTGCTCAGTCAATACCAGGAGCAGGGCACCGACCTGCCATTGCCAGGCTGCTACAACGACGAGCAGGACTTCGCCAAGGCGCCCGCCAAGTTGTTGGCTTTCATGCGTCAGCAGTGGTTTGCGCTGATGCAAAAACAGAACACCGACTGGAGCCAGGAGCAAAGCCCGGCACCCGCCGAGGATGAGCCCTAGTTTGGTATGCAGCGCCGACCTGGGTTAGACTCGGCGCTCGCCAAACCACTAAATACTGAGATTAAACATAGGCTTAGTCTCTATATTTAATCTCAAGGCTGATCTATTTTGACCGAGATTTCCCGCAACCCCCTGACCCTGTATCTCGCGCGCCTGGCGCCTTCCAGCCAACTGACCATGCGCTACGTGCTGCAAGATGCCGCCGACCGCCTGGGTTTCGAAGAGATCAACCTCGAAGATATCGACTGGCATCTGTTGCAACCGGAACACGTAATGGCCCTGGTCGCCGTGTTGCGCGAAGACGGGTATGCACCCAACACCTCATCGCTGTACGTCAACGCCGTGCGCGGGGTAATGAACGAAGCCTGGCGCATCAGCCTGATCAGCCAGGAACACCTGCTGAAGATGCGTTCGGTCAAAGCCACCGCCGGCACGCGCTTGAGCCAGGGGCGTAACCTGCGTCGCACCTTGATTCGCGAACTGATGGATGTCTGCGCCGCCGACCCACGGCCGCAGGGCCTGCGGGACGCGGCGGTGATCGGGATCCTCTACGGTTCGGGGATGCGCAAGTCAGAGTCGGTCAACCTCGACCTGGCCCAGGTGAACTTTGCCGAACGCAGCCTGCGGGTGACGGGCAAGGGCAACAAGGAACTGCTCAAGTACGCACCGGCCTGGGCATTTGCCAAATTGCAGGCATGGCTGGAGTTTCGCCGCGAGCAGTTAAAGGAAGGGGAGCAGGACGATAGCTTCCTGTTCAACCGCATCCGCCGCGGCAGCCATATCACCCGCGAACGCATCACCAAACATGCGATTTACTACATTGCCCGCCAGCGTGGTGAACAGGTCGGTGTGAAGATCATGCCCCATGATTTCCGCCGCTCGTTTATTACCCGGGTGATTGAAGAACATGACTTGTCCATTGCGCAGAAACTGGCGCACCACACCAATATCCAGACCACCGCCAGCTACGACGTGCGCGATGACAACGAGCGGCGGCGGGCGATTGATCGGTTTGATCTTTGATCAACGGTCACCATCGGGTTCGCTGCTACACACCAACGCCTGGCGCTCGTAGTTCAGCGCCTTGTCTTGCGCGGGCAGTGCATACGATGCAGTGCATTGCCGGCCCCCCCACTTGATCGTCAGGCTGCCCTGGTCCTCTTCAACCAGTACCAAGGCGTTACCGCTGGGGTCGGCGATGGCCAACTGCTTGCCGCTGGCGTCTTCCAGTGAGGCGCCAAACGTCAGGCGCTGGTGCTGTGCATCAAACAGCTCAAACAGCACGCGACGCCCGGTTTTGCCGCTGTAGCGGGCCAATACCACCGCCCCACGGCGCGGCACCACTTGCTGTGTGGCCTGGGTGATTTCTACATCACCGCCCAGGTCACGGGTGTCGAGGCTGATCCAGTTCACTCGATAAGGTTGCGCCGAGGGGATGACGGCATAGCCGTTGCGCCCGGTTTCGACGCCGCTGTAGCTGCTGATTTTTGCCCCACTGATGCCCGGTACCTGTACCAGGGCGAAGGTCTCGCTGACGGTCTGCCCCAAGTTGATGCCACCCGCATGCGCCACTACCGAGCCGGAAACGTTGAGGTTTTGTGAGTCATAACCACGCCCCTGGCTGTACCCCAGGCTGATATCGGCCATGGAGGTGCGGCTGTTGATGTTGGCCGATCCCGATTGGCCGCCGGTGCTGCTATGGCCGGCCTGGACTGAATAGAACACATCGCTGGTATCTGCCACATAACCGTTGATACCGGCCTGGGTGCTGGTGTCGCCTTGCTGCGTACTGGTGGTGACAAAAGCGCGGGGTGCCCGAGGCTGGCTGCCCAAGGGAAACGAAACAGACAGGTTGAACTGGGTGTCGGAGTCGGGTGCGCCCCAACTGGCGATCTGCTTGGTGCGTGTCACGCCCAGGTTGTAGCTCAGGTCCCCCCAGTTGTTGTTATAGCCGGCCGAAAAGCTCTGGGAGCCGCCACGGTTCCAATAGCGCTGATCGCTGGCGTTCACATACAGGCTACCGAACTCACGGTTGCGCCCGAGACTTTGGTTGATCGTCAGGTCGGTACGGGTTTTCGAGTTACCGGTACGTTTGACTGCCTCTTCGCTGGTGTCCTCGACGTGGTCGGTCAGGGTGCGGTAACCCTCGGTCGAATACCGATACGCCGCCAGCGTAAAGTTGGTGTCAGTGCCAGCAAAGGTCTTGGCATACAACGCACGCACACTGTTGCCCTGGGTGGTTTGCCCCTGGGCGGCGCTCGACGAGTGCGTGACGTCCATGGACACGGCACCCAGCGATGTGTTGCGGCCAACCCCCAGGGAGAACGCCTTGTAGTCTTCACTGACTTGCAGGCCGACAATCCCGCTGAGGTTGCTGGTGAGGCCGTAGGCGAGGGTGCTGCTGACAAATTGCGGGCTCGCCAAACCGTCAGCATTGCTGCTGAATTTACCGGCCGAAACGCTGTATTTGACCTGCCCTTCACGCACCATGATCGGCAGGCTGGAGAACGCCTGCGTGGTCACACGCCGACGGCCATCGGCCTCGATGATGGTGATTTCCAGGTCGCCGTTCGAACCGCTGGGGTAGATATCGTTGATCTCGAAAGGCCCGGGTGCGACGTTGGCGGTGTACAGGATGTAGTCGTTCTGGCGGATTTCCACCGTGGCGTTGGTCTGCGCCACGCCACGAATCACTGGCGCATAACCACGCTCGCTGTCGGCGCGCATGCCTTCGTCGGACGCCAGCTTCAGGCCCCGGTAGCGCACGCTGTCGAACAGGTCGGTATCGGAAAAAATCTCGCCGGCACTGAACTGCCCCTTAAGCGCGGTCACGTCATGCTGCACGTAGCTGCGGTTGCTGGTGAAGGTGCTCGGCCGGCCGGTGCCGCTACTCAGGTTCGACTCATTGCGCAGCCGCCAGGCGCCCAGGTTAATGCCGTTGCGCAGCCCCAGGTTGTTGTTGATGCGCGTTTCATAGTCGCCGGCAGTGCGGCTGCTGTTGAGTTGATAGTTGATAAACGCCGCCGGCACACCATCCTCCCACAGCTGGGGATCGACATAGCCACGCATGCCACGTTGCATCGCGACCTGCGGAATGCTCGCCGCCAGGCGCAGGCGACTGGCGTCATAGCGCAAGGTCGCCTGGTCGATCAGTGTCGGCAGGTCGTAGCAGTCCTGGGGCTGGTCGGGGTCGAGCTTGCCCTGGGCCTGCAACAGGCTCATGTCGATGCCCAGTTGCTTGAGCAGGTCCAGGGTCAGGCACGGATCGACCCGGCCGGTCTGTGGGTTGCGCTTGAAGTCGATGTCGCGCCGGCCCACCAGGACCTCGTTGCTGTACAGGTCGACCCGGTAGTTGCCGGGCAGCACGCTGTTGGCCGAGAGCAATTGCTGCAGGTCTACCGACGATTGCGCACCCTGCAAGAAGGTGGTGTTGAAGACGTTCACGGCGGGCTCATCGGCAATCGCCAAAGACGGAGAACCGGCAAGCATGGCCAGTGATAGCGTGCTCAACTTGAGTGATGTGCAAGTTGTCGACACGCGTGAAGTGCGCTCGCTTGATATGTAATGATTGGGCCTGCTGCCTAAAAGAAAAAACATGCAAAGAACCTATATCATTCCTGTTTATCGAACAGGCGAGGCACGCGAGTACGCACTCGAATCGAACCTGAGGGTTTAAGGGAGCTACTTATGGCTTGGCGCGAGTACCCGTAGCCTTGGCCGCCAAGTGCGGTACAAGTTGGGCACTGTATTTATCTTGTGCGCCATAGTCGTTAATACTGGAAAAAGACAGTTGTACTGAATCCTGGCGACTCAGTTGTTTAATGCTGAACTGTTTCTCGGCACCTGGCGCAATCATTGTCGAGTCGGCAGCCAGTTCCGTTTGTTGCCCGGCCTGTAGTTTTATATCGGCCATGGACACGTGATACAGCGTCGGGTTTTTTACCGTCAGTACTGACCCGGCATCGCGCTTGACCAGTTGCCACTCCAATTGCGCGGGTGCCGACAGGGCATCGCCAGGCAACCCGGATGGGCGGAAGAAAATCTTGATGCGCTGGCGTACGGCCAGTTGCAACGTGTTGTCGGAGGCGGCGGCTTGCGGGATCTCCTGCACATTGAGCCAGACCACGGACTCACGATCCGTTGGCATCCCGGCACCCTGGTAGAGAACTCGCAGTAACTGCTGCTCCTTGGCAAATATGCGTGCCAGTGGCGGGGTTACGGCGAACGGCGCGGCACTGTCTTGTGCATCGCTGGTATCGACCCAAGACTGAATCAAAACGTCCTGATTACCGTTGCGCACGGTGATATTGGCCTCCTTGTGATCGCCATCGAAGACGATACGGGTGGCACTCAGTGAAATGCTGGCGGCAGCCTGGGTCGCCATAAGCAGGGTTAGCAGCCCCAGGCCTGTGGCAATGGAACGAGGTAACATGATGTCTACCGTTTAGTGGTCGGATAAGTGGCGAGGTCCGAAGACCTCGCACGTGACAGGCGCTGCGTGTCGTTTATTCGTATTGCAGGATGAACGGCAGGGTAGCGTCACCGCGACCCGCGGTGGAGGCGCCGGCTGCACCGGTGGTGACGTAGGCTGCGGCAAAGCTCAAGGTTGCATCGCCGCCGTCGCTGCCTTGGCCGTGCATGGCGCTTTCGATACGGGCGGTGGCCGGGGAGCTGAGGTCGATCAGCGCGCCAGTGCTGTCGAGCAGTGCGATACCGACGTTGCTTGCGCTGCCGTTACCAGGGGTCAGGGCGAGGACTTTTTTACCGGTAACCAGGCCTGAACCGCCACTTTTGGCGTCAAAGATCATTGCCACTTTAGTGCCCAGGTTGCAGTTCACGCTGAGGTTGAAGTCCTTGGCGGTCACACGGCCCGACGCTGGGTTTTCAGCGGTGCCCATGTCTTTGATGGAGACGGTGCCCATGTCGACGGAGATCACGCGATCGGCGTTGGCACCATCAACCGAGCAAGCGTCGTTGTTGATCAAACCGGTGAAGGTGATTTTGCCGCCGCCGCCCGGGGTACCCGTACCCGGGGTAGTTTCGGCAAACGCACTGCTGCTGGCGGCGATAACTGACACAGCGATAAGGGCCAGGGAAAACTTCTTCATGATGATGTCCGTTAGTGTTGGTTGTGGTGATGGGTTGAAACTGCCAACGAACAATAGTTAATCTGGGCTTTATAGAGAATAAGACGATTCTTATAAAGCACTTAAAGTGAGGGGTGATCGGTTTTATAGCGGACTGAATAAAAGAAGCTTAGTTAAAAATATTGTATTCCAGGCAGTAGGCCAACAAGTCCTGATCGCTGCTTACTTCAAGTTTTCGCATGGCGGAAATCTTCTGCGCGCTGATGGTTTTTGAACTTCTATTTTGGCTGCGCGCGATATCACTGACACTTTTTCCTGAAATAAATAAGCGCAATATTTCAAATTCTTTGGGCGACAGCGTAGAGAAGCGTTCATCAATAGCGGTCAACGACTCGATAACCGAGGTCTTGGCCGGCTCCAGGCTCCGGTAATGCGCCTGCTGGGCAATGGACTTGAGGGCGACCTGGATTTCCGTATGCAACTGGCTTTTCTGGATCACGCCCACCACGCCCAATTCCTGCAGGCGGGTAAGAATCAGGTGATTGGAGATCATGGTCAGAATCAGGATCTGCACGTCGGGGAAATGCCGCTTCAGGTACTCCACCAGCTTCAAGCCATCGCCGTAGGGCGAATCACCGGGCATGTTGTAATCGGTGATCACAATGTCGATGGGCTGCTGCTCAAGCAATTTGATGAGGCCCGCCGAACAGATCGCTTCGCCGATGACTTGAAAACGCTCGTCTCTCTCGACGAGTTCACGTACCCCCAGAAGCACGATGGGGTGATCGTCTGCAATTACCACAGTGAATGTCTTCATAGGGGGGAGCCGTAATCCTGGTTCAGTAAGTGAGGTGATCCCATGCGCGTGTACACAAGGGCGTGCGGTGCGCTCATAGCTGCGCCCCGAGCAAGGCCGACAGCCTGCCGATAACCTGCTTTATCCGCAGTTCCAGCCCGGCATTGAGCCGACCGACTGCCAACTGGCTTTCCAGCTCGATGCACGCCTGGGCCAGGTCGAGTGCCTGCACGGCACCCAATGCGCCGGCAACCGAGTGCAGGGTTTCAGCCAGGCACCGGCAATCACGCTGCTCAAGTGCGGCACTGATGCGCTGCAAGTCTTGCTGCACGCTGCTGATAAACAACGGGCGCATTTTGTCCGACAGCTGGACCGTGTCAATCACCAGCAGCTCGGCGCGCAATGTCGGTTTGCACAGTTTGATCAATTGCGCACGCAGGGTTTGCAGGCTCAAGGGTTTTACCAACCAGGCATTCATCCCGACCGCCAGACAACGAATGCCTTCCTCGCGCATGGCATTGGCGGTGACACCGATGATAGGCAATTGGGGGTCATGCTCCCTGAGGGTGCGGGCCAGTTCATAGCCGTTCATCAACGGCATATTGATGTCCGTCAGCACCAGGTCAAAGGCCTGGGGTTGCCACAGGTGCATCGCTTGCTCGCCATTGTCTGCCAGCGTCACCGTGCAGCCGAGGGCCTCGAGTTGCTCCTTGATGATTTCCTGGTTCACCGGATTGTCTTCGGCGACCAGAATGCGCAGCTCCAACTGCCCCGCGCTCTGTTGCTCGACACGCAGCGCTGACGCCTGTTTACCTTGCTGTGCCAGCGCAACCACTGACGCAATGGCGCGCACATCATGCATATCCACTTCCCAGCCCTGCGCGGTGCACAGAGGCGGGCTATGCGCGCCCGGCACACACAGCACCCGCGGTCCAGCCCAAGGCTGCAGGGGACCGGCAGGCAGCATATCCACCAGCACCGCCTGCGCACTCTGTTGCTCCAGGGGCAGCGCCGCCAACGTGGCCTGGATACCCAAGCGGTTGAGCCAGTCGCACAGGGACTCCGCCAACTCGCGCACGGGTGCCTGCACATACACAGGAGAAGTACTCGGTTCAATGGGCGTGAGGCCCGGCAGCTCGCTGGTGCCGAGCGGCAAGCGCATCTTCAGGGTAAAACTGCTGCCCAGGCCGGGTTCGCTGACGACCTTGATCTGGCCGTCCATCATCTCGGCCAGCCAGCGACAAATCGGCAGCCCCAACCCTGCGCCGCCTTGGCCGGCGGTGTCCGGGGCCTGGTAGAACAAATCGAACAGCTTGGCTTGCTGCGCCTGGCTGATGCCCACGCCAGAATCGGTCACCTGCCATTCGAGGTCGACGCGATCGTCGCCGCGGCGCACGGCCCTGGCCCGAATCACCACGCGCCCGATGTCGGTGAACTTGACGGCATTGCTCACCAGATTGTTGAGGATCTGGCGGATACGCATGGGGTCGCCGACTACGCAGTCCGGCAGTTGCGCGTCAATGCAGCCATACAGTTGCAGGCCCTTGCGCTGAGCGAAGGCGGTGTAGGTGTGCAGCGTGTCTTCCAACATGTCCAGGGGGCAGAACTCGATGGATTCGATTGCCATCTGCCCGGATTCTATTTTCGACACATCCAGCACGTCGCTGATCAGTTGGAACAACGTCGCAGATGAGCGCTGGATCGTGTGCAGGTAGGTTTTCTGGCGTGGGTCCAGGGGCGTCAGCCCGAGCAATTCCAGGGTGCCCAGCACGCCATACAAGGGCGTGCGAATTTCATGGCTCATGGTCGCCAGGAACAGCGTCTTGGCTTCGTTGGCCGCGTCGGCGGCCCGCCTGGCATCTTCCAGGGCCAAGGCATCCTCGACATGGCGGGTGACGTCGCTGAACGCATACAGGCGCACATCCTGGCCCTGGTAACGGGTCGAGACAAAGCCAACCTGCAAATGCCGGCCCTCGATCTCCAGGTAGGTTTCGCCGCTCTCGGCACTTTCTTGGATGCGGCCGAGGGCAGCCACCAGCCTGGCCGTGCCCGGCCATTGCTGAGCACGCTGGTTCTCGATCAACACCTGACCATCTGCGCGGCCCACCACACACAGCCCAGTGGGCGCGGTGTCGATGATCACCCGGCTAAAGGCCACGCTCTCTGCGATGCGTTCATGGGCCTGGCGCGCCGGGCGAATGACTTGCTTGCGATACCAGCGGGTGCCGGCCCAGGAGATCGCCAGCACCGCACAGATAAACAGCGCCAGGCTGGTCAGCGGCCAAAAGGCATAGCGAAAAAAATGCTTGTAGCTGATCCCATAGATCGCGGTCCACTGCTGCTCGGTGTCGTGGGTAATTTTGAACTCCAGGCCGTTGGCCCGAAAGTTGAGTCCCTCACTCAGCGAAGAGGCCAGGACAGACGGCCCCGCCAGCGTCTGGCCGCTGGGTGAGAGCAGGGTGAAGCGGTCGTAGACGGACGACTCGATCGTGCGCTCCACATCGTTGACTTGGGCCATATCCAGCAGGGTGGCAACCAGCACCTGTTTATTGCCTTCATGCCTGCGCATCACCTGGGGGTTCAGGGTAATGCCGATGTAGGCCAGCAGACGCGGAGGCGCAAGGTCTTCGCCGGAGGTGACGTAGGCTTCCCAGTAAAGCTGATCGTCCGCCAGAGGCTGAGGCAGTTGCCCCAGCCTTTGTTGCACGGCGTCGGCCCGCTCGGCGGAGGGGCCGTTGTAGGCGGTCTTCCCGCCGCGCTGGTAGCCGACCGCCGGCACCGTTATGTAGTAGTTGACGAGCCGATTGAAGACAAACGCATGGGGTGAAGGGTAGGGCGACGATGACCAGAATGCGCTGTAGTAACTGGCCAGGTGGGTCCCCAGGGCAAATATCTTCTGCTGCTCGCCAGCGCTGACCCGTTGCTCATCGAATCGGCTGCTGAAGGGCACCGAAAAGGCGAACTCGCGGCCTTCAAAACGCGTGTTGTACGCATCCAGCCTTTGCCCCTTGAGGCGGGCCTGGGTGTTTTTGTCACTGATCAGATCGCGCTGGATAGCGGGCTGCGCCAGGGTTCTCAAGAACGTTTCCTGTTCCTGGATATTTTCCATCAGCCGGGCAAAATGAAAACGCACGGCGGCGTACTGCTCGTCGATCACTCGCTGCAGTGCCCAGTAACTGGTGCCCGCCAACAGCAATGCGAGACCGAGCACCACCATCAGCCCTTTATTCAGGCGCAGTGAGCTGCGGGTGAATGCTTCAAGGATGGCGTCGTTGTGCTTCATTAAGGGTTTTCGCAGGCGGATGAGAAATCGGCACTGAATGGAGCTTACTCCTGATAGAGGTTAGACAAATTCGGGCCGCAGGCTAATGAGATGTCGCGGGGCCATCATTGTTCAACAGTTGCTGAAATTGTTCCGAGGAGACTGCCTGAGAGATCAGGAAACCCTGAACTTGAGTGCAATCAATTTTGCGCAGCAGGGCCAGCTGCTGGGGCGTTTCGACGCCTTCGGCAACCACGGTCAGCCCCAGTTTACGGCCCAGTGCGATGATACTGGCCAGGGCCGACGTCATGCCTTCGTTATCGTGGCAGCCTTGTACCAGCGCCTGGTCGATCTTGAGCTCGGTAAAAGGGGTCGAGACCAGGTTCAGGTATGAGCTGTAGCCTTTGCCGAAATCGTCCTGGGACAAGCCAAACCCCTTGATACGCAGGCGGCAAGCTCCGGCATAGAAGTTACTGATGTCCTGGGGCACCGAGCACTCCATCAGTTCGAAGCAGATCATCCCCGGAATACCCTGGTTATCCAGGACAAAATCCAGCAGGCGGTCTGCCAAGTCATGGCTATTGAGCAGGTGGGTCGGCAGGTTGATCGACACTGGAACATCGTATCCACGCTGACGCCATCGCTCCTGCGCATGAATGGCCTGCTTGAGCACCAGCCACAACAAACGCTCCTCCAGTTCGAAGGTCTTGATTGCCGGCAAAAACGCCGCGGGCAACATTAGCCCTTGCTCGGGGTGCATCCAGCGCACCAGTGCTTCAGCGGCGACGATACGGCCGTTGGCCAAGGATTTCTTGGGTTGGAACCACGCCTGGATTTGTCCGTTACCCATGGCCTGGAGCAGCGTATGCCGACCAATTTCCGCTGCGGCGGGGAGCGACAGGTCAGGGCTGCGATCATTGTGATTGAGTTGGCCGACCAGGCTGCGCAGCGCGTCGGCGGCGACGGGTTTTGAGATCAGACCGATGACTTTCACATCAAGGTTTTTCGCCACCAGGCTGGCCGCCATCAACATGCGCCGCGACGCGGCACTCATAATGGCCAGGGCGGGCTTGCAGCGCAGGGTTGCCAGGCTCTGGATAAACTGCACGCCATCCATGCCCGGCATCAGCAGATCAGTCAGCACCAGGTCGAAATCCCGCTGGCGCAAACGCTCCAGTGCCTCGTTCCCATCCTGGGCGGCTTCAAGCATGAAGTCTCCCAATTCATTGAGCAGGTTCTGCAGGTACAAGTGCTGCAGAGGATGGTCCTCGACGATCAAAATACTATAGCGCTTCATGGGGGATCCGTGCGTAAGGCTCCAGGTAATTAAAGAGGGCCCGCAACGCAAAGGGTTTGACCAGGCAATAGTTCATACCTGCGGCCAGGCACAAGTCGGCCTCGCCGCGCATGGCGTTGGCGGTAGCCCCGATGATGGGCAGCGAGCAACCTTGGCTGCGTAACTCCCTGGCTAATTCATAGCCGTTGACTCTGGGCATATTCACATCCGTCAGTACCACATCGAAGTGTGAGGCCTTGCACAGCAGCAGCGCTTCATGACCATCGCAGGCCAGCTCCACGGTGCAGCCAAGTTCCTCAAGCTGATCGCGCAAAATCAATTGATTGATAACGTTGTCCTCGGCCACCAGCACATGCAGGTTGAGCTTGCGCAGTTCACGCTTGTGCGCCTGCTCGTCGACCCTGGCCACCCACAACCCTTGCGCCTGGCTGACAGCCTGGTGAATCGCGCTCAACTGATTGAGGTTGGCATGCCACGCGCCGGTCTCGCTCTGCTGGCCATTGCTGCTGTTGCTGCTCACCAGGATTACCGGCCCCGGCCAGGCGGGCACCAGTGGCTGTTCGAAACTGCCTGGATGCAGTTCCAACAGTAACTGGCCCTCGGGGTGGGTCGGCTGGCCGATCTGTGCGCGGGCGCCCCAACGGCGCAACCAGCCGCCGATGGATTGAGCGAGTTCGGGGATCGGCGAAACCACATAGATCGTCTCTGCCAACAGGCTACTCATGGGCGTACAGGGCGCCTCTTCCAGAGGCAGGGTCAGGCTGAAACTGCTGCCCAGGCCCAGTTCGCTGACCATACGGATATGCCCGTTCATCAATTGCGTCAGGCGCTGGCAAATCGGCAAGCCGAGCCCGGTCCCGGCCACCACGTTGGTGTTGCCTTCGGTTTGGTAGAAAGGTTCGAAAATCATCGCCTGGTCTTCCTGGGCAATCCCTTTGCCGGTGTCGGACACTTGCCACAGAACGCTGGAGCGCTCGTCGTCGCGGTCCAGCAACTTGACCCTTAGCACCACGCGCCCGTAGTCGGTGAACTTCACGGCGTTGTTCAGCAGGTTATTGAGGATCTGGCGAATGCGCGTGACATCCCCGATCAACCGCTCGGGCAACTTGGGGTCAAAGCAGGCGTAGAGCTGCAAGCCCTTGCCCATGGCAGCGGCGGCATAGCCCTGGATGATTTCATTGACCAGGTCCAGCGGCGAGAACTCACTCAGTTCCAGAGCCAGTTGCCCGGCCTCGATCTTCGACACGTCGAGTACGTCGCAGATCAGTTGCAACAAGGTGGCCGAAGAGCCTTCTATTGCATGCAGATAGTCTTTTTGCTGGTTGTCGAGCTGGGTGCGGGCCAACAGCTCCAGGGTGCCCAGTACGCCATACAGCGGCGTGCGTATTTCATGGCTCATGGTCGCCAGAAACAGGGTTTTCGCGGCATTCGCTGCGTCGGCCGACTGCCGGGCCTCTTCCAGGGCGGCTTCAACTTGCTTGCGCGCACTGATATCACTGAAGGCGCAAAACAGCACGTCCTCGCCTCTATAGCGGGTAGGCGCGCTGCTGAGGTAAAGGTGGCGGCCGTCGAGGGTCTCGAAGTAGTCGCAATGCCCGGACGGAGCGCTATCGAACGCCTGGCGGATCCAGCCGGTGCACAGCGTTTCGCGCTCCAGGCCGTTACCCAGCCAATGCTGGGCCAGGGTGTTTTCCAGCACAACCTGGCCGTCGGTGCGACGCAGCACGCACAAGGCGACCGGCGCGGTCTGGATCACATCGCGACTGAAGGCCTCGCTTTCAATCAATGCCTGAATCCCGTTGATCGAGGGGATGATGAAGCGCTGGTTGACCCGGCGCATCACCAGCCAGATCAGCGTCACACTGAACAGGCAAAACACCAGCGAACCGAGCAGTTCGCGCCACAATCCGCGGACCACATCCCGCAGGTTGATCGAGTACATCAGTTGCCAGTCCGACGACTTGAGTTGCTTGCGAATGACCAGATGATCCGGCACCAGGCCACTGCCGACAAAACCGAAAAAGTTCGCACCCTGGGGCTCGAGCAATGACTGGTTCAGCTGGGGTTCGTGGCTATTGGTAAAGACCAGCATGCCCTTGGAATTGAGCATCATGAACTCGCCCGCACTCTGGTCATTGAGGGTCATGGACACTTCGTGGCTTTCCATTTCCAGGCCCAGCCAGCCGGAATTGGGGTCACGCTCATCCAGCAGAATGAATAGATACAAATGTGAATGCCCTTCGCTCTGGTCACTCAGCCAGAGTTCGCCTGGATCCACTGGGTTGCGTTTCTTCAGCGTCCTGAGGCGATTGAGCATGCATTGGGAGAACGGTAATACCTGCGCCGTTGAATCGTAGAGTCGGGTTAATTGCGGGTTGGGGCCGGCGGTCACGTAAAGCAGGTTGACCTGTTTGACCTTCAGGTAGTTGCGCATGCGTGAGGTCAGCCAGATGCTCCACTGGTTGCCCGGTGTACTGCCCAACTGCAGGCGCTGCTCTTCGCTGGAAGCCGGATACGCTTGCGCTTTGGCCTGCATGGATTTGCGCACCGCCGACAGGCTCAGGCTTTCGAGCAAGGCTTCGCGGGTGGTGAAAAACGTATGGGCTTCGGCAATCGCGCTGCTCATGTAGCCGCGCCGCTGAGAGATGTCATTGTTGAACGTGGACAGCAGAAACGTGTAGACACCGCTAAAGATGCCAATCAATAACACGATGGCGAAAAGACGAAGCAGCCTTCTGGCTGCTTCGGGTCGGGACAGGACGGGATTGATCTGGAGCAGATAACTTTTAAATCGCATCGGCGGATTTTAATGAGCCATCCGCCGCCTGGGCATAAGACGATCCTTAAAAGCGCCCATGGGCTTACTTGTAGAACATATCGACAACCACCGCGGCATCGAACGCACCAGGCTGAGGCAGGGCGCGCCACTTCAAATTAGCCCTGAAGTCTTGGCGGAAGGTCTGGTTGGCACCATTCATTTTGGCCAAGGGGAACCATTCATTGAATGGCAGGTTTTGATGGGTGTAGTCCCAGGATAACGCGATGCCCACGGAGCTGTTATTAGCGGGCACCAACAAACCATTGATCACGCTCCCGCCGCCCGGTGTCGTGGCGAAGCGAGCGCTCACCGTGTACGGAGTGTCACAGGCTTTGCGCAGGCTCAGATTGAAGGTAGCGGTGCTCGCCACTTCACCGACCTTTGCCAGGCGCGAGGGTTTGGGAAAGTTGACGACACTGGGGGTAATCGTCAGGTCTGGCGTGCAGGGCACAAAGCGGATGTCGTTCACGCCGGTGACAATGTAGTTGAGGTTGCTGTTGGGCCGGCTGTTGAGCCCCGTAATCCCGTCCAGTTGAAAGACCCGGTATTGCGACAGGGTGCTGGCCTGGCCGTTTTGCGGCGTGCTACCAAACTTCTCGATAAACACGCTGAAGTTGAGGGTGAACCGGGCCTTGTCCCAACCGACGCAATTTGACAGGTTGCAACCGCGGTCTGAGTAGAACCCAGTACCGTACTTGCCACTGCTTTGGGTGATGGGCACTGAGTTATAGCGGATCCCGGCGCGAATGCCCTTGCCGATACTGACGCTTGCCGGGTTCAGGTAAAAAAACACTTCTTCGCGGCCGTGCTCAAAGTCATCCTTGCAAATCACGTTGACCGAGCGCGGGCCCGACTCCCAGATAATCGTGCCATCCGGCGCATCGGCCGCCACCGCCAATGCGGTACCCAGCGGTGCGGTGTCGGCGACCGAGCCGCTACCGTCCACCCGGCAGGCCAGCGCATAGCTGGTAGCGGGGAGGGCAGCGCAGGCAAGCAGGGTGGCCACGAGTAGGTATTTAAGAGGTGACATAGGTCGGTATTCCCCGCGCTCCATCACTTGAGAACCGCGCGATGGCGGGCCTGCAAGCCGATATCGGTGATTTCGGTAAAGTTGATTTGGCTCCCGACGCTGATGGGGGCCTGGGTGCTGAAGACTTTGCGTTCACCGGGCTTGAGCAATAGGTAGTCATCCAGCATTTGAACCTGGCCGCCTTTGTCGACTTGCACATCCACCAGGGACAGATGAAACGCACTGGGATTGGTGACGGTCAGGGTTTGCCCATCGGTCCGGCTCCATACCAGTTGCGGCACGGCCTCTGACGAACTGCCTGCCAGCCCGGCCGGGCGATAGAACAGCTTGAGGCGCTGGCGCACGGCAAATTGCACGCTGTCGGCGGCTTCCGGCTTCAGCGGGATTTCCATGACGTTAAGCAAGAACATCGACTCCACATCGCTGGGCAAGCCTGCGCCGGCGTACAGAATGCGCAGCAGGTGATGCTGTTGAGCATCCAGGCGAACCAGCGGCTGAACCACGGCAAAGGGCACCGGCGAAGTTGCATCATCGTCCTCGCGGGTGACCCAGCTTTGCACCGCCAGTTCGCTGGAGGACTGATTGACGATATTGATGCTGGCTTCTTTATATTGGCCAAAGTAGATCAGGCGCGTGCCTTCAATCTTGACCGTCGCCTGCGCACAGGGCGCCAGGGCCAGCAACGCTGCAATCAGCGCACTGATCCAGAGCAGGGAGCGGCAGAATGGCAAGTGGTTGAGAGGTGACATGAGGGCCCGTAGCTTTCCTGGGTGTGTTGGAGTGGCTTCGGGGTCCATGGTAGGAGGTGGGCGTCAGGGATTCTCTCAGGCGATTCTTAAAAGGGAAAATTGCAGGCTCAGGGTTGGGGCGAGGTGGCCCGGCGCGAGTCGGTGGACTGCTGGATATTTGGTGGCCACGTTTGGCCGAACGCTTGAGCGGCGAGAGCCGTTTACCAACATTGCCGGCGGAAGTTTCGCAGGCTTTCGTCGCGCTATGGCAACAAACCATCCTTCTGGCCCAAGGTGTGGCTGAACAAACTGAATCGACCCGAGTTTCGTAGGCACTTCTAGTGGTCCGCTCTTGGCCGATTTCTGCCGGTAACGACCGACTGAAAACGGCCAAGAGCGGTCATTCCTTTTGTCTACGAAGCCAGGGGCGATTCAATGAATGCTTGAGGCTAGTTCGAAAATCGGGATGTACATCAGGATTACGATGACCCCGATCAGCAGGCCGATGAAGGTCATCAGCAGCGGTTCGAACAGTCGCACAAACCACTCGATCCAGCGGCTGATTTCTTCGTCGTAGAAGTCGGCGCTGCGCTCCATCATTTGCCCGAGGTTGCCGGACTGTTCGCCAGCGCGCAGCAGCCGCAGGGAGACGGGCGTCACCAGATGATTGAGCTCCAGCGCGACCGACAACGATTGTCCCTCGCGCACCCGTTCACAGGCTTGGTCCAGGCGTGTACGCGACGCGACGGTGAGCAGGCCCCGAACCATCCCCATGGCCGTGACGAGGGGGATGCCACCTTGCAGCAAAATCCCCAGGGAGCGATAGAAACGCGCCAGTTCATACATAAAGATCCGTTGATGCACCGCCGGGAGTTTTTCGATTACCCGATCCACGCCCCGGCGAAAGGCAGGTTGGCGCTGCAAGGCGGCGAGGGCGGTGATGGTCGCCGCCAATACGCCGAAAAACTCAAGCTGATGAGCGTGCAGAAACATGCCGCTGCTCATCAGGATCTGTGATAGCCATGGCAGGTTCGACCCGAGGCCTTCGAACACCAGGCTGAAGCGCGGCACCACGTATCCCATCAAGAACAGCACCACGCCACTGCCGACAATCAGTAACAGCATTGGGTAGATCGAGGCGCTGACGATCTTTTGTCGCACTTCATCCATGCGCTGGCGATAGCTGACGTAGCGCCCCAAGGCCTCGCCCACGCCGCCGGTCTTTTCACTCGATTGCACCAGCGCCACGTAGAGCGGTGCAAACACCTCCGACAATTGGCCCAACGCTTGGGAGAACGACTTGCCCTCATAGAGCAGGCGCACCAGTTCGTTCAGGGTTTTGCGGGCCTGGGGGGCGGTTTCTTTTTCCGCCAGGCTTTCCAGCGCATCGATCAACGGCAATCCGGCGTTGAGCAAGGTCGTCAGTTCCTGGCTGAACAACACCAGGTTGAATGTCTCGCGCTGTCGCAGGCGCAAGGCTCTCCAGGGCCGTTCTGCCTGCAGGCTGATCACGCGCAGGCCCTGGTCTTCGACGATGCGTCGGGCTTCGCTGTGGCCGGGGGCCTCGACGGTCATCGAAACCACGCTGGCCTTGCCGAATGCTTTGAGATGAAAGCGCATTAGGATCGCTCCGCTCATTGCCAGTTGGTGACTTCAGCGTTTTCGCCGTCGCCACCGGGTTGCCCGTCCTTGCCCATCGACAGCAGGTCGTATTCGCTGTTTTCCCCGGGATAGCGGTAGGCGTAGTTGCGGCCCCAGGGATCCTGGGGCAACTTCTTCTGCAAATAAGGGCCGGTCCAGCGGGTTTCGTCGCTTGGTGCGGTGACCAGCGCCTGCAATCCCTGCTCGGTAGACGGGTAGTGGCCGACCTCCAGTCGATACAGATCCAGCGCCTTGCCCAGACCTTCGATTTGCGCCTTGGCGACCTTCACTTCCGAGCGGCCCAACTGGGCGAAATACTTCGGCGCGACGATGCCGGCCAACAACCCCAGCACCACCAACACCACCAACAGTTCGAGCAAGGTGAACCCGCTTTGAGTGCGCGGGGCGGAACACGGACGCTGATTCATGATGACCTCATCCAGTCGACAGCAGGGTCGCTATGAGGGTCTATGCAATTGCCGCGCCCATGATCGAAGAGCCCGCTGCATCCCTTGTAATACGGCCCTTTGCGCCGACGGCACAGTGCTTGCGTATGGCCACTTGACTACCGGCCATTGGGGCATAAGCCCCGTTTTTCGGGGCCAGCCAGGGGAGGTACGAAACATGAAAGCACTCACCGCAGGACTGCTCGGCACGCTGCTGCTGACCGGCGTCGCCCAGGCCGATGTCTTCGTTTCCATGGATGCCAAGGGCAGTTACGTTCTGTCAAATGTACACCGCCCCGGACGGCACTATGAACGGGTGATTCACGAGCCCGAATCCGCCCAGATGAGCATGGATCAGCAACCCCAGATGATTGCCCGCCAGCCTTATGCCGAGCTGGTTTCGGCGGCCGCCACGGCCAATCAGTTGCCGGAAGCGCTGCTGCACGCGTTGATTCAAACCGAGTCCCACTACAACGCCGAGGCTACGTCGGCTAAGGGGGCCGGTGGCCTGATGCAACTGATGCCCGACACCGCCCGGGAGCTGGGGGTGACTGACGTCTACGACCCCAGGGCCAATATCCAGGGCGGCGCCCGCTATCTGAAGCGCCTGATGACCTTGTTCGATAACGATATCAGCCTCGCCGTAGCGGCCTATAACGCCGGCCCGCAAGCGGTGCTCAGCCGTGGTGGAGTGATCCCGCCGTTCGCCGAAACCCAACGTTACGTGCCCAGCGTTTTGCGCCAATACCGACGTTTGCAAGGCCTGGCTATCGATGCGCCGCTGTGAACCACCGTGCGGGGCAGGCTGCCCCAAATGTGGGGAAACCCAGGGCGAACGAAATGGGGGGGATGGGTGGGGGATTTTCCCCGGCTTATCAAATAGAACGACCCAAACTACTGATATATAAACAAATTATTTATGGCATGCGTATTGCTCCAGAGGATTTATCGAGAATTGTTCTTGTGAATACCTACAGCGAGGCCAGTAATCATGACCGGCATACTTCACTTCCCGTCCTTGTTTCAGTTGTCGCTGTTGGTGGCATCGATGCTTGGCATTGAGTTGGCCGAAGCGGCCGTACGTTGTGAACGCAACCTTGTGGCCAACGTCGTGGCACTCGATCAGCCGCTGATGTTCAACCGCCTCGGTGCGCAGAACGCCAACGGCATGATGTTCGCCCTGCGTCGCGATGTGGTCGACGATCATGAGCGGTCATTGGCCCAGGGAGGTTCGGCGGTGCCTGGCAACGTATCGCTGCGCCCAGACAAGCGTCCGCGGCCCCTGGTGCTGCGCGTTGCCGCAGGTGAATGCCTGACGGTGAACCTGCAAAACCTGCTGGCCTACTCGGCCAATCCCGCCAGCCACGAAAGCGGCGGAGTGGGTGAGATTGAGGGCTCAGCAGAGATCGGTAACGCCGCCAACTTCAAGGTCGATGAGCAAGTCTCCGACCGTTATGTCGGCTTCCAGATTAACGGTATGCAGGCGGTCAACAGTATCGACGACATTTCGTCTTACAGCGGACGCAATGCCAACACCCTGATCGCGCCCGGCGCCACGCGCTCCTACACGTTGTACGCCGAGCGCGAAGGTGCATTTGCCGTCAGCAGCCGCGGAGCGACCTTCGGCGGTGAGGGCGACGCAGGCAACGTGGCTAACGGTTTGTTCGGCGAAGTAGTGGTGGTGCCAAAAGGCGGGCGCAGTTACCGCAATACCGTGACTGAAGAAGAGATGCGTCTGGCCAGCAGCGGTCGAACCCCGGCCGGTCAACCGATTGTCGACTATCAAACCCGCTACCCGCAGCGCGAACCGTGGATACGCGAAGGCAAAGCCGGCACGCCGATCATCAGCATGGTCGACGGCAATGAAATCATTTCCAGCGAGAGCGATGCGATTGTGATGGGCAGCAATGCTGACGGCAGCTTCCCGCCGTCGACCTATCCGCTGGAGGCCATCGGCAAACGCAACCCCGCCATACCGAACAGGCTGGAACCGTTCCGCGATTTCGCCTCGCAGTTCCAGGATGAAACCGCTGCCACTCAAGCGTTTCCGGCGTACTGGGCCGACCCGGTGATGGCCCACGTGCTGGAGCCGACCCGCGACTCATTCATGATCAACTATGGCTCCGGCGGCATGGGCGCCGAGGTGGTCGCCAACCGCTTGGGCGTGGGTCCAATGCACGATTGCCTGTCCTGCGCCTATGAAGAGTTCTTCCTCAGCTCCCATGTCGTCGGCGATGTGGCGATGCTAGTGGATGTACCGGCCAACGTAGGCCTGGAAAATATTCGCCCCGGTGAAACGCCGCGCGCCGATCAGGTCGGAGTCAAGGCGACCATGGCGTTGTATCCGTCCGAGCCGTCCAACGTCAATCACAGCTACATCGGCGACTTCGTTAAATTCCGCAATACCCATAACGGCCATGAGCAGCACATTTTCCACCTGCACGGGCACCAGTGGCTGTTCAACCCCAACGACGATAACTCCGACTACGTGGACGCCCAAGGCATTGGCCCGGGCGCTGGTTACACCTACGAAATCGCTAACGGTGGTTCGGGCAACCGCAACCGCGTAGCAGGCGATGCCATTTATCACTGCCACTTCTACCCGCATTTTGCCCAGGGTATGTGGAGCATGTGGCGGATCCACGATGTGTTCGAGGAAGGCACCCAACTTGAGGTTTCCCAGCAGGGCGCCGATGGCTTCCACCGCGAGCCGTATGCCTTGCGCAGTGGTAAACCGGCTTCCGGCGCACGGGCTCTGCCGGATGGCGAGATCATCGCCGGGACGCCGATTCCAGCGGTCGTGCCATTACCAGGCAAAGCCATGGCACCGATGCCAGGCAAGGTCGCAGTGGTGCCTAAAATCGGCGCAACCCTTGTGGCCGGGGATGATGAGCAGCATCACAGCGGCACCCAAGCCATCGGCTCCCTGGCGCTAGTGGATCGCAGCGAAGCCAACCGAAATACCGACGGCAGCCTGAAAAACCCGGGTTACCCGTTCTGGATCGGCGGCATGGAAAGTTCAGTCGGCCAGCGTCCGACAACGCCACCGCTGGACATGCTTGACGCCGCTACAGCCCAAGCCCTGAAAGGCAGCGGCAAAGCGCTGTGGGCCAATCTCGACCCGGCTCAGTCCGGTGGCTGGGATGGCGGTTTGGGACGCCATACCCTGGACGGTTTCTCTTCTGGTGGTACGGCGCACACCATCACCACGTCGCTGGATTTCTCCAAGGAAGTAACCCAGGCCAAACCGATTTACATGCCGGAGGAGGGCACCGAAGTCGAACAGGCCGCGATGGCGTTCCACGCAAAAAAAGACCACCCAAGCTTCGCTGTGCTACCCGGTAATCAAGTGGTAGCACGTAACTTCCGTACCAACGGGGCACTGCCGATCGCGGGGGCGCCGTACTACGAACCGTGCATGGACGATCGGCAAAAACGCCTGACCGCCAGCGCCGGCAACGGTGAGTTCAACAGCGGCGAGCGGGTCGACGGCCTATCCGTCACGGGGTCCTCGACCTTTACCGCAGAACGTCCGCGCATCTATAAAGCCGCCAATATCCAGTTCGACGCGGTGTACAACAAGGTCGGCTATCACTTCCCTCAAGCGCGCATCCTTGCCCTGTGGGAGGACGCCTGGCCGGTGATCACCAAACAACGCCCGCCAGAGCCTCTGGTTATGCGCATGAATACATTTGACTGCGTGCAATACCAGCAAACCAACCTGATTCCGGCCACCTATGAAATGGACGACTATCAGGTGCGCACGCCCACTGACGTAATCGGCCAGCACATTCACCTGCCGAAATGGGACCTGACAGCTGCCGATGGTTCGGCCAACGGTTGGAACTACGAAGACGGCGTGCTTTCCCCCGGTGCCGTGCAAGAACGCGTCCACGCGATTCGCGAGTTCAACCAGTGCGAAGGCACTGACCCGCGTGATGGCACGCCGGCTTGCCCAAAAGCCAAGGCGCACCCGTTCTTCGGTCAATATGGTCGTGCCGACTGGATGGGCGCCCGCACGGCGATGCAGCGCTGGTTTGTGGACCCGGTCGTGAATACCAAAGGCGTCGACCGTGGGCTGGGGACCATTTTCACCCACGATCACTTAGGCCCATCGACTCACCAGCAAATTGGTTTGTACGCCACGGTGCTGGCGGAACCGGCTGGTTCGACCTGGTTCCACGCCGAAACCGGCGAGCCGTTGTATAGCGGCGCTCGGCAGGACGGCGGGCCGACGTCGTGGCAAGCGGTGGTGTCCACCGGTGATCTGGACGGTGACGGCAAGAACGACAGCTTCCGTGAGTTCTTCCTTGAGTACAGCGACTTCCAGCATGCCTATGAAGCCGGTGTGTATGTCGGTGCTGGCCCGAATGGAGTTCCTGACCCACAAGCCTTCCCGGCCACAGCAGACAGCTTCCGCTACGCGATCAACCCTCCAATGCGCAAGGAAGCCGCGGCCCCGCTTGAACAAGTGGTCGAAGTGCGTGGCGGAATGACGCCCGGCTGTCCAAGCAGGCCGTGCCCGCAAGCCATCTCGGTGGATGACCCTGGCATGTTCGTGGTCAATTACCGCAACGAACCGCTTGCCCTGCGTGTGTACGACCCCAACAAGGTAGGCCCGGATGGTAAGCGTGGCATGCAGGCTGATGGTCTGGGTGGCGATCTGGCGTATGCCATGCAAAGCCGCACCGATCGTGCAATTGCGGCGATGAACATGGCGCCGAACCTGGTTACAGCCGCGAGAGGTCCTACCGGCGGCACAACGCTGTTCCCGCCACACATCAATCGGGGCGGGTCTGAACCGGGTGACCCGTTCACCCCGATGCTGCGTACCTACACGGGTGACAACGTGCGGCTGCGGGTGCATGCCGGTGGCCACGAGGAAGAGCACAATGTGACCCTGCACGGCGTGAAGTGGCTGCAAAGCGGTTCCGGCTTCGGCAACAGCTCCAACTCCGGCTGGCGCTCGTCGCAGATGATCGGGATCTCAGAGCAGATGGGCTTTCTTGCGCCGGTCTCGATGCTCTCCAGTTCGGCTGCATCTACAGGTGACTACCTGTACTCGATGGACGCGTCACTGGAAGGCTACTGGAGCGGAATCTGGGGGGTGATGCGCAACTACACCGCCCAGCGCAACGACCTGTTTGCGCTGCCGAACAACCCGAAACCGGCTGGCATGCGCAACACTGTGGCGTTCGACGGCACCTGCCCACGAATCGGCGCCAACCCCAATGGCATCGGCACCCGGCCGACCCCACAGCGTAACTACGAAGTGGTCGCGGCACTGGCCAACGACATTCTCGGCAACCCGCTGAACCTGTCCATGGCCGATCCGGCAGGGCTGGGGCAACACGTCGGCGGGCCTTTGAGCCCGGCAGGCGGCACCCTGGTGTACAACTCACGGGCTGTGAGTATTGCGCAAGTCACGGTGAACGACCCCGAGGACGGGACGACCTTCACCATCGGCGGGCAGAGCGGGCCGCTGCATGACCCGACAGCGATCCTCTATGTGCGCAAGGCTGACCTCGATCCGATCACCGGCAAGCTCAAGCCCGGAGTGCCTGTGGAACCGCTGGTACTGCGGGCAGCAGCTGGCGACTGTATCAACATCACCCTGGAGAACCGGTTGCCCCTGGTGATGCCGGACCTGACCCAGACAGCCTCGGTAATGGGCATGGTCAAGCGTGACCGCAACGGTGGCGAAGGCTCGACCACCTTCAGCAATAACCTGATGCGGCCGTCCAGCCATGTCGGCCTGCATGCCCAGCTGCTGACGTACGACATCACCAAATCCGATGGGACCAACGTTGGCACCAACCCGATCCAGACGGTGCCACCGCGTGCCGGCAGTACCGGGGCTTACCCTACCCGGTCCTATCAGTACTACGCCGGACACCTGGAGCGCGAAGGCAAACCGGTCTCGCAACTGGGCCGCAGCGTCGACAACATCAACGCCACGGCGGTGGAGTTCGGCGGGTTGAATTTTACGCCGGCGGATGTCATCAAGCAGCCGCAAAAAGGCCTGGGCGGGGCGATGAGCATCCTGCCGATCGGCGCGACCTGGGTTGACGACAAACGCAAAGTGTCGGCAACCGTTACCGCAGCGGGGCAAACCACCTACCGCGACTTTGCGATGGTCTGGCAGAAGGCGCTGAACATGCGCTGGGCCAATGGTCGCCCAGTAGAAGGGATTGCATCGGAGGCCGGAGTACCGACCGACCCGCAGGACAACTCGAGCATGGCCATCAACTATAAAACCGAACCGATGTGGTACCGCTTCGGCCTGGCACCGGATGCGCCATTCGGCCACGCCGATGGCCATGGTTACGGCGACGTGCCAAACGCACACATGGCCTACAGCAATGCGTTGGTTGGCGGCGACCCACAGACACCAGTGTTGTATGTAAAACCGGGGCAACCGTTCCGCACCCACATCCTGATGCCCACCGGTGGCAGCCGTGGTTCGACCTTCCAGCTCGATGGCCACGTCTGGTCTGTCAACCCGTTCCAGTCGGAGAAAAGCGATCCGGGTGGCTACCCAATGAGTTCGCCGGGAGTGGGCTCGGTGCGGTTCGGCTACAACCCGATGTCGATGTACATCGGCGCCCACGAAAGCATTTTGCCAGCGGCACATTTCAGCTTCATGCACCCAAGCGCCGGGGGCAGCAATACGGTACCGGGTGATTACCTGTTCCGTGACTACGCCGCCTACGGCAACACCGCAGGGCTCTGGGGGTTGCTGCGGGTGACCAACGAACCTGAACCGGCTCCGGCACCTTGAGCCACGGCAGACACTGTAAGGGGGAAAGCATCATGAACAGGAGCGCCAATGTGGTCGGGTGTGTGCTGGTTGTCGGCATGGCACTGGTCTGGCTGGGCGTCTGGCGCACGGCGCCGTCCACGCTGCCCGCTGAGGTTGCGCTGGCGAATGCCCACAGCGGCCAGACGTTGGCGCGTGACGGTGTGTGGGTGGACTTCAAGGTTCAGCCGCTGGCCGAGGACGGTGTGCTGCGCGAAGGCAGTTTCGCCGACGTGCAGTTTCGGGTCCGCGACAGCCACTCGGGCCAGCCGCTCTCAGGGGTGAATCCCGGCGCCTGGCTGGACCCGGAAACTGTCGCTGCCGACCAGGCCCAGGGCCGTGAGAAGAGCTGCAAGTCCCGGGTCGGGGTGTTCCTCAAGTCGAGTATCGGGGCGCGGCCCATGCTCGATATGAACAGCTATTTCCTGCTGGTGATGAACCGCGACGCCAGCGTTTCGGTGGTCGACCCTTCGGTGTCTGTCGGCGGGATCACCAGCACCATGGCACGGGTCGATCTCAAGCAACCCGCTGTGGATTGGGTCTCCACACGGGACAACAAACGAGTGTTCCTCTCGATGCCGACTGCTGGGGAAGTGGCGGTGCTCGACAGTGAACAATTCAAACTGATTGATTCGGTCACCGCCGGCAGCCAGCCGACGCGGGTAGCGCTGCAACCGGATGAGCGCTTGCTGTGGATCGGCAACAATGCAAACACATCGCAGGCGTCCGGCGTCACGGTGATAGATAGCCATAGCCTCAAAACCCTCAAGCACCTCGCAACAGGCAACGGCCACCACGAAATCGCTTTCAGCAAGGACAGTCGTTACGCCTTCGTCACCAACCGTGACGACGGCACCCTGAGCATCATCGACATCACCACCCTGACCATCAGCCGGCAACTCAAGACCGGCACGCACCCTTTGTCAGTGGCTTATTCGGCGCTGTCCGAGGCGGTGTATGTCGCCGACGGCAATGATGGCACTTTGACCGTGATCGATGCCGCCAGCCTGGCGGTACGGCGGGTGATCAAGATGAGCCGGGGGCTGGGCCCGATGGGTTTCAGTGCGGATGGGCGTTTCGGCATGGTGCTTAACACCCTGGAGAACCGCGCCGAGGTGATCGACGCCGCGACCGATTCACTGATCCATGCCATTGATGTCTCCGCCGAGCCCTTCCAAGTGCTGTTCAGCAAGGCTTATGCCTACGTGCGCGGCCTGGCCTCCGCCAAGGTGACGATGATCAACCTGGCGTCTCTCGGCGAAGGTCGCACGCCGATCAGCCAGGGTTTCGAAGCCGGGCCCCAGGCGCCTCGGCTAGCCGGTGATTTGCCGTTGGCCTCCAGCATGGCGGTGTCGCGGGACGACAACGCGGTGTTTGTGGTCAACCCGACGGACAACACCACCTACTTCTACGCCGAAGGCATGAACGCGCCTATGTCCGGTTACCCCAATCGCGGGCAAATGGCCCGAGCGGCGATGGTCATCGACCGCAGCCTGCGCGAAGTGGAGCCGGGGTTGTACAGCACACGGATCAAACTGCCAGCTGCCGGGCGTTTCGACGTGGCCTTCCTGCTCAATCAACCGAACATTATCCATTGCTTCACCACCCAGGTGGAGCCGGACAAAAACCTCAATCTGGCGTCCGACGCACCCAAGGTGGAATTCATGCTCGACCACTCCACGGTGGTGCTCGGCAGTCCTTATGTCGTGCGCTTTCGCATCGTCCAGGGCACTCCAAAAGCGCCACGCAGTGGGGTGGAGGACGTGCACGTACGTTACTTCCGCGCACCGACTTCAAGAGCGCAAGAGGTGGCGGCACTCGACGTCGGTGACGGCATTTACGAAGTGCCGGTGACCCTCGCCCAGAGCGGCGCGTGGTACCTGCATGTGCGCGCCGCATCACTGGGCGCGAGTTTCGATGACAAAACGTTTGCCAGCGTTCGGGTATTGCCCGGCGAGGCTTTTTGAAGAGGAAATCCACATGAAACAATTTGCATACCGTACCCTGCTGACGATTGGCCTGTTGACCACTGGCGTCGGCCAGGCCCTCGCGCACTCGGCGGATGAGCATGCAGGGCACAGCGCGCCACCGGCCAATACTCAGGAAAGTGCCGAGGTGAAATTCGCCGATGTGGAGCTGCTGGACCAGAACGGTAAACCGGTGCGACTGGAAA
This sequence comes from Pseudomonas sp. WS 5410, assembly GCF_012985645.1. NCBI lineage: Bacteria > Pseudomonadati > Pseudomonadota > Gammaproteobacteria > Pseudomonadales > Pseudomonadaceae > Pseudomonas > Pseudomonas sp. WS 5410. The sequence continues at coordinate 264,182 of NZ_JAAQWS010000001.1, read as the reverse complement.
AGGACCTGGTGACCAACAAAATCGTGGTCATGAGTTTCATCTACACCCATTGCACTACGGTGTGCCCGGTGGTGTCGTCGATCATGGGCAAGGTGCAAAAACAACTCGGCGCCCGGGTCGGCAACGAGGTGCAACTGGTGTCAATCAGCATTGACCCCCAGCGTGATGACCCCCAACGCCTGAATGACTACGCCCGCGGTTTCCGGGAGGGGCCGGGCTGGAGCTGGCTCACCGGTTCCACACAATCGGTGAGCGAAACCCTCAAAGGCCTGGGCACCTTCAGCGGCGACTTCAAAAAGCATGCGCCGCTGATCATGGTCGGTGACGGAAACAGTCGTCACTGGACCCGTTACTACGGTTTCACCGATCCGACAGTACTGACCCGCGAAGTGGAACAGCTCAGCAGACAACGCAGTATCCACGTCAAACACTCTGCGATCGCGATGGAGAGTCAGCCATGAAACGGTTCGACTGGATCCTCCTGATGCTCAGCTTGTGCCTGTCGAGTTCGATGACGTTGGCCCACGAGGGGCATTCGTCCACTCCCCAGGCTCCTGCCGTACAAACTGCCGGCGGTACTTACGATGGGCAAACCTGGTTCACCGACACGCCGTTGCAGGACCAGAACGGCAATACCCTGCGGTTCTACAGCGACGTGCTGCAAAATCGGGTGGTGCTGCTGAATGTGATATTTACCAGTTGCAACGATGCGTGCCCACTGATCACCCGCAAGCTCAAGGAGGTTCGTGAGGTGTTGGGCGACAAGGCCGATGGCATTACCTTTATTTCCCTGACCAGTGATCCGCTTCGGGACACTCCGGCCGTACTCAAGGCCTATACCTTGAAGCAAGGGGTCGATGGCCCCCACTGGTATTTTCTCACCGGCGACAAGGCACAAATGGACTTGGTGTTGGGCCGTATCGGTCAGATCGTACCGACCCCCGAGCAACACTCCACACAACTGATCGTCGGTGACGTGGCCAACAAACGCTGGAGCAAGATTCGCCCCGATGCCCCGGCCGCTGCCATTGCCCAGCGCTTGCAATTGCTGACAATGCCCGTGGTCGGTCGGTGAGTCCGGGTCATGAAAATTGCCTTCCTGGTCTTCCTCGCCAGCATCAGCCTGAGCGCCAGCGCGCTGCCACTGACGCCCAGCGAAAGTGCCGGCAAACGGTTGTACCGTGAAGGTTTATCGGTCAGCGGTGAGCCTGTCATGGCGCGGGTTGGTGCGGCGGACATAGTCCTTCCCGCCAGCAGCCTGCCGTGCGCCAACTGCCATGGTGCCGATGGCCAGGGCCGCGTGGAGGGTGGAGTACGCCCGCCAGACCTGAGCTGGTCGCGGCTCAGCAACGTTTACGGTCAGCGGCAGATCAATGGCCGCAATTACCCGGCTTACACTGACGGCGGCCTGGCTCGTGCGGTCCAGGAAGGACGCGACCCCGGCAACAATCGGCTGGACCCGGCCATGCCTCGATTCGTGCTGTCGATGAATGATCAACGCAATCTCGGCGCCTACCTCAAGCGTCTCGCCGATGACCGTGATCCGGGCCTGGGCAGCGATAGTCTGCACCTGGGCACGTTGTTGCCGAGTCACGGACCATTGAGCGAGGAGGGTGCGACGGTGGCGGCGATACTCCAGGGCAGCGTGGCACATATCAACGAGGCGGGAGGGATTCATGGCCGGTTTTTGCGCCTGACAATCCTCGATCCAGGCCCGGATCGCATCAGTGCTGTGCAGGCTCTTGACCGATTGATTGAACAGGAACAGGTGTTCGCCTTGATCGCGCCACTGGCACCGGCACTGGATGCGGAATTAGCCGTGCGTCTGGAGCGCGCCGGGGTTCCATTGATCGGGACACTGTCGCGGCTGGGCGCCACCCCAAGCAGTCGGCAGATATTTGAACCGTTGCCAGGTTTGCGCGAGCAATTGATCGCCTTGGCCGACTATGCCACTGACAGTTTACAGGTGCTTCAGGGGCCGACGCTGATCGTCTACACCGGTGACCCCGATCAGCAATCGGCGGCACAAAACCTCGGTCAATATTTACAGGATCACGCTTGGCAAGACGTTCGGTTACACGCCTACAACTCGGCTCAGGACGCATTGCCACCGGATTCACGCTCGGTGTTTTACCTGGGCAGTAGTGACGGTTTGATCGGTATGGCCGAGCGCTTGCAGGGGACGGGGCAGGGACCGTACTTGTTCGCTGCGTCGAATCAGGTGACGGGGGATTTTTGGCGGCTACCCCGCGAGTTTTCCCGGCGAGTGTTCCTCGCGTATCCGTTCATACCCAGCGACTGTACGCAGGCAGGGCGCGTGGCGCTTATCAGACTGCGCGAACATCAAGGCTTGGGCGGAGAACATGCGGTGCTGCAGGTCGGCGCGTTTAGCTCGATGCTGCTGTTCAGTGAAAGCATGAAGCAGGCTGGGCGCGACGCCAGCCGCGAGAAGCTGATCAGCGCCCTCGAAGGGCTGCACGACTTCGACACCGGGCTGACCCCGCCAATCAGCTTTGGCCCTGGCCGGCGTCTGGGCCTGAGCGGCGCGCATATCGTCACGGTGGACTTGCCAGACCAGCGCTTTTACCTGGTGGCCCCCTACAAATCCATTACCGCCACACCCTGATTGGAGACCTCGACCATGACGCTCAAAACTCCACTCCTGCTGCTGATGCTTTGGGTGCCCGTGGCCTTCAGCAATAACGAACCGGCTGCCGCACGGGTCAACGGCGAGGAGATCTCCGAATTCCGTCTGGAGCGTTATTTCGTCGAATACCTGCAAGACCAGGGTCGGGCTGTGGGCAGCATTCGCAATCCCAAGGCCTATAAGGAACTGCGTCAGGCTGCCCTGGACGCTTTGATCAATAAGGAATTGCTGTGGCAGGAGGCGCTCAAACGCGGGGTGCTGATCAGCGACGCCACGGTGCAACGCCAGGTCGAACAGACCCGCCAGGCCATGGGGGGTAGCGAAGTGTTTGCCCGCCGGCTGCTCGATGGCGGTTTCGATGAGGCGAGTTTCACCGAGTACACCCGCCGCGAACTGGCCGCGCAACAAGTCTTCGCCGACCTGACGCAAATGGCTGAGCCGGACGAACAACAGGTCAGGGCGTTGTTCCAATTGCACCGCGCTGAAATGGGCGTGCCGGAGCAAATCGAGGCACGGCACATCCTGATCAAAGTCCCTCAAAACGCCGATGCCGCCACAGTTGAAGTTGCGCGACTACGCTTAGAGGGTATGCGCGTACAAATCGCCCAAGGCGCAGACTTCGCCAGCGTCGCCCGTACCGGCTCCGAGGATGATTCGGCCAGCGCAGGTGGAGCTTTGGGCTACTTTGCGCGCGGACGCATGATGCCTGAATTCGAAGCGGCGGCGTTTGCTTTGAAACCTGGGCAAGTCAGCCAGCCGGTACGCACACCGGTCGGTTGGCATTTGATCTACTTACAGAACCATCAGGCGGCGGTCGATGTCATAGAACAGCAGGGGCTTGAAGCCGTTCGGGCATATCTTACCCGGCAGCAAAAGGCTCAGGCTCGTCGAGATGTCCTGGTGCAATTACGATCTCGTAATCGCATCGAGCAGAATGATGAATAAGCCTTCCCCCCAATAGTGGGGAAAAGCTTCAAAGCTAATCCAATCGCTTCCCCGTCTTTGGGGGGAGGTGGGTTAGGACAAAATATCATTGCTTTATAATTCAACGATATGAAGCGATAAAAACACCGCTGATCGGCCTGGCATGAAGTGTGCGTTAGTCCTCATAAGGCACGCACTCTGCCAGGTTCGGTACTCGGACTTGCGCGCTCAGGGAGTGGACCTTGTTAAACAAAGTACTGGTTGTCGAAGACGAACAGCTTCTTGCTGAAAACCTCAAGGTCTACCTTCAGGCGCAAGCGCTGGAAGTCCGGATAGCTCACGACGGTGCCAGGGCAATCGGCGAAGCCGAACGTTTTGCACCCGATGTGATGGTGTTCGATTACCGCTTGCCGGATATGGAAGGCTTTGAGGTGCTCGATGCCGTCCGCCAGAACAGGAAGTGTCATTTTGTGCTGATTACCGGGCACCCAACCGCTGAAGTCTGTGAGCGGGCCCGGCAACTGGGCGTCAGCCATATCCTGTTCAAACCGTTTCCATTGGCGGAATTGGCCCGTGCAGTCTGTGACCTTCTAGGGATGGTGCGCGAAGCCAAAGTTGGCGCGAGCACCTCCGAAGGCTACGTCGAACGACGCCAGAACAGGATCGAGAGTTTCCCGCTGCAGTTGTACGACGGTAGTTGGGTGCTGGCGGATCGCCGACGAACATCGGCCTCCACAGCACAGGACGACGGACAATTGCTCACCGGGGAGTAGTGGCGCGACACGACGTTCCGGCTCCCACCGTGATGGCTTGCCGCGCCGACAGGGCGTTAAGCCCCGGGCGTTGGAGAGCAAGTCATGGAACGTTTATCCCTTGCCGCCGTACCGGCACCGTTGGACTGTGTACCCTCACGTTTTTCCAGTGAACAGTTGGTCCAGGCACGATTGCTGGCCGCGAGTTCCGGTGAACGAGTGCTGGACGCCCTAGGGGTGTTGTGCGAGCTGGCACCCATGCCCTTTGTTCAATGCCTCGGCGCAACCCTGCATTATCCGGTGCTGGACACCGATACCCTGTTTGATTCTCCCCCCGTGTTCGATCGGGTCACCCTGGCCCAATGCCTCAAGCGCGAGTTCATCCTGCTGCGCCATGACGACGCGGTTATCGGCGTGTTCGCCGACCCCTTCGACGCTGCGCGCCTGGCCTGGATCGACGATTGCCTGCATGGCGCGCCGCTGTACCTGGTACACGTCGATGACCTCAAAGTCTATCTGGCCCGTCATGAGGAAAGCTTCCACGCGGTGGAATCGCTCAACCCCCAGGCCGCTGCGAATGTGCAGGTCGACAACCTGCAAAGCCTGTCCCTGACCAGCATCAGCGAAGACGCCAGTGTCGTCGTCAAGCTGGTCAACTCCACTCTCTACGATGCGTTGAAGATGCATGCCAGCGACATCCATTTGGGCACGACTGGCAGTGGCCTGGTCATCAAATACCGCATTGATGGGGTACTGAATAACATCAGCAAGATCCAGGGTAGCGAGTTCGCCGAACAGGTAATTTCTCGGGTCAAGGTCATCGCCGAACTGGACATTGGCGAAAAGCGCGTGCCTCAGGACGGACGCTTCAAAATCGGTATCAGCGGCCGGCAGATCGACTTTCGGGTGTCGATCATGCCGAGCATTTTCGGTGAAGACGCGGTGCTGCGGGTGCTGGACAAACAGGACTTGGCTGACAAAGTCAGCGGCGTCCAATTGCAGGCCCTGGGCTTTGAGGATGAAACCTTGCGCCAATTGCGTCGCCTGGCTGCCGAACCCTACGGCATGGTGCTGGTGACCGGCCCGACCGGCAGCGGCAAAACCACCACGCTCTACGCGATGATCACCGAGATCAATCACGGCGTGGACAAGATCATCACCATCGAAGACCCGGTGGAATACCAACTGCCAGGCGTGCTGCAAATTCCGGTCAACGAGAAAAAAGGCCTGACCTTCGCCCGTGGGTTGCGCTCGATCCTGCGCCACGACCCGGACAAGATCATGGTCGGTGAAATACGCGACCCCGACACCGCTCAGATCGCCGTGCAATCGGCGCTTACAGGACACTTGGTGTTCACCACGATTCACGCTAACAACGTGTTTGACGTGATTGGCCGCTTCACCCAGATGGAAATTGACCCGTACAGCCTGGTCTCGGCACTCAACGCAGTGCTGGCACAGCGTTTGATACGGCTGGTCTGTGCCAGTTGCAGTGCGCCAAGCCATCCGACTGACGAAGAACTACAAGCCTCCGGGCTCGACCCGCAGAACGTGGGTCACTACCACTTCGTCCACGGCAAGGGTTGCGGCCATTGCCGTGGTACCGGTTACCGCGGGCGTACGGCGATTGCCGAACTGCTGCACCTGGACGATGAACTGCGGCAAATGATCGTCGAGCGCCAACCCATTTCGAAAATCAAGGCCCTGGCCTGTGGCCGTGGCTTGCGCTTGTTGCGCGAGTCGGCGCTGGTGCTGGTGCAAACGGGGCGGACCACGCTCGAGGAGATCAATCGTGTCACTTTTGTCTCGTGATCGTTATGTCGCCGTACTCGGCGCCGGTGGTGTCGGGCTCGGCCAGCGCCATGGCAGTGAAACTCGCTGGCTGGGCAGCGTCGGTTTTATCGACGAGGGTTTCCACTCCTGGACGGTTGCACTGGAAACCCTCGATTGCTTGCTCGGTGAGCATGCCCGTGCCGGTTCAGAATTGCGCGTGGTGATCTCTGGGCACTTCAGTCGGTTTTGCCTGGTGCCATGGAGCGACCAGATCAGCAGCCCCGACGAATTGCAGGGCTTCGCTCAACTGTGCTTCGAAGACCTTTATGGCGTACCCGCCCAACCCTGGAGTCTGGTGCTGTCGGCGGAGCCCGCCGGTTACGACCGGATTGCTGCCGCCTTACCGCAAGACTTGCTGGACCGTCTGCGCACGCTGGTCAGTGGTCGCAGGTTGCGCTTGCGGTCGGTGCAACCGTACCTGATGGCGGCGTTCAACCACTTCGATCAAACGTTCGACGTCGGGGACTTTCTGTTCGTTCTCGCCGAACCGGTACGCAGTATTGAAGCATCTAGTGTCGATGCTGGTGGTGAGGAAATCAAAGTCACGGTCAGTATTGGATGTGCCTCGATGAGTGAATCGCGATCTACTCTCAAGCAGTTGTTGACCTCCGCAGATAGCGCGCTCTATCACGCAAAATCCATGGGTAGAAACTGCATAGTTGATATTGATGAGTTCGATTGTAAATAATGCGCAGTGTTATATTCGAGAAAGGTTCACTTTTTTACTGCGCCGGCAGCGCTCCGAGCAGTAAAATCTCGGCAGCCAAGCCCAAGGTAATCACTTACATTTCACGCAGCACCGTATCTGAATCCGCGCCATCTGAGCGTTACAGGTGCCAGGCCTTAAGCTTGCAGGTAAAACTGATCTCCAAACTCGAGACCACCGTTTCAACGATTTACTTCCCGAAATTTCAAAGTTTACTTCCGAGCGCTGATTTTTCACGTAAGATTTCTATTGCTGCTCCACCGGCAATGGTTACGTGCTTTGCTGTGTTGTGGAGTGGAGTCAATGAAGAGGTTGCCTCTTCGGGCCATAGAGGCGGGTGCTGCAAGGTCGATCATTGTGGGCCCATAATCTGCTTTCTAAAGGCGCCTAAGTTCGCCACCCAGTTACCGACAATAGAAGCGATCGAATAAATACTGGCTGAGGAGGGTAGATCTACCCTTAATCCAGAACATGCTAGCCCTAGAGCTGAAGCTTTTTCAGGAATCTGTGGAGGGGATGGATCTGGATGGTCTCTATTTTTAGCCAGCAGATTAGCTCAGTCTGTAGATGGTAATCGCTGTTCAGTTCGTTACTTTAGCTACTATTCAGCCCAGGATACGTAGCAAATCGATTTTACAATTTAAGGTCCGCATTACTAAAGCGATTCAATACAACTCAACTAAATGACTATTTAGTTGAGTTGTATCTTATAGCTATTAAAGGGCAGGGTAGGTCATCCTTGCTCGTTATCTTCCAAATTGGAACGCTATCTCTCACCATAATTGATGCTACGTACGAACTGGAGTCAGAATTATCGTGCCGTTAGGTTTTACTTCCAGGTCGAGTTTGTCGCCGTTGGCCAAATTAATGCTCGACAGAAGATCGTCACTCAGTGGAATGATCAAATCGCCAGTTCCATCGGCGGCATCCTGGCCTTTGATTCTCCAGCTTTTACTTTTAGGCTTTGGTTTTGGGTTCACATTTTCCTCCAGGTGATCACTTAACGAAATTTGAATTCTTACATGGATCAAAAGGAGCTACGTTCGATTAGTTACTTCTCAGGTTGGATGCTTGAAAGCGCCCATAATTATCTCAAAGCTTCTGAGCTTCTAGACGCCCAAAACCTCCCACATGTTTCCATGGTTAACGCAGCGATCGGCATGGAAATACTGCTGAAAAGCTTCATTTCTGTACCAGACCAGCATCAAGATACGTCCGGTGAAACCTACACGATTGACGTTGATGCACTCAAAGCGGCTCACAAGCATCTTCAGTCAACCGGCAAGACGCCAGCCGATCAGCGTCGTGACGGTCACGATCTGTTGACCTTGTTTCATGCCGTGCCTGCAGACATTCGTAAAGCGTTGGCCTTGGACAGCCAAGAAGATTCGTTCGAGCGGTACCGAGATGTTTTCACCAAAAGCCGGTATCAGTACGAGTCGAGCAGCTGGAAGTCTTCCGATCCGGTGCTGATGAGGTTGCTGCGGTGGACGCTGGCCAACGTGGTTGGTTATCACAAGGAGCGCGGATCGGAGGACGCATTCATTGTGAGTTACATCGCCAGTCTACAAGCTGGACTAGGTGATGCGTAAGAGGCCGTGCCAGGGGAGCCCGCAGAATTCGGAAAAAATCGTACGCTAAGGTTTTCCGGGCATCCGTAAGGGCCGAAACTTCCCGTCTTCCAGTCTGCGGCTCTGCCGCCAGACGTAATCGCCGGTTAGGTTGATGTGCTCCCAGCCCAGCGGCGACAGGAATTGCAGCAGCTCGCCGTCCACCGGCTTGCCGGCCTCGACCAACCCCTGGGTGGCGCGTTCCAGGTACACCGTGTTCCACAGCACGATAGCCGCCGTCACCAGGTTGAGGCCGCTGGCCCGGTAGCGCTGCTGCTCGAAGCTCCGATCCCTGATTTCCCCAAGGCGGTTGAAGAACACCGCCCTGGCCAGCGAGTTGCGCGCCTCACCTTTGTTCAGGCCGGCATGCACGCGGCGGCGCAGTTCAACACTTTGCAGCCAGTCCAGGATGAACAGCGTGCGCTCGATCCGGCCCAGCTCGCGCAGGGCCACGGCCAGTCCGTTCTGGCGCGGGTAGCTGCCGAGCTTGCGCAGCATCAGCGAGGCGGTGACGGTGCCCTGCTTGATCGAGCTGGCCAGGCGCAGGATGTCGTCCCAGTGGGCACGCACGTGCTTGATGTTCAGGGTGCCGCCGATCAGCGGGCGCAACGTCGGGTAGGCTTGCACGCCCTGCGGCACGTACAGCTTGGTTTCGCCGAGGTCGCGGATGCGCGGCGCGAAGCGGAAGCCTAGCAGGTGCATCAGGGCAAAGACGTGATCGGTGAAGCCGGCCGTGTCGGTGTAGTGCTCCTCGATCCGCAGGTCGGACTCGTGGTACAGCAGGCCGTCGAGCACATAGGTGGAATCGCGGACGCCGACATTCACCACGCGGGTGCTGAACGGCGCGTACTGGTCGGAGATATGGGTATAGAACAGCCGTCCCGGCTCGCTACCGTACTTCGGGTTGACGTGCCCGGTGCTCTCGCCCCGGCCACCCGCGCGGAAGCGCTGGCCATCGGAGGATGAGGTCGTGCCGTCGCCCCAGTGGGCGGCAAAGGCGTGGCGATACTGGTGGTTGACCAGCTCGGCCAAGGCCGCCGAATAGGTTTCGTCGCGGATGTGCCAGGCTTGCAGCCAGGACAGCTTGGCGTAGGTCAGGCCGGGGCTCGACTCGGCCATCTTGGTCAGCCCGAGGTTGATCGCATCACCGAGGATTGCGGACAGCAGCAACGTCCTGTCTTTGGCCTCGGCCCCGTCCTTCAAGTGGGTGAAGTGGCGGCTGAAGCCCGTCCAGTCGTCCACGTCCATCAGCAGTTCGGTGATCTTGATGCGCGGCAGTAACTGGCTGGTTTGGTCGATCAGCGCCTGCGCCCGATCCGGCACCGCCGCATCCAGCGGGGTGATTTTCAGCCCTGACTCGGTGAGGATGGCATCGGGCAGCTCGTTGTCCTTGGCCAGGCGGGTGACGGTGGCCAACTGCTCGTCCAGCAGCTGCAAACGCTCTTCCAGGTACTGGTCGCTGTTCGGGTTGATCGCCAGGGGCAGGGCCTGCTCGCGCTTGAGTGCGGCGAACTTCTCGGCCGGCAGCAGGTAGTCGTCGAAGTCGCGGAACTGCCGCGAGCCCTTGACCCAGATGTCGCCGGAGCGCAGGGCGTTCTTCAGCTCGGACAGGGCGCAGATTTCGTAGAATTTCCGGTCGAGGCCTTCCGGGGTGATCACCAGCGGCTTCCAGCGCGGCTTGATGAAGGCCGTGGGTGCATCGGCCGGCACCTTGCGCAGGTTGTCGGCGTTCATCTCACGCAGGGTCTGCACGGCTGCCAGCACGCCTTGCGCGGCCGGCCCGTGCTGTTCCCCAACTTTTCGCTCGGCGAAGAGTATGAACATGCGCCGCCGGCGACGAATCGCCAAATCTCACCGTATCTCCCGAGCGGACGATTTCGCACCGGTCTGCCCGTCGAAGGGCTTGCGATCGAACGGGGCGACCTTTTCTATGCATGTCCGCGAGCCAGCGTCTTTTATGGCACGGCGCTCGACGCCGACCTTCGGACGCGCGGCGTAAGCACGCTTGTCATGGCCGGGATAAGCACCACCGGCGTTGTTCTTTCAAGCGTCGCCTGGGCTAGTGATGCGGACTACGACGTGCGTTTGGTCCAGGACTGCTGCTACGACCCGGATCGGGATGCCCACGAAGCTCTGTTGCGTTCCGGGTTCGGCGGACGTGTACAGGTCGTGTAATTTTCGGGCCTCGCATGATCGCGGCCATAGCCGCAGGTGGATTGGTGCGAGGCAGGGCCAGTCCAAGTCAGGGTGCGGTCATCGCGGCGCCTGCAACTCTCAAAAACCCATCGCCGTAGCGGAGGTCTTGTAATCGCATGTCATTACGCACGCCCGATTTATTGTTCACAGCGATAGCACCTGCCATTTGGGGCAGCACCTACATTGTCACCACCCAATACCTGCCGAACTTCTCACCGATGACGGTCGCGATGCTGCGGGCGTTGCCGGCGGGTTTATTGCTCGTGATGATCGTCCGACAGATTCCAACGGGAATCTGGTGGATGCGCATCTTCATCCTCGGCGCACTTAATATTTCGCTATTCTGGAGCTTGTTGTTTATTTCGGTCTACCGCCTGCCGGGCGGGGTCGCGGCGACGGTAGGCGCTGTGCAGCCGCTGATGGTCGTGTTCATCTCTGCCGCTCTGCTAGGTAGCCCGATACGATTGATGGCGGTCCTGGGGGCTATTTGCGGAACTGCGGGCGTGGCGCTGTTGGTGTTGACACCAAACGCAGCGCTAGATCCTGTCGGCGTCGCAGCGGGCCTGGCGGGGGCGGTTTCCATGGCGTTCGGAACCGTGCTGACCCGCAAGTGGCAACCTCCCGTGCCTCTGCTCACCTTTACCGCCTGGCAACTGGCGGCCGGAGGACTTCTGCTCGTTCCAGTAGCTTTAGTGTTTGATCCGCCAATCCCGATGCCTACAGGAACCAATGTTCTCGGCCTGGCGTGGCTCGGCCTGATCGGAGCGGGTTTAACCTACTTCCTTTGGTTCCGGGGGATCTCGCGACTCGAACCTACAGTTGTTTCCTTACTGGGCTTTCTCAGCCCGGGGACCGCCGTGTTGCTAGGATGGTTGTTCTTGGATCAGACGCTGAGTGCGCTTCAAATCATCGGCGTCCTGCTCGTGATCGGGAGTATCTGGCTGGGCCAACGTTCCAACCGCACTCCTAGGGCGCGTATAGCTTGCCGGAAGTCGCCTTGACCCGCATGGCATAGGCCTATCGTTTCCACGATCAGCGATCGGCTCGTTGCCCTGCGCCGCTCCAAAGCCCGCGACGCAGCGCCGGCAGGCAGAGCAAGTAGAGGGCAGCGCCTGCAATCCATGCCCACCCGTTCCACGTTGTTATAGAAGCCGCATAGATCGCCGTGAAGAGGAGGGGTCCGACGATCGAGGTCAGGCTGGTGAGCGCCGCCAGTGAGCCTTGCAGCTGCCCCTGACGTTCCTCATCCACCTGCCTGGACAACATTGCTTGCAGCGCCGGCATTCCGATGCCACCCGAAGCAAGCAGGACCATGATCGGGAACGCCATCCATCCCCGTGTCGCGAAGGCAAGCAGGATGTAGCCTGTGCCGTCGGCAATCATTCCGAGCATGAGTGCCCGCCTTTCGCCGAGCCGGGCGGCTACAGGGCCGGTGATCATTGCCTGGGCGAGTGAATGCAGAATGCCAAATGCGGCAAGCGAAATGCCGATCGTGGTCGCGTCCCAGTGAAAGCGATCCTCGCCGAAAATGACCCAAAGCGCGGCCGGCACCTGTCCGACAAGTTGCATGATGAAGAAGACCGCCATCAGGGCGGCGACGACGGTCATGCCCCGGGCCCACCGGAACGAAGCGAGCGGGTTGAGAGCCTCCCGGCGTAACGGCCGGCGTTCGCCTTTGTGCGACTCCGGCAAAAGGAAACAGCCCGTCAGGAAATTGAGGCCGTTCAAGGCTGCCGCGGCGAAGAACGGAGCGTGGGGGGAGAAACCGCCCATCAGCCCACCGAGCACAGGTCCCGCGACCATCCCGAACCCGAAACAGGCGCTCATGAAGCCGAAGTGCCGCGCGCGCTCATCGCCATCAGTGATATCGGCAATATAAGCGCCGGCTACCGCCCCAGTCGCCCCGGTGATGCCGGCCACGATCCGCCCGATATAGAGAACCCAAAGGAAAGGCGCCGTCGCCATGATGGCGTAGTCGACAGCAGCGCCGGCCAGCGAGACGAGCAAGACCGGCCGCCGCCCGAAACGATCCGACAGCGCGCCCAGCACAGGTGCGCAGGCAAATTGCATCAACGCATACAGCGCCAGCAGAATGCCATAGTGGGCGGTGACGTCGTTCGAGTGAACCAGATCGCGCAGGAGGCCCGGCAGCACCGGCATAATCAGGCCGATGCCGACAGCGTCGAGCGCGACAGTGCTCAGAATTACGATCAGGGGTCTGTTGGGTTTCACGTCTGGCCTCCGGACCAGCCTCCGCTGGTCCGATTGAACGCGCGGATTCTTTATCACTGATAAGTTGGTGGACATATTATGTTTATCAGTGATAAAGTGTCAAGCATGACAAAGTTGCAGCCGAATACAGTGATCCGTGCCGCCCTGGACCTGTTGAACGAGGTCGGCGTAGACGGTCTGACGACACGCAAACTGGCGGAACGGTTGGGGGTTCAGCAGCCGGCGCTTTACTGGCACTTCAGGAACAAGCGGGCGCTGCTCGACGCACTGGCCGAAGCCATGCTGGCGGAGAATCATACGCATTCGGTGCCGAGAGCCGACGACGACTGGCGCTCATTTCTGATCGGGAATGCCCGCAGCTTCAGGCAGGCGCTGCTCGCCTACCGCGATGGCGCGCGCATCCATGCCGGCACGCGACCGGGCGCACCGCAGATGGAAACGGCCGACGCGCAGCTTCGCTTCCTCTGCGAGGCGGGTTTTTCGGCCGGGGACGCCGTCAATGCGCTGATGACAATCAGCTACTTCACTGTTGGGGCCGTGCTTGAGGAGCAGGCCGGCGACAGCGATGCCGGCGAGCGCGGCGGCACCGTTGAACAGGCTCCGCTCTCGCCGCTGTTGCGGGCCGCGATAGACGCCTTCGACGAAGCCGGTCCGGACGCAGCGTTCGAGCAGGGACTCGCGGTGATTGTCGATGGATTGGCGAAAAGGAGGCTCGTTGTCAGGAACGTTGAAGGACCGAGAAAGGGTGACGATTGATCAGGACCGCTGCCGGAGCGCAACCCACTCACTACAGCAGAGCCATGTAGACAACATCCCCTCCCCCTTTCCACCGCGTCAGACGCCCGTAGCAGCCCGCTACGGGCTTTTTCATGCCCTGCCCTAGCGTCCAAGCCTCACGGCCGCGCTCGGCCTCTCTGGCGGCCTTCTGGCGCTCCTGCTGCGGCGTCCGCTCGTGGGCCGTGGCGCGGGTCCGCGCGCCGGCCTCGTGCGCCTGGCGCTCGCGGGCGAGGTCCAGGGCGGCCGTCTTCACGTTCTGCCTTGCGCAGATGAGATAGGGGAGCCCGCAGAATTCGGAAAAAATCGTACGCTAAGGTTTTCCGGGCATCCGTAAGGGCCGAAACTTCCCGTCTTCCAGTCTGCGGCTCTGCCGCCAGACGTAATCGCCGGTTAGGTTGATGTGCTCCCAGCCCAGCGGCGACAGGAATTGCAGCAGCTCGCCGTCCACCGGCTTGCCGGCCTCGACCAACCCCTGGGTGGCGCGTTCCAGGTACACCGTGTTCCACAGCACGATAGCCGCCGTCACCAGGTTGAGGCCGCTGGCCCGGTAGCGCTGCTGCTCGAAGCTCCGATCCCTGATTTCCCCAAGGCGGTTGAAGAACACCGCCCTGGCCAGCGAGTTGCGCGCCTCACCTTTGTTCAGGCCGGCATGCACGCGGCGGCGCAGTTCAACACTTTGCAGCCAGTCCAGGATGAACAGCGTGCGCTCGATCCGGCCCAGCTCGCGCAGGGCCACGGCCAGTCCGTTCTGGCGCGGGTAGCTGCCGAGCTTGCGCAGCATCAGCGAGGCGGTGACGGTGCCCTGCTTGATCGAGCTGGCCAGGCGCAGGATGTCGTCCCAGTGGGCACGCACGTGCTTGATGTTCAGGGTGCCGCCGATCAGCGGGCGCAACGTCGGGTAGGCTTGCACGCCCTGCGGCACGTACAGCTTGGTTTCGCCGAGGTCGCGGATGCGCGGCGCGAAGCGGAAGCCTAGCAGGTGCATCAGGGCAAAGACGTGATCGGTGAAGCCGGCCGTGTCGGTGTAGTGCTCCTCGATCCGCAGGTCGGACTCGTGGTACAGCAGGCCGTCGAGCACATAGGTGGAATCGCGGACGCCGACATTCACCACGCGGGTGCTGAACGGCGCGTACTGGTCGGAGATATGGGTATAGAACAGCCGTCCCGGCTCGCTACCGTACTTCGGGTTGACGTGCCCGGTGCTCTCGCCCCGGCCACCCGCGCGGAAGCGCTGGCCATCGGAGGATGAGGTCGTGCCGTCGCCCCAGTGGGCGGCAAAGGCGTGGCGATACTGGTGGTTGACCAGCTCGGCCAAGGCCGCCGAATAGGTTTCGTCGCGGATGTGCCAGGCTTGCAGCCAGGACAGCTTGGCGTAGGTCAGGCCGGGGCTCGACTCGGCCATCTTGGTCAGCCCGAGGTTGATCGCATCACCGAGGATTGCGGACAGCAGCAACGTCCTGTCTTTGGCCTCGGCCCCGTCCTTCAAGTGGGTGAAGTGGCGGCTGAAGCCCGTCCAGTCGTCCACGTCCATCAGCAGTTCGGTGATCTTGATGCGCGGCAGTAACTGGCTGGTTTGGTCGATCAGCGCCTGCGCCCGATCCGGCACCGCCGCATCCAGCGGGGTGATTTTCAGCCCTGACTCGGTGAGGATGGCATCGGGCAGCTCGTTGTCCTTGGCCAGGCGGGTGACGGTGGCCAACTGCTCGTCCAGCAGCTGCAAACGCTCTTCCAGGTACTGGTCGCTGTTCGGGTTGATCGCCAGGGGCAGGGCCTGCTCGCGCTTGAGTGCGGCGAACTTCTCGGCCGGCAGCAGGTAGTCGTCGAAGTCGCGGAACTGCCGCGAGCCCTTGACCCAGATGTCGCCGGAGCGCAGGGCGTTCTTCAGCTCGGACAGGGCGCAGATTTCGTAGAATTTCCGGTCGAGGCCTTCCGGGGTGATCACCAGCGGCTTCCAGCGCGGCTTGATGAAGGCCGTGGGTGCATCGGCCGGCACCTTGCGCAGGTTGTCGGCGTTCATCTCACGCAGGGTCTGCACGGCTGCCAGCACGCCTTGCGCGGCCGGCGCGGCGCGCAGTTCCAGCACCTCCAGCAAGGCCGGCGTGTAACGGCGCAGGGTGGCGAAGTTCTCGCCGACCAGGTGCAGGTGGTCGAAGCCTTCCGGCCGGGCCAGCAGCTCGGCCTCGCTGACGCTCTCGGTGAACTCGTCCCAGGGAATCACCGCCTCGATGGCGGCATAGGGGTCGCTGCCGCTTTCCTTCGCTTCCAGCAGCGCCTGGCCGATCCTGGAGTACAGGCGCACCTTGTCGTTGATCGCCTTGCCCTGCTTCTGGAACTGCTGCTGATGCTTGTGCTTCGCGCCGCTGAACAGCTTGACCAGGATGCGGTCATGCAGATCGACCAGCTCATCGATCACGGTCGCGGTGCTCTCCAGCACCACGGCGGCCAGGGTCGCGTAGCGGCGCTGCGGCTCGAACTTACCGAGGTCTTTGGGCGTCATCTGCCCACCCTCGCGGGCCAGCTTGAGCAGGCGGTTCTGGTGGATGTGCCGGCCCAGGCCTTCGGGCAAGTCCACCAACTGAAATGTCTTCAGCCGCTCGATGTGTTCCAGCATGTGCCGAGAGTTGGGTTTCAGCGGTGCCTGGCGCAGCCAGGTCAACCAGGTGATGCTGCTGCCGGCCTTGAGCTTCAACAGCTCGTCCAGCTTGGCCCGATGCGAGTCCGTGAGTGGTTCGACCAGGGCGCGGTAGACCCGCCGATTGGCTCGCGCAATGGCTTCCGAGCAGGCCCGGTCAATCACGCTCAGCGCCGGCAGGATGCGTCGTTTCTGCCGTAGGCTCTCCAGGGCCTGACCGGCCAGCAGCAAGCCTTTGTCGGTCTGCTGGGCCAGCTCGGTTAGCTCGCGCACCAGGGCGCGGAAGTCGGACAGGCCGAACGGGGCCAGTTGCAGGTAGGTGCGCAGTTCCTGGGCATGCTCGCGACGGGTCACGTCGCGCTCGCCGTACTTTGCCCAGCTCGCCGGCTCGGCCTGGACTTGCTTCGCCACCCACAGGATGACCGGCTCGGGCAGCTCGCTGTCGGTTCCCAGCGCGTAACCGGGGTAGCGCAGCAGGCAGAGCTGCACGGCGAAGCCGAGGCGGTTGGCGTCGCCGCGTCGCTGGCGGATCAGCGACAGGTCGGAGTCGTTGAAGGTGTAGTAGCGGATCAGGTCATCCTGGCTTTCCGGCAGCGCAAGCAGGGTGTCCCGCTCCGTGGCCGAGAGGATCAAGCGACGCGGCATGTGTCAGTCGTCCGTGCGGAGGTACTGGTAGAGGGTTTCCCGGCTGATGTTGAACTCGCGGGCAAGCTGCGCCTTGGGCTCGCCGGCCGTCGCTCGCTGCCGCAGGGTAGCAGCCTGCTCATCGGACAGGGCTTTCTTGCGGCCCCGGTACGCGCCACGCTGCTTGGCCAAGGCGATGCCCTCACGCTGCCGCTCGCGGATCAGGGCGCGCTCGAACTCAGCGAAGGCCCCCATCACCGACAGCATCAGGTTGGCCATCGGCGAGTCCTCGCCAGTGAACACCAGGCCCTCCTTCAGGAACTCGATGCGCACGCCGCGCTGAGTCAGCTTCTGTACCAAGCGACGCAGGTCATCGAGGTTGCGGGCCAGCCGATCCATGCTGTGCACCACCACTGTATCGCCTTCGCGGACGAAGCTCAGCAGCGCTTCGAGCTGGGGGCGCTGGGTGTCCTTGCCCGATGCCTTGTCGGTGAACACCTTGCTCACCTGGGTTTGTTCCAGCTGGCGTTCCGGGTTCTGGTCAAAGCTGCTGACCCGGACGTAGCCGATGCGGTGCCCCTGCACGATGTCTCCTTGGTTGAAGGCGGCTTAAGTGCACTTTCTGTTCCGTTGTGCCTCAAAGCCCATTTCTGTCAGGCTGAAATCTATAACCTTCGCGGGCATGTGTCAAAAAATGGGAAAGCAGACTCTATTCTGACGAAGCGGCGCGGCCCTGCCTGACATCAAGTTAGGGTATGCCTCAACCTGACGGCGGCGAATCACAAGCGTCCGGTTTGACGCTGGTTTCGGTCGCAGTGCTGGCCCGCGCCTGGAAGCGCTGATAGCACTCCAGCCCGCAGAAATGCTCCACGTACTCGGCCCCTTCCGGCGTGAAGGCGGCATCGAGCGGGATTTCCTTGCAGCACACGCAGCAACTGGTGCTCGGTTCATTGGCGTTCATGGTGGTGTTCCTCCATTGGTTGACGAAGCCGACGAAGGCCGCCGCCGGCATCGGCCTGGCGAACAGGAAACCCTGCACCGTGTCGCAACCCGCCTGCCGCAACCACGCAAGGCAGTCGGGTGTTTCCACACCCTCGGCTACCACCTCCATTGTCGTTTTCAGAAGACGGCTGCACTGAACGTCAGAAGCCGACTGCACTATAGCAGCGGAGGGGTTGGATCCATCAGGCAACGACGGGCTGCTGCCGGCCATCAGCGGACGCAGGGAGGACTTTCCGCAACCGGCCGTTCGATGCGGCACCGATGGCCTTCGCGCAGGGGTAGTGAATCCGCCAGGATTGACTTGCGCTGCCCTACCTCTCACTAGTGAGGGGCGGCAGCGCATCAAGCGGTGAGCGCACTCCGGCACCGCCAACTTTCAGCACATGCGTGTAAATCATCGTCGTAGAGACGTCGGAATGGCCGAGCAGATCCTGCACGGTTCGAATGTCGTAACCGCTGCGGAGCAAGGCCGTCGCGAACGAGTGGCGGAGGGTGTGCGGTGTGGCGGGCTTCGTGATGCCTGCTTGTTCTACGGCACGTTTGAAGGCGCGCTGAAAGGTCTGGTCATACATGTGATGGCGACGCACGACACCGCTCCGTGGATCGGTCGAATGCGTGTGCTGCGCAAAAACCCAGAACCACGGCCAGGAATGCCCGGCGCGCGGATACTTCCGCTCAAGGGCGTCGGGAAGCGCAACGCCGCTGCGGCCCTCGGCCTGGTCCTTCAGCCACCATGCCCGTGCACGCGACAGCTGCTCGCGCAGGCTGGGTGCCAAGCTCTCGGGTAACATCAAGGCCCGATCCTTGGAGCCCTTGCCCTCCCGCACGATGATCGTGCCGTGATCGAAATCCAGATCCTTGACCCGCAGTTGCAAACCCTCACTGATCCGCATGCCCGTTCCATACAGAAGCTGGGCGAACAAACGATGCTCGCCTTCCAGAAAACCGAGGATGCGAACCACTTCATCCGGGGTCAGCACCACCGGCAAGCGCCGCGACGGCCGAGGTCTTCCGATCTCCTGAAGCCAGGGCAGATCCGTGCACAGCACCTTGCCGTAGAAGAACAGCAAGGCCGCCAATGCCTGACGATGCGTGGAGACCGAAACCTTGCGCTCGTTCGCCAGCCAGGACAGAAATGCCTCGACTTCGCTGCTGCCCAAGGTTGCCGGGTGACGCACACCGTGGAAACGGATGAAGGCACGAACCCAGTGGACATAAGCCTGTTCGGTTCGTAAGCTGTAATGCAAGTAGCGTATGCGCTCACGCAACTGGTCCAGAACCTTGACCGAACGCAGCGGTGGTAACGGCGCAGTGGCGGTTTTCATGGCTTGTTATGACTGTTTTTTTGGGGTACAGTCTATGCCTCGGGCATCCAAGCAGCAAGCGCGTTACGCCGTGGGTCGATGTTTGATGTTATGGAGCAGCAACGATGTTACGCAGCAGGGCAGTCGCCCTAAAACAAAGTTAAACATCATGAGGGAAGCGGTGATCGCCGAAGTATCGACTCAACTATCAGAGGTAGTTGGCGTCATCGAGCGCCATCTCGAACCGACGTTGCTGGCCGTACATTTGTACGGCTCCGCAGTGGATGGCGGCCTGAAGCCACACAGTGATATTGATTTGCTGGTTACGGTGACCGTAAGGCTTGATGAAACAACGCGGCGAGCTTTGATCAACGACCTTTTGGAAACTTCGGCTTCCCCTGGAGAGAGCGAGATTCTCCGCGCTGTAGAAGTCACCATTGTTGTGCACGACGACATCATTCCGTGGCGTTATCCAGCTAAGCGCGAACTGCAATTTGGAGAATGGCAGCGCAATGACATTCTTGCAGGTATCTTCGAGCCAGCCACGATCGACATTGATCTGGCTATCTTGCTGACAAAAGCAAGAGAACATAGCGTTGCCTTGGTAGGTCCAGCGGCGGAGGAACTCTTTGATCCGGTTCCTGAACAGGATCTATTTGAGGCGCTAAATGAAACCTTAACGCTATGGAACTCGCCGCCCGACTGGGCTGGCGATGAGCGAAATGTAGTGCTTACGTTGTCCCGCATTTGGTACAGCGCAGTAACCGGCAAAATCGCGCCGAAGGATGTCGCTGCCGACTGGGCAATGGAGCGCCTGCCGGCCCAGTATCAGCCCGTCATACTTGAAGCTAGACAGGCTTATCTTGGACAAGAAGAAGATCGCTTGGCCTCGCGCGCAGATCAGTTGGAAGAATTTGTCCACTACGTGAAAGGCGAGATCACCAAGGTAGTCGGCAAATAATGTCTAACAATTCGTTCAAGCCGACGCCGCTTCGCGGCGCGGCTTAACTCAAGCGTTAGATGCACTAAGCACATAATTGCTCACAGCCAAACTATCAGGTCAAGTCTGCTTTTATTATTTTTAAGCGTGCATAATAAGCCCTACACAAATTGGGAGATATATCATGAAAGGCTGGCTTTTTCTTGTTATCGCAATAGTTGGCGAAGTAATCGCAACATCCGCATTAAAATCTAGCGAGGGCTTTACTAAGCTTGCCCCTTCCGCCGTTGTCATAATCGGTTATGGCATCGCATTTTATTTTCTTTCTCTGGTTCTGAAATCCATCCCTGTCGGTGTTGCTTATGCAGTCTGGTCGGGACTCGGCGTCGTCATAATTACAGCCATTGCCTGGTTGCTTCATGGGCAAAAGCTTGATGCGTGGGGCTTTGTAGGTATGGGGCTCATAATTGCTGCCTTTTTGCTCGCCCGATCCCCATCGTGGAAGTCGCTGCGGAGGCCGACGCCATGGTGACGGTGTTCGGCATTCTGAATCTCACCGAGGACTCCTTCTTCGATGAGAGCCGGCGGCTAGACCCCGCCGGCGCTGTCACCGCGGCGATCGAAATGCTGCGAGTCGGATCAGACGTCGTGGATGTCGGACCGGCCGCCAGCCATCCGGACGCGAGGCCTGTATCGCCGGCCGATGAGATCAGACGTATTGCGCCGCTCTTAGACGCCCTGTCCGATCAGATGCACCGTGTTTCAATCGACAGCTTCCAACCGGAAACCCAGCGCTATGCGCTCAAGCGCGGCGTGGGCTACCTGAACGATATCCAAGGATTTCCTGACCCTGCGCTCTATCCCGATATTGCTGAGGCGGACTGCAGGCTGGTGGTTATGCACTCAGCGCAGCGGGATGGCATCGCCACCCGCACCGGTCACCTTCGACCCGAAGACGCGCTCGACGAGATTGTGCGGTTCTTCGAGGCGCGGGTTTCCGCCTTGCGACGGAGCGGGGTCGCTGCCGACCGGCTCATCCTCGATCCGGGGATGGGATTTTTCTTGAGCCCCGCACCGGAAACATCGCTGCACGTGCTGTCGAACCTTCAAAAGCTGAAGTCGGCGTTGGGGCTTCCGCTATTGGTCTCGGTGTCGCGGAAATCCTTCTTGGGCGCCACCGTTGGCCTTCCTGTAAAGGATCTGGGTCCAGCGAGCCTTGCGGCGGAACTTCACGCGATCGGCAATGGCGCTGACTACGTCCGCACCCACGCGCCTGGAGATCTGCGAAGCGCAATCACCTTCTCGGAAACCCTCGCGAAATTTCGCAGTCGCGACGCCAGAGACCGAGGGTTAGATCATGCCTAGCATTCACCTTCCGGCCGCCCGCTAGCGGACCCTGGTCAGGTTCCGCGAAGGTGGGCGCAGACATGCTGGGCTCGTCAGGATCAAACTGCACTATGAGGCGGCGGTTCATACCGCGCCAGGGGAGCGAATGGACAGCGAGGAGCCTCCGAACGTTCGGGTCGCCTGCTCGGGTGATATCGACGAGGTTGTGCGGCTGATGCACGACGCTGCGGCGTGGATGTCCGCCAAGGGAACGCCCGCCTGGGACGTCGCGCGGATCGACCGGACATTCGCGGAGACCTTCGTCCTGAGATCCGAGCTCCTAGTCGCGAGTTGCAGCGACGGCATCGTCGGCTGTTGCACCTTGTCGGCCGAGGATCCCGAGTTCTGGCCCGACGCCCTCAAGGGGGAGGCCGCATATCTGCACAAGCTCGCGGTGCGACGGACACATGCGGGCCGGGGTGTCAGCTCCGCGCTGATCGAGGCTTGCCGCCATGCCGCGCGAACGCAGGGGTGCGCCAAGCTGCGGCTCGACTGCCACCCGAACCTGCGTGGCCTATACGAGCGGCTCGGATTCACCCACGTCGACACTTTCAATCCCGGCTGGGATCCAACCTTCATCGCAGAACGCCTAGAACTCGAAATCTAACGTCCGTTCGGGCATCGAGGTCCATGTCGGGGTGGGACGGGCCCGTGGCTTCAAGATCACTTGCAGTCCGACCGCGATGTCTTGGTTGCGCGAGAGGTTGTCGATATCTGTTGATTTGCACCCAAATTTGACCCGGGATTTGCATTGAATTTTGACCCACCCCTTGTTGTCAGAATTATGTCTCGATTTTCAGTTTGCGGGTCTGTTTTTCCTCCTGCTTATTCTGAGTTGAACTGTGTTTGAAGCGGTAACTTTCATTGCCGGTTTCCAGGATGTGGCAGTGGTGGGTTAGTCGGTCCAACAACGCTGTTGTCATCTTTTCATCGCCAAACACTCGGCTCCATTCCGAGAAGCTCAAGTTGGTGGTCAGTATCACGCTGGTTTTTTCGTACAGCTTTGAGAGCAGGTGAAACAGCAGTGCCCCACCGGTTTGGCTAAAAGGCAAATATCCCAGCTCATCCAGAATCACCAAATCGGCATACAACAGACGGTTTGCGATTTGTCCCTGACGCCCAGATGATTTCTCTTGCTCCAGTGCATTGACCAAATCCACGGTGGAGAAGAAACGCACCCGTCGGTTCAAGTGCATCACTGCTTGTGTACCAATGGCTGTGGCCAGGTGAGTCTTGCCTGTGCCTGGCCCACCAATCAGCACCACGTTCTGGGCTTGTTCCATGAAGTCGCACCGGTGCAATTGTTTGACCGTGGCCTCATTAACCAGGCTTTGACTGAAGTCAAAGCCCACCAAGTCCCGATACACGGGGAACTTGGCCACCCGCAATTGATAGTTCACCGAACGTACTTCACGCTCTGCCACTTCAGCTTTAATCAAGCTGTCCAGCATGGGCAAGGCTTGATTAAATGCTGGTGAATTCTGATTGCCCAACTCCTCAATGGCGTGTGCCATGCCAAAGAGTTTCAAGGATTTGAGGATTCTCACATGGCCTTCATGCTGCATCATGGGCTCTCCTTAAACTGTCATAGCGGTTCACGTTGGCCTGTGGTTCCAATGTCAGCCTTAACCCCTTGGGAATTGGAATCGGTTTGGGTGGAGGTTCTTCGGTCAAACGTCCCAACAGATTAAGCACATGCTCCTTCGATGGCTTGCCACACTCCAATGCCAATTCCACAGCACTGAGTACCGCACCTTCATCGTGGTGCAATACAAGGGCCAGAATTTCCACCATGTCACGGTCACCGCCGGGGCGTTGCAGCAAGATGGATTGAAGCTTCTTGAACGCGGGTGGCAATTCAGCAAATGGCGCACCATTGCGCAACGCCCCAGGTTTCTTCTGAAGCACAGACAAGTAATGGTGCCAGTCGTATTGTGTGTGGCCACGCCGAGCGTGGCCACTGCCAAACAATCTTGGATGCTCGGCAATGTGTTGGCCTTCGGCAGCCATCACCAGCTTGTCTGCATAAATCCGAAGGCTGATGGCCCTGTTGGCGTAACTGGCAGGAACGCTGTAGCGATTGCCCTCGTGGTGAACAAGGCAGGTTGAAGTGACTCGCTTGGTTTGCTCCACGAATGCATCAAAGGCATTGGGTAGCGCCATCAACTCGCCTTGTTCATCGGCAAAGGCCTCTTGCACGGTTTGGTCCAATTCGGGGTGGCGCAGCTCAGACCACAGCGCTTTGCAGCGATGCTCAAGCCACACATTCAAATCAGCAAGGCTTTGAAAGTCTGGTGCCCCTTGCCACAGGCGTTGGCGGGAATCCTGCACGTTCTTCTCAATCTGGCCTTTCTCCCAACCCGATGCTGGATTACAGAACTGCGCATCAAACAGGTAGTGGCTGACCATGGCAGTGAACCGCTGATTGACCCTGCGCTCTTTGCCACGCCCCACCGAATCCACAGCGGTCTTCATGTTGTCGTAGATGCCGCGCTTGGGAATGCCACCGAAGATTTGAAAGGCATGCCAGTGGGCATCAAACAGCATTTCATGTTTTTGCTGGTAGTAAGCCCGAAGCACAAAGGCCCGGCTGTGGGCCAACTTAAACTGGGCAATCTGAAGTTTGACCTGTTTGCCCGCTATGCGGGCAAAGTCCTCACTCCAATCGAATTGGAAGGCTTCGCCACAAGCAAAGCGCAAGGGGATGAAACAACCCTTGCCCGAGGTTTGCGCCTTGAACTGTTCGGAATCTTTCCACTGTCGGGCAAAGGCACACACTCGGTCATAAGACCCGGTAAAGCCCAAAGCGACCAAATCCCGGTACATGCTGCGCAGGTTTCTGCGCAGCTTCTTTGTCTTTTTGTGCTCGGTGGAGAGCCACTGCCTTAACTTGGGCTCAAAAGGACTTAACTTGCCAACGCTGTCTCGCGCTGGGTACTGCGGTTCAACCACCTTGCTTTGCAAATACTTGCGAACGGTGTTCCTGGACAGGCCGCTTCGTCGGGCTATTTCCCGAATCGACGCACCATCGCGAAAATGCCAGCGTCGAATTGCGCTCAATATCGCCACGTTTATCACTCCTTGATTTCTCCCGCCATATCCAGACGGGAAACAGTGTCATACGTGGGTCAAATTTCGACGCAAATCTTTACCCTAAGTTGGGGTGCGGACAAAATCTTGGACTACTTTAGGAGTAGTTCATGTATTCGTATGAAGATCGCCTTCGAGCCGTGAGGTTGTACCTGAAGCTTGGGCGCCGGATGAGCGCCACACTACGGCAGCTGGGATACCCCACCAAGAACTCGCTGAAGGCCTGGTTGGCAGAATTCGAACGGAATCAGGATCTTCGCCGAGGCTATCAACGGATAAAACGGCAGTACACCGATGAGCAAAAGCAACGGGCAGTAGATCACTATATCGAACAAGGCTACTGCCTGAGTCACACAATCCGAAGCCTGGGCTACCCAAGCCGCGAGGCCTTGCGTGCCTGGATCCGTGATTTACGCCCTGAATTCGCTAGGACGGTCGTCGGCAGCAGCGCTCCCACAGTCGCCCGCTCTCGCCTCGAGAAGCAGCAAGCCGTCATTGCACTGAACCTGCGCGTAGGTTCGGCAAAGGATGTGGCCGACACTGTCGGTGTATCGCGACCAACGTTGTATAACTGGCAGCATCGATTACTTGGCAAAGTGCCCCTAAAACCCATGACAAAGAAGAAAGGTGACACCTCGCTCGAGCAGCGGCATGAGGCACTACTCAGGGAACTGGCCGAACTGGAGAGCCAGAACCAGCGGCTTCGCATGGAGAATGCAATTCTGGAGAAGGCGAGTGAATTGATAAAAAAAGACATGGGCATCAACCCCCTCGAACTGACAAGCCGAGAAAAAACGAAGGTGGTTGATGCCCTCAGAGTCACGTTTCCATTAGCCAATCTGTTGTGCGGCCTGAAGCTGGCGCGCAGCACATACTTCTATCAACGCCTGCGGCAGACGCGGCCCGACAAGTACACGCAGGTGCGTGAGGTCATTCGGACTATCTTCGAGGACAACTACCGCTGCTATGGCTATCGACGCATTGATAGTGCCTTGCGCCTTGGTGGCATGCGTGTGTCCGAGAAGGTCGTGCGTCGCTTGATGGCGCAAGAGCGTCTGGTCGTGAGAACACCGCGCCGCCGGCGCTTCTCGGCGTATGCTGGCGACCCGACACCAGCGGTCCCGAATCTGCTGAATCGCGACTTTCACGCGTCGGCGCCGAATACGAAATGGTTGACCGATCTGACGGAAATACACATTCCGGCAGGGAAGGTCTACGTCTCGCCGATCGTCGATTGCTTCGATGGGCTGGTGGTGGCCTGGAATATCGGCACCAGCCCGGATGCGAACCTGGTCAATACCATGCTGGATCACGCGGTACGGACACTGCGACCCGGTGAGCATCCGGTTATCCATTCGGACAGGGGCTCGCATTATCGCTGGCCTGCGTGGATCCGCCGCACTGAAAATGCCCAATTAACGCGGTCGATGTCCAAAAAGGGCTGCTCGCCAGACAATGCTGCATGCGAGGGCTTTTTCGGACGATTGAAGACCGAACTAATCTACCCGAGGAATTGGCAGCACGTGACGCTGAAAGACCTCATGACGCGAATCGATGCCTATATCCACTGGTACAACGAGCGCCGCATCAAAGTGTCGCTTGGCGGGCGTAGTCCCATCGAGTATCGTCATGCGGTCGGATTGATGTCCGTATAAACCGTCCAAGAAATCGTCCGCACCCCCCAGCGTCAGGGCGGCCTTGTTTTCGGAATCGTAGTCGCCGCGCTGGTCAGGGTTGGAGAAGGTCGTTCCCGGCAGTTCGTCGTGAATCATCTGCATCGCCGTGCCGATGATCCGTTCCACGATGCCGCCATAGTGCGGCTGTCCCAGCGGGCGATAGTCCAGCCGGATGCCATGCTGCTCGCAACCCCGGCGCAGGGCCTCGCTCTTGAACTCGGCCGCGTTGTCTAGGTAGAGCAGCAAGGGCTTGCCGCTCATCTGCCAATCCATTTCCACGTTCAGTCCTTCCAGCCAAGGGCGCTTGTCGCAGGCGACATGCACGAGGCACAGGCCAACCGAAACGGCAGACGGCGCTTCCAGCGTGACGACCATGCCGAGCACGCAGCGGGTGAACACGTCGATGGCGAGGGTCAGGTACGGGCGGCCAATAGGTTGCCGGTCGCGGTCATCGACCACGATCAGGTCGATGACCGTATGGTCTATCTGCACCTGCTCCAGCGGCGCGGTCACGGCAGGAGGCTCGCCGCCCACACCTTGTAGGTCACGAGCGGCATCCTGGCCTTCCCGCCGGCGGATGACCTTGCGCGGGTCAAGGCTAGCGATCCGTAAGGCCACGGTATTGCGCGCCGGCACTCGCAGTTTTTGAGCCTTGCACACCTGAGTGACTTCGCGGTGAAAGGCCGCTAGGCTGCGCTTCTGCTTGGTCAGGAACCGCTTTTGCAGTAGCTCGTGGATGACGCGCTCGACCGGTTCCGGCAAGCGCCCCTTACCTTTACCTCCACCGGACTGGCCGGGCACCAGATCCGTCACGAGGCCGCTGCCTTGCCGGGCACGCCGGATCAGAACGTATACCTGGCGCCGAGACAAGCCCAGCGCCTGAGCCGCCATATCGGCCGCTTCGTGCCCGACCGTCTCCGACTGCGCCAACGGACTGATGATCTCCGCACGACGGCGCGCACGCTCCCAAGCCTCATCAGGCAGAGTGGCCACGCCTTGTTCTGGAATCCGTGGGGTGTCCGTCGCCATGCTCACCTCGCTTTGGTGCACACGAGTATTGAGCATAGTCGAGATTGGTGCAGATCACTTCTGATATTGAACTGTCAGGAGCTGGCTGCACAACAGCCATTACGCCCAATCAACTGGTGCAGTCGTCTTCTGAAAATGACATCCATGCCCAGCCCGTGCGCGAGCTGGATCACCGCCCGCACGATAGTTTGGTCACGGGCATCATCCGGGAGCCTGGCGACAAAGGATTGGTCGATTTTCAATGTGGTGATGGGGCAGCATTTCAGATGTTGCAGGCAGGAATAGCCGGTGCCGAAGTCGTCGGCGGCGAAGCGCACGCCGATGGCGCGCAAGGCGTCGAAACTGGCGAACAGGGCTGGATTGCCGAATGCGACCGATTCGGTCAGTTCGATCTCCAGAAGCTCGGCGGGCAGGGCCATATCGGCCAGCACCCGCTTTACCTCGTCGTCGAACGTTGGCCCAACCTGGCTGGCGGACACATTGATGGCAAGACGGAACGGTTGCCATGCCGGTCCTTGCCACTTGTGCATCTGGCGACAGGCCTCGCCCAGCACCCACGCGCCTATTTCCGGCATCAGGCCGAACGACTCGGCCAGCGGCAGGAACTGGCCGGGCGGCAACAGGCCAAGCCTCGGATGCCGCCAGCGCATCAACGCTTCCGCGCCAGCGATCCGGTGATCGCGCAGATCGACCAGCGGCTGGTAATGCAGGTCAAGCTGTCCGCGCGCCGCCGCCTGCGCCAACTCGGCCGCCGTCCATCCGGCGGGCTGCGAACTCGTCATGATCCGCCCCGGAAGGCGCGCAGCAGCCGCGTTACGGCCAGAACGAACAAGCCGGTCAGCGCGAGCGCGGCAACACCCCAATGCTCGCCAAGGAAGGCACCGGCGGTCGTCCCGGCCAGCACGGCGGCGAGAATCGGCAGATGGCAGGGGCAGGTCAACACGGCCAGCGCACCCCACAGGTAGCCGG
This sequence comes from Pseudomonas sp. WS 5410, assembly GCF_012985645.1. Classification (NCBI taxonomy): domain Bacteria; kingdom Pseudomonadati; phylum Pseudomonadota; class Gammaproteobacteria; order Pseudomonadales; family Pseudomonadaceae; genus Pseudomonas; species Pseudomonas sp. WS 5410. Next base: position 235,853 of record NZ_JAAQWS010000001.1, on the reverse strand, counting down.
AAACGGGTTGGCGCGTCTCGGGCGGCAGTTTGTCAGGGGCGTTCACGGCAATGCCTCCTCGTGCGCCCGCTCGGCTGGCATGGAGGCCAGTTGCGCGTCCAGATGGGCCAACGCCGCGCGCCGCCGCTCGACCAACTGGCGCAGCACGGCAAGCTGCGCTGCGGCTTGTGCGCCGTCCGCTGCGTCGAGCGCACGGCACAGCCGCGCCAGGGCATCCAGGCCGATACCCGCCTCGAAGGCCGCGCGCACGAAGCACAGCCGTTGCAAGGCCGCATCGTCGAACACGCCGTAGCCGCCCGTGGTGCAGGCCACCGGCCGTAACAAGCCGCGCACCAGGTAGTCGCGCACGATATGTACGCTCACCCCAGCGTTATGGGCCAGTTGCGATACCGTGTAGGCGCTCATCGCACACCTCCTTGTCCTCACCCGGCGCAGCAGGAAAGCTGCTTCACATCCTTGTTGAAGGTCTGCGCCGCGAGCTTCAACCCTTCGACCATCGTCAGGTAGGGGAACAACTGGTCGGCCAGTTCCTGCACCGTCATCCGGTTGCGAATCGCCAGTGCGGCCGTCTGGATCAGTTCGCCCGCTTCCGGGGCCACTGCCTGCACGCCGATCAGTCGTCCGCTGCCTTCTTCAACCACCAGTTTGATGAAGCCGCGCGTGTCGAAGTTGGCGAGCGCGCGCGGCACGTTGTCCAGCGTTAGCGTGCGACTATCAGTTTTGATGCCGTCATGGTGCGCTTCCGCCTCGCTGTAGCCTACGGTCGCCACTTGCGGGTCGGTGAACACCACGGCCGGCATCGCGGTCAGGTTCAGGGCCGCGTCACCGCCGGTCATGTTGATCGCGGCGCGAGTGCCGGCCGCTGCCGCCACATAGACGAACTGCGGCTGGTCGGTGCAGTCGCCTGCGGCGTAGATGTGTTCCACGCTTGTACGCATGCCGGGGTCGATGACGATAGCGCCTTGCGGGGTGAGCGTGACGCCCGTCGCATCCAGTGCCAGCTTGCGTGTGTTGGGCGCGCGGCCGGTGGCGACCAGCAGCTTGTCGGCGCGCAGTTCGCCGTGCGCCGTGGTGAGCACGAATTCGCCGTCCCCTTCACCATTGATATACGCGACCTGGCTGGCCTGGGTGTGTTCCCTCACCTCGATGCCCTCCATGCGGAATGCGGCCGTGACGGCTTCGCCTATAGCTGGGTCTTCGCGGAAGAACAGCGTGCTGCGAGCCAGGATCGTCACCTTCGCTCCGAGTCGGGCGAACGCCTGCGCCAGCTCCAGCGCCACCACTGATGAGCCAATCACGGCCAGGCGCTTAGGAATCGTCTCGCTGACCAGCGCTTCAGTGGAAGTCCAGTACGGAGTGTCTTTCAGGCCGGGAATCGGCGGCACGGCCGGGCTCGCGCCGGTGGCGATCAGGCAGCGGTCGAATGCCACCACGCGCTCGCCGCCGTCGTTGAGTTGCACGATCAGGTTGCGATTGTCCTTAAAGCGGGCGGAGCCGTGCAGCACAGTGATCGCCGGATTGCCCTCCAAGATGCCTTCGTACTTGGCGTGGCGCAGTTCATCGACGCGGGCCTGCTGCTGGGCCAGCAGCGCCGTGCGCTGGATGGTCGGCGTGGTAGCGGCGATGCCGCCATCGAACGGGCTTTCCCGGCGCAGATGGGCGATATGGGCGGCGCGGATCATGATCTTGGACGGCACACAACCGACATTGACGCAGGTGCCGCCGATGGTGCCGCGCTCGATCAGCGTGACACGTGCGCCTTGCTCGACGGCCTTCAGCGCCGCTGCCATCGCGGCCCCGCCGCTGCCGATGACGGCGATATGCAATGCGCCGCTGCTACCCGTCTTGTCGTTTCTGCCCAGCAGATCGCGCATCTTGTCGAGCAATCCGCCCGGCGTCGAAACTGAGGGGGCATCGGCCAGCGTGGCCCGATAACCGAGTCCAGCTACAGCGGCCGTCAGCGCGTCGGGTGACGTGCCGACCTCAATGGCGAGCTTGGCGCTGCCCTTGGCGTAGGAGACATCCGCTGATTGCACGCCGGGCACTTTCTCCAGGGCGTCCTTGACATGCACTGCGCACGAGTCGCAAGTCATGCCGGTGATTTTGAGAGTGCTCATACCATCGTTCCTTATTCGTGTGGGCCGCCGTGTCGCACGGTCAGCCGTCTTTCACAAGCGCTTGGCGGGGAGTTCGCAGCCGTCCGGTCCGCAACGGCGATGCGCCGGCGACACGAAGTCCCAGATCGACACCCCAATCATCAAGGCCAGGCCGACGTACATCAGGTTCGCCGTCCACCAGTTGCCGAGCAGCCAGACCGTGGCCGCAAACACGATGGCCGGGCCGATCATGCCGAGCAGACTGCGCAGCCATTGCCGATGACTGAACCAACCCAGCGCGTTCGCCAGGAAGGCCAGCGCGGCAAACAGCGGCAGCAGGCGGCTGATGAACAGTCCCTCGTACTGGCTCAAGAAGCCCAGCCCGATGGCCGCGCCGAAGCTGGCGAGGGCTGGAAAGCAGGCGGCGCAGCCCATCGCGGAAACGACGCTGCCGAGCGCGCCGGTTTTATCGGCAATGCGTGTCATCAGTCCCATGAAGCGGCTCTCGCTGTTGTCGTTGGCTTGCTGGCTCACTGCTTGACGCTGGACGGATAGCCGGCGTCTGCGGTGGCCTTGGTCAGCTTCTGTACGCTGGCCTTGGTGTCGTCAAAAGTGACGACGGCCTCGCGCTTCTCGAAGCCCACATCGACCTTGCTCACGCCTTCGACCTTGGAGAGCGCTTTCTTGACTGTGATCGGGCAGGCGGCGCAAGTCATGCCGGGAACCGCTAGCGTGACGGTCTGGGTAGCGGCCCACACCGGGGCAACAGCGGCGGCGAGGGCAAGGGAGGCAAACAGTTTCTTCATGATGAACTCCTGGTTAATAGAAAAATGGAACGACATAGGGAAATCCAAGCGCGACCAGGACCAGCACGGCCACGATCCAGAAAATCAGCTTGTAGGTGGCGCGCACCTGCGGAATCGCGCAGACCTCACCTGGCTTGCATGCCTGCACGGGCCGGTAAATCCGCTTCCAGGCGAAGAACAGCGCCACTAGCGCCGCGCCGATGAACAACGGTCGATAGGGTTCCAGCACCGTCAGGTTGCCGATCCAAGCACCGGAGAAGCCCAGGGCGACCAGTACTAGCGGCCCCAGGCAGCAGGTCGATGCAAGAATGGCGGCCAGCCCGCCGGCGAAGAGCGCACCGCGCCCGTTTTGTGGTTCAGACATACGTTGGCCCTTTTGAATTTGGATTGGATAGCGTAACCTTACTTCCGTACTCATGTACGGAGTCAAGCGATATGGAAAATAATTTGGAAAACCTGACCATTGGCGTTTTTGCCAAGGCGGCCGGGGTCAACGTGGAGACAATCCGCTTCTATCAGCGCAAGGGCCTGTTGCGGGAACCGGACAAGCCTTACGGCAGCATCCGCCGCTATGGGGAGGCGGACGTGGTTCGGGTGAAATTCGTGAAATCGGCACAGCGGCTGGGGTTCAGTCTGGACGAGATTGCCGAGCTGTTGCGGCTCGACGATGGCACCCACTGCGAGGAGGCCAGCAGCCTGGCCGAACACAAGCTCAAGGACGTGCGCGAGAAGATGGCCGACTTGGCGCGCATGGAAACCGTGCTGTCTGAACTCGTGTGCGCCTGCCATGCACGAAAGGGGAATGTTTCCTGCCCGTTGATCGCGTCACTACAGGGCGAAGCAGGCCTGGCAAGGTCAGCTATGCCTTAGCGTGCTTTATTTTCCGTTTTCTGAGGTGCCCCCTACTAAAGGATATTGAGTCAAGCAATGTACTTACAGTTGAGCAGCAGGCAGAGACAGATCAAATAGCAACGGCAGTAAACCAAATGGTGGCAAGCATTCAAGAGGTTGCGAGCAATGCACAGCATGCTGCAGATGCGGCCGGAAGAGCAGACACTGAGACGGCATCTGGCCAGCGTCTGGTAGCCCACACAAGCCAGTCAATCACTGCCCTTGAAGGTGAAATTAGGCAAGCCACTCAGGTTATTCATGAGCTTGAAGGTCAAAGTAACGAGATATCAAAAGTTCTTGACGTTATACGAGGGATCGCCGAGCAAACGAATTTGTTGGCACTCAACGCAGCAATTGAGGCCGCGCGTGCTGGTGAGCAGGGGCGTGGTTTTGCTGTTGTCGCCGATGAGGTTCGCAGTCTTGCTGCTCGCACACAGCAATCGACAACGGATATTCAAAGCATGATCAGCGCTCTACAAGAGCGAGCGCAATCCGCTGTTACAGTCATGGAGCAAAGTAGTCGGCAAGCGCACACGAGTGTAGCTCACGCAGAGGAAGCAGCTACAGCTCTTGATGGAATTGGCCAACGCGTTAACGAAATTACCGACATGAACGCGCAAATAGCGACTGCGGTCGAGCAGCAGGGAGCAGTAAGTGAAGACATAAACCGCAGTATTATCAATATACGCGATGCTGCTGATACCAATGTACAGACCGGGCAGAATAATTTGCAAAGTGCGAAATCTGTCGCTCAGTTAACTAGCGCTCTGAGCGAACTGGCAAAACAGTTTTGGGAAAAACGAGGATAACGCTTTTCAGTATCTCGACAGGGATAACTTACTTTACCATCGGTTATCCCTTTTAGCCGCACAAATTTTAGCCATGGCTTTTCAGGAAGTCAGGGCTATCAGAATGGCCTTAGAAAGCCTAGTCAAAGAGCTGTCACGAGAACACCGTTAGCTTAGCGTACGATTTTTTCCGAATTCTGCGGTTCCCCCTGCCAGGCTCACAGAGCCCTCCAGCCCGCGTATGGCAGTTCGCATAATGTATATTATGTTAAATCAGGTGCTATGTCAGATATGTTCATGAGCAGCTTAAGCCACTGATTCGACAAAGCCGATTCTGGCATCCACTCTCTCAACGGGCTATTGCGCCAATCGCGTTTTGAGTGGAAAGTCCCCCTCCAGCATCCTCAAGCCCTTGCATTCCGGGCGCCTCAGCACACCCAACTCTCTGATCTGGCCGGTTCTTTCAACGAAATGAGTGGAAAAATTCCTCCACCACGAAATCCTAACCTGCTGATTTATATAACTTTTCAATAAATCGCTCTAAATGGAATAGCTCCCTTGCCCAAGGAGGAATTAGTGGAATCAGTTTTGACGATACGAAACCTCACCAATCCTGGAGCCCGCGTAGGACAAGGGTATGGGTGAGAAGGAATTGATCCTCCAGGACAGCTCAGGACTTCTGCTACCAGGCGAACTCGGGGAGCGGTTGATCAACCACTATGAGTTTTACACCGCCTTCACAAGCGATGAAGAGTTTCGTTTGCTCCGGGATGGCAAGCCACTTGGCTCGCTGCCGGTCAGCAAACCCCTGACCAAGGGACAGCGCATCATCTTCGGCGGAAGGCGTTGGCAGGTTCAGGATGTCGACCTTGAAGCAAAGGTGATAGTGGTCACACCGGCTCGGGGCGGCGAGCCTCCCCAGTTTGATGGGCTTGGTGCCCAGGTGGATGATCGTGTCAGGCTTGAAATGCGAAACGTGTTGATGGAAACCACATCCTGTCCCTTCCTGGACAAACACGCTAAAGCGCTCCTAGAGGAGGCTCGGAGTAACTTCCGCGCTCTCGGGTTGGGTGACGCGGCGATAATTGGCTCTGCCAGCGTAAGCCATGTGGCAACCTGGCGAGGGGATTACACCAACGATGCGCTGGCCTTGTTGCTCAGGCATGTGGGCATTCAGTGTGAAAACACCGGGCTATTCCTGGAAGTTGCATTCGGCGCGGAGGACACATTGCGAGCATTGCGCGTGGTCGATCAAATGGACATCTCGAACGTAGAGCCGATCTTGGAAAATGTCGAAAACATGATCCGAGAGAAATGGGATTGGGCCCTTCCCCGCCCGCTCCTCATGAAGTCGTTCGCCTCAAGCCATCTTGATCTCCAAGCCGCGGTCACCACAGCTCGACTCCTTACACTGGAGTCGCAGAGAGAGGAATAGCGATAGCACTCATTCCGTTGCCCATTTTTCGAGACCGACATCGACATTGGAAAGCTTCTGCTTCAACTCAGCTTCCCTCTACTTCCTCGCGGCGACCTCGGGCAGGGCATAACTAGTCTCTGTCGTTGGCCTGCTTGGACAAGTTGGCATCAAACGCAATTTTAGGCTTCGTGCTGCCCCCGGTTGCCCGTTCAACCTCGATGGTAAACTTACGCGCCGCCCTTTCAGGCGGAGTTTTTGCTTCCTCCAGTCCACTGACTCCCATCAGGTTCCTCAGACGATATCGATCCGTTAATATGGAGCCAAATGGCCATCACCAAAAACACGCCGCGAGTGCCCTCAGAGCAAGGACGTCATGAGCATGAAATTCATCAAGGTTCAACACCGAGGTAAGCTCCAGCAGGATGCAAGAAACTCTGGGGTTTTGTATGTAGATAACTGGGACGACTACGGCTACAAAACCAAATTTGCCCTTATCATCGTGGATGGGTCTGGGGTCGAACATAGAGTTGGTGACCTGAAGATCGCTTACCAGGGGCAATCTGAAGGCTGGACTGAAGATGGGATGCCTGATGAATTCACGTTGCTAGAACCCAAGTTCTTCAGCCTGGGGCAGGACGTCGAATACTATCGGAAACTGCTTGAGCTGTTTTCGCTTGAGGAGGCTCACGCAATCCTCCACGCGTTAGGGGATGTTGCTTTCTCCAAGGAGCGTCGGGAGGCTTCCTCTTCAGAGTTAGCGTTTAGCACCTCCCTGCTTCGGGCAGTAAACCCAACAACGATTGACCACCAATTCAAGCGGATCCTCACCGGGGACGCCCCATTGACCCCTTACGACTTCTTTTACGAAAAGGCAAGATCAGACGGTATCGCACCGCTGACTCTCGAGTTCAGTGTCGATCCAGATGTCAAACCCTCCAGTAATGTTCACATCTTGATTGGCCGAAACGGGGTAGGTAAAACAACCCTGTTGAATGGCATGGTTGACTCCTTGGTCACGCCAAGTGAAGAGGTGTACGCCAAAGGCTGCTTTTTCAACAAGAACATGTGGAACTTCAGGCGACCGCTGACCAATGATGACTTTGCAGGTGTGGTGTCGGTTTCATTCAGCGCGTTCGATCCATTTGATCCCCCGCCGAACCAGGATGACCCCAGCCAGGGGATGAGATATCGATATGTAGGCCTGAAGCACAGGGTGCTAGCCGCCGACGGAGTGAATGTTTGGGGGCTGAAAACCAAGCCCCACCTCTGCACTGATTTGGCCGATAGTCTCAAAGTCTGCCTCAGCCTAAGCGCAAAAAGAGCAAGGTGGATCAAAGCTATTCACAAGCTCGAATCTGATTTCAATTTCGAGGAAATGAACCTCATCCAGCTGATTGAGGTTTTTGACGCCGATGGATCAGAAACCAAGGCCGAGTTCGTCCGACGCAGCACTACCATGCTCGAAGGGATGAGCTCTGGCCACGCTATTGTTCTGCTGACCATTACCCAGCTCGTCGAAACCGTAGACGAGAAAACGCTGGTGTTGATTGATGAACCAGAAAGCCACCTGCACCCTCCTCTGCTGTCTGCTTTCACCCGGGCATTGTCCGATTTGCTCACGGCGCGAAACGCGGTAGCGATCATCGCCACTCACTCACCTGTAGTTCTGCAGGAAGTACCCAAGTCTTGTGTATCCATCATCAACAGGAGTGGCGAGACAGCGACTGTCGACCGCCCGGATGCCGAGACGTTTGCAGAGAATGTTGGCGTCCTGACTCGACACGTCTTTGGTCTGGAGGTGAGCAAATCGGGCTTCCATGAGCTCCTAGCCGCCGACGTCCGAACAGGTGCTCCCTATGAGCAAATTAGGGGGGATTACGCAGGTCAGATTGGCACCGAAGGCCAGGCACTCTTGAGATCCATGACCATCGCACGTGATAAGCAGTGGGAGTCTGACCTATGAGAGCCATCAGCGTCCCCGCTCAGGATCCGCAGCTGGTCTACGACCTCTGTGTAAACAGCATTGCTGACGAGGGTCTGAAAGCTCGCTTGCAAGCCATTACAGCAGAGGTGGTTGCCGCTGCAATAGACTACCAGCAGAAAGGCCTTATCAATCAACTCTTCACGATCCCCGCTATCGACTGCGATAACGACGACATCGTGGTTGGCCAAGTAACCAAGAAGGAGCTGAAAGCTACCTACTCCTCTCACATGGTAGGTGACTCGAAACCCGCTAGGAGGGTGTACACCGACATACTCGGTAAGGCTCCGCGCAAAAAGTGCCCATTCTGTGGGTTCGGCCAGGCAAGCACTCTCGACCACTACCTGCCGAAAGCCAGATTCCCGATTTTGTCCGTCTTGCCGTGGAACCTCGTACCCGCCTGCAAGGACTGCAATACTGGCAAAAATGCAGCCACTGCGATTGCGCAAGACCAACAAACCCTCCATCCGTATTTGGAGCATCCGCGGATAGTTAGTGACCAGTGGCTACACGCGCGGGTGCTTACTGGAACCCCGCCCGTTCTCGAGTTTTTCGTGAGCCCCCCAGAGGATTGGGATCAGGTCGATAAGACCAGGGTGCTAGCGCATTTCAGGGACTACAAACTAGCTTCAAGGTTCTCAATCGAGGCCAGTAACGAACTCGCGAATCTTAAGGACACGCTCGACCTGGTCTGGTCGGACTCCGCCCTAGCCGGAGTACAAGACCACCTTCGGGTAATTGCGGCCGGAAAAAAGACTGTCCATGTGAATGCTTGGGACACTGCCATGTACCAAGCGCTTCTCAAAAGTGAATGGTACTGCGATGAGGGCTTCCGGGCATTCGAGTAAGTATTCCGTTTGACCTACTCAAACGATAAGGTCTACCAAGGACTGCATGTCCTTCACTCAGATGTCCCATTGTTGCGGGGTGCCACCGAATTGAAGGTTGCGATCAATTAAGGCACTGCGCATGCCGCTGGCTTTTGCCCAAAGGAAATTTAAGGCATGGTTGGCAACGAATAGGACTTCGCCCTTCTACACGCCCATGATTTCAGCCGCTTATACGTAGGTGGCTGCATGGGGTTTGAGCGAGCTGGCTTCGGCTATACAAATACTGGTAAGCCTGAAGTTAGAGGGTATGGCAGGCGTTGGTTCGCATGGGGACTACCTGGCTCGGATCGCGAGCTGCGAACTCTGAAAGGAGTACAAATGTACTCCTCGATGTGCTGAGAGTGAGTTCAAGAGCATTCGAATGCCCAGCTCGATACACCTGCGACGTCACTAGACATGCCTCTTGGGGGAATGATGGCCACTCGCCAATAAGTGCTAGAGATCGTAACATCGGGGCACCTAAGGGCGGGCTGAAGCCTGAAGCAGGTTTTCTAGGGAGGAGCTGCGATGACCACCTTCACACGGGAAGAGATAAAGATTGCAGCGGCGGAAGGCCGGATACTCGATCTGATTTTTAGGGACAGTTGGCGGCATGATCAAAGTACGTTGTCAAAAGTATTGGTCAGCGCCCACCTTTCGAGGGAGATAGATCTGCGTACTGTTCTCCCCCTTCCTGATCCATTCCCTCTTCCAAACCATGATTTTTATCAAGGCATGGAAGTTCTCTTGCCTGCGTTGAGCGCCATCGCGATTAGCTGTGTTGACCTACTTGAGCTACTAGCTGGTGCAATCCTTCACGATGATCCGATGATCAGTCCCGCGGTATTCCCCGCATTAATGAACTGGTGCAAAGCCTCCTCCGATCGACCTACCGAACTCTTGCAGCTAATTGAGGCCGGAGCACCGCTATCTGACCGGTTCCATTGTCTGCAGGTGTGCCTGTCCGCAGGTCTAACGTTCGATTTAGCGTTCTTTACCGCGAAGGGCGTTGAGTTTCTGCTAAAGGGTGACTCCCAGCAGCGCGCACAAGCTGCAAGGGCTCTAAGCAGCTTGCCCATTGAATCGCTGCCCACAGACGCTGAGTTCACCAACACGATCTCCGGGGCCGTCGACGATGAGATTGACCCCCCTGTACGGGATGCGCTGCTTTTCCTGGCTCTAGCCTGGCTCAAGAATGCACCTGGTGATATGCAGCAACCGCTACTCAACCTCGTCGAGCGGGCAGCCTCCCCAATGCGTCTGGAGTCGAAAAAAGCCGCTGCTCAGTCCTTATTGGCAGGCAGCGAGACGTATAGCGACCAGGTACGTTGTCGACTCCTTGCCGTTGTCGCATCTGGCCGAGCAGAGGATGAGATCGTACATTTGCTGGACTTGATCTTGTATAAGTTCGTCAAGGCGGGAGACGTCACATTGGCCCGTGACGCTGTTGAAAAGCAGATGGCTGCTGACCCAACTTTAACCCTGGATCGCTTTGATTCCTTGGTACATGAGCTAGAGAGCGAATGCAACGACACTGGCCTGAGTGAATGGGTAGTAGCTTGGCTCCATTCAGGCTCGCCGCGCTTGTGCCTGTCGCTCAGGGGAGCATTGCTGCGTGGGCGAGAGGGACGATCTTTCACATTTGATTTCGCGCAGACGCCCGAGATCTTGGCCAGCGAATATCCGTTCATTGCGCGCAAGGCGATCGGTACCTTTTTCACAACCCCGCTATACGCGGCCTCCCTGATAGTTTGTCTGATGCGAAATGCGGCCGGCACCACTTTGACTGAATTGGAGCACCTCCTCTATGACCCAGTCCTAATCAACTACTCCGCCCTGGGTTCAGATTATCTAGGAGCCATTGCCGCAGATCCTGCGGATCCTGCATCACAGCCAGTACAATGCGTTCTAGGGGGGCTGCGGAGCTATCTCGACGGTCTTGGCGAGGCATTCATTCGGGAGCTCTCGCCGTCAGAGCGTCAACGACAGTTGGAGCTGTACCGGCGCAATGAAAAAATGCAAACCGAGATGGTAGAAGCGCGTAAAGCGTCCCCGCTAAGCAGTCTGTTCAATGAAAAAATCCTGCTGCATGGCATCGGCATGGCTAGCTGGATTCCGGAGTATCCCCGAGCCAAGGGTGAGGTAAATGATCAAGCACCACCCATGCGACGCATGGAGCAAACCCTAGCCACTATTCAACACACCTTTCAGCTACCTCGCCAGTCGGTGCTAGATCCCACCACACTGGAATTTACTGTCCTTGCTTATCTGCTTGAGACGCGCTCGTCATGAAGCTTGTTTTCCGAGAGTACCTCGCCTCTTTGCGTGAGCGAGACGAGTTGGATGTCGTTCTGCCCGACCTGCTAAGCGAGCTGGGTTACAACGTAATCTCACGACCATCCACCGGTTCTCGTCAGTATGGTGTAGACGTCGCGGCTGTTAGCCCTCTAGTGGATGGGGAGCGGAAGCTCTTTCTGTTTTCGATCAAACAGGGCGATCTGACGCGGGCCGAATGGACAGCAGAGCCTCAAGGCATGCGCTGCTCCATTTACGAAATCCTAGACGCTTACATTCCCAATCGTATCTCTCCGCAGTTCAGGGGATTGAAGATCGTCATCTGCCTTTGTTTTGGCGGGAACGTCCACGAAGCCGTGAGAGATACCTTGAAGGGTGTCATAGATCGTGAGAGCAAATGTCACATCTCTTTCCAGGAATGGAACGGTGATTACATGGCGGGGTTACTCGCCGACGGGGTACTTCAGCATCAGTATGTGAGCAAAGCCCTGCAGTCGCGATTCCAGAAATCCATCGCAATGCTCGATGAGCCGGACGTCTCCATCCAGCATTTCACAGCACTGGTGGAAGGTCTTGTGGAAGCGGAAAACCACCTGCCTGTGCAACGCCTGGCCACACTGCGACAGTTGTACATTTGCCTATCCGTACTGTTTGTCTGGGCACGGGATCAGCAGAATCTTGAAGCCCCATTCCGCGCAAGCGAGGTGGTCATCCTGCGAGCGTGGCAGTTGATCAGGGGCGACATCGAAGCCGCGTCCAAAGGGCATAGGCGAATCGGGTTAACCTTTGAGGAGCTGGTGGAGCTGCACAACAAGATTTGGGATGATCTGATTAAAGAAAAGATCCTCCCACTGACGGCCCATCGGGATACCCTAGCCTCGTCAGTCAACTCCCACAGCCCAGTCGACGTCAACCTGAAGCTCTTTGAGTTGCTGGGGCGCATCGCGGTCAGGGGTTTATGGATTCTATGGCCGCATCAGGACGCGACCAAACTGCGTGTTCTTGAACGCAACGAGACGCCGGCTAAAGCCTCAGCACTCGCAGATCACATCGCGCAGCTGATTAAGAACAATCGAGCGCTGCTCTCCCCGATTGCGGATGAGCAGGTCATCGAAATCAGCTGCGCCCTGATGTTCCTGTCGATGTTGCGTGAGTCTCGGGACTTTGCACGGCACTATGCCTGCGAACTGCTGAACCACTACCACTTCAATTTCATGAAACACCATCACTACCCTTCCATCCATGCCAGCTATCAGGAGCTGATCAGACACCCCGCGACGAGTACAGCCGAGTATCGAAATCAACACACCAGGGGGAGCGTGCTCATACCTACCGTCATGCTCTGGGCGACACTGAATGGAGAATCGTCATCCAGCTTAGAGTTCTCTGAGTTCGTGATAAACCAGATGCGCCACTGCAATCAGCAGCTTTGGATACCCGGGCCAGACAGCGAGAGTAAGCTTTACCTAAGTGAAACACCGCATGGCTTGGCGCTTTGTGACATCCCCATCACTGCCGATGGGAACGCGGCCCGTGAAATGCTGAGCATGGAAGGTCTGGAGGGCAACCACTTCGCATGCCTTTCTGCCATCCATCTCGCACACTGGCCGATATTGGTTATGGCGTGCAGGCACAGTCGACTGCCGCTTCCGCCACAGCTGTGGCAATCTTTGGTAGCGCATCCTGCACCTATCACTGAGCAGCATGCAGTTGTGCCTAACCTAACGCTCAACAAGGTGACTGTTGACGCGTATAGATCAAAGGCATTGCCAACCTGGCTCTTGATGGCGATGACGCCACTCGCTGGAGATTGCTCGTGAGCAAATTGCCTGATGAGTGCGCCCCCCCCGCCCGACACGCAACCTTACGCAATCTTACTTACCTACGTGAAAACGCTCACTCTGAGCTGGGTTTTGGTAACTGAGGTGTGGTGGCCACTAGCCAAATTGCGTCAGCACCATCCATCCCAGGGTCGATCTGAATGTCGCCAGGTTCAATCGTCCGGGCTTCTTTCAGCTCATTGAGAATGATACGCAACTGTCGTAAGTCGCAAAGTACTCTATTGAACTCAAGCGCTAGGCCATGGCGCTTGTCGTCCTCAAAATGGGTTTGATCAACCGTGAAATTGAACCCAAAGCTAGCTTCGCCAATGTGGTAACCCAGATAATCTTTTCCTCCCGTGTATTCAAGGTAGTGGTTCAAGATCATCCGCATGAACTCGTCATAGGACGCGAAGCGCGAGTCATGTTGCAAAAATTGCTTCAAGTAAGAAATGCCGTTTTTACCCTGCACGAGGTATTTGCCATACAGAGAGTCTTGCAGCATAAAACCATTTCTAGGGTCATACTGATAAGCGAGCATTTGCTCCAGAGTCTTTCGAAGCTTGCTTTCCAATGCGTCAAGTCGCCGTGGAAGACCCGTGTCGCGCGAGACGCTGTTACGGTCAATCCAGAAGGTCGAGAGCAGATAGATGAACTCGATATTCACCTGGGCTCGCAGCATGCCTATGAGCTGAGTGCACGCAGGAACGTCAGGTTTTCTGTGGTCGACCTTGTCCAGCATTGGGCTTAGGCGCAATTCGAAAATTTCGGCAGCGTCACCGGCTACCTCATTCAGGCTATCAAGGATTCGCCTGTGATTCAGGAAGCGCTCTAGCTTTGACACTACCAACCGGTATGTCTCGCTTAAATCATCGGCCACCCGCACGTCTCTAGAATTCGCGATGGCTTGCATGACAGGGCGAAGATCTGCTTGGTAAACATAGACTTGGTTCACCTGGATGACAGATGCTGGCAAAAGAGAGCTGGGGTGTGGTTGCTCCTTGATGTGCTTAACAAAACGTCCACCGCGGTCTCTGATCTGACGAATGTCGGCCTCTGAGAAGCGTCCGTCAGCAATGCCGGCATCCAGTGCCTCGTCCGTAATTCCGATGTACTTTTTTTCCATGACACGATCCTGTCGGCAAGGGAGCTACAGACGGTACTGTATGACTCAGCCAAATCAGGGCATCTTATCCTACGAGAGGACTCCAAGCCGAGTCGTACAGGCTATTACCGAAAAGAAGCCACAACTTCGGGGCGTTGCGGCTTTTTCGTAAGATATGGTTCAGAAGAGACTAGCAAGAGAAAGGATTCTGTCTGCCCGCAGTCAAATCGCGATTGGCGCACTTACGGAAGAACAAAGTGATCTGGCCTACTTCCACTCCGAATTTGGTCATGAACGAGCGATTGATCATGGTGTTCTTGTCCATAAGGTACATCCAGTCGTCTAATTCAACCTGATACTCCTTACCATCCACAGGAAGGCTCAGTACGTATTTCCAGCGCAGGGTATTGCCTGCCATCTCACCACGCGCCTCCCCCACCACGTCGGCAGCGGTTCCGCGCCATTGGTTATGACCAACTGGCGTTAGCGTCCACACCCGTTTTTGTTTAGTGCCATCGCTGTAAGTAAATGACTCATCGAGTATTAACTTATTGCCTTCGGACTGGCCATTGATCTCCACGTGGAAGCGCTTGACCACCTCACCTGATCGCTTTTGAAACATGCCCCAAGCTTCGACCCGCCCCTCGAAAAAATCGCGTAGCTCAAGGGTGGGCATCTCCTGGCGGTAAGTATGCACATCTACCCGGCTGCAACTCGCGAGACCAATGCTTAGCAGAACTATCAATACCTTTAACATGTGCAACTCCTCAACGGTCTCAGGGGTTTAGAACCGCCCAGCAATTGGGATTGCAGCTGCGGGCACGCAAAAAGCTATACAAAACAATTAATTTGTACAGCTGAATCCTCAGGTCGGCGTTACAGCCACACAAACGGACTCCGACGGTCTGTCCAAGGGGGGCACGCGCATCGCGCAGAAATGGTGCCTGCGACAGCCACCCATACGCATCACGCCTAGGAATGGCGCACATTGTCAGGTGGTTTTTTTAGGCCTACCCTATACAGAACCTATACAGCGCATTAGATAATGTACAATAAAAACTGACCACTGGCGCTGCAATTTGACGGTGAGAGCAGCATGGCTTCGAGGAATCTTAATGAACACATCAATAGCCGAGCATTACCGTGAAATTCTCGTCGGCGTCGGCGAGAACCCTGAGCGTGAAGGACTGCTGGATACTCCCCAGCGTGCAGCCAAAGCGATGCAGTACCTGTGCAATGGCTACACGATCAGTCTAGAGGATTTGATCAACGGCGCATTGTTCGAATCGCAAAACGATGAAATGGTCATCGTGCGCGACATCGAACTGTATTCGTTGTGTGAGCATCACCTGCTCCCCTTCATCGGCAAGGCTCATGTCGCCTACATCCCCACTGGGCGGGTGCTGGGCCTGTCAAAAGTCGCCCGGGTCGTCGATATGTTCGCCCGCCGCTTACAGATCCAGGAAAACCTTACAAAGCAAATTGCCGACGCTATTGCACACATCACTGATGCGGCCGGCGTGGCCGTGGTCATTGAGGCAAAGCACATGTGCATGATGATGCGGGGCGTGGAGAAACAAAACTCGGTGATGACCACCTCAGTGATGCTGGGCGCCTTTCGTGAGTCGTCCGCTACGCGGCTGGAGTTCCTGCAACTGATTGGGCAACGCAGTTAACGCTCGGAGCTCGCGCAGGCTTGCAGGAGAGACTCAATGAACAGTTCCTTTGAAATGAACGCCTTGGTGATAGGCGCCAGCGGTGCGCTTGGCGCAGCGTTTGGAATGGCTGAAAGCAGATCCATGACGATATCGAGTCGTTACGCATTCCTTTCTCGCTGGCGGCACCCTGGTGAGTCACGTTGCGCCGGGGGCCTGGCAAATGAGTAAGATTCGCCGACTGTGCCTGGTGCTGGGCGACCAACTGTCTTGGGACTTGGCTTCATTGCAGGGGCTGGATCCCCAGCGCGATGCGGTGTTGCTGGTCGAGGTGATGGAGGAAGCAAGCCATGTGCCCCATCACCCACAAAAAATCGCGCTGATCTTCAGTGCGATGCGCCATTTTGCCGAGGCGTTGAAGCAGCGCGGTATCCGCGTGCACTACGTCAGCCTGGATGATCCGCACAACAGTGGATCGGTGCCCGGCGAGTTACGGCGCTGGCACTCACTGCTTCAGCCACAGCAACTGCACCTGACTGAGTGCGGTGACTGGCGCCTGGAGCAGTCGCTCAAGGACTGTCGCTTAACGATACAGTGGCATAGCGATAGCCGTTTTCTCTGCACCCGCGGCGAATTTTCGTCTTGGGCCGAGGGCAAAAAGCAGCTGCGCATGGAATTCTTCTACCGCGAGATGCGGCGCAAAAGTGGCTTGTTGCTTAATGGCGACCGCAGCCCGGTCGGTGGCGCCTGGAACTTTGATGCCGAAAACCGCAAGGCGTTGCCCAAAGGGGCGAGAGCGCCCTCACCCATGCGCTTTTCGGCCGATGCCATCACCCAGGAAGTGCTGGCGCTGGTGGCAAAAAACTTCTCCGGCCACTATGGCACCCTCGACACCTTCGACTACCCGGTAACCCACGCCGATGCCCAAGCCTTGTGGGATTACTTTCTCGATTGGGGCCTGGCTGCGTTCGGCGACTACCAGGATGCGATGGCCAGTGACGAACCCTTCCTGTTTCATGCGCGGATCAGCGCCGCGCTAAATATCGGCCTGCTGGATCTGCGCCAGTTGTGCAGCGACGTCGAAGCCGCGTACTGGGCGCAGCGGATTCCGCTGAACGCTGCCGAAGGCTTCATTCGTCAACTGATCGGTTGGCGGGAATACGTCCGAGGCATCTACTGGTTGAAGATGCCTGAATATGCCGACGGAAATGAATTCAGCAACACAAGGTTGCTTCCAGAGTTCTACTGGACAGGCGAAACGAAGATGAACTGCATGCGCCAGGCCATTAACCAAAGCCTTAAGCATGCCTACGCTCATCACATCCAACGGCTAATGGTTACCGGCAATTTCGCTTTGCTCGCAGGTATCGCGCCGAGTCAAATATGTGAGTGGTACCTGGCAATCTACATGGACGCGTTCGACTGGGTGGAGTTGCCCAACACACTTGGTATGGTCATGCATGCAGACGGCGGCTACATGGGATCTAAGCCTTACTGTGCGAGCGGCCAATACATCAAGCGCATGTCCGATTATTGTCGTGGCTGCGCGTACAAGGTGAGCGAAAGCACCACAGATGACGCCTGCCCTTTCAATGCGCTTTATTGGCACTTCCTGATACGTCACAGCGACCGCCTGCGCAGCAATCACCGTATGGGCATGCAGTATAAAAACCTCGACCGAATGCCTGAATCAAAGCAGCAAGCGCTCTGGCAACGTGGTCAATTGTTGCTCGCAAACTTAGATAACGGTGAATCATTTTGAAAAAGAGTGAACTCCCGGTCAAAACCTGCATGACTTGCGGCCTTCCCTTCCTATGGAGGAAGAAATGGGCGCGCTGCTGGGAGGAAGTTCGTTACTGTTCTGAGCGCTGCCGGCGTAGTAAACCTGCCCAGTGCTGAGCCAAAAAATGGCCATCACAGGCCCTTTTGTACTCAAGCCAAAATCACTTGCTTAGCCAGGAGGTCGATGTGATGTTAGGCGTTTTAGAAGGTCACACCAAAAATCACAACCTGAGCCTACAACGATGTGCGCTATGAAATTTTCAGTTAGGAATAAATTGGAAGCGGTAGTAGAAATGTATCAGGTCGTGCGAAGAGGTACCCTTGCATAAGATCTATGCCTAAGCGGAGTAATGCATCACTCTCATCACGGGTTTCAATACCTTCGGCCACAACCACTATATTTAAACGGTTTGCGACTAAAACAATACCTTCGACTATTGCAGTTTTAACCGGGTCTTTGTCAATGTTTCTTGTGAGAGCCATGTCAATTTTTAGCACATGAGGTTGGAACATCGCCAATAAATTCAACCCCGAGTAACCCGAGCCGAAATCGTCGATAGATGTAGTGAAACCTTGACGCTTGTACTCTTCGAAAATCCCCTTTAGATGCATAGGGTCATCAACACGTTCACCTTCGGTCACTTCGAACATTAGTCTCTCTGGAGGGAACCCAAACAGTCTGGCAGCCTCCAGAGTGGCTCGAATGCAGGTTTCGGGTCGATACACAGCATTTGGCAAAAAATTGATACTGAGCTTGCAGTCTGGAATGCCCAGCAAACCTAGTTCCGTCGCTCTCTCGATAGCCTTGACTCGGCATGCTTGGTCAAAGCGGTATCGGTTGTCATCATTAACCTGATCCAAGATGCTCGCCGCCGACTCACCGTTCACCCCGCGTACAAGGGCTTCATAGGCGAAGGTTGTGCGCGTTCTTACGTTAACGATTGGCTGGAATGCCATTATGAAATCGAACCCCAACCCTTCTAGATTTCGGCACTCTGCGCAGCCGACTGATACGAACGTAGAGAACGCAATATTACGGGGCATGGCTGATCCTCCAGATTTTTAGCAACCCTAACCTATAATTTTCGAGCTTTCAGTATGTATCGGCACTGATCTGGCTTCGTTGAAGGCGCATGTTCATCGCGTGCAACGCGCCAGCCTGATAATGCCAGTTTTCGCCACGCCAATATCTTGTTTTGCGCATTTCCAAGCAGAGCCAGCATCACTGGCAACCGCGCGAGGAATGCCGGCGTCAGGACGGGGCCGCTGACCTTAACACCGCATGCAATGCAGACGCTGTACCCTACTGTCGACGGCTTCAGCCATCATCCACCTCCATGCAATATACGTTTCGATAGTTAATGCGTGTCTACGCGTGCTCACTGGATTGAGGTGGACAGTGGCGACGCGGGAGATGTCAGCAAGGGTTCGACGGCTGCGGGAAAGTACTCCACCTGCAGCGGGTATTCCTGCCCCATCAACCGCCCCTTGCCATACCAGACGATACCGCCCTGACTGAGGATCAGACCATTGCGGCCAAACTCGAAAACGCTGCCGACAGAACTACTGAACATGAAGCGGCTTTCATCCATTTGCAGCAGCGTGTACTGCGTGTTCGCAGGCGGCAGTTGTTCCTTGATGCGTTGCAGGTAAGTCTGGGCTAGGCGAGCAAACAGCTGCCCAGCCTGTTCACGGTATTGTGGAATCGTTAGGCCCGGCCTGTGCTGCAACTCGACGGCGATCAAGGCGAAGATATCGGCGTTGGCCCGCGCTATGGCCAACTTGATCGACAGCGCCGACGTCAGCAATGGGTTATCAATCTGCAACGACGACTTTTCTGGCTGACCGTTGGCGGCCGGTGCAATGACGGGGAGCATGAACTCGCCCACGTTGACGGTCGACAGCACGCTCGTCGCCAAATATGCCGCACAGGCAGTGGCTTGACCCGGCTGATCACCATTGATCAACAACGAAAACGGGCTGCCCTCTCGAGGCAAAGTTTGCGCGTCAATCCCCTGCTGTTTGAGGAAGGCGTTGACCTCTTCCTGTTTCACTTCGCCTCGGGCCAATGCACAGAGCTGCTTCATAATCGGGGCTTTGTTCGCCTCGTTGAACCTGGGCGACATTTGCAAAATCGCGTCTTGGATTACAGCCAATGCCGGAACACGCAGCCAGGTATGCGGGGTATCCGTAGGTCGGTCTGCCAGGAATTTCTCGTAACCGGCCCAGGCCGCCAACATGATTAGGATGGCGACGGAAATGGTTTTTATATTCATGTTTTTTGCCTGAAAAAGTTGGATTAGGGCTGCGCAATATTTGCCAGCAGATCACCACTGATAACCGACACCCACCGCCATCCCGATATTGCGCTGGGTGTCGGTACTGCCCTGTAACTTGGTCACCCAGCGACCGTTGGCTGACATGTGCGATACGCCGAAGGCCAGCGACGATTGACCGCGATAGGTGGCCGCTGCAACCGTCGTCATGCTGGAACCCGGCGAATAAGACTGCGGCAGGCTGGACATGGCCATCGCGCCGGCGATACCTGCACTGAGAACTTCGTCCTGATACTTGAGGTCTTTTTTCAACTCCGTGTAGCGCTGATCGGTGTAGGCATTGGCATTCGTGGTGATGCCCTCCACGCTTCGGTTCAACTGGTCGACGTTCACTGCATCCGTACCGCTTGTACCCGCCGCGAGGTTGGTGAGCTGCCGCTCATTGCCAGCACTGCCGACCGAGACACTGTTGTCGCGGTCAGCCACCGAATTGGTCCCCAGTGCCGTGGCATTCTTGGCCGAAGCCTTGGCCCCGTTACCCAGCGCAACCGAGTTTTCCCCGGTCGCCTGAGCCCGCGTACCGACCGCCGCGCTGTTGTTACCCGACGCCTGCGCCCCTGCCCCACCCGCGATCGCATCGGCACCCGTGGCTTTGGGCTTAGATGCGGCACTGCTGTTGTTCACCTGGAACATGCCGTCGGTACCGTTTTTGAGGTTGCTGACATCTCCTTCGACGGCGGTGATGCGCCCGGCCTGCTGACCCGCTTCGGCGTTCAGATTGGCAATCGAATCGTCGGTGTATTGCTTGGCTTCGGCCACTGCACCGTCGAGCTGGCGCACATTGACCGCATCATTGGCGTTCTTGCCGTCGGCAACGTTGCTGATCGTTCGGGTTGCGCCGGTGGTCGAATTGCCCACCGAAACCGTGCCCGAGGTCACGTTGTTCTCACCCGAATACTTGCCGCTGTAGGTTTCGGCACCCCGACCGGCATCGCTGGAGTCACTGCCGATCGCCACGCTGCCACTGGCAGACGCCGTGGCGCCGCTGCCCAACGCCACCGAGCCACTGCCCGAAGCCTGTGCCTGAGGCCCCAGCGCCATGGCATCGGTGCCAGTGGCGGCGGAGTCAGCCCTGGTCGAGTTGACGTGCAGATACTTGATGCCACCGCCCGAGCCGATCAGTGTTTCAAGCCCCCCTACCCGACCGTCGAGGTTAGTAATGTCCGAGGTGTTCTGATCCACCTGTGTGCCGAGCACTTTGAGTTGCGCCACGTTGACCGCGTCGGTGTCCTGCGTGCCGGCTGCCAGCCCGGTCAGCTTGCGACTGCCCAGCGCCGTACCAATGCCGATCTCGCCGACTGACGTCTGCGATGCAGCTAATCGATAGGCGCTGTAGCCGGTCTCGGCACCGACGGTGGTCAGCGAGCTTGAGCCGAGCGCCACGCTCATGGCGTGGCTGGCATTAGCACCAGCACCCAGTGCAACCGATTGTTCGGCTGCGGCCTGCGCGGCGCTGCCCAGGGCGATGCCGGACGCCAACAACACTTGGGCATTGCGACCAATGGCAATACCACCGGCGGCGGCCTGACTGACAGACGCCTGATTGCCCAGACCAATGCCGTTATCACCGTTGACCACGGTGCCCGGGCCAACCGCGATCGACTCGCTACCGCTGGCGAGCGAGTCCGTCGGGTTGGTCGAGTTGGCGTGGAAATACAGCGTGCCGGTAGAACTCAACGAGCCCATCGCCCCGGTCAATTGACGCAGGGTCACGGCGTCGTGAGCGTCGGTGGCATCCGCCACGTTAGTGATCTGGCGGTAGCTGCCGGCCTTGCCCACCGACACCGACCCCAGCAAAGTGGCATCCGAAGTGTCGTAGATAATCGTCCCGCTCCCAGCAGCGATAGAACCGGTGGTGGGTGCCAGGGCACGGTCAGCGACCGAACCTTCGCCCAGTGCGATACCGCCCGCTACCTGAGCCTGGCTCAGACGTCCCAGCGCGAGGGCGCCAGCAGCCGTCGCAGTGGCCCCCGAGCCGGCCGCGAATGAATTGGCACCTGCGGCAATGGACTGTGGCCCGATCGCGATGCTGTCCAGACCGTTGGCTTGGGAGTCGGCCAGTGTCGAGTTGCTGTGGAAATACTTGATGCCGGTGCCGTTATTGACGAGGTTATCGACGGTCTGATTGGTCGCGAACAGCTGCGAGCCATTCACTGCGTCGGTGCTGGTCGCGTTCAAGGTGCCGGCCGCAACGTTAGTCAACTTCACCGCGATACCTGCGGGGTTGAAGGTCACCTGGGTTTTGGCCGCAGCATCGTCGTATTTCACTGCCACCGACGCAGTATTGGTCACACTGGTGTTGAGGTCGGTGAGTGCTGCGCCAACGTTGTTGCTGAGCAAAGGCCCGGTGTTGGCACCGGTTGCGCTGATACTATTGGTGGAATAGCTGGGAGCTGTCCATGTCCCGGCAACCGTATCAAGCGCTGCGCCGCTGCCCAGAGCGGTCGCCGTGTCCTGGCCTACCTGGTTCAGTTGGCTGACGTTGACAGCGTCTGTCGCCGAGCTGCCTGCCGCCAGGCCGGTAATGCGACGGCCATTAGCGCCGTTGGCGATGTTCACTTCGCCCCCCGCCGTCGCTGCGCCGCCGACACCATAAGCCGCATTGGCTAATGTCGTGCCCGTGGCGGACGAGTTGGCGCCCAGCGCCACTCCATTGGCAAGGGTTGCGCTGGCGAGCGGGCCAATGGCTACGCTGTCCTGGCCGGTTGCGCTGCTATCGGCCAGTGTCGAGTTGCTATGGAAATACTTGATGCCGGTGCCGTTGTTGACGAGGTTGTCGACCGTCTGATTGGTTGCGAACAGCTGCGAGCCATTCACTGCGTCAGTGCTGGTGGCGTTCAAGTTTCCGGCCGCGACATTGGTCAATCTCACCGCAGTGCCGGCGGGGTTGAAGGTCACCTGGTTTTTGGTCGTCGCATCGTCGTATTTCACGGCTACTGCGGCTGCGTTGGTCAGGCTTGTATTGAGATTCGTCAGTGCCGTGCCAACGTTGTTGCTGACCAGAGGCCCGGTGTTGCTGCCAGTCGCGCTGATGCTGTTGGTGGAATAGCTCGGCGCGGTCCATACGCCTGTCGTCGCATCAAGCGCTGCGCCGCCGCCCAAAGCGGTCGCGGTGTCCTGCCCTGCTCTGTTCAGTTGGTCGACGTTGACAGCATCTGTGGCCGAGCTACCTGCTGCCAGACCGGTAATGCGGCGGCCATTGCCGCCATTGGCGATGTTGACTTCGCCACCCGTTGCCGCGCCCCCCACACCATAAGCTGCGTTAGCCAGTGTTGCGCCGGTGGCGGATGAACCCGAGCCCAACGCAACGCTGTTGGCGAAACCGGCCGTTGCACCATTGCCCAGGGCAACGCTGTTGACACCGGTGGACACAGCAGCAGGCCCCATCGCCACGCTGTCCTGACCCGTGGCGCTGCTGTCGGCGAGGGTCGAGTTGCTGTGGAAATACTTGATACCGGTGCCGTTATTGACGAGGTTGTCGACCGTCTGGTTAGTCGCGAACAGCTGCGAGCCATTCACTGCGTCGGTGCTGGTGGCGTTCAAGGCGCCGGCCGCAACGTTGGTCAACTTTACTGCGGTGCCTGCGGGGTTGAAGGTCACCTGGTTTTTGGTCGTCGCATCGTCGTATTTCACGGCTACTGCGGCTACGTTGGTCAGGCTTGTATTGAGATTCGTCAGTGCCGCGCCCACGTTGTTGCTGACCAGAGGCCCGGTATTGGCACCGTTTGCGCTAATGCTGTTGGTGGAATAGCTCGGCGTGGTCCATACGCCCGTAGTCGCATCAAGCGTAGCGCCGCCGCCCAAGGCTGCCGCCGTATCCTGGCCGGTTTTATTCAGCTGACTGACATTGACTGCGTCGGTGGCCAAGGCACCCGCGGCAAGGCCGGTGATGCGCCGACCGTTGGCGCCGTTGGCCACGTTGACTTCCCCGCCAGCAGTGGCAGTGCCGCCGATGCCATAGGCAGCGGTGCCCAGGGTCGTGCCAGTCGCGGAAGCGCCGCTGCCCAGGGCCACAGAGTTAGCCGTTCCTGCCGCAGCGCCATTGCCCAGGGCTAACGCATTGGTAGCGGTTGCGCTGGCGGCAGGTCCCACTGCAACGCTGTCGGTGCCGGTGGCGGTGCTGTCTGCCAAAGTGGAGTTGGCGTGGAAATATTTGATGCCCGCGCCGGCAACAATGTTATTCACCGTAGCGCCCAAACTGTTCACGGCGGTATTGGTGGAGAATAACTGGCTGCCGTTCACAGCATCGGTGCTGGTGGCAGTGACCTGGCCTGCGGCGACGTTGCTCAGTTGGCGTTCGTTACCCAGGCTACCCAGGCTCAAAACACCAACAGGCGCTGCACCCGCGTAGGTGTAAGTGGTGCCATTGATTACCCCGCTGGCCGTGGCGGTCGCGGCAGCAGTTGTCGCGCCGCTGCCCAAGGCGACTGAGTTAGCCGTCCCAGCCGTCGCGCCATTGCCCAGAGCTACAGCGTTAGTGGCAGTAGAGCTGGCGGTGGGTCCCACTGCGACGCTATCGACACCGGTGGCGGTGCTGTCGGCCAAGGTCGAATTGGCGTGGAAGTATTTGATACCCGCGCCGTTGTTGATGTTGTTAACGGTGGTGTTGGTGGCAAACAGCTGCGCCCCGTTTACCGCATCACTGCTGGTGGCGTTCAACGCACCCGGTGCCACGTTGGTCAGCGTCGTCGCCGCACCACTTGGGTTGAGGGTAATTTGAGTTTTTGTAGCCGCATCGTCGTATTTCACAGCAACTGCTGCGGTGTTGGTCAAGCCGGTATTGAGGTTGCCCAGGGCTGCACCGACGTTGTTACTGGTCAGTGCGCCAGTGTTGGTACCGCTGGTATTGATGCTGTTAGTGGCATAGTTGGGTGCGGTCCAGGTACCGGTCGTAGGGTCGAGCGCTGCGCCGCCGCCCAAGGCGGTGGCAGTGTCCTGCCCTGCCTTGTTCAACTGACTGACGTTGACCGCGTCGGTGGCCGAAGCACCCGCGGCAAGGCCGGTGATGCGCCGACCGTTAGCGCCGTTGGCCACGTTGACTTCCCCGCCAGTGGTGGCAGTGCCGCCGACACCATAGGCAGCGGTGCCCAGCGTCGCGCCAGTGGCGGAAGACCCGCTGCCCAGGGCTACAGAGTTATCCGATCCTGCTGTCGCGCCATTGCCCAGGGCTACAGCGTTAGTGGCAGTGGAGCTGGCGGTGGGTCCCACTGCGACGCTATCGACACCGGTGGCGGTGCTGTCAGCCAAAGTCGAATTGGCGTGGAAGTATTTGATACCCGCGCCGTTGTTGATGTTATTGACCGTGGTGTTGGTGGCAAACAGCTGCGACCCGTTCACCGCATCCGTACTGGTGGCATTCAACGTCGCCGGTGCCACGTTAGTGATCGTCACCGGAGCACCTGCTCCGGTGCCACCCGTCGCACCCAAAGTGATCTTGGTACCGCCGGCGGCATCGTATTTGACGGCGATATTGGCCGTGTTATCAACGTTGGTGTTGAGCGCTGTCAGGGCAGCGGCAACCGTGGTCTGCGCTGTAGGCCCAGCCACAGCCCCGGTAGCGCTGACACTATTGATCGGCTGGCTAAAGCCGGTGATATTCCCCGTCGCCGGACTGTAGGTCGCGCCACCGCCCAGCGTGCTGGCTGTTGTGGTGCCCAGGTTGTTGACGCCGGTGACGACCGAATTCAGCTGAGAGCCGTTAATAGCATCGGTGCTGGTGGCTGAAATCACGCCTGCCGCAACGTTCTGGATCTGGCGCTCAGTACCTGCCGCACCCACCGACACCACACCATTGGTCGAAGCCGCTGCTTGCACGCCCGCTGCAGTAGCACCAAATTGCGCAGTAGTGCCGGTATGCGGAGCAGCTGTCGTTGACTTCGAACCTAACGCCACATCGTTGGTATTGTTAGCCACTGCGGTATCGCCCAGCGCCACGGCGCCTGCTGCAGCCGCATTGCTAGTATTTCCCAGTGCGACCGAACCTTGGCCAGTGGCCGTATTGGTGTTACCCAGCGCGACAGCCCCTTGGCCGTTCGCAGTGTTGTCGGCCCCCATAGCGACAGCCCCCGTGCCCGTGGCGACGTTCGGATCCCCGATAGCCACTGCACCGTTCCCTGTCGCAGTGTTTCCGGCACCGATCGATACGGCTTTGCCACCCTGGGCGAGCGCGCTGTCACCGATTGCCACGGCCGAGGCCGAGCTGGTGGTTGCCCCCTTACCTATAGCCACGCTGTTGGTGGCGCTGTTGGTTACGGATGCTAGAAGCCCGATTGCAACACCGGAAGTAGCAGTCGCCGACACCGTCGATTGGCCACCCAGAGCGATAGAATCGGCGGCCCCGGCCTGGGCCCCACGGGTGGTGTTACTACCAATGGCAACGGCACCCGCGCCGGACGCTGTAGTGGACTGTACTGCTGTAAGCGAAGTAGTGCCGGTCCCAGCGGAACCACCGATGGCCACGCTATTAGTCTGATTCGAAACGCTACCGTAGCCCAAAGCGACACTTGCAGTACCCGACGCATTGGCTTCCAACCCTATCGCAGTGGCCCATTTGACGGCTTTGGCAGAATATCCGACTACTGTTCCACCGAGCCCGGTCACGGTAGAGAAGCTGCCAAAAATAGTAGCTCCATCGAAGCTTCCAGCGGATGAACTGCAACCGGCAACGTTTATATAAGCACCACTGCCGGCAGTCGGTTCTGCAATCGCCCCCGAGACGGCAGTCCGACCCACAGTACCACTAGCGGTACCGGCACAGCTGCCAGCAGAAGAGTTAGCAAAATACAGCCATGCGTACCCTGGCTCAGACCATCCAACAGTCAGACCCAAAGCCACCGCGAGCACACTCAGCGCTCGCGATTTCCCCTTAAGTGCAAGAAGTGGGTTAACCCCCTGCTTACGCTGCCCCGCCGACCCACTCTTTGTCTTCTTGCTGGCAAGTTCCGAAGCCACTACCCAGCAGCGTAAAGAAGTATTCCATACAACCGAAAAGACTTTATTCATAACTGAACTGGCATCAGGCCAGCCTCCGATATCCGAGTCATCCATTGCGTGATGACTTCCGCCTTCAATTCGATTGCGGATACAGAGCCTCGTCGACAGACATCGAATCCCCTCTACAAACGACGAGAATCGAACTTCGCTGACGTAGCGAGCAGGCAACACAATGGAATTAAGTAAGCGTATTTTCTCGACTGCCTGCGCGGATTAAGTCAGGAAATTTCCTGCTATTTGTAGGAAATTTCCCAGCAAACAAACATGAATAACGCCCTTCCAAACGCAAAAAAAAACGCCAAAGAACAGGTAATAAAGGTTCTTTGGCGTTATGCGTTTTCTGAATAAGTTCAAGCAGTGCGCATTGAGTGACGCGCTCACTAACTTGCTGTTATCCCTCGCTGAAGTTCCAGCCAATTCAATAAACTGGCCGCCGACATCGGCCGTGCACACAAGTAGCCCTGCCCTTGCTTACACCCCAGTTCCAGCAGCACTTTGCGTTGTTCTTCGGTTTCGATCCCTTCGACCACCACCGACATGCCCAGCGCCTCACCCAGGGCCAGCGTGCTACTGATCACAGCGCGACGACGCGGTTCATGTTCAAGCCCGCGCACGAACTCGCCGTCGAGTTTGATTTCGTTGAACGGCAACTGGCACAGCCGCTGCAACGAAGAAAACCCCGCACCGAAATCATCGATCGACAGGCTGCAGCCCATCATTCGCAGACGCACCAGGCTTTCCAGGCTGATCGCCGGCTCTTCGAGCAATCCCGTTTCGGTCAACTCAAAGGTCAACCCCGACCCCGGTAGATCATGTGCCATCAAGGCGTTCTGAATCTGGCCCGTGAGTTCCGGTTTGACCAGTTGCTCCGCGTGCAGATTGAGCGCGACATTCAGGGCAAAGCCCTGATTGATTGCTTGGCGCTGGAGCCTCAAGCAGTGTTCCAGCTGCTGGAACAGCAACTCATCGAGCAATCCGCACCGTTCGATAACCGGCATGAACACCGACGGTGGCAAGACCCCTTTGAACGGATGGTGCCAACGCGCCAAGGCTTCGATACTGCACACCTCACCTGTCTGCAGATTGAACTTAGGCTGAAAGTAGGTGTGCAGTTGATGGCCGGCGAGCGCTCGACGCACCTCTTCCTCGGTGGCAGGCACGACAGGCAGCACACCCGATTCGTTAATAGGCTCGTTCAAGTGTTTGGCCCGTAAAAGCTGTAACGCCTCAGGTTGCAAAGGCTTACTGATATCGTCCAGCAGCGCCATGCCGAGCAGCGAAATCAGTTGCCCCTGCATACTGCGCGTATCGGCCGACAGCGTACGGCTGATGATAATCGGCCCTGTCAGCCCGGATCGGCCCATGGTCTGCAGAAGATCCTGTGCGCCCGCACTTTCCATAGGCAAATCGCACAGCGTGATATCCACTGAACCGTTCTGCTCGAGGAACGCGAGAGCTGGCGCGCTCTGGGTGGCCACAAAGACTTCCTGGCACCCGGCCTGGCGCAGGCGGTTAGCCAACTTTGAGCCACTGCAAGGCGTGTCGACAAGAACCAGAATGCGAAGAGGGAGCATGTGCATGGAAGCCGCTCACTTTGAAAGGAATGAGCCTATTGTCCGTGCCGAGCCAGCAGGTATCGTTAGGAAACGTCCCTGCAGATGTAGGAATTTTCCCAGTGGCGAGACCAGCTTCTAATCGACGTCGACACTGCCCCCCTTCTCGATCGCTTCCGGATCAGCTATGTGCTGCTCCAACGTATGCCCCAATCGCTCCATCGCTTGTTGCAACGCATCCACGGTTTCTGTCAGCGCAGCATTGTCAGCCCTCCTGCAGACCTCCTCCAACCGCTCGCAACACTGAATCAGAATGCCTGCCTTGATAATCCGCGCCCCGCCCTTGACCCGGTGGGCGAGCGCGGAAAGGCCTAACAAGTCGTGTTCGCCAAACAGCTTGATGAGCCGCAGCATGTCCTCTTCGTTGCTGCTGGCCAGATTCCTCAGCAGCCTCCTGACTGCGGTTTGATCGCCGTGGTTCAGTTGCTGCAGGCTGCTCAGGTCGATGTCGCCCTCGACAACAGGGCCCACGGCGCCCTTCATCGGTGAATCCGCCTTAGGCTGTACGCAGGCGAACCGGGCACTCAGATCACTCAGGCTGATCGGCTTAAACAGGCAGTCATCCATCCCTTCTGCCAGGCAGCGGTCTTTTTCCTGTGGCTGTGCATTGGCGGTAAGACCGAGGATCAGACAAGGTTGCGCCGCCGATGAGCGTTCTTCGTCACGGATGGCCCGCGTCAATTCATAACCGTTCATGACTGGCATGCTGCAGTCAGTGATCACCACATCGAAATGGCCATTTCGCCAGGCTCGCAGGCCATGGGCGCCGTCCTCGGCGTCGCTGACGCTGTGACCAAGGTAGGATAATTGCTGCGAGAGCAGCAATCGGTTGGCCGGGTAATCGTCGATCACCAGGATGTTCAGTACGCTCATCTGGTCCGGGATTTTAGCGACCGAGCGCTCGGTAGCAGGCACGGGTTGCAGGATCATAAGGTCGAGGCAGATATCAATCTGCGTGCCCTTGCCGGGCAGACTGGTCAGGTGCAAATGCCCGTCCATCATTTCACACAAGGTACGGCTGATGAGCAGCCCCAACCCCGAGCCACCCCGCGCCGACTGATGATTATTGCGGGCCTGGCCGAACGGGTTGAACAACAGCGCTTGATCCTCGGCGCAAATACCGATACCGGTATCATTCACCTGAATATGAATCGCCAGGCGCTCACCACACGCGCTCAGTATCGCCTGAACGCTCAAGCGCACCTCGCCCTCGTCAGTGAACTTGATCGCGTTGCTCAACAAGTTGGACAGTATCTGTTTGAAACGCAGCGGGTCGATTAATACATCGCGACAGGCCTTGAGGTCGAAATCCAACAATAGTCGAACACCCTTTTGCCGTGCCACGCCGTCGAACATGCGCACCACCGACTCGACCAGCTCACGCAGGCTGGCCCGCTCCGGCGTCAGGGACAGGCGGCCGGATTCAATCCGAGCAATGTCGAGAATATCGCCGATCAGGTCCAGCAACCCCTGGGCTGCGCCTGAGGCCACTTCGATGGCGAAGCGATCCATGACGCCTTGATCGGCCTTCTTCATCGCCAGTTCGAGCATGCCGATCACGGCAATGACAAGCGCTTTTTGTATAAAATGCTACAATCCTTTATTTTCGGGGCTTGTAGAGCATTATGACTATCAAAAAATCACTGCCTCGTGCCTTCTCTGACGTGTTCAGAGACGACGAAACGATCAACGTATACAGCTACATACGCTTTTCGTCGAAAGCCCAAGCTCTGGGCTTTGGCGAGGTTCGACAGCTTGAACAGCTCAATAGCTTTTTCGAGCAGTATCCCCAGGCTCGACAGATTGAGCGCTATCAAGATTTAGGCGTTTCGGCATTCAAGGGCAAAAATTTAAAATCTGGACAATTAGCGAAGTTCGTCGAGCGCATCAAATCAAAAGAAATTCTTCCCAATGCTCTGCTACTTGTTGAAAGTTTTGACCGAATTAGTCGTGTGGGTGGTTATGACGCTCTTGAACTGATTATCTCAATCATTCAAGCAGATTGTGCAATCTATACACTTTTCGATAATCGACTTTACTCTAAAAGAAAAAAAGACAGTAGTGTCGATATTAGCCTCATTCAAAATATTCTGGAACGAGCAAATGACGAAAGTCGTGCAAAGTCTGAACGAATTTCTGACGCAAAAGCGAGAAACTTAATCAAGGGTGAAAAAGGCGGAATTATCACAAAACGATGCCCGTTTTGGATTTCATTCATTGATAATAAATTCGTCTTGAACGAACACGCAAAAGCAGTTAAACGAATGACTGAACTGTGTTTCGATTTTGGTTTCCAAGCAATTGCGCAAGAACTGAACAAAGAAAATCACGCTCGAAAATACACAGAGAGCACAGTAGGTAAAACTCTACACAAGCATTCTATTTATGGCTCATTTTTATCAATGAAAAATGACGAGCAAGGCAACAGAACAGTCTTTAACAAAGAGATTAAAAACTACTATCCTGCAATTATCAGCGAAGCAGAATTTCATCGTATAAGCGCAAAACTCAAAGAGAGACAAGAGCCTCGGCTCGCAGGTCGAAAAGCTTCTGATTTTAAAAATATATTGAGGGGTTTGGTTTTCTGTAAATGCGGTTCGACATTCAGGTTTCACGCACAGAAAAACTTTTATGTCGATTTAGTTTGTAATGCTTCATCAGTTCATAAGTGCAAGTTCGCTCAAAAAAATAAAAGCGTTAGATACAGATATGCATTAGTTGAACAGATATTTTTGGCGTATCAATCACTCATTCCGTTTCATCAAATAATTTCAAAAAACGACGATGTTAAGGCGCTTGAAAAAGAGCATCAAGAAATTTCTGGCTTGATAGTTCTCAAAGAAAAAGCATTAGCAAATAATTTCGCTATTCTTGAAAGCTCATCTGACAGCGCACGCAAATACATCACTCAAAGAATTGACGAAGTGAGTGAGGAATTAGACAAGCTCAAAGCTGATGAGAACAAACTAAATCAGAGAATTATTTCGATGCATCTGTCATCGAAATCAGACTTGAATGTCATTGAAATTTACAATCTATTGATGACAGAAAAAGGTCGAATTAAGATCAACAATTTTCTTCATTCACAAAAAATTAAACTAATAATCACGCCAGTGAAAAAGAAATTTTTCACTCTCGACATTTATCACGATGACAAACACATAGACACAATTGATGTTACTGCGAGCGATTACACAGCACGAAACTACACACATCTAAAATAGCTTTCTCAAAGTATTCAGCACAACAAAAAGCCAGATTAAAAATCTGGCTTTTTCTTCTGCTTTGCTTTTAAAGCAGATATCCAAATACTTTTGCTAACGGTCATTTTTAGCAATTCCAAATGCTATTATTAAATTAGAGAGCTTTAAGTAACTCGCTATACACTACACCACACTTTTGCTTCGCAAAAGACGCACTTCGTGCTTGCGGTTTCGTGTTAGCTCGCAACTTGTCGTTGAGACAGAAGCGAAAAGCAAAAGCAAGAGCAAAAAGCCCTATACGAAACTGATTTAAAATTCTCACTCTCGTTCTAATTTTCAATCAATTTCTAACACTGATTTAGAAAAAAAATATCGCTATATCGCTCATTATTTTTTTCAAAATCCAACAGAAGGAAAACACAAAAACTAAAACCATCGGTGACAAAATGACAAAAACATTAACAATGATTTACAGACATTTGAATTACAAAAATGTGAAAGACTCAAACGGTAAGGCCATAGGCAAAGCACAACTATTGAAGTCCTTGGCGCACTCACTTCGCATCAATCCAAACCCAAATAACAAAATATCTGAAACGAAAAAACTCGAGTGGGACGAATCAAAGTCTGATCACAATTGGGTCTATGCACCTCAGCTAACTGGCGCAGATTTCGTTAGGCTCAATACATTGACTGATGAGCAGAAGAAAGAAATCCAAGGAAGTTTTATCAACAAAATGAATGATGAGCAGAAGGCGAAAGATGACAAATCTGATGCTATTTCTTCGCTCAGCAAATACAAAGCAAAAATAAATAAGTGGCATAATTCCATCTCTGGAAATGACGACCCATTGAAAAATTATCTTGCCAAGATATTGGACCAAAAAGATATTTTTTCAATTAAAAACGAGATCGACCAACTATCGACTTTCGAGTTTGCTCGCAAAAATCAGAAGACAGAAACCGTCAGAAAATTTTTAGAACTTCACAATGAAGTGATTGAAAGCAAGGCTGACATTTCACGAAGTAAGGTTTTTGTTCAAGAAGCTTTTTTCAAAATCCCCGTTGGTAATAAATTTCAAATGAGTGGCAAAGATATGATTCATAATATCCGCTCATTCTACAAAAACAATTTTCCAGATTATCCAATTCAATTGATTGTCTTTCATGGCGATGAAGTAGGCAATCATCCTCATATATTTGTCGATGCACAGAACAAAAAAACTAAAAAGTATGATTTGCTCGCTGCTCAAAATAGATTTGTAAATGACCACATTGAACAAATTAAAATTGATTATCCAGAAGCAGAGAAGCTTGATTTTTCAATTCGCTCTTATAAAACAAAGAAGCTTCAAGCTCAATATTTTCAAACCTTGTTTTATCAACATACGAACAAAATTCTTGCACCTCAAAATGTTCAAGTTAAGAAATTAGAGAAGACTGATGAACATAATGCACGCATGGCACTTATTGAAGAGGATGCAAAAAAGCCGAAGATTGAACGTCAGTTCAGCTTTTACAATGCTCAAATAAACGACCTCCAAGAGCAAAGCGAGCGTTTAGAGCAGAGTAATTTAATCTTATCAAATGCTAATAATAAATTGGCGGATAGCATTACAGAAAAGAATAAAACCATTGGTCGTCTCGACAGCGAAATAAAATCAAAAAATGAATTTCTGGATAAATTCAAAGAAAGGATGCTTGATTTTAGAGACACTGTTTTTACATACATAAAAACATTTTTCGACTCCCATGAAGAAACACAAAAAATAGCCAGAAATGAGGTCGTTAAAAAATATCATGGATTTGAAACAGATTATGAGAAGTATTTTGCTGACGATATAATAAACAAAACAGCCGAAAACTTGAGTAACTCTAATGCGAGCAAACTTCATGGCATAAGATTATCTAAGCCCAAATAGTAAAAAAGTCTCTTTCGAGACTTGATTTTACCATTTTTTTGTTATAATGATTCTACGACAAACTATATAACAAATGACTTTACACTTCAATTATAGCATTTATTCTAAAAATGCAAATCAATTATCAAAAAATTTCGAAAATATTTTTGAGCCTCTATTTTATCACGATAATACTGATAAAAAGAAACGTGCATATATTCATTTCTTTTCAAAAAACAAAATCTTCGCTTACTTTGATAAAAAAACTAACCAAGTAAAAGAAGCATCTACTTCTAATAGCTCGCTTTCAAAACTCACAGAAACATTGTCATCATTGAAGAATGTTGTTGATGTGTATGCAACGGTAAACCAATTTACATTCACAAGAAAGCTTGAAAACTTGCTTTATACGACCATGTTTTACAGCGATTTAGACATTTACCACACTGAATTTAAAGACATATCAAAAGAAGACTTCATTGGAAAAGTCCTAAATTATTGCTTTGAGAATAAAATACCAGAGCCAAACATAATGATATACAGCGGAAACGGTTTTTATCTGAAATGGCTTTTTTCTGAAAAATGCAATAAATATGAATTCACTCTTGATAAATATAAAATCGCACAAAAATCAATAAATCAGCTTTTTAGCTTTTTGGGTGCTGACTCAAAGGCGCTTGATGCTTCAAGAGTTTTGCGCCTTCCGGGTTCTATAAACAGTAAGACTGGCAGAAAATGCGAAGTTATTTATTTTAATGATGAAAGAAAATCAGCATACGACTTGTTTGAGTCTTTCAGTCAGTTCTACACACCAGAACCAGCGAAGCCAACAAAATCGAGATCTAAAAAAGTCGTCGATGATGAAACTGAAAAGCAAGAAAAGCCAGCAAAACAAAAGCTTTTGCTTGTCAAAAGAGACTCATCAAAAGCTCCCAAAAAGACTTTGAGCGGGCCGATTTTAGCAAAAGCCAGATATGACGATTTAAAAAAATTGATAGAACTCAGAAATGGTAATGTCGAAAATTCTCGTATGTCATTCTTGTTCTGGCTTTTAAATTTCAAAGCGCTGTGTGGCTCTACTAATTTTGTAGACTTTGAAAGTGATGCATATGAAATCGCAGAAAAATTAAATTTCAAAAAACACGAGTGGTCTTTTGAAGAACTTTCAACACTTGAAAATAAAGTTAAAAAACACAATGATGGATACAAGAAAATCGTAAAACAAAACGATGAATATTTCAAGCTTTCAAATCTATACACGCCGAAAAATCAAACTTTAATTGATATTTTTCAAATCACTGATGAAGAGCAGAAGAAGCTAAAAACAATTATCAGCGCATCTGAAAAGAATTCAAGAAGAGCTAAAAAAAGATTAGATGCGGGAATGAAACCACAAAATGAAAGCGAAGCAAAAAAACAGCCTTGGAAAGAATTAGGCATTGGAAAGACAAAATATTACGAACTAAAAAAGAGGGGTGAACTTTAAAAGCGCCCTAAAAAGGTGCGAACTGTTTTGGTCTACTACTAATATGAATAGGTTTTTTTCTTCTTTCTGCTTCAAAAATCAAAAGCCAAGCCATTTTTTTGATTATCTAAGAATGAAATATCTAATTATCTCTAATCTTTGACGCTGTAAGCGTGAGTTCTTTTTTCAACACCAAACAGCAGTTTCTTCATTTATACAATTCCCGCCAGTCATTGCATTCATCGGCGTGCGGATTTCATGGCTCATGGTCGCCAGAAAGGTCGTTTTTGCCCGATTGGCGTCGTCTGCACTTTGCTTGGCGCTCTGCAGTTGATCCATCAGGCGTTGACGGTCGCTGATGTCGATCCAGCCGGCAATAATGCCCATCACCACACCTTCACTGGTGTGATACGGCAGCATCCAGTGATACACCGTGTGCACCACTCCATCGCTGTGGACATAGGTGCGATCTTTAATCCATCGCGTGCCGCTCTCCATGACCTGGAGGTATTCGGCCTGGAATGTCTCAGCATCGGCGCGGCCAACGACCGTGCTCTCGGTCAGTCGCTTACCGATCACGGCTTCGCGGGGCAGGCCCAGCGCGTCAAGGTAAGCCAAGTTGCAACTGATCAGTCGCCCTTCACAGTCGCGCACGTAAATCGGATGGGGCGTGCCATCGATCAAGGCACGCATGAATTCCATCTGGTCATTGAGCGCCAGTTCGGCCTTTTCCCGGGTGGACTCCCGTTTGCGCAGACGGACAATCCAGACCAGCGCCAGCAGCAAAAACAGCGCGAAGATGACAAATCCCTGGATGACCGCCGAGCGGTAATGCAGCCAACTGTCGTTATCGATCACCACGTCGTGGCGCCAACGTCTCGTTAGCTCATCCAGTTCCTCCGGAGGAATGCTTTGCAGAACTTTGTCCAGAATCGAGTACAGCTCCAGCGCCCCGCGATCGGTGGCGAACCCGGTCGGTGCCGACACAGGACCGACAAGACAGGCCACACGCAGACGATCGCGGTATTCACGCAGAATCATGTAACGCCCGTTGATCAGCGAGTTGAGGGCGCCGTCCGCATCACCCTTGTCCACCAACGCCAACGCCTGCGCCGACGTCGGTGTCTCGATCAACTGGATGCCCGGGAATGTCTCACGAATGTAATCCTGCAGCGGATTGCCGCTACGCATGGCCAGTCGTTTGCCCACCATGCCTTCCAGCGATTGCGGTGTGTCCGGGCCGTCCTGCGTGATTAGCACAAACGGGCTCGTCAGATAAGGCCGAGTGAACCGCAGCTGCCCTTCACGGGCGCTACTGGGGGTGAAGGCGACGATCAGATCCGCTTCACCGGACCGGATCTTATCGACCAGCTTCTGCATGGAGTTGCTGCGCACGACATCAAATTTCAGACCGGTGCGCTGGCTGACCTTGGCCAGCACTTCGGCGCCGATCCCCCGGAACTCCCCCTGTCCATCAAAAAAGGAGACAGGCGGAAGACCGTCGTTGACGGCCACAGTCAGGCGAGGATGGTTCTGCAACCAGCGCTGCTCGGTGTCTGTGAACTGGAGCGGGTCGAGGCTGGCAACATTCAGGTCCCCCGCTCCCCACCGATGCAGAATCGTCACACGCTCGCTGATAGGGATCACCTCCAGCGCAGCATTGATGATGTGCAAGAGCCGACTGTTGCGCTGATTCAGGGCGAATGAGAACTGCGTGGACACACCCGACAACGTCGTCAGGTAGACATCATTGAGGAAGTACTTGCCGACCAGATAGTGGGTACTGACGGCATCGCCCAGATAAGCATCCGCCTTGTTGAAGGCTACTGCGCCGATAGCGCTTTGGGCCGATGGGTGAGGCTGCAGCGCAGCCTTGGGATAGTTCGCGGTGATCGCATCCGCTGGCAGAGCGTGATCAACGATAGCAAGGCGGTTGCCTGCGAGGTCGGGCGGCAACACCTTGCTGGTGCCACTGCGCGTCACCAGCACTAACGGGGCCTGCACATAGGCACTGGTGAGCGCCAGATCCGGATCTGTCCCATCGAAGCTATTGACAGTGCCCAGCAGGTCCACCTCGCCGTTCCTGAGTGCCTGCATCGCCTCGGCGCTGGAATCATAACGAAGCACTACGATCTTTATGTGCAACATGCCGGCAAGCAGCGCAGCATAATCGGCCGTGATGCCCTCGTAATCCTGGCCACCGGTGATCATGCCGAAGGGCGCGTTCTCCGGCAGCGATACCCCCAGACGCAGTGAGTCCTTGTCGCGCAACCAGCGCCAGTCCTCTTCATCCAGAACGACCGAAGAACGTTCGCCATTCGAGCGACCGAAGAGGTTAAGGATTTGCACCTCAGCCTGTACCGGCGAAACACTCCCCAACTGGCAGAGCAGACAGACGGCCAGTCCAAAGCAACGCAGGAGAGTTTTCATCTAGATCAGGTTATTGCGCTTGGCAAAATCAGCCAGATACACCACCGACCTCACATTGAGCTTTTCAATTAAGCGGGTTTTATACGTGCTGACCGTCTTGTTACTCAACAACATGGCATCACCGATTTCTTTGTTGCTCATACCTTTGGCCAGTTGCTGCAAGATGATCAGTTCTCGATCGGACAGGCCTCTGATCATCTCCAGCTCGGTGGAGTCGATATCACTGCGCCGTACAGAGTTTCCTGCAAGGTTGGGAAAAAAGGTATATCCGGCCATCAGCGCCTTGATCGCTTTGCTCAGCTCGCTCAATTCATCGGTTTTCGAGATATAACCGGCAGCGCCAGCCTTTATGCAGCGCATGGCATAGAACGCCGCAGACTGAGAGGTCAACACCAGGATCTTGCTTGACAGTTTCAGCGCACCGATCCGGTTGATGACTTCCAGACCGTCGAGGCTGGGCATGGCGATGTCCAGCAAAATCAGTTCCGGCTCGTACTTGCGAGCCATTTGCACGGCATCGGCGCCGTTGTCCGCCTCAGCAACGACTTCGAATTGCTCACGTTCAAGCAGTGCCCTCACTGTCGCCCGAATGAAGGGGTGATCGTCTACAACCAGCGCTTTATGCATTTGGAACCTCACAGCTATACCCACAGGAACTACCAGTGATAAGCGGTCCATGCATCACAAAAGTATGGAACAAAACACTGGCCTATGCTGCCCGATCAGACTCATTAATCAGGCAGTTATATCGGTCTATTTCAGGACTGGAGAGTGACGTGCTCACGTGGGCGAGTCAGGTGCCTGCAACCACCCCAGGAACCTCTCGGCGTCCATCGGGCGCCCAAGGTGGAAACCCTGGCCGAATGAACACCCCATCGCTACCAATCCGTCGCGGATAAGCTGGCTGCCGACGCCTTCGATCACCAGGCTCATATTCAGCGCCCGGGCCAGCGCCACGGTACTCGTGACCATCGCATGGGTACGCGGATCCTCGATGGCGCGAACAAGCTGGCCGTCGAGCTTGAGCTGGTTGAACGGCAGTTGGCAGAGCAAACTCAGCGATGAAAAGCCCATACCGAAATCATCGATCGACAGGCCGCACCCCATCATCCGCAGGCGCGATAGGTTTTCCCGGGTGGTGCGAGGCAAATTCAGCAAGCCGTTTTCAGCCACCTCGAACAACAACGTCCCAACCGGGAAGTCGTGACGTTTCAACAGATGGTCAATGTGCTCAATCAGGTCATTGTGGGCCAATTGCGAAGCGTGAAGATTGAATGCCAACTCCAAGCTGTGACCGGATCCACGTAAAGTATTGAGCAGGCTCACCCCTTGTTCGAGCATTTGCTTGAGCATTTCGTCGATCAGGTCATAGGCCAACACAGCGGCCAGAAAGTGTCTGGGCAACAACAGGCCTCTGATCGGGTGTCGCCAACGCACCAACGCCTCAGCCCCGGCCACCGCAGAAGTATTTAAATCGAATTTGGGTTGGAACCAAGCCTTGAACTCTCCCTGAGCCAGGCCCCGCCGCACGTCCTCCTCACTCGGGAGCCTGGAGAGGGATGCCGACTCGACGTCCGATGCCATCTGCTGGCGGGAGTAGCGACCAAGGATTTCATGCAACGTATACAACTGCGTGCGCTTGCCCACGACACCGAGCATCTGCAACCCCGAGAGACACGTCAACTGTTCGACTGCACGACGCAGTTCCGGCTTTAGTTCGCTACACAGTGCAACTGCGCGCGCCATTCCGCCTTCCCCAATCCGGGTCAAAACGTCCATCCAGTCGACAGCGCTGCTGCTCAGGTCACAAATCACGATATCGACGCCACCTTCCCGGCTTATCTGCGCCATCGCCCATTCGCTGTCGCCCGCCTGCAGGATGTCGTTGACGCCCAAATGCTGGAGCGCCTTCACCAACATTTCGCGCTGAAACGATTGATCATCTAAAACCAGAACACTGGGTATGCACATCTCGCCCACTACTCGCTAATGACTTTAAGTCAAAATTCTGGCGACTCTACATTACCGGGAGCGAAGGATTTATCTCGGCAAGCTGTAGGAAATTTCCCAGCGAAAGTCGGAGCGAGATTACAAGGTGTCTAGAGAACTCTAGGAAATTCAGCTAAGACGGGCGGGAGAAATGAAGTCTCTGAACATTAATAGATGAACAGCCGCAGTCATTTCAGAAGCATTAAGTCAGCAGTAGTAGACCCGCGAGCAGCTAATGAACATCTGACATCGCCCACTTGTTAATAGGTCTGTTCTGTTCATGAACTGCCTAACCACCGATTCGACAAACCCGGCTTATTCAATTGTGCAATGCCTCAACGTCCCCTGGGTTTGGATCCACCCAGCAACTGGGCTCGCAGTTCCGGGTTGCGTGTTCGGGGGTCAAGCCAGATCGCAAAAAAGGCTTTGGCGAAAGCTTCATCCCTCACCACGCGCCTTAGGTTGTCGCCGAAGTAAAACCGTACGCCCTCTCCAGGAACATAAACGCCCGTGATGCGGTCGCCTGCGCGCACATTGACGAACGCGTGCTGCATTTCCCGCTCCCAGCGGCCCATCAGCTCTGAGTTCAGGCCGTAGGGGGACAAGCGACGGATTTCCTTGATGCTGGCCTCGACTAGATCATCGCGGCTAATAGCGCGGCTGTAGGTGAGTTCAAGCGCAAAAGGTGCATCTGCAACCAGCGGCTCACCGGCGATCAGGCGTGGGCTCCAGAACTGCGCGCTGTAGACCGAGAAACCGAATACTCGCATATCCCCGCTGCCCAACAGATGGGCGTTGGGGACCGCCTCACGCCAATCGGCAAATATGTCCGCGCTCTGGAGCATAAGAGCAATACAGATAAGGTGGCGGACCAAGCTATCGTTGCGCGTAGCCATGCAAATACCTCGATAAGACTCTTGGATACCTATGCGCTCGCCACGCGTCAATTGCGGGCGCGTAGCCGGATGGCATTGGCCCGTGGTTAACACGCATAAGCATCGCGCACATTGTCAGGTGGTTACTTTAGGCCTATCTTAGATAAAACCTATACAAGGTATAGTTAAATGTACAACAAAAATCCTTGGCCACTGACGCTGTACTTTGACGGTAACTGTCCATTGTGCGCGCGGGAAATCAAGATCCTGCGCCGACACGCCACAGATGGCCGACTGCTATTTATTGACTTAAACAGCGCTGAGTTTGACGCCAAGGCCCTTGGCTTTACGTTCGAGCGCATGCAGTCCGTACTTCATGCCCGTTTCGCCGACGGCCGCTGGGTTGACGGCTTGGACGCCACGCTATGGAGCTGGCGTGCCGCCGGCCTGGGATTCTGGGCCAGCCCCCTGACCTGGCGTGCACTTCGACCGCTGCTGGCGTTCGGTTATCAGCTGTTCTGCCGCTTGCGCCCCCATTTGGCGTGGTTGCCTCACCCGGATGGGCGACGTCGATGTGTCGATAACCGTTGCGCAGTGCCGGAATCACAACACGCACCCGACGCGTCGGACACCTTGAAAACGAGGCAGCCTTAGAGCGCTACTCATGAACAGCCCCTTCGAAATGAACTCACTTGGCGACGGCTATCGCGCCTTAGTGATAGGCGCCAGTGGAGCCCTTGGCACGGCGTTTTGTCAGTTGCTCAAAGAAGATCCACGCTGCTCGGTTGTTCGCGAACTGACGCGTCATAGTCTTCCGGGGTTGGACCTGGAAGAGCCCGAGAGTATCGCCAAAGCCGCCGCCGAATTAGCTGAAGAAGCCCCGTACCAGTTAATCCTGCATGCTGCGGGCCTGCTCCATCGCAAAGAAATCAAGCCGGAAAAGAGTTACTCCGCCATTGAGGCGGATGCGTTTCAGGCAGTGTTCCAGGTCAACACCCTGGGACCAGCGCTTGTTTTGCGTCACTTTCTGCCACTGCTCGACCCTCGTGGCGCGATGGCGGTGCTTTCGGCCAAGGTTGGCAGCATCGGCGATAACCGTTTGGGCGGCTGGTATGCGTATCGCGCCTCCAAGGCCGCGTTGAACATGTTGATTAAAACCGCGGCGATCGAACTGGCGCGAACCCGCCCGCAAACCCGCTTGCTGAGCCTGCATCCAGGCACCGTTATTTCAGGCCTTTCACAGCCCTTTCGTGGTGCCTCGGCAGCCAGGCCGGCACACATTGCTGCCCGCGAGTTGTTATCGCTGATTGACCGTCTGACTGTTGCCGACAGCGGCAATTTTTTTGCCTATAACGGTGAGCGCCTACCCTGGTAGGCAAGGAGTAAACCTTGAATTTGCAAGCACTGATCGAACAGGCCGCGAAGGGCGAAATACGCGAGCTGGAGTTGCTGTCACTCGAAGGTGGTTTTTATCTGGCGCGAATCCGCCTGGATCACGGCCAATTCACCCTGCTTGATGATGCGGCCAAGCCGATGCGCCTGCGGTCGACCACCCACCTGCGCGACTTGCTGCAGACCGTGCCGGCATTTCCTTGCGTGCTGGTGCAGCAATGCGCGCACGACGAAATGTGCGGCCGGGATTCAGGGCCTGTCGAGGAGCTGCGTATCCCGTTTTCGCTCACCACGCCATTATGAGCAGGCAAGCACGCGATAAATCTCAGAAACCACCTGCAATGTTGCCTCTTCAAGCGTTCCCTCGTTGCGGCATAAAACCCAGCCTTGATCTGCAACCGCTCGCTCGAACGCCTGGGTACAGGCAACATGTTCTTCCAACGTATGCATCACAGTACTGCTCAGCCCGCGCCGTCGTGCTGCGGCCCTCGCCCATGAAATTTCAGGGGCGGTGACAATCCCGACGTGCAGGTCTGGCACTTGCACGTTGCGATCAATGTTCAACTGGAGAATGTCTGCAAACGGGACTATGCGCCGAAACGCGGCATCAGACGGGTACCAGCGATCAATCAACACAATGCTGCCCGGAGGTTGTTTAGTCAGCACCTGTCGGGAAATCCATGCACGGCTATCCGCGAGGCGTTCACACACCTGCAACTCCAGATCCCGGCAGGGATTTCTCACCAGCTTGTTAACGAGGGTCATTGTTTCCCGTCTAAAGGGATCGCTTTTTTTCTCGCAAAGTCGGATTACCGTTTTGGCGTCTGCCCTCAGTACTTTTGTAACGGCTTCCAACAGTGTGGTTTTGCCGGTGCCCTTGGGCCCATCCAGAGAAACAAACAGCGGAGGATTCATTGTTGCAGTTCAACCAACCGCTGGTTGTAACTGTCACGAATGCAGGCCTGTTTGTCGTCAGCTTTCCAGCAGTCGTTGCGCCCCTTGATCCAGCCACGTTGCTCGGCCTTGAGCATCTTGGCCTGGCTGCCGG
Source organism: Pseudomonas sp. WS 5410 (assembly GCF_012985645.1). Lineage (NCBI taxonomy): Bacteria > Pseudomonadati > Pseudomonadota > Gammaproteobacteria > Pseudomonadales > Pseudomonadaceae > Pseudomonas > Pseudomonas sp. WS 5410. The sequence goes on along the minus strand of NZ_JAAQWS010000001.1, from coordinate 193,103 downwards.
CCTTTTTCAGCGCCGTGTTGTAGGTGCTCGCCATCTGGCGATCCAGGGCGGAAAGCGCTTCGCTGCCGCAAATCAGCGTCTCCACGGAACTGGCCATGTTTGCGCTGCACTTGAACGAAGGTCCGGTCTGGGCGTGTGCGCTGATGGCGAAAATGGCCACTGGCAACAGCGCCGCGCGGATGAATGAATGCATAGGAGTCTTCCTGTAAAGGTGTCGATGGCCACATCGATGCGGGCCCACGTTGACCGCTGCAACGCGTATGATTCTGTCACGCTTTCTAGATGTGGCACTGCATAGGTCAACAATGGCAAAAATCAGCGTTAGCAACAAGGCGACCACGCCAGGCCGAAAAAATCTCACGGCCGCCGATCGTCAGCAGCAGATGGTCGAACGGGCGATCACCCTCTTCGCCCAGAAAGGCTTTGCGCTGACTACCCGCGAGCTGGCCGAGGGGCTGCAGGTCACCCAGCCCCTGCTCTACCGCTACTTTCCCAGTAAGCAATTACTCATCGAACAGGTGTACCAGCAGGTGTTCATGAACCGCTGGGACCCTGAGCTGGAGCAGCAGCTCAAGGACCGCACGCGTCCTTTAAGGGAACGGCTGATTGATTACTTTATCGGTTATACCCGCACCATCCTGAGCAATGAATGGGTGCGGATATTCCTGTACGCCGGCCTGCAGGACCCGGAGTTAAACCAGCGCTATCTCAAACAATTACACGAGACGGTGTTCCTGACGATCATCGAAGAGCTGCGTCATCAGAAGCAACTGACCGCCCCGCTGGATAAACACGCGCTGAGTCTTGAGATCGAAGTGCTGTGGGGCTTCCACAGCAGCTTCTTTTACCTGGGGGTGCGCAAGTGGGTGTATCAGATGCCCGTCCCTGAGAATCTGACCGAACTGATTACCCTGCGGGTCAATGCCTTCCTCGATGGCGCCCTGCATAACGAGGCGTAGTGAAGGCCGTTTACGGGGCGTCGATTTCCGCAAAGAGATACACCAGGCAAAAGCCATCCATGGGTATGACCGGGTTGGTCCAGATCATGCGCGAATGCCGGGCCTGTTCGGCGAAGACTTCGACCAGCACGTCAGACGCGCCATCCAGGGCTTTGGGGTGCTCATGGAAATCCTCCGCCACATTCAGTACGCCTTCCAGCCGATAGACCTGGCGGATACGGCTCAAATCCCCCACCGCATCCTTGAGCTGGGCAATTGCATTCAATGCCGCCAGGCGACAGGCCGCATACCCTTGCTCCAGGTTCAGGTCGCGGCCCAGGCGCCCACGGTACAGCAGCCGGCCATCAATCCAGGGGAATTGCCCGGAGGTCATCAAGGTATTGCCGACAATGCTCCAGGGCACGTAGTTACCCAGGGCCGGGGCGGGAACAGGCAAGGTGATGCCGGCGGCCTGCAGACGCGATTCAGGGGTGGTCATGATCGGTTCCTGTTTTGATTGTGTTCAGGCCAATGGCGCCAGCCAGGAGGCAAGAGTCTGCGGGTTGTTCAGTAGCCAGCCCTCAGCCGCCTGGTCCGCACTTTTACCCTGGCGATTGAGGGCGTAATCCAACTCGGCAACAATCGCATTGCTCAGACGGATGTTATCGAGCACCTGCAATTGCGCCTCGCTGAACCGCCCCAGGCGATCAACCCGCGCCAACAGCACCGCACGGTCGACACTGCCCAGCAGCCCCTTGGGATCCTTGAGATCACGGATACGATGGCGGAAATGCAGGAACTGCGGATGCCAAAGTGGCACCACGCCCCATCTGCCCTCCTCGACCAGCGCCTCGAACGCCGCCACGCATTGTTCCTGGGTGCCGGTGCGAAACTGGTAGCCCGCCGCCGCAAGGCCGTAGTCCTCCATCATCCGCAGCGAAAACCGGGTAATCCCGGCGCCCGGGCCAATCCCCTGGATCAGCGTGTGCATACGGGCGATAACCTCGGGTTTGCGCAGGTCATCCACGGAGTCCACCTGCGACACCGGCACATAGTCGGGCACACCCCACAACGCATACGGGGTGTAATGCAGGCCCAATTCGCGGGTGGCGACCACCTCTTCCACCCGGGCTTTGTACATCCCATGGCTGGACGGGATCCATGCGGAGGCAATCATGTCGATGCTGCCAGCACGCAACTGCTCGAAATTGGCCTCGTGCAGCGCATACGAACGCTCCACCCCAAAGCCCATGCGCTGCAATACCGAAGCAACCACCGCGGCTGTCGCACGATGAAAGGACAGATCAGTCACACCGAGTCGTACCATGGTTGGGCTCCTCTCAGGGTTATTGCCACGGGCCAGCAGCGGCGCCAATAACGCTGCGCTGCCCAGGGCTTGAATCACACGTCGACGTTTGAAGTCCATCAGCGACCTTCCGCAGACGGGCCAATGGCAAGGCTCGCCATGGCCTCGCCGACAATCCGGGTTCCCGGCACATAGTCAAAGATCATTTCGATGGTGATGCCGTTGGGGTCTTCAAGAAACAGTTGGTGCTCGCCAATCTGCGGAATCACCCGTTCGCGAAAGGCGATGCCCAGGGATTGCAGGCGGTTCTGCACGGTTTTCAGCCCTTCACAACGCAGCGAGACATGGTCAAGGGCGCCCGAACCGTAGCCGCCTGGCTTCTCGCCCAGATAGGCCTGCAGATCCTTGTCACCGCCCACGATACTGGCGATGTGCAAGAGCGGACGGCCGCCGGCGTACATCCAGCAGCCAGGGAAACGAAAATCCGGGCGCGGCCCAGGTGACAGGCCAACCACTTGTTCAAAAAACTCGGCGGTCTTGCCCCATTGTTCGGTGCGAATGGTGAAATGGTCGAGCGCTAGGACTCCCATGTTCTCTCCTGACAGTGCGGATTAGAGACGGTACGGCTGCATATTTTATCATTCGATAATTTATTTCAAGGGGTAATTTATCGACCGATAACTAGTGCGTAGCGTTTACTATCCACGCTGTTCCATTCACCTAGGGCTCCCCATGAGCAACCACGACCTCAGCTTCACCCCCGACCTCGACCCGGATTCGATTTCCTCCGACGTCATCGGCTTCAACGGCATCCTGGTCTCCACACAAATCCCGGTACGCGCCGATGGCAGCCTGGAATTGGGCGATGTCACTGCGCAAAGCGAATGCACCCTGCAAGCCCTCAAAGTCGCCCTCGAACGCGCCGGCAGCAGCATGGACCGGGTCATGCACTTGACCATCTACCTCACTGACATGGCCGACCGCGCCGCATTCAACGAGGTGTACAAGCGCTTCTTCGCCAAACCCTGGCCGGTACGCGCGGCGGTTGGCGTGGCGTCGTTGGCGGTCGAAGGCATGCGGGTTGAAGTCACGGCGATGGCCGCCAAGGGCTGAGCCCGGCGCGTCATTGGGCATCCAGCGGGTGCCCGCCAGGCGATTCACGGCTACAATGCGCGCCTCAACCGTGACAAGCCTGACTAAAAAAACTATGTCCTTGCCCAAGCATCATCTGGAATTGCTCAGCCCTGCCCGCGATGTCGCCATCGCGCGCGAGGCCATCCTGCACGGCGCCGACGCCGTGTACATCGGCGGCCCAAGCTTCGGTGCGCGCCACAACGCCTGCAACGACGTGAGCGAGATCGCCCAACTGGTGGAATTCGCCCGTCGTTACCACGCCCGGGTGTTCACCACCATCAACACCATCCTGCACGACGACGAACTGGAGCCGGCCCGCAAGCTGATCCACCAGTTGTACGATGCCGGCGTTGATGCGCTGATCGTCCAGGACCTGGGGGTGATGGAGCTGGATATCCCGCCGATCGAGCTGCATGCCAGCACCCAGACCGACATCCGCACCTTGAACCGGGCCAAGTTCCTCGACCAGGCCGGGTTCTCCCAACTGGTGCTGGCCCGCGAGCTGAACCTCCAGGAAATCCGCGCGATTGCCGATGAAACCGATGCCGCCATCGAGTTCTTCATCCATGGCGCGTTGTGCGTAGCGTTCTCCGGGCAATGCAATATTTCCCACGCGCAAAACGGCCGCAGCGCCAACCGTGGCGACTGCTCCCAGGCCTGCCGCCTGCCCTACACCCTCAAGGATGACCAGGGCCGCGTCGTGGCCTTTGAAAAGCACCTGCTGTCGATGAAAGACAACAACCAGAGCGCCAACCTGCGCGCTTTGGTAGACGCCGGCGTGCGCTCGTTCAAGATCGAGGGCCGCTACAAAGACATGGGTTATGTGAAGAACATCACCGCCTATTACCGCCAGCGCCTGGACGAGATCCTCGAAGACCGCCCGGACCTGGCTCGTGCTTCCAGCGGGCGTACCGCGCATTTCTTCCTGCCAGACCCGGAAAAAACCTTCCACCGTGGCAGCACCGACTACTTCGTCAGTGACCGCAAGATTGATATCGGCGCCTTCGACACCCCAACCTTTACCGGCCTGCCGGTAGGCGTCGTGGAAAAAGCCGGCAAGCGCGACTTGCAGGTGATCACCCATGAGCCGCTGTCCAACGGCGATGGCCTCAACGTGCTGATCAAGCGTGAAGTCGTGGGTTTTCGCGCCAATATCGCCGAGCCTAAAGGTGAGTTCGAAGAAGACGGCGAAAAGCGCTACCGCTACCGTGTCGAGCCCAACGAAATGCCGGCGGGCCTGCACCAACTACGACCGAATCACCCGCTCAACCGCAACCTCGACCATAACTGGCAGCAAGCGTTGCTCAAGACCTCCGCCGAGCGGCGGGTTGGCGTGTCGTGGCAGGCCACCCTGCGCGAAGACCAATTGCAACTGACCGCCACCAGTGAAGAAGGCGTGAGTGTCAGCACCACCCTGCCCGGCCCATTCGGCGTGGCCAACAAGCCGGAACAGGCGCTGGACACCTTGCGCGACCTGCTTGGCCAACTGGGCACCACCCAGTATCACGCCACCGCAATCGAGCTGGACGCCCCCCAGGCGTTTTTCATTCCCAATTCGCAACTCAAGGCACTGCGCCGCGACTTAATCGAAGCGCTGACGGTTGCGCGTGTCGAGGCCCACCCCCGTGGTGGTCGCAAGGCCGAAACCACACCGCCGCCGGTGTACCCGGAGTCGCACCTGTCGTTCCTGGCCAACGTCTACAACCAGAAGGCCCGCGACTTCTACCATCGCCATGGCGTGAAGTTGATCGATGCGGCCTACGAGGCCCACGAAGAAACCGGTGAAGTGCCGGTGATGATCACCAAGCACTGCCTGCGTTTCTCCTTCAACCTGTGCCCCAAGCAGGCCAAGGGCGTGACCGGCGTACGCACCAAGGTCGCACCGATGCAGTTGATTCACGGCGATGAAGTACTGACCCTGAAATTCGACTGCAAACCGTGCGAAATGCATGTGGTGGGCAAGATCAAGGGGCATATCCTCGATCTGCCGCTGCCGGGCAGTGGTGTACAACAGCAAGTCGTAGGGCATATCAGCCCGGCGGACTTGCTCAAGACCATTCCCCGCGCACCGCACTGAGTCCCCCTCTGTAGGAGCTGGCTTTGGCTGGCTCCTACAAGGGGCGCTTAGCATGAGAGGGCGAAACATCCGACCTCCAGCGCCACCACCATCCCCGCTGCAACCCCGCCGCCGCCAGCAGAATCGCCGCAACACCCAGCCATTGCGTCCAACCCAGACGATGCCCATAGGCCATCCAATCAACCAGGATCGCCGCAATCGGGTAGATGAACGACAACGCCCCAGTCAATGCCGTCGGCAGTTTTTGGATCGCGCCATACAGCAGCACATACATCAGGCCGGTGTGCACCATACCCAGTGTCAACAGCGCCGCCCAGGCATCAACCGGCGCTGAAAGGCTGTGCCATGAAACCAGTGGCACCAACAGCACCGCACCGGTACTCACTTGAATCAGCGCCAGCAGATGGGGCGGCACAGCCTTCAGGCGCTTGATAATCAGTGCAGCGATGGCATACAAAAGAGCCGCGCCCAGCGCCTGAGCCACGCCCCACAGGTATTGATCACCGCTGCCCTGCTGCTCGCCATGGGCGGTGACGATAGCCAACATGCCCATGAATGACACGCTCAGCCACGCCAGCTTCTGTACGGTGATTTTCTCGCCAAGCAACAGCGCCGCGAGGATCACCAGCATAAATGGCTGAACGTTATAGACCGCCGTGCTGATGGCAATCGACGCTTTTGAATAGGACGCAAACAGCAACAGCCAGTTACCCACGATGGCCACGCCGCTCAACATGGCCCAGCCGAGTGTCGAATAACTCAACCAGGCACTGCGCAGATACCCCAGGTGCCAGCACACCAGCAACAGGGTCAAGGCGCCAATGACGCAACGCCAGAACACCACCTCAATGACCGGCACCCCAGACACCAGCACAAACCAGCCGATCGTGCCGGAGATCAGCATGGCGCCAACCATTTCCCATGAGCCGCGACGTATGGATTTGTCCATGATTAAGCTCCTCGAATGAGGCTAAATTATGGCAATCTGCGTCGATCAGGCTCCAGCGCCTGAGAAAGGCCAATGGCGGTGTTTGCCTATTCTTATTAGGCAAAAATTCAGGTTTACCTAAGGAGCCCAGGATGATTGACGTTATCGACCAGCAACTGCTCGCTGCCTTGATGGACGACTCGCGTTGCTCGCTCAAGACCTTGGCCGGCATAACCGGCCTGTCCTCGCCCAGTGTCGGCGAACGCTTGCGCCGCCTGGAGGAGCGCGGGGTGCTGAAGGGCTATACCGTGGAGGTCGACCCCAAACATTTTGGCTACTTGCTGCAAGCCATCGTGCGCATCCGCCCCCTGCCCGGCCAATTGCAGGAGGTTGAACGGCAGATCCAGGCGATCCCGGAATTCACCGAGTGTGACAAGGTGACCGGCGACGACTGCTTTATCGCGCGGCTGCACGTGCGCACCATGGATCAGTTGGACACCTTGCTTGACCGCCTCAACGGCTATGCCGAAACCAACACCGCCATCGTCAAGAAAACCCCGGTCAAGCGCCGGCTGCCGCCGTTGGCAGGTGGGTGATGCCAGGGTTGATGCACGCTCCTCTCGCTTTGGATCACATAACAAGCTGGCTAGCTGATGCGGCGCTGACGCTAGGCACCAGCACTGCTCTCGTCCGCCACCTCATCCTCCTCAATCAGCGGCACTTGCGCATCATCCATCAACGATCCGGGGTCTTCATTGCCCGGATCATTGATCGGTTCCTCTTCGGCTGGAATGTGCATGGCCTTAGCCGCCCGGGGTATCAATATCAGCGTCGGTCTGCGGCTTGGGCTCGCGCTCTGGCTTGAAGTCCGGGCTGTACTCATTGTCCCTGGCCACCTTGTCGGTGGCGGGTTGTGGGTCCTTGGGGGCGGCGGCTGCGGTGCCGGGAGCGGGCACTTGGTGAGTCTCGTCATCGATGGCCGGATCGTTCCTGCCGCTGACGTGTGGGTCTGGGCTGTGACGGGTGCTCATGGGAACCTCTTTATCCGATGGTGTAAGGTTAAGGTGCCGCACTGGTGGATGAAGTTCATTCCGGATGACCTGTACTGATCAATGGTCACGCCCCCGGATTGTCCACCTGGATATAGAACGCAAACGCCGCCAGCAGTATCCAGAACACCATGAACAGCCACGGCGTGCGCACCGAAAACAGCAAGGACTTGCGATAACCCTTATGCGACGACTCGGTCTCGCAGAACAGCGGTGACTCATCGTAGGCCATGCCCATCACCGGCTCGCTGCGCAACAACTCGCTTTGCTTGAAGTGCCAGTGATCAATGATGTCGTAGGCTGCGCGGATGCCCGGCCAGGCATTGAGCGAGCTGAACACCCCGAGCATCGACAACAGCAGCGGAACCACCAGGGTAAACAGCTTGCCCCACTCCGGGTTGAGGTTGCCCATGCACGACACAAAGGCAATCACCAAAAACGACTGCGCCGTCAGGTAGGCATCGGTGCGGTTGGCGAGGATGGTGGTTTCGTACTGGATTTCCCGGCGATAGAAGTCCAGCCGGTCCTTGGGCGATCCGAAAATCTTGGCGTTGTGTTCGGTGTGGTCAGTCAGCGCCGATTCCGGGCTGTGCGGGGAGATGATTCTGGGCACAATCGTTGATCCTCAAAGTGCTTAATCTCCTTAGAAGAACCGCCCATGGCCGAAGTTCAGGTCAATCGCCCGCACCGTTATAGGGCGCAGACTGCGCATATCACGCACTGCACTTGCGCAGTCTGCTCCAGTAACGGGCTGATACACCGTGTAATCCCAATAAACGCGGTTCCGGCACAGCCATTGCTTTACTCCTGTAACCCCCTGCCTGCCCAGGTGAACACAGGAGCAACTGTTACCCCCCGACTCAGAGCCGACTCCAAAAGAAAGTAAGGACCCGGTCCGTTGGCGCCAAAAGCCACGGGCTCATAACAATGCGTTTTCTAAAGCGGCAGTGCCTGCAGCCTTTCACCCGGCACTGACAAGGTAATTGGAATGGCTCGATCTTTCTTTGATGAGATGAATGACGCAAACGGCGTATGCCGTGCGCACTACCAGGATTTTTCCCGCTGGCTGGCCAACACCCCGCCGGAACTGCTGGCCCAGCGCCGCCGTGAGGCCGACCTGCTGTTCCACCGCGCCGGCATCACCTTCACCCTGTACGGTGACGAGCAGGACACCGAGCGCCTGATCCCCTTCGATATCATCCCGCGCAGCATCCCCGCCAGTGAATGGAGCGTGATCGAACGCGGCTGTATCCAGCGGGTCAATGCGTTGAACATGTTCCTCGCCGATATCTACCACGACCAGCGCATTATCAAGGCCGGGATCATTCCCGCCGACCAGGTGCTGGGCAATGAAGGCTATCAGAAGGCCATGGTCGGCCTGGACCTGCACCGCAATATCTACTCCCATATCTCCGGTGTCGACCTGGTGCGCGATGGCGATGGCACCTACTACGTCCTCGAAGACAACCTGCGCACCCCCAGCGGCGTGAGCTACATGCTCGAAGACCGCAAGATGATGATGCGCCTGTTCCCGGAAGTGTTTGCCAAGCAGCGCATCGCGCCGGTGGATCACTACCCCAACCTGCTGCTCAAGACCCTGAAAAGCGCCAGCCGCCTGGACAACCCCAATGTCGTAGTACTGACCCCGGGGCGCTTTAACAGCGCGTTCTTCGAACATGCGTTCCTGGCCCGGGAAATGGGGGTGGAGCTGGTCGAAGGTGCCGACCTGTTCGTGCACGACCTCAAGGTGTTCATGCGCACCACCGACGGCCCGAAAGCCGTGGATGTGATCTACCGGCGCATCGACGATGCCTTCCTCGACCCCCAGGCGTTCAACCCCGAATCCATGCTCGGCGTGCCAGGCCTGGTGGCCGCCTACTGCGCCGGCAATGTGGTGCTGGCCAATGCCATCGGCACCGGGGTGGCCGACGACAAATCCATCTACCCCTATGTGCCGGAGATGATTCGCTTCTATCTGGATGAAGAACCGGTGTTGCAAAACGTGCCGACGTTCCAGTGCCGCAAGCCTGAAGAACTGTCCCATGTACTGGCGCACCTGCCCGAGCTGGTGGTCAAGGAAACCCAGGGCTCCGGCGGCTACGGCATGCTGGTGGGCCCAGCCGCCTCGGCGGCCGAGATCGAGGACTTCCGCCAACGCATCAAGGCCCGGCCCCATGCCTATATCGCCCAGCCAACCTTGAGCCTGTCGACCTGCCCGACCTTTGTCGAAAACGGCATCGCGCCACGGCATATCGACCTGCGTCCGTTTGTGCTGTCGGGCAAGGAAACCCGCCTGGTGCCAGGCGGCCTGACCCGGGTGGCATTGCGTGAAGGCTCATTGATCGTCAACTCGTCGCAAGGCGGCGGAACCAAGGACACCTGGGTGGTGGAGGGCTGAGTATGCTGAGTAGAACCGCCGCAGATCTGTATTGGATGTCGCGCTACCTGGAACGCGCGGAAAACCTGGCGCGCATGCTGGAGGTCAGCTACTCGCTGTCGCTGATGCCCCAGGCCGGGCGCAGTGATGGCCTGGACGAACTGGCGATGTCGCTGCTCAGCAGTGGCACCCTCGACAGCTACCTGGAGCGCCATCAACAACTGGACGCCGAGCGCATGCTGCACTTCTTCGCCCTCGACGAAGAAAACCCGGCCAGTATCTACAACTGCCTGCGCGCCGCCCGGGGCAATGCCCATGCGGTACGTGGGCGGATCACCGCCGACATGTGGGAAAACCTCAACGCCACCTGGCTGGAAATGCGCAGCATCGCCGCCGGCGGCCTGGCGCGCCATGGCATCAGCCACTTCTGTGACTGGGTCAAGCAGCGCTCGCACCTGTTCCGAGGGGCCACGTCCGGCACCATCATGCGCAACGATGCCTATCGGTTTATCCGCCTGGGGACCTTTGTCGAGCGCGCCGACAACACCCTGCGCCTGCTGGATGCACGCTACGAGATGTTTGGCGAAGAGTCCGAAGAAGTCAGCGACCTGTCCGCCCGCGGCTACTACCAGTGGAGCGCTCTGCTGCGTGCCTTGTCGTCGTTCGAGGCCTACACCGAGCTGTACCCCAATGCGCTGAATGCGCGTTCGGTGTCGGAACTGCTGCTGTTGCGCAGCGACGTACCGCGCTCGTTGCATGCATGTATCGAGGAGTTGAGCCATATCCTCGCCGACCTGCCGGGCAGTTACGGCCGTACGGCCCAGCGCTTGGCGGCCGAGTTTGAGGCGCGGCTGCGTTACACCGGTATTGATGAGATTCTCGAAGAAGGCTTGCACAGCCGGCTGACCGAATTTATCGACACCGTGCGCGAACTGGCGCGGGCGATCCACAGTTCCTACCTGGAGGTGGTTTGACCCCCCCCATATCCCGCTGTAGAGGTGGGCCCGTTATAGCCATAGGTATCTATTTTTTTAGTGTTTCTTGGGTTTGTGTACATATCCGTTGCTGCGGTTACGGCGGCTATTGGTTCCGCTCTTACAGCGGGTCACTTTTGGAAAAGAGCCCGGAGTGCCGGCCCAGCCAAAAGTAACCAAAAGGGCTCTTGCCCCACCACTCGGTGCCTCGCCTAGGCTCGGCATGCCCGCAGTCAGGCATTGCTCCGTGGGCCCGCCGCGATCGGCCATCCATGGCCGTGTCGCGGCTACCCCGGCATCCATGCCGGGGTGCCCACTGCGCAATGCCTGCCTGCGGCCATCGTGGTTTAACGGGGCGCCTAAGATCAAGATCAAAAGCAGAGCAACAGCAACAGCAACAGCAAAGCCAGGGTGCGAAGCTGCATTCCCCTGTGGGAGCTGGCTTGCCTGCGATGCGGCGACCCGACAAGCCCGCTCCCACAGGTGTGGTGTTTGCTCCAGACATATAACTGTCAGTTTGGATCATTGATCCCACCTCGCGGCTGCTCTTATGGTTGTTCGACACTCATAAGAACAGGTACAGACCATGTCCGACGCTCTGCAATTAGCCACCCCGGCCGCCCATACCCTGAAACGCTGGCACACCATGCTGGCCACTGCCGATCTCAAAGCCCTGCCCGAACTGCTGGCGCCGGAGGCGGTGTTTCGCTCGCCCATGGCGCATACGCCCTACCCCGGCGCGCCCGTGGTGTCGATGATCCTCAACACCGTGTTTACCGTGTTTGAAGACTTCCAGTACCACCGCGAACTGGCCAGCGCCGACGGGCACAGTGTGGTGCTGGAGTTCAGCGCGCGGGTGGGCGACAAGCAGCTCAAGGGTATCGACCTGATCCGCTTCAACGAACAGGGGCAGATCATCGAGTTTGAGGTGATGGTCCGCCCCCTGAGCGGGCTACAGGCTCTCGGTGAAGAAATGGGCCGGCGCCTGGCGCCGTTCCTGGCCAAGGCCAAGGGTTGATACTCAACGCCCGAGGAATTCCAGCAACCGGGCGTTGACCTGCGCCCCTTGCTCCACCTGAATCCAGTGCCCGCAGTTGGCCAGTACCTGCTGTTCCAACTGCGGTACCACCTCGGGCATGCGCTTGAGCGTATGCGCCTCGAATACCCCCACCGGATCGCGGTCGCCGATCAGGAACAGCGTCGGTTGTAACACTTGCCGCCCGGCCAGAAACTCGGTGCGCTGCCAGTTGCGCTCGAAGTTGCGGTACCAGTTCAACGGCCCGCGAAAACCCTGGGCGAAGGTTTGCACATAGATCTCCAGGTCGTGCTGGCTGCACCAGGCCGGCAAGGCGCCCGGCAGCGCGACACCCTCGAGCAAGGTCGCCGTGGCCGGCTTTTGCTGCAGGAATACATCCTGGTCCTGCATAAACAGGCGCAAGGTGCGTTCGATGTCCGCTTCCAGCTCCTGTTCGGCCACGCCGGGCTCCTGGAAGTACAGGATGTAGTTGAACCGCTCGGCGTACAGCTCGCGCATGATCTCGATCACCGGCCTGCGGGAGCGACCGGCAAAGGGCACCGACATTGTGACCAGGGCGCAGATGCGCTGCGGTTCCAGCAAGGCCAGGTGCCAGGCCACCACGGCGCCCCAGTCATGGCCGACCATCGCCACCCGACGATGCCCGAACAGGTCCATGGCGCCCTGGATATCTGCGCACAGGGTCAGCAGGTCGTAGTCAGCAATGTCTGCAGGGGCACTGCTTGGCCCGTAGCCGCGCATTTGTGGGACGAACACCCGATAGCCGGCTGCCGCCAGCGCCGGTATCTGCAGTCGCCAGGAGTGCCAACACTCGGGAAAGCCATGGAGCAACCACACCGGCGGGCCGTTTTCGGGGCCGGCGATATGCAGGCTCAATTGAATACCGTTGACCTGGATCGTCTGTTGCTCGATAGCACTCATCACGCGGCTCCATCAGGGGACTGCTGCAGACTGCCCCAGCAGCACGGCCTGCGCCAGCATCATTGATCGGGCAAATACCTCAGGTCACCGACCACCAGCGCGGCAGCAGTGGCCGCACCTCGGGCTCGGCAAAACGGTCATCAATCAGCATCACCACCCCCTGGTCCTGCCGGGTGCGAATCACCCGGCCGGCCGCCTGCACCACCTTCTGGATCCCGGGATACAGGTAGGTGTAGTCATACCCCGAACCGAAGATCGCGCCCATGCGCAGCTTCATCTGCTCGTTGACAGGATTGAGCTGCGCCAGGCCCAGGGTGGCGATAAAGGCCCCGATCAGACGCGCCCCCGGCAGGTCGATACCCTCGCCGAACGCCCCGCCCAGCACGGCAAACCCCACGCCCTGGCTATGCTGGGTGAACTGCTCAAGGAAGGCCTGGCGCTCGGCCTCGGCCATGCCCCGTGATTGATGCCAGGTCGGGATCGCCGGATGCCGCTCGGCCAGTAATTGCGCCACTTGCTGTTGGTAATCGAAGCTGCTGAAAAACGCCAGGTAGTTGCCCGGCGTACGCGCAAATTGCTCGGCGATCAACGCCACGATGGGCTCCAGAGACGCCTGGCGATGCACAAACCGCGTGGAGATGCGATCGATGATGCGCACCTGCAACTGCGCGGCCTCGAACGGTGATTCGACGTCAATCCACGCGGTATCCGCCGGCAACCCCAGCAGGTCGGCGTAGTAATTCCGGGGGCTCAGGGTCGCGGAAAACAGCACGCTGCTGCGGGCTGCGGTCAAACGTGGGCGGATAAATTCGGCCGGCACCACGTTGCGCAGGCTCAAGCGCGAGAAGCGGCGCTTGGCCAGCGGGTCGCGCTGGCTGATATCAAAAATAAACTGCTCGTTGAACAGCTCCGCCACCTTGGCGAACTGCAAGGCCTCGAAGTAAAAGCTTTGCAGTTCGCCCGTGAGCGCCTGCGGGTGGTCGTTGAAATACTCGCCCATGGCGCTGGTGCACAGGGCCAGGGCCTGCAACAGCTTGTCCGGTTTGCTGGCATAGGCCTGGTACACCGTGACCTGTTCCTTGTGCAGCGCATTCCATTCACGGTTGAGCCGCTGCAATGGCTTGTGCAAAGGCTCGGGGGCGCTATCGCGCACGCTCTTCAGGGCAAATTGATCAAGGTCGGCGCTGTACATCGCCCGGCCCCGCTCCACCAGGTTATGGGCCTCGTCCACCAGCACCGCGACCCGCCATTGGTTGAGTTGGGCGAGGCCAAACAGCATCGCGCCAAAATCGAAGTAATAGTTGTAGTCGGCGACCACCATGTCGCACCAGCGCGCCATCTCCTGGCTCAGGTAATACGGGCACACCTCATGGGCCAGTGCCACCTCGCGCAGCGTGGGTTGATCCAGCAGGCGCACCTTGGCTGCGGCCTCGCGCGCGGCGGGCAGGCGATCATAAAAGCCTTTGGCCAGTGGGCAGGAATCACCGTGACAGGCTTTGTCCAGGTGTTCGCAGGCCTTGTCCCGCGCCACCAGCTCCAGCACCCGCAATGGCAGGTCGGCGCTGGCGTGCATCACTTGCACCGCGTCCAGCGCCAGTTTGCGGCCGGGGGTCTTGGCCGTGAGAAAGAACAGCTTGTCCAACTGTTGTGGCGCCAGGGCCTTGAGCATCGGAAACACCGTGCCAATGGTTTTGCCGATCCCCGTGGGTGCCTGCGCCATCAGGCAGCGCCCGGTACTGACGGCCTTGTACACCGACTCGGCGAGGGTGCGCTGGCCCAGGCGAAAGTCCGCGTGGGGAAAAGCCAGGGCCCTGGTTGCGGTGTCACGGGCCTGGCGCTGCTGCGCCTGCTGCTCGGCCCAACCGAGAAACAGCGCGCACTGCTGATTGAAGAACTTCTCCAGTTCATCCGCAGGGCACAGCTGGTTGATCACGGTTTCGCGCTCGCTGACGATATCGAAATACACCAGCGCCAGCCCGATCTCAGGCAACCCCAGCTTGCTGCACATCAGCCAGCCATAGACCTTGGCCTGGGCCCAGTGCAGTTGCCGGTGGTTGGCCGGCTGGGCATCCAGGTCGCCACGGTAGGTCTTGACCTCTTCCAGCACGTTGCGATCCGGATCATAACCATCGGCGCGGCCGCGCACGCTCAGCTGTTGGTAGCCCCCTTCCAGGGCCACCTCACTCTGGTAATGCGCGCTTCGGCGGGACGCCACCGTGCGGTGGCCGAGCATGCCTTCCTGGGCACTGGGCGAAGGGGTAAACCGCAGGTCGAGGTCACCGACCTTGGCCGTGAACTCGCACAATGCCCGCACGGCGACCGTATAACTCAAGCGCCCTGCTCCGCCCAGCGGACATAACAGACGGTGACCGGCATCTGGTGCTCGCCACAGAACTCCAGCCAGCGCAATTGGTTGTCCTGCAGGCGGTCGCCCGGGCCTTTGACTTCGATCATGCGATAGGTTTTTTGCGCCGGCCAGAACTGGATCAGGTCCGGCATCCCGGCGCGGTTGGCGCGGATATCCAGCAACAGGCGGTCAAACCAGTGCCGCAGGTGCTCGGCGGGCAGGCAATCGAGGGCCTGCTCGAGCAACTCTTCGCTCAATACATTCCAGAACACAAAGGGTGACTGGATCCCCCATTTTTCGGCGTAGCGCTGGCGGATCGTGGTTTTGTAGCGCTGGTCGTGCAGTTGGTCCAGGCAGGCGGCAAACAGTTCGGCGCGGCGCTGCTGGAAGTCCTCACTGTGCAAGTCCACCGGCCCGCGCTGGAACGGGTGAAAGAACGAGCCGGGCAACGGCGCGAAGATCGCTGGCCAGCACAACAGGCCGAACAGCGAGTTGATCAGGGTGTTTTCGACGTAGTGCACCGGCCCCGCGTCATCTCCCAAGTGCGCCTGAACGCAGAACTCCACGGCGGCCAGCGGTTGCGGGAATGGCAGTTCCAGGTCCAGGCGCTGGATCACCGGGGGTTTGGCCTTGGGCAGCGCCGGTTCGCCCAGCTTGCGCCGCAACCGTGGCAGCACCCGCAACAGGTGCTGCTGCTCGGCCGCACTGTGGGGTGCTGCCTGGGCCTCCAGGGCCAGGTCCATGGCCTGGGCGAACGCCTCTTGACGCTCCAGCACCCGGATCAGCCGTGCACGCGCGCCGGGGTAGGCACAATCGCGGTAGATCGCCTCGGCCAGGGCCAGTTCGGCGACCCGTTCGCAATGCTGGCCGACCTGGAACAGCAGCTTGGCCCGGCGCTTTTCCAGCCAGGGGTTATCAGTGGTCAGCGTGGCGATCTGCGCCAGCACCTCCGCCAACGGTTCACCGGCCTCGAAGGCCTGCTGGCATTGGTGCAGGAACAGCAGGCCAGACACATCGTCGCGATGGCGCAAGCCACGGGATTCGGCACAGAACTCAACCTTTTCGTAGGTGTAGATCCCCAGGTCCGCCAGTACAAACTCCGACCAGTCCTGGTACAGGTTGCCGAAAAACATCAGCCGCAGGCGGTCACACAGGTCCATCACCGTAAGGCTGTACAGCCGGTCGTCCAACTGCGGACACCACTGCGCAAACGTCCGCGGCTCGGTAAATTGGCTGGATAAACCGGGCAGCCAATCGGACTTCTTGCCCCTGGGCTGCTCGATCCACGGCTTGAACGCTTGCAGCACCTCGCCTTTTTGCAGTTGCCCCCACACCTCATCAAGCGCCAGCAGGCCCTGCTCATTCACCCAACCGTGAGCCAACAGTGGCTGCACGGCCACGTCGATCGGGCCGATCTCGAGGTAATTGAGCTTGCTCGCCCGAAAATGCAGGCCCTTGCGCATCACCATGCGCACCAGCAACGCCTGGGCCGGTTGCGGCAGCTGGGCGAACTGCGTAATGAAGCGCTGCTCTTCATCGTCCAGCACATCGGCATAGCGCTGCTCCAGCCAGTCGAGCACTTGCTGGAAATTATGCAGGTAGTAAAACGGGTCTTCGAGGGGATTGGACATGACGGGCACTTGGGCAAACACTGGTTATGCATACAGATTGCCGCTGCCAGGCCTGCGTTGCAATCGCTAATAGATCAGTGGCGCACGCAACTTTTTGCATAAAAGTGATCAGATGGGGGTGGATCCGCGTAACATTTGTTGCCCGCAGCCGTTGAGCACGGGGTTTTCGAAGGATGAGACTAAGGGTTATGAACATGAAGAACTGGGGCCTGCCGCTGGCTGCACTGACGTTTCTGGCATTGGCCGGTTGCTCGACGCCGACCGTCGTGACCTTGCAAAACGGTACGCAGTACCTGACCACAGACACGCCGAATGCCAAGACTCCCGATGGTTTCTACGAATTCACCGATATCGCCGGCAAACGCGTACGGGTCAAGGCGGCGGATGTCGCGACCGTGCGCAAGGAAGACTGACCGAATCACCGTAGGAGCCGGCAAGCCGGCGCCTACGGTTTGTTTCAGGTAATCACGAACGCCTCCGCCGACAGGCTGCCCAGCCCTACCCCCACCAGCGTCACCGAGTTATCGCCGAAGGTCAGCAGCGTATCGCTGCCCACTGCCTTGGCATGGTCGAGGTAGTTGTACTGCCCGTCCACCCCCGCCACGCCCATAAATACCAATTTGTCCGTCGACTGGTAACCCAGGATCCGGTCCTGGCCGAAGTCGCCGTCGAACAGGAAGGTATTGCGCCCGCCACCCGCTTCCAGCAGGTCATTGCCGGCCCCGCCCACCAGAACATCGTTGCCTTTACCGCCGATCAGGTGGTCATTGCCGTCCAGGCCAAACAACCACTGCCCGCTATCGCCGGCCTTGAGAACATTGGCGCCGGCATCGCCCTTGAGCGACGCCGCGTAGGCGGTCAGGTCCTTGCCCGCCAGCAACCCCTTGTCGGTCACGCTGTGGGTCACCTCCTTGCTGAACAGCAACAGATAGCTTTCCTTGCTCACTATCGCGCCCATATCGCGGGTCATGCTGATACCGCCTTGGCCGTCGCGGATGTACAGGGTGCCTGCGCCATCGTTGGCCACTTCGACGTTTTTCAGCGACTGCTGCAAGTCCAGGGTGTTGAACCCCTTGCCGCCCAGCAGGATGTTGTAGCCGCCGCCATCACGGAAGGTATCGTTGCCAGCGCGACCTTCCAGGTAGTCGTTGCCCCGGCCACCCTGGATCAGGTCATTGCCGTCGCTGCCGATAATGAACGTACTGCCCTGGTGGGCTTCGGCATTGCGGTTGAGGTCCTGCACCCAGGTGTTGGCGCGCGCCGGGTCCGACAGATTGGCGACGATGATCGTCGAATCACGGCTGGTCAGGTCATAGAACTTGGATTCGAGGATGCGGCTCATGCCATCGCCATAACCCGTGGGTAAATGGGAAATCCACGTCGGCAGGTTGAGGATGGAAAACGGCAGGATGTTCCAGAGCGTCGAGGCGTAGTGGTCGTTGAAGCTGACGATGTTATCGGCGCTGGAGGCATGCGGTTGGTCATGCACCCCGAGGGACGACAGGTTGAACGACGAACCGTCGAGGGCGCGATAGACCGGGTCGTTTTCATAACCGATGTTCAACACCTTGTCGCCGCTGCTCTGGGTCGGCGAGGCATAGGCCACGTAGTTGGCGTCCTTATAGAAACCCGCCCAGGTGGTGTTGCTCAAGTCGGCCATGCTGTTGACCGCCAGGCCACCGAGGCTATGGCCGCTGACCAGTACATCCTGGCCACTGAGCCCCTGCGCGCGGGCATACGCGGCGACTTTGCCGAGCAAGTCGCCAAACGCCTGGCCCGCGTAGTTTTTCGCATAGTCCGCAGGGCCGAAGGCTGCCAGCAAGTCGCTGATCACATCGCCGATGGAATCAACAATCAGGTTCTCCCTGGGCCCCGAGGTGCCACGGAAGGCGATGCCGATTTCCAGCAGTTTGCCGGCGTCATCGTATTTGCCCAGGACTTCCACCTGGGCACTGGTATAGCCGGTTTTCTCACCAAAGAAGGTGCCCCGGGCATCGACCTTGCCGCCGTAGTCGAGGGTGCTGGCACTGATGGGGGTCCAACCGGCCTTTTGCACCGCGTCGAGGGCGGCCTTTTCCGAGTCGGGGTTCCATGGGATACCGGGGATCACGCCCTGGGAGTCGGCGCTGCCCAGCAACGCCTGCACCAGGGTCACCGGCAAGCCAAGCCCCAGGCCATGCTGCTGGTAGCCCACGGCAAAGCCGTTATCCAGGTTGTGGTAGGAGTACAACGTGATCGCCATGGCATCGGCGAACAGTGCTTTGGAGTCCTCAGTAGTAAGGTTTTTGTAGTCGTAGACACCCATGGTATTGCCTCTCTTTTGTTGGAATTGTCGAGAAAGCCAAAACGGTTGGAATGCTGTAACTGTGGGAGCAAACCTGCTCCCACAGTTTGGAGCTGCGGTGTTTAGAAGGCCCAGTCCAGGCTCAAGCCCACACCGTGGATTTTCTCCTTGCTGGCCAGCAGGCCGTTGTAGTCAAAGTTCAGCCGCGCATCCTTGGTCAGCGCCAGGCTGGCCCGCGCACCGACCAACGCCGCATCGCGCACCATCGGCGAGCTTTCCACGGCAAACGCAGTGCTACCCGAAGCAAACGCCAGGTGGCGCTCGGAATCAGTGGCGCTGAGGTTGTGCTGCCAGCCCAGGGTGCCGGAAACGTCGAGGGCCTGATGGTCGGTGACGTTGAAGGTCTTCAAGGCCCGTACGCCCAGGGTGCTGAGCACCAGGTCGCGGGTGTCATCGCCGCCCTTGAGCGCCGCTGCATCGCCTTTCTCGCTGAAGCCATCGCTGTCCAGATGCACATAGGCCAGGTTGGCGAATGGCTCCAGCGCCAGCGGTTGCAGGTTCAGGCGGTAAGCCGCTTCGGTAAAGACCTGGGTGCTGCGGGCATCGACCTTGGCTTTCTGCTTGCCGGCGACTTCGCCGTATTGCAGCTCACGCGTCACATCAGCACGGTGCCAGCTGTAGGTTGCCCCGCCGCTCAGGCGCCAGGCGCCGATGTCGTGACCGGCATAGGCGCCAAAGTGGTAACTGTCCACCGATGCCCGCGAATGGGTGCCATCGCCCATGTTCAGCGAGGTATCGCTGTAGCCGGCGACCAGGCCCAGGCGCGTGTCGTCATCCAGCGCACCGTCCACACCCGCCAGCAGGCCGCCGATGGAGGTGGTGTAGCCCGCCGTATCGCTGGCGCTGTCGGTTTTACCCCAGGCGCCGAGGGCCTTGATCCAGACGTTGCCACGCGAGTCGAGGGTTTGCGCTGAAGTGCCCATTTCCCCCTGCTGCAGGCGCTCGCCTACGGCTTCACGCAGGTAGCGGTTGTCGTTGACCAGCGCGGTTTCCAGGGCGGGGTAGATTTCCCCCGACAACTGTTGGAACGCCCCTTGCGCCGAGGCCGCACTCGGCGCCAGCAGCAGGCTTTCATACACCCCGTTACCTGCACCCAGTTGCTCGGCAGCCGCCGCCACCGCACGTTGGTTATCGGTCGCTGCGACGCTGGCAAAGCTATTGGCCGTGCGCGCAACATCCAGTTGCACGCCGTTGGCGCCATAGTTCAGGTTGCCGCCGACAAACAGGTAATTGGGCAGTACCGAGGCAAAACTACCGGTAATCCCCCCGGCCGCCTGCAGAATATTGTACTGGCGACCAATCAGGCTTTGCGCTTCGGGCTGGCTAAGCAAGGTCGGGCTGTTCTCCAGGGCCAGGGTCACAGTGCCGCCGTTGAGGGTCGCCTTGCCACCGGCGACGATGCGGTCGCTGCTGGTCGTGGACAGCTCTACCGCATAGGTGGAGCCCGCATCGAAATTGACATCCCCAGCCACATTCAAGGTGCCGATGGAGTTGCCCGGCGCGACCGTACCGCCGCTTTTCGCGTTTAGCGCGCCGATGCTACCGGCCCCGCCCAAGACCCCGCTGTTGCTGACAGTGACCTGTGATGTAAGCGAGCCATTGACCGCCAGCAAGCCTTGATTGACCAGGGTCGGCCCGCTGTAGGTGTTGCTGCCGGTCAGCACCAGTGTGCCGATGCCCTGCTTGGTCAGGCCGCCGTGACCGGAAATGTTGTTGCTCCACACGTCCCGCCCGCAGTGCACATCGGTGCACAGGCGCTCGGTGGGCTTGCCGGCATCGACCACCGCCCCAACCCCGGGCAAGTCCGCGACAAACTGGCCGCTGCCATAGCCACCGTCGATGCGAAACTCGGCCGGAATATCCTCGGCGGTGATAAACATCCCCGGGCCGTTGACCGCCTTGCCCAGGTTGATCATGCCCCAACCGTACAGGGAGTCGATGCCCGGTGCACCAAGGTCGGTGGCGGTAGTCTTGAGCAGCGTGGAAATCTGCTCGCCGCTCATATACGGGAAACGCTCCATCAACACCGCGGCCGCGCCCGCCACATGGGGCGCGGCCATGGAGGTACCGCTTTTATTGTTCCAGCCCAGGTTCATGTTATCGACGGTGGTGCCGACCATCACCGAGCTGTAGATCGCCGTGCCCGGTGCCGATACGCAGATGCTCGCGGCATACCCGCAACGCGAGGAGAAGGTGCTGATCACATAGGGGTTAGGGCTGTTGACGTCCGGGTTGCGCTGCAACGCCGCCACCGACAGCCAATTGGGCGCGATCTCGGGGACGAAATACGCCAGGCCGGAAATCGCATCGGGGTTGTTCAGGTTGTAGTCGTTGCCGGCGGCAAAGATTGTCAGCACGCCGCTACGCGCCGCATTGATCGCGCCCGAATAAGCGCCCCCTGCAGCGGTGCCCAGCAAGGGTTTGATCTGGTCGAACTGCGCCTGCGCCTCGCTGAGGCCGAAATGGGGGGACGCCGGGTCCTTGCCGCCCTGGGCAAACTGATCGCCAATGCCGATGCCCCAGCTGTTGTTGATGATGCGCGCACCATTGGCCACCAGGCTGTCCCAGCCGGCCTGGTACACCGCGCCGTCGTTGCCCAGGATGATCCCGTCTTCGGGGCCGGGGTCACCGTTCTCGGCGCTGAGGATCTGTGCGTTGTAGGCCACGCCGTGCATCGGCCCACCGTTACGGTCGCCGGCGGCAATGCCACCGACATGGGTGCCGTGGTCGCCCAGCTTGCCATTGGAGCCCTGGGACGGTGTGCCGTCATAGCGGAACGGGTCACCGGCCTTTACCGGGATGTACGGGTCGGTGTACTGGCGGATCCCTTCAGTGACCAGGGTCTGCACCTTGCCCGGGCTGGAGAACTCAGGGTGCAAGGCGTACACCGGCTGGTCGAAAATCCCCAGCTTCACGCCCTTGCCGCTGTAACCGGCGGCATACGCCACATCGGCATTCACCGCCCCCAGGCCCCAGTCGGCCTTGAACTCATTGCTGCGCCAACTGGCGACATCCCCCAGCTTGCCGGTTTCGACGTAGGGTGCGGCCTGGGCGGTACCCAGGCTGGCCAGGCAACACAGCAACGCGCCGTATGGCACGCGACTCAGGGCCTTGAGCGGGTAGCCCGGGCCTGTTGGGATGGCGGAGTGAAACCCTCGTTGTTTTACGTTCACGGTGACCTTCCTTAGTTTCATTGCGTTTGTTGTTCTTTTTGTTGGCGCCGCTTCAGAACTGCCAGTCGAGGCTCAGGCCCACGCCCTGGTTGTTCTCCTTCGCACCCAATTGGCCGCTGTAATCGAGGTTGACCCGCGTGGTCTCGCTCAATGCCAGGCTGGCCTTCAAGCCCACCAGCGCGGCGTTGCGCTGCAACGGCGTGCTTTGCACGGCAAACGATGGGCCTCCGGCAACAAAGGCCAGGTGCTCCTCGGATTCAACCGGTGTCAGGCTGTGCTGCCAGCCGAGCGAGCCGGAGAGTTCCAGTTGCTGGCGGTCATTCAGCGGCACTGTTTTAAGGGCGCGCAGGCCCAGGGTGCTCAGGGTCGCGTCGCGGCGATCACTGCCGCGCTGCAGGGCGGCGGCATCGCCTTTTTCATGGAAGCTTTCGCTGTCCAGGTGCACATAGGCCAGGTTGGCAAACGGTTCCAGGGCCAGCGCTTGCAGGTTCAAGCGGTAGGCCGCCTCGGTGAACACCTGCAGGCTGCGTGCATCCAGCTTGGCCTTTTGCTTGGCGCTGACGTCGCTGTATTGCAGGTCGCGCTGCACATCGCCGCGATGCCAGCTGTAGGCGCCGCCCACACTCACGCGCCAGTTGCCCAGCTCACGCCCGGCATAGGTGCCCAGGTGGTAGCTGTCGACATCGGCCGACGAGTGCGTGCCATCGCCCATGTTCAGCGAGCTGTCGCTGTAGCCCGCCATCACGCCGACGCGGGTCTGTTCGTCCCACTGGCCATCGACCCCCAGCAGCATTCCGCCGATAGAGCGGGTGTACCCCGCGTATTCGCTGCTGCTGTCGGCCTTGCCCCAGGCGCCGAGGGCCTTGATCCAGAGGTTGCTTTCGCCGGTCGCCGGCACATGGCGCAGGCGCTCACCGACGGCCTCGCGCACATGGCGGCTGTCGTTGATCAGCATCGCGCCCACCGCAGGGTAGATTTCGCCAGACAACTGCTGGAAGGCCTGGCGCGCGACCACTGCGGAGTCGGCACTCAGCACGCTTTCATACACCGGGTTGCCGGCCCCCAACTGCTCGGCAGCGGAAGCCACGGCAAGCTGGTTGCGGGTCGCCGCGACGCTGGCAAAGCTTGCGTCATTGCGCGCGATAGCCAGTTGCACGCCGTTAGTGCCGTAATCGAGGTTGCCGCCCAGAAACAGATAGTTGGGCAATACCGCAGCAAAACTGCCGGTCACTCCGCCCGCCGCCTGCAAGATGTTGTACTGGCGGCCGATCAGGCTTTGCGCCTGGGGCTGGCTGAGCAGGGTCGGGCTGTTTTCCAGGGCCAGGGTCACAGTGCCGCCGTTGAGGGTGGCCTTGCCGCCCGCGACGATACGATCGCTGCTGGCGTCCGACAGCTCCACCGCATAGGTGGAACCGGCGTCGAAGCGCACATCCCCGGTCACGTTCAAGGTGCCGATGGAATTGCCCGGCGCAATCACACTGCCGCTGTTGGCCTGCAATGCGCCGATGCGCCCGGAACCGCCCAGGGTCCCGCCAGGGTTGACCGTGACCGCCGAGGTCAACGAACCATCGACCTTCAAAACACCGCCATTGACCGTGGTCGGGCCGCGATAGGTGCTGTCGCCACTGAGCAGCAGGCTACCGGCGCCGGACTTGATCAGGCTGCCTTGGTAAATGCGCTGGGCCGCCGCCGCATCCCGGGCCATGCCTACCGCGTAGTCGGTCTGCTCCTGCTGGCTGGCGCCGGCGCCAGGACCATTTTCCCAGCCCTTGTCCTGCACGGTCTGTTGCCATGCCAGGTGTTCGGCGCTGTCTTCCGCCTGGCGCTGCAGCAGCGCCTTGTCGGAAATGCCATTGCTCCACACATCGCCCTGCCCGGCCGCCAGATTGACGTCCATGGTGCCCAGTAACTGCCCCGGTCCATGCATCGCCCGGCCAAGGTCCGGCACGCCCCAGCCGACCTTGGCGTTCGGCGCGTCGGTCACCGAACCGTCCAGTTGCGTGGCCGTCGTCAGCAACACCTGCAAGGCCTGCTCGTTGTTCAAGTACGGGTAGCGCTCCATCACCAGCGCCAAGGCGCCTGTGGCATGGGGCGCCGACATCGAGGTGCCGGACTTGACCGCATAACCGCCGCCCGGGATGGTGCTGTCGATCTTCGCGCCGGGGGTGGAGATGCACCAGTACTTGGCGATGCCGCACTGGTTGTACTTCTGGTTATTGGCCTGGTCCAGGCCCGACACCGCCAGCCAGTGGCCTTCCAGCGCCGGCTCAAAGTACGGTAAGGCCGAGCGCACGCTGGCGTTGGCATACCCGCTGTTGCCGGCGCTGAACACGTTGATCACCCCGGCGCGGGCCACATCGGCGGCGGCGTCCAGCCAGGTGCCCTGGTTGAAGTGTTGCGCGTAGGCGGCGTGTAGATCACCCAGGGTCTGGTAGCTGACATCCTTGGGCTGGCTGCCCCAGCTGTTATTGATCACGCGTACCCCGGAATCGACCATGGCGCTGTACACCGCCTTGAAGTACTTGGGGTCGGGCGTCGGGCCAAACAGGAAGCTGTCGTTGGCGTTGGTATTGCCCACATAGATCTGCGCGTTGTAGGCCACGCCATGCATACCGTTGCCGTCCCGCGCAGCCGCCATGGTGCCGGTGACGTGGGTGCCATGGGAGTCGTTGTTGGGATTCAGCGCGCCGGTGGTGGAAAACGGGCTGCCATCCACGTAAGTGCCGCTGGCGGTCACCGGGTGAAAACGCTGCGGGGAGGCTTCCGGGTGGCTGGCATCAAAACCCGAGTCCAGCGCGCCGATCTTCACCCCGGCACCGCTGATCCCGGCGGCATAGGCTTGATCAGCCTGCATGCGGCCCAGGCCCCAGTCCCTTTGGTATTCCGCCGAGCGCCAACTGGCGGGGTCGCCCAGCTTGCCGGCCTCTACATAGGGCGCGGCCTGGGCAGTGCCCAGGCTGGCCAGCCCACACAGCATGACGCAGTGATAGCCTCGTTGTTTCGCGTTCACGGTGACCGTCCTCACTTTTATTGTGTTTTTTATTCAGCGCGGGCCTGGGCCAAAGGCTTCGTCGACCTTGGCCAGGTCGGTGTCGCGCAGGTTGCCCGCGTAGTAATGCAATTTGGTCCAGGCCATCAGGTAGTCGTAACGGGCCTGGGCCAGGTCGCGACGGGTGCTGTACAGCTGCTGCTCGGCGTTGAGGGCATCGAGGTTGACGCGCTCGCCGCCAAGGATGCTTTGCTTGGTCGACACCACCAGCGCTTCAGCCGAGGCCAGGGCCTTTTGATAGGCGCGCAGCTTGCTGACCCCCGACAGGCAGGCACTGAACTGGCGCCGCAGCTCGATCAGGGTCTCGCGGGTCTTGCCCTCCAGCTCGTACTCGGCCTGCTCCATGGAGCGACTGGCCTGGCGGGTGGACGCCGAGACTCCCCCCCCGGCATACAACGGCACGCTGACTTCAATGCCGATGGTGTTGGTGTCGTAGCGCTGGTTGTAGGTGTTGCCACTGTCGGACTCCTGCTGGCGCGAACTGGCATACGCGGTGATGCGTGGCAGATGCCCGGCGCGGTTGCGTTCCACCTCATAGCGCGCCACTTCCACGGCCTGGCGCTGGGAGGCCAGGGTCGGGTTGTTGGTCAATGCCAGTTCGTGCCAGCTGTCGTAGTTGGCCGGGGCCAGGGTCAAGGCGGCGAAGTCCTGGTTCAGTGGCGCGAGGTCGGCAATGTCGACGCTCTGTACGCCAAGCAAAGCCCCCAGTTCGCGCAGTGACGCGTCCTGCTCGTCGAGCGCCTGGATCTCTTCGGCCGTCGCCAGTTCATAACGGGACTCGGCCTCCAGAATGTCGGTGCGGGTGCCCTCGCCTTGCTGGAACAGGTGCTGGTTCTGCTGGAACTGTTGCTCGTAGGCCTTCTTTTTGGCCCGGGCGATGTCGATCTGGTCCTGGGCGAACAGGGCCTGGGTGTAATAGGTCAGCACCCGCACCAACAGCGCCTGGCTCTTGTCGCGAAAGCTCTCATCGGCAAACAGCGCCTGGGCCACGCCCTTGCGGTAATTGGCATAGGCTTCGTAGTCGAACAGCGGCTGTTGCAGGGTGAAGGTCGAACCGAAACTGTTGTAGTTGCGGTCGTCGTGATAGTGGCCGCCACGGCCATCGGGCAGGTTGGCCTGGGAGTTGTTGCGGCCCTTGTTGTAGTTGTACGACAGCCGGGGCAACAGGCCGGCGCGGCCGATGGTGCGGTTTTCCAGGCCGGCGTCACGCTCCTTGATTGCGCCAAGGAAGGCTGGATCGTTACGCAGGGCCTGTTCATACACATCGAACGGGCCCATGGCTGCCTGGGCGCCGGTGCAGGCGAGAAACAAGGCGATGAACACAGGCTTCATGCTCATTCCTCGGTCAACGCTGAGCCGGCACGGTCGAGCAGCGGCTTGAACAGGTAGTTGAGCAGCGAGCGCTCGCCGGTGCGCACGAACATCTCGGCGGGCATGCCCGGCTTGATCACCAGGCCCTGGAGTTTTTCCAGGGCGTCATCGCTGACCGTGGTGCGCAGCACGTAATACGGCACACCGGTTTTTTCGTCGAGCAACTGGTCGGCGGAGATCAGGCTCACCTCCCCCGGCACCCGGGGCGTGCGGCTCTGGTTGAAGGCGGTGAACAGGATATCCACCGGCAGATCGGTGCCGACCTTGTCCACCAGGTTCACCGGCAGGCGCCCTTCGACTTCCAGGCGCGTGCCCTGGGGCACGATTTCCAGCAGGGTTTCCCCGGCCCGCACCACCGCACCGATGGTGTGCACCCCGAGGTTGACCGCAATGCCATCGGCTGGCGCGTTGATTTCACTGTGTTGCAGGTCAAAGCCGGCGGAGGTCAGTTGCTGCTCCAGGGTCAGGCTGCGCAGTTGCGCGTCGGCCAACTGGCTGCGGACTTCCTTCTGGTACTCCTCGCTGTGCTGTTGCAACTTGAGGCGCGATTCGAGGATGCCCTGCTCCAGGCGCCCGCTTTCGCCGCTGTTCTGCGCCAGGTCCTGTTGCACCTGGGACAGTTGGCGCTGGTACTCCAGCAGGCGGTTGCGCGGGATATAGCCGTTGTCTGCCAAAGGTTGCAGGTTGGCCAGTTGATCACGCAGGGATTGCGCCTGGGCGCTGAGGTCCGTGCGGGCGCGGCGCATGCCGTTGAGCTGGGCGCTGGCGCCTTCGATATTGGCGCGGATCCCCGATTGCTCGCGGGCAAAGGCCTCGCGCCGGCTGCTGAACAGTTGGCGCTGGCCTTCAAGTACCAGGGCTAGCGCAGGATCGGGGTTGGCACTCAGTTCAGCGGGAAAGGCCACGGCAGGCAAGCTGTCGCGCTCGCTCTGCCAACGGGCGACGCTGGCCCAGGCCATGCGGTACTGGGCTTGCAGGGAATGCACATCGGCCTGGCTTTGGGTCTGGTCGAGGCGAAACAACGGCTGGCCCTGTTTGACCACCTCGCCTTCGCGCACCAGGATCCGGCTGACCACGCCGGGGCTCAGGGTTTGCACGGCCTTGCGCTTGCCGGACACCACCACCGTGCCCTGCACCGGGATCCCCTGGTCCAGCGGCGCAAGGCTGGCCCAGAGGAAGAATCCCCCAGCGCCAACCACCGTCATCAGCCAGCCCATGCGGGAGAAAAAGCGCGCATCGCGCTCGGGAAAGGTCTGCTCGAGTGGCAGGCTGTTATCGGTACTCATTGGCCTGGATTCCTTGCCGCAGGATATTGACGGTTCAAGCTGACGCCGGCCTTTTCACGGGGGGGCTCCGTGTGGCCGGACAGTGCCCGCAGCACCTCCTGGCTGGGGCCAAAGGCTTGCAGGCGGCCTTCATTGAGGACCAGCAATTTGTCGGCCTGGGCCAGGGCCGAGGAGCGATGGGTCACCAGGATCACGCTGCTGCCCTGGGCTTTCATCTGCATGATGGCGCTGGCCAGGGCGGCTTCGCCTACGGTGTCGAGGTTGGAGTTGGGTTCGTCGAGCACGATCAGGCGCGGCCCGCCATACAACGCGCGGGCCAGGGCCACCCGCTGTTTCTGCCCGCCGGACAAGCCGCTGCCGTCGTCGCCCAACACCGTATCGTAGCCCTGGGGCAAGCGCAGGATCAGGTCATGCACCCCGGCTTGCTGGGCGGCCTGCACCACCCGCTCGGGGTCAGCCTGGCGAAAACGCGCAATGTTGTCGGCGATGCTGCCACTGAACAATTCGATGTCCTGGGGCAAGTAGCCGATATGGGGGCCGAGGTCGTCGCGGTCCCAGCGATGGATGTCGGCGCCGTCCAGGCGCACCGTGCCGGCCAGGGTTGGCCACACCCCCACCAGCACCCGCGCCAGGGTCGACTTGCCGGAGCCGGAGGCGCCCAACACCCCCAGCACTTCACCGGCCGCCAGCTTGAAGCTGACCTGATGCAAGGTCGCCGCCCGCCGCCCCGGCGGCCCGGCGCTGACCTGCTCGAAACTCACCTGGCCCTGAGGCGCCGGCAACGCCATGGCCTGCGCCCCAGGCGGGAACTCCTGCAACAGCTCATCAAGGCGTTGATAGGCCAGCTTGGCCGAACTCCATTGCTTCCACACGGCGATCAACTGGTCAATCGGGCTCAGCACCCGGCCCATCAGAATGGTGCCGGCAATCATCATCCCGGCCGTCATCTGCCCCTTGATCACCAGCAAGGCGCCCAAGCCCAGCACGAGGGATTGCAGGAGCAGGCGCAGGGATTTGCTCAAGGAGCTGATCACCGAACCGGTGTCGCTGGCCCGGTTTTGCAGGCCGAGGAATTGTGAATGCACCTGGAACCAGCGACTGCGCAACGCCCCCAGCATGCCCATGGCCTGGATGGTCTCGGCGTTGTGCAAGTGGCTGGTGGCCAGTTGGGTGGACTGCTGGGAGTAGCCGCTGGCTTCGCGCAACGGCTTTTTGGTCAGGTATTCGTTAAGGCACGCCAGGCCGATCAACAGCACCGCACCCGCCGTGGCCAGCACGCCCAGCCACACGTTGAACAGGAAGATCACCAGCAAGTAGATCGGGAACCACGGCGCATCGAAGAACGCAAACAACGCCGGCCCCGTGAGGAACTGGCGGATATGGGTCAAATCCCCGAGCGATTGCCCGGCGTGCCCCTCACCCCGTTGCAGGTTGCGTTCGAAGGCGGCCTTGTACACCTGCAGGTTGAACCGCCGCTCCAACTGGCTGCCGATACGGATCACGATAAAGCTGCGGACGATTTCCAGGGTGCCGATAAAAGCAAAGAAGCCCACCACCATCAGGGTCAACATCACCAGGGTGGTTTCATTCTGCGAGGACAGTACCCGGTCATACACTTGCAGCATGTAAATGGACGGCACCAGCATCAGCAGATTGATCAGCGCGGTAAAGCAACCGACGCTGATCAGGATACTTTTATAATCGCCGAGGGCTTTAAACAGTGGTGCAGTGGGAGTGGTCTTCGCCATGTTGCCTGATCTTCCCTGGACTGAAATACGCGCAATAGTCTGCCGAGCGCCCCAAACAATGGGGCGGGCAACTATTTCGATAGTGTTTAATGCGTTGGAAGTGACAGGTCGATAAAGGTCACGACCAACAAATGTCTCTATGCCCGGCAGTTATAAGCATATAACCGCAATACTTAATTAGTGTGTGCGTCGCAGTAACAGCTCTACTCCAGAAGCAGAACGCGCGGTGTATTCGCCTTCTTTCTGTCGATTCAAATGGGTAATACCGGTGCCCTCGGTATTCATCAGCCAAATGCCATCCGGGGTGGGCAGCCAGGTCAGGGGTTTTTGCCCCAGCCACTGTTGCGCGCACTCAATATCACCGGCCAGGCTGTTGGGTTCGGCGATCAGATCCAGCTCGCACACCTGCTCCTGCTGGCGCAGTTGCCAGTGCCCCGCCAATTGCGCGGTGCTGGGTAAAACAAGACTGCTTGCCATTGCGTTGGCTCCTGCCGACACGAGCAATGCCAGGATCAACCAGGCGATTGCGTTGCGAAAATTAGTCATCACCATTACCCGTTTACGGGGCTGTTGCAAGGGAAGAGCAGCGCCGGGGCGCCACCCTTCGTTACGCCTTGATCAAGCCACGATGTCGCTATACATCGCCTGGCCTACGGTGGTGACGAGGAAATCCGCCACGCCGTGCCCGGAGAAGTCCACCGCCAAGGTGCCCAGGTTGGTACCCGAGGCATAAGTGAGCACGGCATCACCGATAGCGCCGGTAAAGGCGTTGACGAAATGCAGGCCGCTGCCGTTGGTGATGCCGGTCAGGTCGATCTTGTCCGAACCCGAGGTGAAATCAAGAATCTGATCCGCCGCACCCGGCTTGGAGTCAGAGCTGGCACCGAACACAAAGGTGTCCGAACCCGCGCCGCCCCACAGTTTGTCGGCACCGCCACCGCCGTAGATCAGGTCATTGCCGGCGCCACCCTTGAGGGTGTTGGCCACGGCGTTGCCGATCAGCAGGTCGTTGCCCGAGCCACCAAGGGCGTTTTCCACGGTCACGCCCTGGGCGATCGACACGTTACCCACCAGGCCACCCACGTCGGAGAACGAAGTCGCGTTGAGGTTGATTTTCTGGTTCTGGGTAAAGCCGGAGAAGTCCAGGGTGTCGTTGCCGCCACCGTCCCATACCGAGAACACCAGCTTGTCGGCGTTGGACGTGGCGCTGAGGTGATCGCGCCCGGTGTTGGAGTTGAAACCGTAGGTGGTGTCACCGGCACGGGTGTTGTAGTTGGCACCGTAGAGCTTCTGGATCGCCGCAATATCGTCGATCAGCGGGCCGGACGCATAGGCCTCGACCCCGCCTTTGGTGAAGTTCTGGTTGGTGTTGTTTTCGCCCCAGTAGCTCATGACGCTGTAGCCACGGGTGTCCTGGCCGTAGTCCGCGTCTTTGTAAGACGGGTTGCCGGTCCCGGCGTTGTAGTCGCCAGGGTGATCCAGGCCCAGGGTATGGCCGATCTCGTGGGTCAGGGTCTGACGCCCGTAGTTGTTCAGGCCAGGGTTAATGTTGGCGGTGTAGCTGTTGTTGATCAGGTACCACGAGGTGCCATCCGTGCCACTCGTGTGGTACTTCTCATTGGTGCCAGGCAGGTAGGCAAACGCCGCGGCGCCGTCCTGGCCTGCGCTGTAGTTGCCGAAGGTCATGTGGAAGTCGCCGCCCGAGGCTTTCTCGGTGAAGGTGACATTGGCCACATCGGCCCAGGATTGCATGGCCAGAACGGCCTGGCCTTTTTGCAGGTTGCTGAACTGGCTGAACCCGGAGATACCATGCTTGTTCATGGTCGCCGAGGAAGCCGAGGTCAGGAAGGTGTAGGTCAAGTCGATCCTGCCGTTACCGTCAACGTCCCGGTATGCCGCGTTTTCGCGCAGCAAATGGTCGGCTGCCTGGTCGACAGAGAACGAGGGTTTGCCATTGACCGTGAGATTGCCGCCACGGTCATACAAATGGCTAAAGCTATCGACTTGTGAATAGGCACTACTTGCTTGAGCTGCCGAGACAATAGCTTTGTCTTTTACTTTCGACATAAACGTACTTCCTTGTTTGCAAGTGGAACAGTTTTTGTCCGATAGCGACGCTCTCGGGCGAGATCGTCCTATCACTCGCCTCTTATGAAGGCGAAAGGAAACTGACACAATTCGAAATCACACGTCCAGTATTTTTTTTGTTGGAAAAGTGCGTGGACGGAATAACGACTGCAAACATTGGGAATTAAGTGTTTATATTCTTTATTTTGGGCTGGATGGCGGCAAGCGGGCTATTTAAATATTAAATAGTGCTAAATAGTTAAATGCCAGACACGTCACACTTTAGTGCTAAGTGGATCCAATATATTGAGTGGGGTGCACTTTTAAAGTGCCACCGTGTCATTGGTAAATATTAAATAGCCACTGTTTAAATATCGACAGCTTGCGGCCGCTATCACCGGCAAGCCGGCGATAGCGAGGTCAAGACTAGCCACGCCACCCCGTTTGGCGCAGGGCCTCCAGCAGCGTCTGCCCCTCCAGCCCCGGTACCAGCACGCCATCGGCGGTGGTCATGTCCTCCCCGGCGAGGATCGCGTTGATGATCGCCTCTTCCACCGCCTCGGCCGCGGCGCTGAACAAGGGCGAAATATGATCGTTATTGACCATGCTCAGCGTTGTGCTCAGGGGCAGGTCCTTGCGCCCGTAATCCGCCGGCGGCAGGTCGTGGTTGCCGGTGGCAAACGCGAGGAACAGATCACCACTGGAATCCTCGGTGCCACCGCCGGTGCGGGCAATGCCGATAGAGGCGCGTTGCGCCAGGCGCTGGCACTGGTGCGGCAGCAGCGGCGCATCGGTGGCGATAATCACCACGATGGAGCCCATGCCCGGCGTACCACGCTCGGCAAATGGCGAGGCGATTTCCATCAGGTGCCGCCCCACCGGGTAGCCATCCACCCGCAGCTCCTGGCGCTTGCCGTGGTTGGCCTGCACCAGCACGCCGACAGTCCAGCCGCCCTGCTCCGCTGCCAGCTTGCGCGAGGCGCTGCCGATACCGCCCTTGAATTCATGGCAGATCATCCCGGTGCCACCACCCACGGCACCCTCCTGTACCGGGCCGGATTCTGCGTTGGCCATGGCCTGCAGCACATGCTCGGGGCCGATATGCTGGCCCCAGATATCGTTGAGCAGGCCGTCGTAGGTTTCCATCACCACCGGCATGCACCAGTACACCGCCGGGTCCGCCAGGCTGTCGCGCTCCAGGGCAATCAGGGTGTCGCGCACAATGCCGATACTGTGGGTGTTGGTGATCGCCAGGGGCGTGGTCAGCAGCCCCGCTTCGCCGATCCACTCAAGGCCGGTGGCGTCGCCGTTGCCGTTGAGCACGTGGTACCCGGCAAAACACGGCTGCAGCCGGGCTGCACCAGCCCGCGGCTGGATCAGTGTGACCCCGGTGCGCACCTGTTTGCCGTCGATCTGCTCCTTGAGCGTGCTGTGGCCGACCCGAATCCCGGGGACGTCGGTAATCGCATTCAATTCGCCGGGCGTACCCAGCCCCAACGTGATGCCCAATTGACGTGCGCGCATAACCACTCCTTACAGTTTCTGAAACGCCGGACTCGACCGGCCGCTGATGCAGTACAGGATCACCGACAAGGCCAGCAGGCCGATGATAATCATGATGTCGCGCATGGACGCCGCGCTAAACAAGGTAAACAACAGATAACCCGCGCCCGCCACGGCCAGCAGTGCCGGCACCGGCCACAGGGGCATGCGGTACGGGTGCTCGCGGTCGCGCAACAGCACCCGGCTCATCAGCGCGCTCAGGGCGACGATCAGGTACACCAGCATGATCAACAACACGCTGAAGGACGTCAGGTCTGCCAGGTTGGAGCTGAAGCTGAGCAGTGCCGATGGGATCGCCAGGAACAGCGTGGCCAGCCATGGCGAATCCCAGCGTGGGTGGATGCGGGTGAAGAGTTTATTGATGGTCGGCGTCCACAGCGCATCACGGCCGCTGCTGAACACCACCCGGCCGATCTGGATCACGATGGCAACGATGGCGTTGAACACCGAGAGGAAGATCCCGGCGCTGACCAGGCGTGACAGGGTTTCATTACCATGGCTGGTCAGCAGGTAGCCGATGGGGTCCGGGCTGCTGATCATCTCGCTCAGGGAGGGCGCGCCGATCAACAGCGCGGTGATTGGCACCAACTCGATCACCACCACCAGGCCCAGGGACCACAGCACCGCCTTGTGCACGCCCTTGCCGCCGCACTTCATGTCTTCGGCCAGCAGCACCGCCGGGCCGTAGCCGTTGAACGAGAACAGGCCGATGCCCACCGCGCCGATCACCAGGGCCCAGGGCGCCAGGTGCAGCACGCCGTTTTCGACGATCTGCGGTTGGAACAGCACACTGGCCGGCTGCACCGGGTTGCCAAAGCCGATAAACACAATCACCAGCAACGCCGCCACTTCCAACAGCAGGCAAGTGCCGGTGATCCAGGCGTTGAGCTTGATATTGAGAATGCCCAGGGCGTAACTGCACACCACAATCACCAGGGCCACGGTTTGTGAATCGAATTTCGTGCCCAGGGCGTTATTGAGGTAGGTCGCGGCGCCGGTGGCCAGGACTGGCGGGATAAACAGCAGCATCACCAGTACCGTGAGGAACGTCGCGTAGCCGGCCATGCCGCCAAACACGCGCTTGGCGTACACGTATTCGCCACCGGCACTGTTATGGGCACGCCCCAGTTCCGCGTAGCAAAAGGCAAACATCAGCGCCAGTAGCCCAGCCATCACAAATGCCAGGAACACCCCGCTGCCCGCTTGCTGGATCGCGAACGGTGCAATAACAAATACGGAACTGGCCGGGGTTACCGCCGAAACGGTAATGGCCACCACATCGAACACACTCAAGGTAGGTTTCAGCACGCCGTCGGGTGCGGGGGTTGCGCTCATGTCGTTATCCTCGTGGTTATTCTTTTTATTGGAAAGCTGGTTGAGGCAGGAACGAAAAGGGAATGCGTGTGCGGGATATGTTTCCCGCTGAATGCCAGGGAATCTAGGCGCTGCGCCGGCACCCGCCAATTCCCCTATTGGAGTACTCCCCTTGACGGGCTCGTGCAAAAGCCGAACCCTTGGCCGATCTTTCAGCCATCGGAACCCATCACATGAGCCTGTTCAGGGAAATCGGCATGCATGCGGGGCTGGGTCGGACGGTGTCGCAAATTGGCACCGAGCGTTTCTGGAAGCAACTGGTGTTGCTGCTGCACCAGAACCTGGCGTTCGATAACGCCCTGGCAATCTTCTACCCGCTGGATGGCCCGCCCCAGGCGCTGGAGGAGTACGACGCGCAGCCCACCAGCAAACCGGCGTCGATGCTGGTGTACCTCAACGGTTTGTACTTGCTCGACCCGTTCTTCCAGGCCTGCCGCGAAGGCTATGCCAGCGGCGTGTATCGCCTGGAAGAGGTGGCGCCGGACCATTTCCGCCAGAGCGAGTACTTCCTCAATTACTTTCACGACAATGTGCTGGAGGATGAGGTGCAGTTCATCCTGCAACTGCCGGGGGTGGGCACCTTGTCGTTGTCCCTGGGGATGCAGCGGGTGTTTACCGCGTCTGAAACCGGGCTGCTGACCCTGCTGGCGGCGTGGGTGCTGCCACTGATGCAGCAGCACTGGCAGCAGAGCACCCGGCGCGCACCGGCCGGCGAGGCCATGGCCAGCCAGATTCGCGATGCGTTGAGCCATTTTGGCAGTGGGGTGTTGTCCGAGCGCGAACTGGAAATCGCCCGCCTGGTATTGCGCGGGTTCTCATCCAAGGCCATGGCCGAACGCCTGAGCATCTCGCCGGACACGGTCAAGGTGCATCGCCGGCACCTGTACGCCAAGCTGGATATCTCGTCGCAGCCGGAGTTGTTTTCGTTGTTTATCCAGTCGTTGGGGCATGACCTGGATAACCCATAGGGCAGGCACGCGGGAGTGGTGGATCCAGTAAGGATGTGTCGACTGGCCTACCGCCATCGCAGGCCAGCCAGCTCCCACATTTGACTTGTGGTGTAGCCACAATTTTCTGCTCGCCGAGTTCCCCCTGTGGGAGCGGGCTTGCCCGCGATGGCGGTGTGTCAGTCGCATTTATCTAACCTGACACTCCAGCCCCCACCAGGGTAAGCCTGCTGCCTTAGCGCCCGGTACGGATGGTGTTCCAGATCCGCGTGCGAACACGGTCGATCTTCATCGGCATGGCTTCGAGGGCGAAGAGCTTGCCCATCATTTCCTCGCTCGGGTACACCTTGGTGTCGCTCTTGATCACCGGGTCTACCAGGCTGTCGGCGGCGCTGTTGCCGTTGGCGTAGTGCACGAAGTTGGTGATGTCGGCCATCACGTCCGGGCGCAGCAGGTAGTTCATAAAGGCATAGCCGGCCTTCTCATCCGGGGCGTCGGCAGGCATGGCGACCATGTCGAACCAGATCGCGGCGCCTTCCTTGGGGATGTTGTAGCCGATCTTCACGCCATTCTTGGCTTCCTTGGCGCGGCTTTCGGCCTGCAGCACGTCACCCGAAAAACCCACTGCCACGCAGATGTCGCCATTGGCCAAGTCACCGGTGTATTTCGAGGAGTGGAAGTAGGCAATGTACGGCCGCACTTTGATCAGCAGCGCCTCGGCCTTTTTATAGTCTTCGGGGTTCTTGCTGTGGTGCGGCAAGCCCAGGTAATTCAGGGCAATGGGCAGCAGTTCCGGACCGTTGTCGAGAATCGCCACCCCGCACTTACTGAGTTTTTCCATGTATTCGGGCTTGAAGATCAAGTCCCAGGAGTTGACCGGCGCGTCGTCGCCCAGCACTGCCTTGACCTTGTCGATGTTGTAGCCGATGCCGGTGCTGCCCCACAGGTACGGGAAGCCGTGTTCATTGCCCGGGTCGTTGGTTTGCAGGGCCTTGAGCAGCACCGGGTTGAGGTTTTTCCAGTTCGGCAGCTGGCTCTTGTCGAGTTTTTTCAGGGCCCCGCCCTGGATCTGCCGGGCCATGAAGTGGTTGGACGGGAACACCACGTCGTAGCCCGAGTTACCGGTCATCAACTTGCCGTCCAGGGTCTCGTTGCTGTCGTACACGTCGTAGCTGAAACCGATCCCGGTTTCCTTCTGGAAGTTCTTGGTGGTGTCCGGCGCGATGTAGCTCGACCAGTTGTAGATTTTCACCGTTTCGGCGGCCTGGGTCAGGGACGCCACCAACATCAAGGGCAACAGGGCAATGGGTCTCATGGTTCGATTTCCTGGCGGTTATAGGGCTGTTTTTATGGCAGGCGATCAAGGATCAAAAGATTAGAGGATCAACACATAGGTCTTGCGTACGGTCTCCTGGATATCCCAGATGCCCGTGCTGTTGGCCGGCAACATCAGTGCATCGCCGGCTTCGATATGCAGGGTTTCGCCGTCATCGGGGGTGAAGGTGCAGCGGCCCTGGATAAAGTGGCAGAACTCCTGGGCCACGATCTGGCGCCGCCAGCGGCCCGGGGTGCATTCCCAGATACCGGTTTCGACGCCGTCGTTGCGCTCTACGCTGAGGGTGGAGGCCACGGCAACCGGGGTGCCCAAGGGCACGGCGACCGGGTTTGAGTCCGGCAAGTGGCGGTTAAGGGTGTCTTTGAATTGGGTAATGCTCATGGTCATACCTGTGGTGATTGAAGCGACTTAATGCATAAAACCTTCCATGAAACCGGCAATCCCGCTGGCCAGCTTGCGCCGCCAGGGCGCGGTGTTCGGGTCGGCCAGGGTCTGGTCCTCATGGACAAAACTGCGAATGATGGCGTTGTAGCCCAACCAGCGGCACGGCTCCGGCTCCCAGCCCCGGAGGGCACTCAGGCCGCCGTCGCGCAACACCCATGGCTGCTGGACCAGCGGCGTGTCGCGCCCCAGGATCAGGTCAGCCAGGGTCCGGCCACCCAAGTTGCTGGCGCCCACGCCCTCCCCGCCATACCCGCCGGACAAGGCGATGCCACTCTGTTGGTCGCACAGCATGTGCGGCCGGAAGCGCCGCGACATACCGAGGTTGCCGCCCCAGGAGTGGGTGACCCGCACATGCTTGAGTTGCGGGAACAGCTCGCAGAACAGGTAGCGGCGCAGTTCCACTTCGCTGTCGGTGAGGTCGAAGTTGTGGCGCAGCTTGCCGGCAAACTGATAGCCACCGCGGGCCCCGAACACCAGGCGGTTATCGGCTGTGCGCTGGCCGTAGGTGACCTGGCGGCTGCTTTCACCGAAGGCCTGGCCTTGATTCAGGCCGATTTCCTCCCAGGTACTGGCCGGCAGGGGTTCGGTGGCGACGATCAGGCTCTGCACCGGCAGTTGATAGCGACCCAGGGGCTTGAGCGTCGGCGCATAGCCCTCCACCGCCGGCACCACCCACGAGGCGCGGACCTGGGCCTGCTCGGTGCGCAGGCTGCCGGACTGCCAGTGGGTGACCGGGCTGTTCTCGTAGATCGCCACGCCCATGGCCTCGACCACCCGCGCCAACCCGCGCACCAGCTTGGCCGGGTGGATCGTCGCGACGTGGGGGGTGTAGACCGCACCATAGGCCGAGGCGATGCGGATTTGCCCGGCCAGTTGTTCGGGGCTGAGCCAGCGATAGTCGTCGTCGGTCAGGCCCTGGCCATGCAGTTTGGCCAGGTATTCGCGCAGGCTGGCTTCCTGCTCCGGGTAACGGGCGGCGCAGTGCAACGCCCCGCCTTTGCGGTAGTCGCAGTCGATACCTTCGCGCTGCAACACCTGCCCGACTTCATCGGGGATGCCGTGCAGCAGGTCAAACGAGGCCCGGCGCTGCTCGGCGGGCAGCCCTGCCAGCAAGCGATCTTCGCCCAGCAGATTGCCCATCAGCCAGCCACCGTTGCGCCCGGAAGCGCCAAAACCGGCGGTCTGCGCCTCGATGATCACCACCTTGAGCTGCGGCGCGTGGCGCTTGAGGTAATAGGCGGTCCACAACCCGGTGTAGCCGGCGCCAATAATGGCCACATCGACATCCAGGTCCTGCCCGAGGGACGCACGCGCCTCCAGCGGCTCTTGCAGCTGGTCCATCCATAAACTGATCTTGCGCCATGCCGGCATGCCGAACTCCACCACCAAACGTCGATGGCGTGATCCTAGTGCCTGGCTTCAGTCGTCGTCTTGCGCGCGTGCACGCAGGGAAATTTGTTTGACGTAGGCCTTGGGCGACAAGCCAGTGTGCTGGCGGAAACAGCTGTAAAACGCCGACAAGGAATTGAAACCGGCGGCAAACGCCAGCTCGTCGATACGGATCGGCGGCGTGGCGCCGTCCAGCGCCGCCAGTAAATGCTGCAGGCGGGCCTGGTTGACGTAGCGGTAGAAGCTCTGCCCCAGCACCTGGTTGAGCAGATAGGAAATCTGGTTGCGACTGTAACCACATTCCTTGGCCACCCGCTGCAGGTCCAGTTCCGGGTCGAGATAGGGTTGCTGGCGCTGGAAGTACTGCTGCAGATCGTTGGCCAGGTAACTCAGTTGCTGGGGCGACAGGCCCAGGCGGCTGACGGTCGGCCGCGTGGCCTGGGACTGGGAGCGGCTGGTGGCGGGCTCGTGCACCAGGGACGCGTATTCGTTGACGCGCCAGATCAGCCCGTCGCGCACGGTGATCGCCTCACTGGTGCGAAACGACACCAGGCCCTGGCCGCCACGCAAGGTCACGCGATACTGGATAAAGGCGGTATCGCCGTCGGTGCGAATGCGGTCGGTGTGTTCAATGCCTTCGTCGGGGTCGCGGGGCATGCTGGCTTGCAGGTACTCGCGCAACTGGTCGAAGCACACCACGCGGTTCTGGAAGAAATCGTGGTACTGGATATCCGGGTGATAGTGCGCCATCACCCCGTCCAGGTCCCGGTGTTTCCAGCAAAGATGATGGCGCAACACCACCTCGGCAGTCGCTTGCGTCTGTTGCGGGCTATCGGCCGGGGCGGTCTGTGGCATACAACGCTCGAAAACGGCTAAAGCCTGGAGCTTGCACAACTTTACCAAGGGCTTCAATGGCAACGTGACAGTTTTAAGTAGTGGCCTTTTGCCTAAGCATTCGTAAGACATGACCCACATCAAACTTCTTGCAAGCAACTGCCGAACGGATAGAAAAAACTCCGGTGTTCACTGCGAGTGAGTGCTATTTTTTAAGCTTCACGGTCAGCGCCATTGATGGTTCTGACGCCCTTGCCGCGAGCTAAAGGAAGCGCTCAATGAACAAGGTGGGCCACATGAACAAAGTGACGTTCCCCAACGCATGTCAGTTGATGCGCTGGCATTTTCATCCGGTCGGTTTTGAAGGCAGCATGGACGCACCCGGCAGCCTGATTGCGCGCCTGTTTGACCGAGAGAGTGGTGAAACCCTGATTGCCATCGCTGGCATTCCCTGCGCCACGGTGATGAATGCCACGGATGTGGAGCGGATTATCGAGGCGATCGAGGCTGAGCTGGAATCGTTTGTGCGGCCAAAGTTGCTGCAGGCCTGAAGGGTGTGGGAGCTGTCTCGCCCGGCGAGACATCTGCCACATTTGATTTATTGCGCTTTAATGGCGCGGCGATCATCAAAGAACGCCTTGCCCCCCGCCACCCGATCCGACGCCCTGGGCGCATGCCCCACCTGGCCATCCTGCCCCTCGACATACCAATAGCAATGACTCACCGCCCGGGTAATCCCGACATAGGCCAGGCGCAGCACTTCGTCTTTTTGCGCATTGTCGTAAGGCTCGGCATCCCCGTCCTTGCCAAGGCCGGCCATGCGGTACACCTGGTTCTTGTAGGGCGAACGGGTCAGGTGCTGGCAGTCGCCGAGCAAAAACACAGCATCCGCCTGTAGCCCCTTGGCGCTGTGGTAGGTCAGTTGCTTAAAGCGGCGCATGCCCGGCGGCAAGCTAGAATCAAGGTTAACTACAGACTGAATATGCTCCTGAATCAATAGCTTATCGCTGCTTTTTCGATATAACATCAATACCGATTCGCCCCGTTGATAGTGCGCCAGCAACTGCTGCGCCAGGCCCGCCTCGTCACGATCCAGCACCTGTACCGGCACCAGCGCCCTGGCTGCGCCGCTGGCCTTGGCCTTCTTGCCGCTGATTGCCGGTGCGGCTTTAACGATATGTTCGGCCGCATCAATGATGTGCTGATGACTGCGGAAGTTCTCCCCGAGCATCACCCGCGTGGTGGTCGGCGACGGGAACTCCTTGTTGAACTCCATGAAGTACTTGGGCGAACTGCCGCGCCAGCCATAGATCGACTGCCAGTCATCACCGACACAGAGCAGCGAAGAATGCTGGGCCGCGCGCCCCACATGCAGCGCCGGCCCACGGCTGCGGATCTCGCGCAGGCTGGCGCGGATCCACGATACGATCTGTGGCGAGACATCCTGGAATTCGTCGATCATCAAGTGCGACAGCGGGCGCAACAGCCCGTCGCTGAGCAGCTTGAGGTTTTCTGGCGTGTTCTCGCCAAACAGCGAAAACATGCGGTTGTAGGTCATGATCGGCGGCGACTGGTCCAGCAGATGA
This sequence comes from Pseudomonas sp. WS 5410, assembly GCF_012985645.1. Taxonomy (NCBI): domain Bacteria; kingdom Pseudomonadati; phylum Pseudomonadota; class Gammaproteobacteria; order Pseudomonadales; family Pseudomonadaceae; genus Pseudomonas; species Pseudomonas sp. WS 5410. Next base: position 151,874 of record NZ_JAAQWS010000001.1, on the reverse strand, counting down.
TCTTCCAGGGCCTTCCAGAAAATACTCAGGGCCTCGAAGAAGCCGCGGTCCGGGTCATCCTTGGCAAAGCTCATCTGGCCCACCGCCGTGGGCACGTCCAGGCCGAGGTTCTCGATAAAGCCGGCGGCGCTCACAAAACAGTCCAGCAATGGCGCTGAAGCCAACTCACCTTTGACCTTGTAATCAAACCCGGGGCCGGAGCTGGCATCCCCCGCCAGGCTGCTCAACAGGCGCTTGGATGATTCGTAGTTATCCAACCAAATCAATGGCTTGCGGCAGAATGCTTGAAACAGGGTGCGTTTTACCGCCCATTCAGCCCGCACCGACAGCTTGGCCCCAGGGCGGGCGATCTGTGGGTTTTCCCTGGCGTCGAAGCCCAGCACCACCCAGGCATCCAGCTCGGCGCTGTAGCCATGGCAATGGAACGACGCACCATTGATTTCAACACGCTGGCGGTTCGGCTCGATGCCCTTGATCGGCCATGCGCCGGCCCGGAACCACAGATCCTCGATCACATCGCACAATTCTTCATCGCGCTTGGCCGCCAACTCGGTGACGGCTACGCGTTTTTGCACATCCGGGTGGTCGCGCTCCAGCTCCTTGAGCTGCAAGGCATGGCGGGCCATCGGTGCAATCAACTCGCGAAAACGTGCATGCCGGCCGTAGAGGCCGTGGTAGCAGGCATTGAGCTGCTGGCGCTGGGCATCGTTGATGCGCAGGTCGAAGGGGTTGCTGTCGGCCTCGTCATCGTAGAGGCCGCTGCGCAGGTTTTCGAAGGCCTGCAACCGCTCAAAGCCCGGAAGGCTACGAACCATGGGCAGGATGCGCGAGTGAAAGGTGCGCACTACCGCCTGGGCTTCTTTCAAAGCAAGGGGTTGGCCCCACAGGTGGAGAATCTCCATGAGCTTGCGGATAAAGTCCTGGCGCGACTCGCGGGTGAAGGTCACCACGGTCATGGCGCTCAGCTCAAAGCCCAGGTAATGGGTCAACAGCAGGATCCGCAGGACCAGCGAGGTAGATTTGCCAGCCCCGGCCCCGGCAATCACCGAAGTTGAAGGGGTATCGCTGAAGATCATCTTCCACTGCGCCGTGCTGGGCTGCGCATGGGCCGGCAGCAGGCGCGCCACATCGGCTTTGATGCGTTTTTTCAGTTCGGGGGTCAGTGGCAGGCGCCAATCGTCGAACAGGCTGTCGTCCACGCCCGGGGCGCGGTGCTCATCGCTACGGAAGTCGCGAATCAACAGAACCTGACGCCCCTCTTCGATGCCATCGCGCCGGCCTTCCTGGTAGCCATACTCCACGCCGGCCTCATGCCCGCTGCGAAAGCCATCGGCCTGACCGTGCAACCACGAAAAACGATGCTGGGCCCGCAGGCGCGTCAACCCATGGCCAAACAGCCGCGCAGCCAGGCGTTTGAACAGCGGCATTTGCGCCAGGGGGCGCAGTTCGGGAGGCAGATCGGGGGTGTGTTGCGGCACGCGGACTCCTGCGGGGGCTTGAGCGAACAGAGGCCCTATGGTCGCCGGAATCCCTCGACAGTTCCAGCCAATTGCTTTGGCTTCATGCAGTTAGGCGATGAACTGAAGCCGGGGTCTAGTTCTGGGGCTGGAAAAACAATCGAATAATCTGATAAGAATCAGGCATTTTTTACGCTTTTTGTCGATGATGCCCTGGCGGATGATAGGCCCATCAACAGGAGACGATCATGCTTGAACTTCGACCTTTTACCTCCCTGGGCGGCGCCAATCACGGTTGGCTGGATGCTCATCACCACTTCTCGTTCGCCGAGTACCATGACCCGCAACGTATGCATTGGGGCAACCTGCGGGTGTGGAACGACGACATCATCGCGCCGGGCACCGGCTTCCCGCAGCATCCGCACCGGGACATGGAAATCATCACCTATGTGCGTGAAGGTGCCATCAGCCACGCTGACAACCTGGGCAACAAGGGCCGTACCGAGGCGGGCGACGTGCAGGTGATGAGCGCCGGTACCGGGATCGCCCATAGCGAATACAACCTTGAAGCCACGGCGACCAAGATTTTCCAGATCTGGATCATTCCCAATGAAGCGGGCTTGCCCCCTTCCTGGGGCGCCAAACCTTTTCCCAAGGGTGAGCGCGAAGGGTTCGTGACCTTGGCCAGCGGCAAGCACGGTGACCATGAAAGCTTGCGGATCCGTGCCGACGCACGCCTGGTGGCGGCCAATCTGAAGGCTGGGGAAAGTGCCGAGTATCACCTGGATGCGGGCCGCCGGGCGTACCTGGTGCCGGCGACCGGGGTGATCGAGGTCAATGGTCTGCGAGCGCAGGCGCGTGACGGCGTTGCAGTGCAGGATGAGCGGGTGTTGCGGGTAACGGCGGTCGAAGACAGCGAAGTGGTGCTGGTGGACCTGGCCTGATCTCGAGCCAGACTCAAAAACCAATGTGGGAGCGGGCTTGCCCGCGATGACGATGGGTCAGTCACACATGTATTGACTGATCCACCGCCATCGCGAGCACGCCCGCTCCCACATTTTTTACAACTGTGTGTCAGTTCGGGGTGATGGCGCCATCCACCAACACCTGAGCCTCTTCCACCAGGCGCTTGAGGTGATCTTCGCCAATAAAGCTCTCGGCGTAGATCTTGTAGATATCCTCGGTGCCCGACGGCCGTGCGGCAAACCAGCCGTTTTCGGTCATGACTTTCAGCCCGCCAATCGCCTGGTCATTCCCCGGCGCATGGCTGAGGATTTGCTGGATGCTCTCCCCGGCCAATTGCGTGGACGTGACCTGCTCCGGTGCCAGTTTGCCCAGCAGCGCCTTCTGCGCCGGCGTGGCCTTGGCATCCACCCGGATGGCGAACGGCTCGCCCAGGGCGTCGGTCAGGCCACGGTAGATCTGGCTGGGGTCCTGGCCTTTGCGCGAGGTCATTTCTGCGGCCAGCAAGGCCGGGATCAGACCGTCCTTGTCAGTACTCCACACGCTGCCGTCCTTGCGCAGGAACGAAGCGCCCGCGCTTTCTTCGCCGCCAAAGCCCAGGGAACCGTCGAACAGGCCGTCGGCAAACCATTTGAAGCCTACCGGCACTTCGTACAGGCGGCGGCCGATGCGTGCGGCCACGCGGTCGATCAAACCACTGCTGACCACGGTTTTACCCACGGCAGCATCCGCCCGCCATTGGGGACGGTTCTGGAACAGGTAGTCGATCGACACCGCCAGGTAGTTGTTCGGCGCCAACAGCCCGCCCGACGGAGTGACGATGCCGTGGCGGTCGTGGTCGGGGTCGCAGGCAAACGCTACATCGAAGCGTTCTTTAAGGCCGATCAGGCCTTGCATCGCGTAGCTGGAGGACGGGTCCATGCGGATCTGGCCATCCCAATCCACGCTCATGAAACGGAAGGTCGGGTCGACTTCGGTATTCACCACGTCCAGGTTCAGACGGTAATGCTCGGCGATGGCCGACCAGTAGCGCACCCCTGCTCCACCCAGTGGGTCCACACCCAGGCGCAGATCGGCGCTGCGGATGGCGTCCATGTCGATGACATTGACCAGATCGGCCACATAGGTGTTGAGGTAGTCATGGCGATGGGTGGTGTCGGCTTTCAGCGCCTGCGCGTGGGTGATGCGCTTGACCCCGGCCAGCTTGGCCGCCAGCAGTTCGTTGGCCTTGGCCTCGATCCATTTGGTGACGTGGGTATCGGCCGGGCCGCCGTTGGGCGGGTTGTACTTGTAGCCGCCGCTCTGGGGCGGGTTATGGGAGGGCGTGATGACAATGCCGTCGGCCAGCCCGCTGGTACGGCCACGGTTGTAGCAGAGGATGGCGTGGGAAATCGCCGGGGTCGGCGTGTATTCATCGCCTTCGGCGAGCATCACATGCACACCGTTGGCGGCCAGCACTTCCAGGGCGCTGGCGCCGGCCGGCGTGGACAGCGCGTGGGTGTCGAGGCCGACAAACAGCGGGCCATTGATGCCTTGCGCCTCACGGTACAGGCAAATGGCCTGGCTGATGGCCAATACGTGCCACTCATTGAAGCTCAAGTCAAAAGAACTGCCACGGTGCCCGGAGGTACCAAAAGCCACGCGCTGAGTGGAGATCGCTGCATCGGGCTGGCCGGTGTAATAGGCCGTCACCAGTCGCGGGATGTCCACCAGCAATTGAGCTGGCGCCGGTTTGCCCGCAAAAGGACTGAGAGTCATGCAAAAACCTCTGAAAAGAAGGATTCGGAAAAGGAATGCAGTTTACTGGGTGTTCGACCGCCACGCGACGGTATCTATCCCACAATAATCAGTGATATTTCCCACAAAACCAATTCATCCGTGCTGCCCCTGCTTGAGGGCCTGGGCCAACTCCTCCAACACCAGGTCCAGGCTGTGATGAGTGCTGACCACATGGCTCAAGCGAAAGTGCTGCTGGTACAGGCCCGTCACGCTGAATAACTCGCCCGGGGCGATCACCACCTGGCGCGCCAGCATGTTCTGGAACACCCGGCGCATATCCACGGCCTCGGTCGAACGCAACCAGAAGGTGGCGCCAGCCTGCGGCGCCCGGTACGTCACGCGCTCGCCCAGATGCTGGGCCAGGCGTGCCTGCATCGCTGCAGCGTGTTCCTTGAGCACTATGCGCAAATCATCCAGGTGCTGGTCAAAGCGGCCACTGTGGTACAGCCGGGCAATCGCACGCTGGCGAATGGACGATAAACGAAACGCACGCAACAGGAACTGACGCTGCAAGGGCGTGCTCAGGTGTCGCGAGAGTAGATAACCGTAGGGCGCCTCCGGGCCCATGGCTTTCTCGAAACTGGAAAACACCATCAGCCGCTCGGGGTTCACCAGGTCCCGCAGGTAGCGGGTGCACGCCTCAAACGCCAGCCCGCCATGGGTGTCGTTTTCCAGCAGCCAGCAGTCATATTGCTCCAGTAACCCGGCCACCTGCGCCTGATCCGCCAGACTCAAGGCGTTGCCCGTGGCAAGGCCTGGGGTCGAGGACAGCAGCGCCAGTTGCACCCCCTCGGTCCGCAGTTGCTGCTCCAGATACCCAGGATCGAGCCTGCCCTGCTCGTTGCATGGCCACTCGATCACACGCACTCCGGCATCTTGCAACAGGCGCAGGATAAGCCAGTCACACGGCGACTCCACCAACACCGTCGCCCCTTTGAGCGCCAGCACCTCGATCAGAATGGCCAGGACACCTCGCAGGTCCGCGCCGATGTACACGTCATCCGCCTGCCAGCAACGTGTGGGCGAACGGGTATAGCGCGCCGCCAGTGCCGCACGCAGTTCCCAGATACCACACGGCTGGGAATAGGGTTGCAACTGGCGCGGATACTGGCGCACCAGTTCACGCTCCAGTTGCAGCAGCGGCGCGTCCAGGGACAATAGCTGTGCCGGCTCATCGGCACTGAGTACCAACATCCCCGGCCTGCGTGCCCCTACATACAAGCGCTCCAGCAAATCCCCCGTGGTACAGCACGCAGTGCTACCGGCGATGGGCAAGGCGTAGTAGCCGGACTTGGCTACCGAGTACACCCGGCCCTCCTTTTCCAGGAGCGAGTAGGCGTACTGAATGGTGGAAATCGACACATTCAACCGCTCTGCCAGGTGTCGCAAGGACGGCAGCTTGACCCGGCCCTCGGTGCCCACTTCATTGATCAGGTTGATCATGTAGCGATACACCGCCTGATAGGCGAAGTCTGCCTGTTTATCGTCCCTCATGAGGATTCCTGCCCGAGCAACGGCTGCCGTCGCGCAACCACCCTCAGTACCCTATTACGCCGCACGGTCCTGTGGCCGGCTCCTCGACATTGATACAGGCCGCATTGGCCGCGACATGGGTGCCGTACAAATGCTGCAAAAGCGCCAGGGGCAAACCGCTGGTATCGACAATCCAATGCTGGATCAGCTCTGCCGACGCCTTGCCCTCAAGAGCTTTGTGCAGTTCGGGCAGCGCCACCAGCATGCCCGGGTGACAGCGACGCAAGAAGGCTTCCAGCCGCTGTCCTTGCTGGATAAACGGTGAAAACAACAGGCACACCAGTTGGCTCTCCTCCAGGCCAAAGAACTCGCGGGCGTAGGTCGCCGCCAGCACGCGGCCATCCTTGGTGCCGGCTTGGGCAATCAGTAATTCGGGGATTTTTTTACGGCGCATAAAGCCGCTGGCGTGTTCGATAAAGCGCGTGACGCCCTCTCGATAATCAAGGCCCAGTAGCACTTCGGCCTGCAGGCCATGCATATGCGCCATCAGCAAGGGGTTGGCGTAGGCCGGAGTACTGAACTGAAAGGCGAATTCATCCTGTTTGTAACCCATAAAATCGTAAAGCAGTGCCGTGAAATCCTGCCCGGCCGCGCGTAACAGATCGGCCACGCCGATATAGGTCAGGTGACGATGCACCTCTTTGGAAGCGTTATCCTCCAACGCGTAATGTTCGCCATAGACATCGCGGTAATAGCCGGCGCTGCAATCATCCATCCGGCAAAACAGGGCATTGAGCGCCAGTGGCTGGCCGGCGTGGCCTTTCATGCCAGCAGCGCGGGTGGTCCTGAACAGCCACGCCAGGTATTGGTTCTGCTGGCGCGGCGAATCACTGCTGACCAGGGCGTGCACCCCGCCGTCCCATGCCGTGATACGGCGATAGAAATCCCCCAGGGACAAGTATCTGTCGTTGCACACGCTGGCGCGGATATCCCCTGAACGCTTATGCCCGATCATCAACATGTTGCGCCGGCCGATATCCTGGCCCGCTGCTGAAGCGGGGCGCAGGTGGTTGAAGGGCAGAACTTCCTGGTTTTCCACCATCAGCAGCTCGACCCTGGGGTCGTCGTGGAAAAACAACGCGCTGTAGCCCCGATGAATGCTGTCCAGTGCCGCTTGCGTCATCCCGGTATGGCGCAGGGTTGCGACTCGCAATTGAAAACTCCTCGGCGCCCGGCCGGCGATGGTCAATTGGGCGGCGCGCAAGAAGGCCAGTGCGTAACTGCTGCCTTTGCCGCCCCCGTGGGTGACCAGTACTTTGTAGTCGCCGATCTGCTCGATGCCACCTGCCGCTACAATCAACCGCTGAATCAATAACTGAAGTGCGGTGCGCTCCGCTCGCGAGAAGTAGCCCTGCAACCGTTGCAATACCTGCTGGTAAACATAATTCATGGCTTGTTCGTGAATAGCGCTCATAGCTTTACTACCTGAGGTTAACTGTCAGTTCCGAGCAAGCAGTTGCGCGTGCCTGTCCGACCTGCTGTTTGCTTAGAGTTGACGTCTGTTGCGATTAAAGCTGATAGCTAAATGTTAGCACCGCACAACAAAACGCCAGTTGGAACATCCCGACGAAGATGCCACCACCTGCTGAAGAAAGCCCCTACAGCGGCCCAATGACCACCTTAGGAACGGTCTTACAACTTCCTACTAGTCTTTAACTCAAATATTAAAGAATGATCTGACATATGCAGTGCAGGGCAAAGTCGGGATTCAGTTCGCGCGCACTTTAAGCCTCTCTCTACAGGCCAACGTCCTTGAGCCGGTATACAAGACGACTTATTAGTTACAGCGAACCGCTGTTTGGATTTGATTTCTGCAATCATTGCTCAGTCCTTGAGATGAAAGTGACTGGGCAATTATCAGCGCTTGTTTGATGATTAAAAGATACAGACTCGGCGCGAAAACCAGTGCAGTTTGGCGAGCCGGTGTTTACCGCAGTGCCCATGTAAAACGCCGCTGCTCTGGGATTCAGGGCAGCGGCGGCATTAAAGGCAGGTTTTGCAGGGGAAGAATCCCGGCGGCAGATTCAGCAGGCGCGGAGATCCTGTCCTTCTAAATGGCGTATTTGCCCCATGGCAAACACCGGCGAAATGTCCGTTTACGAACATTCCCACAGATCAAACAGCTTCAACCTGCAACGCCACCCGCTCGCGGCATGGGCATTCGTCCATATAGCGATGGGCTTCGACGAACTGGCTGAAGGCAAACACCCGGGTCTTGAGCGGCACCAGCATGCCGTCGGCGGTCAACTGGTTGATCTCGCGCAGGGCCCGTTGCAATGCGGCCTGGTCCTGGGCAATGCCCAACTCCGGCTTGCCGGTGAAGTTGCCGATGCAGTGCACAAAGAACTGGATGTTTTTCTGGAACGCGGCACAGGCCGGGAACGGGGTCTGGTTGCCACCTTGCAGGCCATACAACACCAGACTGCCACGGGGTGCGAGCACATCGCCCAACAGTGACATCTGGGGGCCACCGAGGCCGTCGAACACCACATCCACACCGCGTCCATCGGTGAACTTGTTGATTTGCATCAGCAAGTCCTGCTCTTCAGTGACGATGACCTTTTCCGCGCCCAGGGACAGCAGGTATTCACGCTCGTCCGGCGACTTGGTGGCGGCAATCACCCGCGCCCCCAGGGCCTTGCCCAATTGTACGAACGAAGGCCCGGCACAATGGCTGGCATCCGTGACCAGGGCGAATTGACCGGGCTTGACCCGCGCCAAATCGACATAGGCAAAGTAAGCAATCAACAACGGCGTGTAATGCACACTGGCCTGCACCGGGCTCAAGACATCCGGGTAACGGGTCAGGGCTGAACGGGGCAGGACAATCAGTTCGCCGTACACTGGATAGTCATTCGGGCTTTCGGCCGGAAAACTGGCAACCTTGTCGCCAATGGCCAGGTCTTCAACGCCCTCGCCCACTGCCACCACCACACCGGCCATTTCATGGCCAAGGCCCGACGGCAAGCGCGCATGGGAAGACGCCAGGTTCTGCCGCCAGAGAATGTCGTACCAGCTGATGCCAATCGCTTCGACACGCACCTGCACTTCGCCCGGTGCGGGCAACGTGGCTTCATGCTCTTCGCACTTGAGCACCTCGGCCGGACCAAACTTGTGAAAACGGATCGTGCGGGACATCGCAAACCTCGCCAAAGTAACCTCTAATGCCATGAACTTTATCTGGGCTTTCGGGGCAAGGCCACCAGTCGCCATTAATAGTCGTCATGTCTGTCATTGATTCCGCCCCTTCGGAAAATACCCCAGGCAGCGTAGGAAATCTGAATTAGCCGGTGCAGAGTACCAGCCTTTCCCCGTAAGATTCATGCCGGCCATTGTTATCATGTGGCCGCTCACGTCAAGTTCGCTGAATCTGCCAGGACACAAGATGAACCGTAACGACCTGCGTCGTGTCGACCTGAACCTGTTGATCGTATTCGAAACCTTGATGCATGAGCGCAGTGTGACCCGCGCTGCCGAGAAGTTGTTCCTCGGCCAGCCGGCCATCAGCGCCGCCTTGTCGCGCCTGCGCGGGTTGTTCGATGATCCGCTGTTCGTGCGCACCGGGCGCAGCATGGAACCCTCGGCCCGGGCGGTGGAGATTTTCGCCCTGCTCTCGCCGGCCCTGGATTCGATTTCCACCGCCGTCAGCCGCGCCGCCGAATTCGATCCGGCCACCAGCACCGCAGTGTTTCGCATCGGCCTGTCGGACGATGTAGAGTTCGCCTTGCTGCCACCCCTGCTCAAGCGCCTGCGCGCCGAAGCGCCGGGCATTGTGCTGGTGATCCGCCGCGTCAATTACATCCTGATGCCAGGCCTGCTGGCTTCCGGGGAAATCTCCATCGGCGTCAGCTACACCGCCGACCTGCCGGCCAACGCCAAGCGCAAGCTGCTGCGCCGCAGCCTGCCCAAACTGCTGCGCGCCGACAGCGTGCCCGGCTCCCTGAGCCTGGACGACTTCTGCGCCCGCCCCCACGCCCTGGTCTCGTTTGCCGGCGACCTCAGCGGGTTTATTGATGAAGAGTTGGAAAAACTCGATCGCAAGCGCCATGTGGTGCTGGCCGTCCCGCAATTCAACGGCCTGGGCACCCTGCTGGCGGGCACCGACATCCTCGCAACCGTGCCCGACTACACCGCCGAAGCCCTGACCGCCGCAGGCGGCCTGCGGGCTGAAGACCCGCCGTTGCCGGTGCGCAGTTTTGAATTGCATATGGCGTGGCGTGGTTCACAGGACAATGATCCGGGGGAGCGCTGGTTGCGGTCGCGGATACAGATGTTTTTTGGGGATCCTGAGAGTCTTTAGGCGTTGTCGGGCAGGCTGTTTAGCTGATCATTTCTGGCTTTTCATAGGCCATGGAGATCCATTCACTTCCAGTGGATTGCTACATTGGGGGCACATCGAGGGCATGCTTTGGATGGTTTGAAAAGGATGCCCCCCAGCCTGAGGATCATGGCCCCCTTTTTCAAAACATCACCCGTTGCGGTTCCCAAAAACGCCGCCGAGCGCTACCCGATCATTGAAGTCGAGCGATCGCCAATGATGATGCGCAGGGAAAACGTCAACCTGATCGGTACCGCTCGGCGTTACGCGCCACAGGCAAAAAAAACGCCTGCATCGCTGCAGGCGTCTTTGTATGCGTTGCTCCAGGCACCGTCAGAAATCTACGGTACCCGAGACCAGCAAGGTACGCGGTGCACCCAAACCACCGGAAAGGCCGCTGCCGTCACCGCCGTTCCACGAGCCGAGCCAGTACGCCTTGTTGGTGACGTTCTGCACGGTGGCGCGCAGGGTCACCGGCTTGGTCTCGACCTTGAACGCATAACGCGCGCCCACATCGTAGGTGGTGTAAGCGTCCAGCGAGACCCGATGGTCGTTGGTCGCGTATTGCTTACCGGTATGGTTGACGTTACCGGTCAAGGTCAGCCCAGGCACGTCAAGCAGGTCGTATTCGGTGCCCAGCTTGGCGATCACCTTAGGTACGCCGGTGACTTGCTCGCCTTTGACGCCGCCGGCGACCACCTTGGTCATTTCCGCCTGGGTATAGGTCGCGCCCCCCATCAGGCGCAGGCGCGGTAGCGGCTCACCGAAGAACGACCACTCCACACCACGGTTACGTTGCTCGCCGTAGACGCCGAAGATATTGGTGGCCGGATTGGTAAAGGCACTCGGCTTCTCGATCTGGAACAGGCTGGCGGTGTGGGCGAACGTGCCCAGGTCGACCTTGGCCCCCACCTCGTATTGCTTGGTCTGGTAAGGCTGCATGACTGCACCGCGATTCGCTGCCGTATCAGGTGCCGTAGCGCCCTGGCTCAGGCCTTCGATGTAGTTGCCATAGAGCGACACCTTGTCCGTCACTTTGACCAACAGGGCAGTGGCCGGCGAGACGCGGCTTTCGTCGTAGCTGACTTTCGACGCCCAGTCACCGAAGTTCTCGGTGGTGTTCTCCACGCGCTGGCGGCGGGCGCCCACGGTCCATTGCACGCGGTCATCGGCGAAAGACAGGGTATCGGCCAGCGCATAACTGCCCAGGGTCGCGCGGGTCTGCGAGGTGGTCACGCCATAACCCGGGAAGGTCGGTGTGTCGCCAAAGTCCAGGTTGTCGAAATGGGTGGTACCGGGAATACCGGCCCTGGCGTCCTTGAAGCTGTTGTCGGAGGTGAAACGGGTGGTGGCGAGGGTCCAGGTGTGGCCCACAGGCCCGGTCTGGAATTTGCCCTTCAGGCCTAGTTCACCGGATTGCTGGGTGCCGCTGCGGGTCGAGCGAATCGCCGAAGAACTGATGTCACCCACATTGTTGATCAGGGTACTGGAGTTGATCAGCGCGTTGTAACCCCCATCGCGCTGCCCCCATGCCGCGTAGGCCGTGACGGAATTTGACAGGTCGTACTCACCGCGTACCATGGTGGTAGTGGTGTTGTTGATCGTGTAGGCCCAGTCTGGCGCCAGTGAATGGTCGCCCTTCTTCGGGCTTGGCAGGTGGGTCACGTTGGTGCCGATCGTATTGATACCGAAGTAGTTGAGGCCGTCGACACGCTCGCGTTGCTTGTAGAAGTCGAGCGAGATGCGCGCACGCTCGCCGCGCCAATCCAGGCCCAGGGACGACAGCGCCATTTTGTGCTGCTGGTTATCCACGGGCGTGTCGCCGTCACGGTAGACACCGTTGAAACGGATACCGAACTGTTTCTTGTCACCGAAACGTTGCCCCAGGTCCGCATGCACGCCGCCCAAACCACGGGATTCATACGTGGTAGTCAAGCGTGCAAGAGGCTCATCGCCCGCGCGCTTGGGCACCAGGTTGATGCTGCCGCCGACGGTGCCGCTGGGTGGCATGCCGTTGAGCAACGCCGATGGCCCCTTGAGCACCTCGATACGCTCGGCCAGTTCGGTGGAACCGCGCATGTTCGGCGCCATGCCGACCAGGCCGTTGTAGGTGATGTCATCGGCGTTACTGTAGAAGCCGCGAATAAAGAAGGTTTCAAAGTTGCTGCGCTTGGTTGGCACATATACCGAAGGGTCGGTGGCGCCGATCAATGAACCGATGTCCTGAGCCTGGCGGTTCTGAATGTACTCATCGGTGTAGCTGATGATGTTGAACGGCGTCTCCATGAAGTCCTTGTTGCCCAGCAGCCCGACACGACTGCCCGAGGCGACCTGCCCACCCGCATACACCGGCGGCAAGTCGTCGGCGGAGTCCATGCTGCCTTCCACCAGCGTTTCGCCCAGTTCCAGCGTTTGCTGTTTTGACGGCTCGGCAGGTGGCGCAGCGACCGCCCCCATGGAGGTGGTGCCCAACCCCAGCAATAGCGCCATGTGAACGGCAGTGAATGTGCGATTGAAGGTAAAGCGTTGCGCAGCCTGCAGTAAATCAGGAGTGGCGTGGCGACAGCGTTCCGACATGCTGGATTCCTTTCAAGGCGGAGAGTTAGTGGATATTCACTAGGTACTCCGAACCAGAAGGTCAAACCCTCAATAGCAATCATTAGCATTTGGATATTTTTCAAAGAACGCGGATGCCTGAACGGCACCCGCCCTTTTTTGCCGCAGCGATTAGCCCTTGTAGCCCTGGACCACCTCGTCAGCCATGCGATCGAGGCACGTCACGCTGGCGGTACACAGGTACCAGGTCTGGGCATCGACAAAGATCACACGCCCACTGCTCCAGGCCTTGGTCTTGCGCAGCAGCGGGTTATCCAGGCTCTTCAAGTCCAGCGCCGGCCGGCGTTCCATCACCGCCGTGCGGTCGATCACATAGAGGATGTCGGGGTCGGCCTGCTGGATGAATTCATTGGAAATCGGCTGGCCATGCAAACCGGCCTCGATGTCACTGCTGGCCGGCTTCACGCCCAGGGTGTCGAACACAAAACCGTAGCGCGACTTCACGCCATAGGAGGTGAACGCGCCATTGTTATGCAGCACGATCAACGCTTTCTCCGGACGCCCTTCGGTGACGCGGCGAGTCTGCTCGACCTTGGCGTCCATTTGCGCAACCTTTTGGCGAGCCAGTTCTTCCTTGCCGAAGATGCGCCCCAGGCTGGTCAAATGGTTTTTGGCCGTGGTGATGAAATTGCCGTGCTGGTTGGTCAGGTCCACGTCGTCATAGACCGTCGGCGCGATCTGGCTCAGCTCCGCGTAGCTTTGTGCCTGGAGCGGCGAGATCAGGATCAGGTCGGGCTTGAGGGCATGCAGGCGTTCGAGGTTGGGCTGGATCGTGGTGCCGACGTCCATGATGTTCGGGTCGTCGCGGTACTTGACCAGGAAACTGGCGACGTAATCCTTGGCAATACCCACCACCGGCGCGCCCAACTGGTCGAGGGTGTCCAGTTCACTCATGTCAAAGGCCACCACCCGCTCGGGCAGCTTGCTAATCAGCGTCGTACCCAATGGGTGTTCGATCTTGATCGGTTGGTAATGCGCCTGGGCCGTCGCAGCCGGCGTGGCTTGTGCTGCCGGTTTGTCACAACCTTGCAGCCCCGCCGCTATCGCGATTGCCAGCAGTGCTCCACAGCATCTTGTTGCGTTACCGGTACTCATATCAGCTCCCTTGACGGTGTTGGATTGAAGTAATTGCAGATGAACCCTTGCTCGCTGTGCAGGATCTCGAAATCCAGGTCGAACAGCTCCCGCAGGCGCGCCTCGGTGACGACTTGCCTGAACGGGCCACGGCAATGCACCGCGCCGTTTTTCATGGCCACGATGTGGTCGGAATAGTTGGCGGCGAAGTTGATGTCGTGCACCACCAGAATCACCGTGCGCCCCTGTTCGTCACACAAGCGCCGCAGGGCGCGCATGATCTGTACGGCGTGCTTCATGTCGAGGTTGTTGAGCGGCTCGTCCAGCAGCAGGTAATCGGTTTGCTGGGCGATGGTCATCGCCAGAAACGCCATCTGCCGTTGCCCGCCGCTGAGTTCGTCGATGTAAGCCAGGCGCAGCCGCTGCAACGACAGGAACTCGATAGCGTCATCAATAGCCTGGCGGTCCTGAGCGGTGAGCGCGCCACGGCTGTAGGGGAAACGTCCGAAAGCCACCAGTTCCTCGACGGTCAGGCGCAGGTTGAAATCCGGCGATTGGCGCAAGGTGGCCACGCGCTTGGCGTAGTCGCGGATCGGCACTTCAAGGAGATTGCGGCCGCCAATCAACAGTTCGCCGCGCGTTGGCGCCAGCAGGCGTGCGATCAGCATCAGCAGCGTGCTTTTGCCGGCGCCGTTGGGGCCTATCAGCGAGGTGACCTGCCCCTGGGGAAACTGCACGCTGACGTCACTCAGGACGTGCTTGTTGCCATAGGCCTTGTAGACGTGACTGAGGGAAATCATGGTGCGCCTCGGGTTCGAACCATCAGCGCGAGAAAATACCCGCCACACACCAGGTTGATGAGAATGCTGACGGAGGTGTTGTAGTTGAACAGCTGCTCGACCAGGTACTGGGCGACGATGAAGATGCCGATGGCGATGGCGCAGCTCATCGGCAGCGTGACCCGATGCCGGGCGGTTCGCGCCAGCGCATAGGTGATGTTCGCGACGAACACGCCCATGAACGCGGTCGGCCCGACAAGGCTGGTGGACACCGCCACCAGAATCGCGATCAGCGCCAGTTGCAGGCGCACACTGCGCTGATAGTCGACCCCCAGGGAGATCGCCTGGTCACGCCCCAGGGACAGGACGTCGAGCGTCGGCAGGCTGCGCTGGGCGATCAGGCACACCGTCGCCACCAACAGGCCCGAGTAGATCACTTGCGCCGGTTGCGCCTTGTTGAAAGAGGCATAGTTGAAGCCCTGGAAAATCGAGAACTCGCCGGGGCTGATTTTCAGCTGGATAAATTGGGTAAATGTCGCCATCACCATGCTCAGCACCAGCCCCAACAGAAGCAGCAGGTAGACGTTGTTGCGCCCGTCGCGAAACAGCCAGCGATGGATCTGCCACGAATAGCCGAGCATCAACAGCACCGACAGCAACACATTGCCGTTACGCCCCAGCAGCACCAGGCTCTGGGTGCCCAGCCACAGGATCAGCAGGGCCTGGAACAACAGGTAGATAGCTTCATAGCCCATGATCGCCGGGGTGAGGATCCGGTTGCCGGCGATGGTCTGGAAAATCACCGAGGAATAGGCAATGCAGACCCCGGTTATGCCCATCGCCGCCAAGCGAGTGAGCCGCTTGGGAATGACGTACGCGAAGTCAAACCCCGAGCCCAGCAACAAGAATGCAAGCGCCAGGGCCAGGACCACCAGCCAGACGCCGAAGCGGGTTGCCATGGCGTTCATGTGTACTTCCTGATCAGCAATACAAGGAACAGCACCCCGCCCACACTGCCCGCCGTCAGGCCTATGGGTACTTCGCAGGGATGGATCAGCAGCCGGCCGAGGATGTCGCAGGCCAATAGCAACGACGCGCCGCACACCGCAACGATGGGCAAGGTTCGCTCCAGGTTCTCGCCATAATGCAGCGCCACCAGGTTGGGAATCACCAGCCCCACAAAGGGAATCGCGCCCACGGTGATTACCGTGGCGGAGACGGTGACCGCCACCAGTATCAGCCCCAGCGCGGCGTTGGCCGCGTAGTTCAAGCCGAGGCTGCTGGCCATGCCCTCGCCCATGCCCATCACAGTGAAGCGATGGGCGAAGAGGTAGGTGAGGACCACGATCGGCAGGATCAGGTAGATGATTTCGTAGTTGCCCTGGACGATCTTCGAGAAGTCGCCGAGCATCCAGCCCTGCATGCCCTGCAGCATGTTGTGCCGGTAGGCATAGAACTCGGCGATGGCGCTCAACACGCTGCCGTACATCAGGCCGATGACGGGCACCATCACGGTGTTCTTGAACTTGATACGGCGGATGATCGCGACATACAGCAGGCTCGCCCCGAAGCAGAACGCCAGGGCAAACAGCATCCTGCCGGCCGCCCCCGTGGCAGGCGCCACTGTCAGCGAAATCAGAATGCCCAGCTTCGCCGCATCGAGGCCGCCGGAGGTGGCGGGCTCGACGAAGCGATTGCGCACGATTTGTTGCAGGATCACGCCGCAGATGGCCAGCCCTACGCCGGTCAGGATCAACGCCGCCAGACGCGGCAAGCGGCTGGCCGTGAGGGTCAGCCAGGCATCATCGGAGAAGGTCAGCAGCGCGGTCCACGAGACCTGCTTGACGCCCACCATCAGCGACAGGCAACACAGCGCGGCAAACAGTAGCAATAAAGCTGCACGACTCAAGAACCGCCCTCACTGTCCAACGCTCCGGCAATCCGCCAGCCTTTCGCGGCCCGGCGTTGCGCGAGGAAATGCGCGTAGAGCCCAGGCTCGGTACTCAGTGCCGAGTGGGCACCGCGCTCGCTGATGCGGCCTTGGTCGAGCACCACGATCTGGTCGGCCATGGCTACCGTGGACAGTTGGTGGGCAATCACGATCAGCGTGCGGGTGCCACGCAGACGTGCCAACGCATCGGCAATGGCGGCCTGGTTTTCGGCATCGAGGGCCGCGGTGGCTTCGTCGACCAACAGAATCGGCGCGTCCTTGATCAGCGCACGGGCGATGGAAATTCGCTGGCGCTCTCCGCCGGACAGCCGCGCGCCGCCCTCACCCACCGCTGTCTCCAGGCCCTGTGGCAAGCGTTCGATGATCTCGATGACACCGGCCTGCCGTGCCGCCTCCAGCACCTGGGCATCGTTGGCATCGGGTTTGCCGATGCGGATATTGTCGGCAATGCTGCCCTGGAACAGGTAGGCATCCTGGAAAATCTGACTGATCTGGCCGGCCAGTTGCTCACTGGACATCTGCCGAACATCCACACCGCCCAGGATCACGCTGCCCTGCGTCACGTCGAAAAACCGCGCAATCAGGCGCACCAGGGTGGTCTTGCCGGAACCTGAGGCACCCACCAGCGCGGTCATGCTGCCCGGTTCGATACGCAGGCTAATATCGCGCAGAACCTCAGGCTGATCCTCGGCGTAACGAAAGCTCACGTTGCGCAGTTCGACCGAGCCATCCACCGGCGCTTGCGGCGCCGCTGGCTGTGGCAGTGGCTGGACCGCAAAGATCCCGCGCACCGCCTCCAATTGGCCACGCGCACCCCGTAGCACTTCGCTGTAACCGGCGACTTCGAGCAGCGGATCAATGAAGCGGCTGACCAGCAGCAACGACACGATCACGGCAATCACCGAACCCGCTTGCAGGTTGGCGCCCACCTGCTCGCCCAGCGACAGCGTGGCGGCGACCAGCAAGGCGGCGAAACCGGCCTGCACCGCCCAGGCATTGAACACCACGGACATCGCCGAGACATGAATCAGGCGCTTGGCCGACTGCTGCTGGCGTGCGATGGCCTGTTCCAGAAACTGAGTGCCGCCGTCCTCGCCGTTGAAAGCGCGCAGCACCGATTGCGCCTGGGCGAACTCGACCATGCGCTGGCTGGTGAGGGCCGCATTGTGCTGGAAGCTTTGATCGGCACGCTGGCCCAGGTGAGCGGTAAGCACGAAGACACCAAACAGGATCGGCAGCGTCACCAGCGCGATCAGCCCCATCTGCACATTCAATGCAAACAGCGCGACAAGGATCACCAGCGGCGTGACCACGCCGGTGATCAGAGGGGTGAACACGTGGGCGGGCAACCGGGCCATTTCCATCATGCCCTGGGACGCCACATGACTCAGCCGCGCGGTGTTTTGCGCGCTGAACCAGCCTACCGGCAGGCGCGCCACATGGTCGCCGAGCCGATGACGGCCACCTTGCAGGACGGCGATGCCGACCCGGATACCGGCCTTCTCCACCGTGCGCCGCAGCGCCCAGCACAGCGCCACGCCGATCACCAGCACCACCAGCCATTGCGCCGCCGAACGCAGCTCGCTACCCAACAGGTGGGTGAGTACCGGCACCAGGGTGACTATCGTCAGCCCGCAAAGCAGGCCATAGACCAGCGTCATCCACAGGTAGCGGCGCAGTACCGGGGCCTCTTCGCCCAGCAGTTGAATAAAGGTGTTCAGCATGACGATACCGCCTGTTCAGAGCCTTGTTCATAGCCGCCCAGCGCCCACAGTCGGGCGTATCGGCCGTTGCGCGCGAGCAGTTCGTGATGACGGCCCTGCTCGCAGATCGTGCCGTTGTCGATCAGGATGATCTGATCGGCATGCATCACCGTATCGAGACGGTGAGCGATCACCATCAAGGTGCGGCCCTGGGCGAATCGCGACAGCGCTTGCTGCAGCTTCACCTCGTTTTCGGCATCGGCTGCCGCCGTGGCTTCGTCGAGCACCAGCACGGGCGGGTCGAGCAACACTGCACGGGCAATGCTCACGCGCTGCAGCTCGCCACCGGAGAGCTGCACGTCCTCGCCGATCACCGAGTCGTAGCCCCGTGGCAACGCAAGGATGCGTTCGTGAATGTTGGCGGTGCGCGCGGCGTCTTCGATTTCCTGCTGGCTGGCCGAAGGACGGCCCAGGGCGATGTTGTCGCGCAGACTGGCATGGATAAGGCGTACTTCCTGCAGCACAAAGCCGATGCGCCGATACAACTGCGCGCTCTCGATCTGCCGCAGGTCGACGCCCCCCAGGGTGATACGTCCCTCGCTCGGATCGAAGAACCGCAACAGCAGGCGCGCCAGGGTCGACTTGCCGGAGCCGGACGCGCCGACA
The DNA here is from genome assembly GCF_012985645.1 of Pseudomonas sp. WS 5410. NCBI lineage: Bacteria > Pseudomonadati > Pseudomonadota > Gammaproteobacteria > Pseudomonadales > Pseudomonadaceae > Pseudomonas > Pseudomonas sp. WS 5410. The sequence goes on along the minus strand of NZ_JAAQWS010000001.1, from coordinate 133,035 downwards.
ATCGCCGTGACAGTGCCGGGCTTGAGCGTGAAGCTGACGTCGCTGAGTACCGGGTGCTCTGCGTCGTAGCTGTAGCCGACGTGTTCGACGCGTATTTCAACCCGTTCAGGTAACGTTGTTGCCTCGCCCGCCAGGGTTTGCAGCACCGGGGTTTGCAGTAACTTGTGTACGCGCTGGGCGGCGCCGGTGGCGTTGTTCAAGTCGTGGGTGATGTAGCTCAGCAGCAACAGCGGCGCACAAATGCCCGGCGCCACCAAGGCGAAGGGCAACACCTCCACTGGCGTGATCCAGCCCAGGCTCACGAACAACGTGCCAAAGGCCAACACCACACCGAGCACCGCCACCGGGGCGATCATCGCGTGGGCGTTGGCCATTGCGCTGACCAGGGGCCGGGTGAAGTCGGTGAACGCGTCGGCAAACCCATCCACCGCTTCACGGTAACTGCCGTGGGCCTTGCCCTCGACGCCAAAGGCCTTGACCACGGGGATGCCGTTGACGAACTCGACCACCGCATTGTTGATACGCGCCATGCCGGCGCCAAACGACTGCATGTTCGCCCCGCTGGCTTTGGTGGCCCTGGAGAAAAACAGGAAAAACAGCGGGAACGGCAGCAGCGAGACAATCGCCATGCGCCAGTTCATGGCAAACAGGTAAATCATCGAGATGAGAATCGCGCCGAGGGTGCGGCCCAGGGTGGTGTAGAAATGTGCCGTCAGGCTGTGCAGCGTACCGATGTCATCCTGCATCGCCTGCTTGACCTCGCCCGATGCCCGGCTGGTAAACCAGCCCAGTGGTACCTTGGCCAACCGGCGGGTAATCGCCAGGCGCAAACGCCCGGTGATGTGATTGTCGGCCAGGTGCGCAACCATTTCGCCCATCGAGATCAGCGTCAGCCCCAGGAACAGACACCCCAGGCTGATGATCACCACGCGCCAGACGGGGCCCTGCATCTGCGCCCAGGCCGTGGCCAGTTCTGCCTGGCCCATCGCGAACTGGGCAATGTGCGCGATGCCGGCCAGGGGCACCATCGTCAGCATGGTGCCGATGGCGGCCAGCAGGCCCGCAACGATCAGTCGTCCGCGTATGGGATTGAGGACCTGGGACACCGAGCCGTTGGCTGCGGATGGTTCGTTAACACTCATGAGCTCTCCTGAATAACCACTGCAGGCAACCTGAGGGCATGCCTGACTTCCTTTGCGCTCGAAGGCTTTACGCACTGCGTACCTTGTATTCCGGACAGCAGCGCAAAATCCTCAAGCGAAACGTTCATTAATCGGTGAGGGGGCACGCCCCGGAAAGAAACGGAGAGCAGGCCCGCAGACCACTGGCGATGTACTTTTCGACGGAAGACACCGACACCTTCAACTCGGTGGCGATGTCGCGATGGCCCATGCCATGCAGCTTGCACAGCAGCAGTGCCTGGCGGGTCTTGACGGGTTTGCGGTGCAGCGCGCGATCGATCTGGGTTAGGGTTTCCGTGGCCAGGGCGCGGACTTCTTCAGAAGGCGCCAACGGCTCTGCCTGCAGCTTGAGCCTTTCGAGGTGGCACGCTTCAAGGCGACGGCGGCGGTAGAGGTCGATCACCATGCCCTTTGCGATTTGGGTCAAGTGACAGCGCGAGTCTTCGATCGAGGGCACGCAGCCTTTTTTGATGAGGTTGAGATAGACGTCTTGGGCGAGGTCCGCAGCATCGACCGGGTTGCCCAGCTTGCGCCGCAACAGGCTGCACAGCCAACTGTGATGGTCGATATACAGCCTTTCAAATTGCTGCTTAAACGCGAACGCTCCGTTGTCCACTTCACCTCTCCTGAGACGCTGATATTCGCGATCAGCTTTTGACTAATGCGAATAGGTATGATTATTATTTGAATCATACGGCGTTCATAGAGCCCCTGCAATGCAACGTGCCTGCGCCTCTTCTTGTGCCCGGAATCCCGGGCGTTACCCCAGACTCCGGATGGGTCTGTCGGCACTCGGTGCCATCTCTACTTCTGACTGTTCAGTTTGATAAGGCGGGAAATTTCCATGATGGAATCCAATCCAGATACGTTTTCGAAACTATCTGCCACACGTTACGAAGAGCATATCTGGCTCTTGCAGCAGCAATATCCCGAACGCATTCTCAAACACTTCAGCGCCTGGCAGCTCGACGCGGACATCGATGTTCCAAAGCTTGAGCTGGCGATCAAGACTGTTATCGAACACTTGCCTGATCTGAACGCGCGCTATCAGTTCAACGACGACGGTGAAGTGGACAAAGTTCACGCCATTGACTGGCAAGCCTGCGTTGAGCTCATTGGCTCACACTCCGAGGCCGACGCCACCGGGCAATTGCTCGCGCAGCAGGCGGCGCCCTGGAATGCGCAGACCCAGCCACCGCTCAAGGTGCTGATTATTCAAACCGGGCAGCACGTGATCCTGGCGTTCGTGGTGCACCAGATCCTCGACCAGACTTGCCAGGTCATCGATCTGTATCGAGGGGTGCTGAACGCCTATGTCGGGTACTCGGCCAGCGACACACCGTGGTTGCAGCACCAAGCGGATGGCACTATCGGTGCACCTACCGTCAGCGCCCTGCCAACGACTGTCAACCATGACGTCGAGGCCATTATTCTTGGCGAATTCCGTGGCGCACTGGCCGAGCCCGACATGCAACTGACGGACGATTTTTTTGATTTCGGCGGCCATTCCCTGCTGGCGACCCGCATCATCGGCAAGCTGTTGAGCAACCACGGCATTGAAGTCCAGTTCAATGACTTCTTCAGTGCTCCGTCTGCAGCGGCCCTGGCCTCACGGGCCAACGTCATCGCGCAGAACGCTGGGGTGACGACTGCCGGGAACGTGCCGCAAGATGTGCAAAAAGCACCGTTCGCCCTCGCCCAGGCGTCCCTCGGCCGAGCCTATGCGGCCTATGAGTTCGGGACGATTTTCAACCTGCCGTTTGCCCTGGACTTTCTCGACGATGTGGACGAGGCGCTGTTCGAGCAGGCCTTCAGCGACCTGCTCAAGCGCCACGCGAGCCTGCGTACCACCTTCCACTTTGAGGGCGATGAGGCTTACCAGCAGATCGTGCCTATCGCACAACTGTCGGACTACAAGTGGTTCTGGTCCAGTCATGAAAGCCTGCGGGCGACGCTGGAAAGCGAGGCCACTTATCAATTCGACCTGTCCCGCGAACTGCCCCTGAGGGTTCGCTTTATTTACGACGTAGAACGCCAGCGCCAGACCCTGTCACTGCTGGTACATCACATGGCCATTGATGAGTGGTCACTCAATGTCATGATGGAAGAGCTGGCACAGGCCTACCTCGCCCGCGCCGCCGACAAGACACCCACCTGGGCAACACCCGCACGCTCATTCCATGAGTTTGCATGGCGCGAGCAGGCCACCGGCATCAATCAACACCATCTCGACTATTGGACGGGTATGTTGCGCGATGCCACCCGTGGCTTGACACTGCCCTCCCCTGGCTCCCAGGCGAGCGCGCCCATTACGGTGTCGTCGAAAGCCCAGTGGTTTGAGATCAAGCCGGACCAGGCGCTCACCGACAACCTCTACACCTTCGCCAGGCAGAACAATTCGTCTTTGTTCGGTGTGGTCTATACCGCCATTGCGTTGTCCCTGCACAAGCTGGGTGACTTGAAAGAGCTGGTGATCGGCACCTCGGCCTCCGGCCGGACCGACCCCGGCTTCTACGAAACGGTGGGCTACTTCACCACGATGGTCGCACATCGGGTGCAGTTCGATCCCCAACAAGCCATTGGCGCCCTGGTTGAAAACGTCACCCACCTGATCAACGACTCCATGGCCTATGCCGACGTGCCCCTGGAACTGATTCAACAGGCCCTGGGCATGACGCCCGCCGACGGCCTGCTGTTTGACGTGTACATCCAGATCCACGCCAACAATGCCTTGAACGGTGCCCTGCAAACCCCCGACGCCAGGACGATCCGCTACCGCCAGATTGACCCGGACAAGAGCCAGTCGATGTTCGGGATTCAGTTCGAGATCATGGAAAACATGATTGATGGCAAACGCTCGTTGCGCCTGGTGACTACTTACCTGTCAGACCGCTACAGCGCCGAACAGATGGCGCGCCTGAGCGCGACGATTGATCAGGTGTTCACGCTGTTCACCACACCCGATGCCGCCGGCGTCGTGGTCGATCACATCCGCGTATAACCCTCCAGCCGGGTCTTGTAAACAAGACCCGGCATTTCAACTTCTACCCTTCATGCATCCCGTAACGCTGGAACGATGAGCGCTTGGGCAAGCGGTAGTGCGGCTGGCCCAGCAACTGGTTGGCAATCGTCGCATTGCGAATGGCAGAAATCCCCAGGTCCGGTGAACCCACGCCATGCTGGAAGATTTCCGCGTTCTGCACAAAAATGCGACCCGCGCCTGCATCGCAGCGACGCGCCGTAAAATCCTCGTCGACGATGCAGTCACCGTACTCATCGGTTTGCAGCACACTGCCCTTCAGCCGTTCAAACCACTGCGGCCAGACATGCCCGTACCCCGTGGCCGCCACAATCGCATCGGCTTCGAAGGTGCTGACCTGGTCCAGTTCGCGGTGCCGGTAGGCAATGCGCAGCGTGCCGTCGACATCCTCCACGGTCTCCACCTCGCAATTGGAAAGCAGCGTCAGGCCCGGGTCACTACCGCCAATCGAACGCTCGTAGATCAGGTCGTAGATGTCGGCGATGGTCGAGAAACTGATGCCCTTGTACAGCAAGCCCTGCCCCGCCACGATGTCTCGGCGGCGCTCGCGGGGAATGCTGTGGAAGTACTCCATATAGGACGGCGTAAAGCACTCCTGACCAAGCTTTGAATACTCCATGGGGTGAAAGCCCGGCGAACGGGTGACCCAGCGAATCGAAGCGCCCGCCGCGATGCGTTCCGGGGTCAGTTCGTTGAAAAGCGCCAGCACGCACTCCGCCGCACTCTGGCCGGACCCGATCACTGTGACCCGCTGACACTGCGCCAGTTGCGCCTGCCGTTTACCGAATTCCGCCGAATGCATCACCGGCGCCGTGCTCTTCACCTGCGCCCACTTCGGCAACAACGGTACGGTGCCTATGCCAATGGCCAGGTCGCGGCTGTAGTAATGACGTTTGAAGCCCGACACCGACTGGCTCTCGATGAGGAACCGGTCGAGGCTGGCGTCATAGCTCACCTCGCAGATGTCTTCACCGAAGTGGCAGTCCGGCAGTTGCTGCGACGCCCAGCGGCAGTAATGGTCATATTCGCGGCGAGGCACCTGGAAGTTTTCGTAGTAATAAAACGGGTAGAGGCGATCGTGCTGATGCAGGTAGTTCAAATAACTCAGTGGGTGCGTGGGGTCGGCCATCGTCACCAGATCCGCCAGAAACGGGACCTGCAGCGTGGTACCGGGTAACAGAAGCCCTTCGTGCCAGCGAAACTCTGCTTTGCGATCGAGGAAAATACTTGTCACGCCAGGATGTCTGGACAGTAACGCGGCCAGCCCCAGATTGAAGGGCCCGATGCCGACTCCGGCAATATCAACATGTGGTGTATCCATCATCCCATCCATCTCCATAGGTACTGGTTGGCAGTGGCACGGCGTTCAGACGCCCACTGCGCTCATATCAAATCCGCTACCGGCTCAGGCGCCCTCGGCCATGAGCAGGCGTTCAACGTCTTGTGCATTGCGGCAACGCAAGAGTTGCCCGGGTGACAGTGCGACCGAAAAGTCTTCGCGCACCCGCGCCGAAATAGCCTTCAGATGCTGGGGACGCAAGCCCAGGCTGATGAAGTCCACCCCGTCATTGGCGCCGTCTTCCAGCGGCCGGCCCAGCACGCTCAGGTAAATATCCAGCACCTTGTTGCGCGGGGTCGCGCTAGGTTCGGCGGCGTCATTAGTTGTTGCGCTGAGCAGGTTGCGCGCCCGCTGGCGATCCGGCTTGCCGTTTTGCGACAGCGGCAACGCATCCACCCTCAGGAACCGCCTCGGTACGTGGGACTGCGGCAGATGCTGACGGGCATATTTACGCAACGCGGCGGTCGTCAGCTCGGCAGCGTCCGGATGTGCGACATACAGCGCACCAATGCCGACCTCGCCCTGGCGCTGCTCGCCAACATCGACCACCAGCACGTGTCGGACCCCGGGGTGATTGATCAGCTCGATCTCGATATCCGGCAGCGATACGCGCACACCGCGCACTTTCACATAGCCATTGACGCGGCTGTCGAAGATCAGGGTGCCGTCGCGGCGGTAGCGCCCGCAGTCGCCGGTGCGAAAGGTACGAACGGGCTGACCGCACTCATCGAGCACTGTCACGAACTCGCTCTGGGCCAGCGCGCCGTTTTCCAGGTAGCCCAGCGCGAGGTTGACGCCGGCGGTGTGGATTCGGCCCACCACGCCCGCGGGGCAATGCGCGCCCTGAGGGTCGAGAACGAAGTAGCGGTTACCGGGCAACGGCCTGCCATAAGGGATCAGCGCACGGTCGTGAGCCGAGATGTCGTGCCAGATGCTCCAGATCGTGGTTTCCGTCGGCCCGCCCAGGGAAATCAGACGTGCAGACGGCAGCAACTCGCGCAACTCGGCAATCACGCCGGGCTTGATGTAGTCACCGCCCTGGGCAATCAGGCGCAGGCTCTTCAAATCATGAGTCGCACGGCAAGACAGGAGCATCTCCAGGATCGCCGGCACCGAGCACCACAGTGTCACCTGATGCCGGGCGATCAACTGGTTCCAGCGCACGGCGTCCTTGTCTTCGCCGGGCTCCGGAAGCACCAGTGTCGCCCCTGCCGTCAGGCAGCCCAACACGTCGAACACCGACATGTCATGGTGCAGCGGCGTCACGGACATAAACACATCACGCTCGGTCACGGCCCAGTGTTCGAGGGTGCTGCCGATCACGTTGGCCGTGGCGCGGTTGCTCAGCACCACGCACTTGGGCTTGCCGGTGGTGCCCGAGGTATAGAGGTAATACGCCGGTGCTTCGCTCAACGACAGGTCATCCAGCGCGGGCGCGGGCACTGCCGGCCCCGCCAGCAGTTCGTCCGGTGTGGCGAAGGGATGCGCGACCGGCTCGCCTTGCGCAATCACCACCAGGTCGGGTTGACAGTTTTCCAAGAGGTACTGCCGTCGCTCGCCAGGTGCCGAGGCATCAATCGGCACCCAGATCAGGCCGGTCAAGGCGCAGGCCAGGGTCACTATCGTGTGTTGCGGGCTGCGCGACAAGCAGATCGCGACCACCTGGCCGCGAGACAGTCCGCGCATTTTCAAGGCCGCAATGACTCTGCCGACAGCGTCGCCGAGTTCGGCGTACGTGAGGTGCTGGTCCCCGGCGATGAGGGCGGTTCGGGTGTTTGCGGGATCAAAGATGTGGCTCGCGATTCGTTCGAGAAAACCCGTTCGCGACGCATCACTGACCGGGCTGTTCAACCGGTAGTGGCGGCTGTCGATAATCGTCGAGGTATCCAGAGCGAACACTGCGCTTGCAGTGACAAGGCTGATGGCCTTTTCGAGCGCACTCAAGATATCGCTGACCATCGCAGCGTCCATCACCTCCCGTGCGTAATCGATGTCGAACACCAAAGCCCCGTCGGCATTAGCCGAGAAGCGGATATCCATCGCCACTTGAGGCGTTTGAGTCAGCCCGCCACACAGGCTCATGGGGCTGTCCAGCGACGTGGCCGGCCAGGAAAACCCGTTGGTGATCACCACCGGCAGCACGGGACCCGGGCCATGGGATTCAAACAGCAATCGCGCCAGGTCCACACCGGAAAATGCCAGATGCTGCAGCCCTTCCAGCACGTCCACTTGCAACTGGGTCGCCCGCTGCGCAAAACCGCCTGGCTCGGCGCGCCAATTGATCGCGATAAAGCTTGAACGGTTGGCGAATGCACCTGTGGTTTGCGGCGCAACAGGTACCGCGACACACAAGTCGCCCTCATCGACCCAGTGGGACAGCACTTCCAGCACCAGCGCCATCAGGGTGGAGTTCTTGAACAGTCGCTGCCGCGCACCCAGTTTGCACAACGCACTGAACGCTGGCTTTGGCACCAGCTGGCTCTGTCGCTCATAACGCGAAGTACCCACCTTGTCCAGCGGTGTAGTCCATGGCAAGCGTGGCGCACCGCTGACGGCGGCGAGTTTGGCTTTCCAGTAAACGGCATCCGCCTTGCGTTGGTCGGTGAGGTCTTGCTGCTCGGACGCACTCTCTGCGATGGGCTCTTCGTCTGTTGCACCGTCGAACAGCTCGACCATCAGCCTGGCGATTGAGCGCCCATCGAGGATCAACGCATCCAGGCGTACAAAGACGTGCAGCTGGTCTTGCGGCAGCTTGAACAGCGTGACGTTCCAGGGCGAACGGTCGAGCTCGAACAGCCCGTGCGCATATGCCTCGCGCAATGCTGCAATGTGCTCCAGCGCATCTTCCGGCGACCTGTCGGTGAGATCGACTTCATCCAGGTTCAACTCCCCTACCTCACTGACACGCTGCACGAGCTTCTGCGCATCGATGCGTGTCCGCAGGCTAGGGTGACGCTGCACCCTCTCGGCCAAACGACCGCGCAGCAGCGCAGGGTCCATGGCGCCGCGGTACTCGCGAAACTCTTGCATGGCCACGCCACCGAGCGGCATCTGTGCGCTGCGTCCCAGCAGATAAGCTTGCTGAAGCGAGGTCAATGGCTGTTCGACAACCGCCTGACGCAAGGGTTGATCCAGCACCGAGGCGCATACCGCAACCTCGCGCACGATTGCCACGAAACGGTCGAACAGGTCCGACACCCATGCCTGCGGCAGCGCATCCAGACGGATGTCCCAATTGATCAGAATGCCGCCGTCAGCGCAGGCGATCTGCGCATCAAGTGCCACTTGCGGCCCCTGGGAAATAACCCAGTTCATGGGCCCGAACACACGCCGCACGCGCGCTGAAAGAAGATCGCCACCGGGCATGTCCAGCGCCGCCGTAAATACCACCGGTGCCAGTTGCGGCGTGCCATGGTGGCGAGACAGGTCGCGCATCAGGTTCACCCCTGGATAGGCGCAATGTTCGAGCAGTTCGACCATCTTGCCCGCCAGTTGCGTACACAGCATGGCCGGGCTGCGGGCGGCCGCGATATCCACGTCGAGTATCAGCACGTTGGCAAAATCGCCGATCACACGCTCCACATCATCAACCAGCGGCGGGCGCCAGAACGTCGGGACGTTGAGGCGAAAGACGCGGTCGCCGGTGTGCGTCCCAAGGGTCGTTGCAAACAGCCCCATCATTAAGGTGGACAGAGTGATTCTGCGCTCGCGGGCTATCTGCTGCAGCGCGTGACGCTCGTCGGCGCCGAGCCAAGTACTGAGACGATGACTTCGCGCCTGATCCGGCTGCACGTCGAGAAACGGCAACGTCGGCGCGGGGGCGACATCCGCCAGCCGAGCACGCCACCAGAGACGGTCGCGCTCGCGGGCTATTTTCAGTGATGGGTCGGTGCGCGCCTTGTCGTACCAATCGAAGAAGGACGGCGTAGGCAGCGCGGCGCCTTCGGGGTCCTCGTAGAACTGTGCGAGGTCCTCTAGCAGCGTGCGGAAACTCGATGGGGCGATGGCGATCATGTCGGTATCGACATGCAGGCGGAACGCATCGTCTGCCAACAGGCTTACGGAAAATCGGGCCCCGCCCTCCTGGCTCAGATCCAACTGCTGGTGGGTCCATTGTTCACGCTTGGATAGCAGATGCTGCGTCACTTCCTGCTCGGTCAGCGCACGCAGGTCTTCGACCTCAAGCGGCGGTGACGCGTCTGGCGCGGCAATGGATTGCAGTCCTTCGGCATTCACTCTAACCCGCAGCATTGGGTGCAGCAGGCAGACCCGTTCAAGTGCTTTGCGCAGCCGCTCAAGATCAATGGCGAGGCCATCGAACTCGGCATACAGATGAGCCGAAACTCTCCCTAAAGACGCATGAGCAGTGCGCCCGATCCAACAGGCGGCTTGCATTGAAGTTAACTCTCTCATGGCTCACTCATATGATTGACAAATCTAAATGATTAGCGTCCCTATTAGAAACGATAATGATTATATTTCAACATTTAATTTTTTGACTCAATGGCCACGGAGGCTTTCCCCAAAATGAGAACGGGTACCCTTAGAACGAACGCGATAGATGAGGTGCAAGTCTTTGATGAAAAACGAAGTTTTTCATTCACTTCCGGCGACCGTGAGCTAGCGGTCACCGGGACACTGCAGAGAATCGAAACACCGGCCATCGGCGGCGATGACGCCAATAGCCTGTTTCAAAAAACCATTGCGCAGGCCTTCAAGCGGGCGCGCAAGGCCGGCCAGAGCAACCCTATTATCGTCGGTGCAATCCCCTTCGATCCCTGCGAAGCCTCTTGCCTCTACATCCCCGAGCATGCGCACTGGCAACCCCGCAACACCCTCGCGCCCATTAACACGGCCACGTTGCCTGAACTCATCGAACAGAAAAATATGCCGGACGAGCACGCCTTTAAGCGCGCGGTGGAACACGCCATCGTCAACTTCCGCCTGAGCGACGTACGCAAGGCTGTGCTGTCTGTGCAGCGCGAATTGGTCTTCGCCCAGGATGTGGACGTGAATGCCATGCAAACCAACCTGCGGGCGCAGAACCCCTGCGGCTATCACTTCCGTGTACCGATGCCCGATGGTTCTACGCTGATCGGCGTCAGCCCCGAGTTGCTGGTGCGCAAGGAAGGCCTGAGTTTCCTGTCCAACCCGCTGGCAGGATCGGCCAAGCGCATGGCCGACCCGCAAGCCGACCGCCGCAACGCCGACTGGCTGTCAACCTCGGACAAGGATCATTACGAACACGGTTTTGTGACGCAGGACATCGTCAGCCAACTTGGCGAGCTGTGCACCCAACTACACGTGCCACCGCGCCCCTCCCTCATCAGCACGCCTGCACTCTGGCACCTCTCCACCCGCATCGAAGGCACGTTGGCCGACCCAAGCGTGTCAGCCTTGCAGCTTGCCTGCCGCCTACACCCGACGCCCGCCGTCTGCGGCTTTCCCACTGAGCGCGCGCGACGCCTGATCCGCTTTGTCGAGCCCTTTGAGCGCGGCCTTTTCACCGGCACGGTCGGCTGGTGCGACGCCCAGGGCAATGGCGAATGGGTTGTGACGATCCGTTGCGGCACCGTCAAGCGCAACAGCGTTCGCCTGTTCGCCGGCGCCGGCATCGTCGAAGCGTCCAGCCCCGACGCCGAATGGACAGAAGTCCAGACCAAACTCGGCACCATGTTGCGCGCCTGTGGATTGGCCCACTAACTCGAACTTTCTGACCTGTGAACACTATGACTATTGAATTTAACCACTGGCCCCTGGACAGAGCGCAACGCTATCGGGACGAGGGCTACTGGATCGACAAACCGCTGACCCACATTCTCCAAACCCGCAGCCAGTCGCAACCCCACGCACTGGCGATCGTTTGCGGTGAGCGCCGCTTCAGCTACGCCGAGCTGGATCAACTCTCCTCCAACCTGGCCACCCGACTGGCCGCTAGCGGGCTAGGCAAAGGCGACACCGCCCTGGTGCAACTGCCCAACATCGCAGAGTTCTACATTGTCCTGTTTGCCCTGCTAAAGGCAGGGATCGCGCCCCTCAACGCGCTCTACTGCCACCGAAAACTGGAGCTCAAGAGCTACGCCAGACAAATCGTGCCACGGCTGCTGATCGCCTCCCGCGAGCACGAAGTGTTCCGCAACGACAGCTATATCGCCGACTTTAAGGAGGTCGGTACCAACCCTGAGATCACCTTGCTGCTGGGTGAATCACGTCACGAAAACAATCTGGCTGAGTGGATTGAAACCTCAGGCCGACGCGCCGCGAACTTCTCCCCCACCGAGCCCGGTGAAGTGGCGTTGTTCCAACTGTCGGGCGGCAGCACGGGCACACCCAAACTTATCCCGCGTACGCATAACGACTATCACTACAACGCCCGGGCGAGTGCGCAAGTCTGCGAGCTCACAGCACAGACGCGCTTTCTGTGCGCCCTCCCCGCAGCGCATAACTTCCTGCTCAGCTCGCCCGGCGCTCTGGGCGTCCTCTATGCCGGCGGCGCTATCATCATGGCCCCCAGCCCGGAGCCGCTGACCTGCTTTGCGCTCATCCAGCGTCATGAAGTGAATACAGTGGCCCTGGTGCCCAGCGCCGTCGCGTTGTGGTTGCAGGCAGCGCCGGAACATCGGGAACAGTTGCACTCCCTGGAATTCCTCCAGGTCGGTGGCGCCTGCTTTGCCGACTCGCTGGCCCAGCAGGTTCCCGGCGTACTCGGTTGCAAGCTGCAACAGGTGTTTGGCATGGCTGAGGGATTGATCAACTACACCCGCCTGGACGACTCCGACGAACAGATCTTCACCACCCAAGGCCGGCCCATCAGCCCTGGCGACGAAATCAAAATCGTCGACGAACAAGGCATCCCCGTCGCCGACGGTGAGCCCGGCATGCTCGCCACCCGTGGCCCCTATACCTTCTGCGGCTACTACCGCAGCCCCGAGCAGAACGCCCAGGCATTCGACAATGAGGGTTACTACTACTCCGGCGATCTCGTCCAGCTCACGCCCACCGGCGATTTACGCGTGGTCGGCAGGGTCAAGGACCAAATCAACCGTGGCGGTGAAAAAGTTGCCTCGGAGGAAATCGAAAACCTCATCGTTCTGCACCCGGACGTGACCCACGCCGGGTTGGTGGCCATGCCCGACGACCGCCTGGGGGAGAAGAGCTGCGCCTTCGTCGTGTCGCGCAACCCCAACCTGAAACCGCCCACGCTGCGCCGTCACTTGATGGAACTGGGCATCGCCGAATACAAGCTGCCGGACCGCATCCGGCTCATCGAAACCATGCCACTGACGGCCGTGGGCAAGATCGACAAAAAGTACCTGCGCCAGCTCCTGGCAGCGGAAACCACGCGCACCTGGTTGCAAACCCGCGTGCTGCAACTGGTCGAAGACTGCGAAGACCTGGACCCGGAAGAAAACCTGATTTTCTACGGTCTCGACTCCCTGCAAGTGATGAAACTCGCCGCCGAACTCAAAGAGCGTGGCATCGCCGTCAGCTTCGAAGAGCTGGCTGACTCACCCACGCTCGCCAGTTGGTGGTCGCTGGTAGACACACGGCAGAAAGCCGCCTGATCGAGCGGCTTCGCCCAGTCAATTTAAAAGGAGTTGAAAATGACCTTGTCCACTGCCGACCAACGTAAGCTTGAGAGCTTCTGGCAGCACTGCGTGACGAACCAATATTTCAATATCGGCTACCCCGAATCCGCCGACTTCGACTATTCGCAGCTGCATCGCTTCCTGCAGTTCTCGATCAACAACTGCGGGGACTGGAACGAGTACAGCAACTACCTGCTGAACTCGTTCGACTTTGAGAAGGACGTCATGACCTACTTCTGCGAACTGTTCAACATCGCACTCGAAGACAGCTGGGGCTACGTCACCAACGGTGGCACCGAAGGCAACATGTTCGGCTGTTACCTGGCCCGCGAACTGTTCCCGGACGGCACCCTGTACTACTCCAAAGACACCCATTACTCCGTGGCGAAAATCGTCAAACTGCTGCGCATCAAATGCCGTGCCGTCGAGTCCCTGCCCAATGGCGAAATCGACTACAACGACCTGATGGTCAAAATAGCCGCTGACCAGGAACGCCACCCGATCATCTTCGCCAATATCGGCACCACCCTGCGGGGCGCCGTCGATAACATCGCGCTCATCCAACAACGCCTGCAACAGGCGGGAATTGCCCGTCACGATTACTACCTGCACGCCGACGCCGCGCTGAGCGGGATGATCCTGCCTTTCGTCGAGCACCCGCAACCCTTCTCGTTCGCCGACGGGATCGACTCCATCTGCGTCTCCGGCCACAAGATGATCGGCTCGCCCATTCCCTGCGGAATCGTCGTGGCCAAACGCAAAAACGTCGCGCGTATTACGGTGGAGGTGGACTACATCCTGGCTCACGACAAAACCATCAGCGGCTCGCGCAATGGCCACACCCCGCTGATGATGTGGGCGGCGCTGCGCAGTCAGTCACTGGCCGATTGGCGCCACCGGATCAAGCGCAGCCTGGACGCCGCGCAATATTCGGTCGAGCGCTTCCAGGCTGCGGGGATTGATGCCTGGCGCAACAAAAACTCCATCACTGTGGTGTTCCCCTGCCCGTCAGAGCAAATCGTCAAGAAATACTGCCTGGCCACCTCCGGCAATACGGCCCACCTGATCACCACGCCCCATCATCACGACAACAGCATGATTGATGCCTTGATTGATGAGGTGATTGCCGAGACCCAACTGACAGCCTGGCAATCCGGGAAAACATCCAAACGAGCCATCGGTTAAAGACGGCTCACTCATCTATTGATAGAGACACACCATGCAGCCACTCAAAGCACCTGACGCGTGCGAAAACCTCAACGACATTCGAGCAGGCATCGACTTCTTCGATCGCCAGATCCTCGAATCACTGCAAAAACGCCTGCGCTATGTAAAAGCTGCCGCACAATTCAAAGCCAATGAACAAGACATCCCGGCCCCGGAGCGGGTGGCGGCGATGCTGCAAGAGCGGCGGGAATGGGCAATGGAAGCGGGGTTCGACGTAGCGTTTGTAGAAAAACTCTACGAGCAGATTATTCACTGGAACATTCAGGAGCAGATTCTGCACTGGCGCGCGACCTATCCCGAGAGGGCCCAAGCATAAAGCCCGATCAAGCGGCCAAGGCGCGGGGGGCACAGCAATCCCCCGCCCCGAGCTTTACATACAATTGACCGCTGCCCGTATGGGACCGGATCCCGGCTAGGGCGCGCCCGGCCTCAAAGGTAGTTTGCAAAGTAGCGACCCGGTGTAACACCGAACGTGCGACGAAACAGTGCAATAAAAGCGCTGACGTTTTCGTAGCCCAATTCCAGGGCCACACGGGTGACCGACATGTCCGCCGCAAGCATTTCCAGGGCCCTTAGCACGCGCACCCGCTGACGCCATTCGGTAAAGCTGAAACCGGTCTCCACCACAAAGCGCCGTGTCAGCGTGCGCGGTGCCATCCCCACCCAGGTCGCCCAGGCCTGCAGGCCGCGCTCGTCATCGGGGTGATCCGACAGCGCCTGGGCAATCTTGCGCAACCGGGCGTCCTGAGGTATCGGCAAACCCAGGGCCACCCGGGGCAGAGTCTGTATTTCATCAAGCACTACACCGGCCAAACGCGACTGCGCCTGGTCCAGAGGCTTGGCTCCCCACCCCGCAGCACGGGCAACTACTTCTCGCAGAAGCCCGGACACTGCAAGGATGCATGGCGTTTCGGGTAAATCAATGCACGCCAGTTCGCGCACGTAAACGCTCCAACCGGCAAACGGCCCATGGGAACGCACGCCGTGGGAGATATTGGGCGGGATCCACACGGCATGTGTCGCAGGCACCACCCACTGACTGGTGCCGGCATCCACCGAAAGCAGGCCCGACGTTGCGCCAAGCAACTGGCCCCGCGCATGGCCGTGGCGCTCGGTAACCCGTGGTTCAAGCTCCTTGCGGATCACTGCAACAATCAACGGATCCTCGGCCGAGGACGCCTCGGCGGGGGAAATCAAGGCAGCTGGCATGAGTGGCTTCATTGGGATATTGATTGTCTTCAATAACGTAAATCAGCCAACACTACGCCCTTATAGTCAAGGTCTTCAACACCTAGCGAGGAAACACCATGCGCGCAGAAGATATGCTGCCCGATGACAAAAACCAGGTACAACGCAACGGCGTCATGATTCGTAAAGGCAGCGTTGGCGCCTTCCTGATCAACGCCAGAGTGTGGACCGCCCCTACCTCCACGCCCGCGGCGCGCAGCGCTGCCGAGCAGGACCTGATCGACAGCCTGCCGGCCCTGCGTGCCCTGGGACTATTTGAAGTGCTCGCGATCCGTGATGGCGCCTTGCAGCGTCTGGTGGATGCACATTGATGAGCTTTTGCCCACAGGGCTATCCCTTGCAAGGTCTTTTGAAAGGCCAGTTGTACTTGGAGATGGAGGCTGACCCGCGTCTTGACCTTAACCATACTTGAGGTTTTATAAGGAGTGCCTGAATCGCAACGTGGCCTCCCTATGAATACCCACCACACCTCACCAGATCAACGTTCGCAACCGGTACCAGAGGTCGATGACCCTCCAAATGCAGGTTGGGCCACCCTCCTCTCTGGCGCCAATGGCGTGCGCTCCCTGGCGTTGGCAGGGGGCGTCGTGCTCCACGCGATCAACGTCTACATTGCGACTACGATCCTGCCCTCAGTTGTCCGGGACATCGGCGGCATCGACTACTACGCGTGGAACACCACACTGTTCGTCACCGCCTCGATCCTTGGCTCAGCATTGTCAGCCAGGCTCCTGGTCGGCTTGGGGGCACGCGGCGCCTACACCCTCGCCACGCTGGTGTTTGCAGCCGGTGCGCTGATCTGTGCGTTTGCCCCATCCATGCCCGTGATGCTGGCCGGCCGTCTGATCCAGGGGTTGGGTGGCGGTTTTCTGTTCGCGCTCTCTTACGCGATGATCCGCCTGGTGTTCCATGAAACCTTGTGGCCGCGAGCGATGGCGTTGGTGTCGGGCATGTGGGGAGTGGCCACGCTGATCGGCCCGGCGGTCGGTGGCGTCTTCGCTGAACTCGGCGTATGGCGCGCAGCTTTTTGGTCGCTCATCCCTGTCGCCGGGTTGTTCGCCCTGTTGGCTGCCGTGGTGTTGCCCAAACGCAACGCCATCAGATCACAACGCTTGCCGCTCCCTCTGGCCCAGTTGGTGTTCCTGACGTCGGCCGTGCTCGCTGTTTCAGCCGCCAGCGTCTCGTCAACACTCGCCTGGAACATCGCCGGCCTGGGTGCCGCCGCGCTCCTGACTGGCCTGCTGATAGTCACAGAAAGCCGCGCCCGCCATCGACTGCTGCCAACGGGCGCCTTCAGGATCACCTCCGCGCTGGGAGTGCTGTATGCAACCCTGTCCTTGCTGGCGGTGGCCGTTACCAGTGGCGAGATCTTCGTGCCACTTTTCCTCCAGGTCCTGCACCATCAATCGCCGCTCGCCGCCGGCTACCTCGCGGCGCTTATGGCGGGCGGATGGACGCTGGGCTCAATCGCAAGTTCCGGGGCACATGGCAAAGGCATCAGGCGCGCGATCCTTGCCGGCCCAATCCTTGGCTTGACGGGCATGGCTGCACTGGCCGTTTTGATTCGCGTCGAAAGTAGCGGTGGCTGGCTGACGGTCACGCCGATCTGCCTGGCGCTCGTCGCCGTCGGGTTTGGCGTCGGGCTGGCGTGGCCGCATTTGCTGACCCGGGTATTTCAGGTGACGACTGCCAGCGAGCAGGACTTGGCAGGCGCGTCGATTACTACTGTGCAACTGTTCGCCACCGCCCTCGGTGCGGCCCTCGCCGGCATGGTGGCAAACCTTGCCGGCCTTACGCATCCCGCAGGCGTCGCCGGCACGGCCAATGCTGCCGGCTGGCTGTTCGGTGTGTTTGCGGTCGCGCCCGGCGTTGCCATTTTTACCGCCCTGCGGGTGATCCGGTGTTACTCCAAAGACCAGGCAATCACTGCAGGGCACCGGTAGAGGTCACTGCCCAAAAACGCCTTAGCGCCTCAGGACTCCGACATCACCACCATCACTTCGGCGGCGGTGCCATCCTCGCCTTCCGCCAGGTAAATATGGCCGATTGCACTATTGAAATAGGCCGTCTCACGACAGCCGATGCTAAGGGATTCACCGGTTTCAAATTGAATGCGCACGCGGCCTGACAGGACGACCGCGAACTCTTGCCCCGGGTGCCGGATGTAGTCTTCGAATTGACCCAGTTCCCGCGCATAGATCCGCGCATACATGGGCGTCATGCTGCGCCCGGGGAAATCCCCGGCCATCGGGTGATAGTCATAATTGCCCGTGCTGTAGCTGGCCGCACCGTCGATGGCGGTGCTGACCACCGTAGGCTGTTGGGCGCTGACACCTTGTCTGGTCGGGCTGAACAGCTGGGCAATATCTATATTCAGGGCCCGCGCCGCAGCCGCCAGTTTTTCATAACTGACCGACACCTGCGCCAGTTCCATCTTCGACAAGGTCGACAAAGCCACGCCTGAGCGCTCGGACAGTTGTTTGAGCGTCAACTTCTGGTGCTTGCGGATCACACGCAGGCGGGCGCCAACCTGGGCGCGATCTATCAAGGGATGGGTTGTGGAACCCGAGGCGCAATCGGAACTCATGCAGGCTCTCTGTCGTACAAAAAACGGTGCCTGGAGCTGAGCCAGGGCATGGGCAGGAATAATACCTCATGGTTGTGGGTTGACTGGAAAATTCTCATATCTTACATTTCTCTTATCTGAGAATTATAAAAACACAGGAAAGGGCATGTCGTTCCTTCCCCAGAGACAGGAGGTACTCGCAGTGCCCAACAGCGAATGTTTCGATTTCGCCATCATCGGCGGTGGTATTGCGGGGGCCTCCCTGGCTTATCGCCTGGCCGGCCAGGCCAGTGTCGTGGTGCTCGAACGTGAAAGCCAGCCGGGTTACCACGCCACCGGGCGCTCTGCTGCAATGTTCATGGAGAGCTATGGCACGCCACAGATCCAGGCCCTGACCCGCGCCAGCCGAGGCTTCTATGAGCAGCCGCCCGCCGCGTTCACCGAACATGCACTCCTGGAGCCGCGCGGCTGCCTGTACATCGCCGGCCAAGAGCAGCAATCCCTGCTGCAACAAGCCTTCGCCACCAGCCGGGCGCAGGCCGGCAACGTGTCATTGATTGATACCGAGCAGGCCCTGGCATTGGTGCCGTGCCTGCGCCCCGAGGCGGTTGCCGGGGCGATGCTCGAGACCGATGCCCGCGACCTCGACGTGCATGCGCTGCACCAGGGCTTTTTGCGGGCCATGCGGCGGGCCGGCGGGGTGCTGCACTGCGATGCCCAACTGAATGTCGCCACCCGCGAAGGCCTTCAATGGCACCTGGTACTGGCCGACGGCCGCCAACTGCGCGCGCGCCACCTGGTCAATGCCGCAGGCGCCTGGGCCGATCAGGTCGCACAGCAGTGCGGCGTGCCGCCCGTTGGGTTGCAACCGTGCCGACGCTCCGCCTTTACCTTCGACGGCCCCGAAAACACGGACTTCTCCCGCTGGCCGGCGGTGATCGGTATCGACGAAAGCTTCTACTTCAAACCCGACGCTGGCCAATTGCTGGGCTCACCGGCCAATGCCGATCCTGTCCCACCACAAGATGTAATGCCTGAAGAGCTGGATATCGCCACCGGCATCTATCACATCGAGGCCGCCACCTCCTTGACCATTCGCCGCCCACGCCATAGCTGGGCCGGCCTGCGCTCATTCGTCGGCGACGGTGACCTGGTGGTCGGCTGGGACAATCATTGCGAAGGCTTCTTCTGGCTGGCGGCACAGGGCGGTTACGGCATCCAGTCTGCAGCCGGTGTATCGCAACTGGCCTGCAGCCAATTACTCGATCTTCCCCTTCCCGAGACCCTGCGCCACCAGGGCGTCGAGCCACAACGCCTGGCCCCTGGCCGCTTGCGTTAATTCATCCCCCCAATGAGGTGCATAGCATGTCTGACACTTTCCAGCGTTACCCCAGCCACCTGCCCTACCCGTTCTCCAAGGCCATTCGGGTCGGTGATTTCCTGTACCTCTCCGGGCAAGTCCCCATGAACCCTCTGGGCGAAGTGGTGCTCGGTGATATCCGCGAGCAGACCGAGGCGGCCATGGCCCGCATCGGCGAAACCCTGGCCGAATGTGGAACAAGTTTCGAGCAGGTGATCAAGGCCACCGTGTGGCTGTCGGACATGCAGCATTTCGCGGGCTTCAACGACGTGTATAAGCGCCACTTCGACGGTGGCTTCCCGGTGCGCTCCACGGTCGGCGGCGCCCAATTGGCCTTGGGCGTCGATGTCGAAATCGAAGTCCAGGCGTGGGTCGGCGCCCGTTGATCTACCCCTGCCGTTTGCCAGAGCGATGCCCCGGTAGGCCATGAGCAGTGGCCTTCCCCCCCTGAGCGATAACAACAATAATTTGAGGGAAGTCGTCATGAAAGAAAGTCTGAAAATAGCCGGCGCATTTGTCGGCGTCATTGTCGGTGCAGGGTTCGCCTCCGGTCGGGAGCTGCTACTGATGTTCGTGGATTTCGGCGTCTGGGGGCTGCTGGGTTCGGTGGTCAGCGCCACGCTCTTCATCTTTCTCGGCATGGCGTTGGCGGGCATGGGCAGCCGGCTGCGGGCAAAGTCCCACAAGGACGTAGTGCATGCATTGTGCGGACGCTACCTGGGGACCTTTGTCGACCTGATGATCACCTTTTTCATGTTTGCGGTAACGGTGGTCATGCTGGCCGGGGGTGGCGCCCTGCTGGAACAGCAGTTCGGCATTCCCGCCCTGTTCGGCAGCGCTGGGGTGACGCTGATCGTGGTCGCCATCGTGTGCCTGGATGTGAAGAAGGTCATTGGCATGATCGGCGCCGTCACACCGCTGCTGGTCCTGACAGCGGCAGGCGTGGCCCTGTATGGCGTCGCCACCCGGGGCCTGAGTTTCGGTGCGCTCAACCAACTGGCCAGCCAGCAAGCCCCTGGCGCGAGCCATTGGCTGCTGGGCGCGTTGTTGTATGTGTCCTACAACATCGTGGCCGGGGTGCCGTTTCTGGCGATCATGGGCGGCGCCGCCAAATCCGAGAAACAGGCGATCTGGGGTGGTATTTTCGGCGGAGCATTACTGGGGCTGTTGATGTTGGTAATGAGCCTGGGTCTGCTGTCACGCCTGGACAGCGTGGCGGACCTGCCCATGCCCATGCTGTCCATCGCCACTGAGGTTTCGCCGGCCCTCGGCCTGCTGATGGCGTTGATCATTTTCCTGATGATCGTCAATACGGCCGTGGGTACCTTGTATTCCTTTTCGGCCCGATTGCTGCCGGCAGGCACACGTACATTCCGCATTGGCTCGGCAGCCTTCGGTGCATTGGCATTCGCTGGCAGCCTGGTGGGATTTGTCAGCCTGGTGGGCCAGGTCTATCCACTGTTCGGTTACCTGGGCTTTTTGCTGATTGGTGCAGTGGTCGTGGGTTGGCTACGCGTAGGGGGATTGTGGCTGGCCAGTAACGGTAGATGATTCGGTACACCTGCGCCGCACACAAAAGCTAACCGAGCAAGGCCTGGGGCCCTGCTCGGTCAGGGTCTAAAGCAGCGTCCAGGTGTAACTGAGGATCAACCGGTTCTCATTGATATCGCTGCGGTAGTTTGAGCGCGCCATCACATTGCGTACCCGAATCCCCAGGCCACTGAGCACGCCGCTTTGCACGGCATACCCGATATCCAGGTCACGCTCGCGGTCCCGGCCCTCGTAGCCGCCGCCGGTGTTGACGTTGTCGCCGGTGATATAGCGCACCGTGGTAGTCAGCCCCGGCACCCCGAATGCCGCGAAGTTGTAGTCATAGCGCACCTGCCAGGAGCGCTCGTCGGTATACGCAAACTCGTAGGTGGGGACTTCGTTACCCAATGGCGTGACATTGGCAAATACCCGGGGGAAGGCGCTGTCGCCGTACATCGCCTGGTACCCCACGTAAAAGGTATGGCCACCGCGCCTGGCCGACAGCAGCGAGAAAAACGACTGGTTGTCGATCTTGCCGAGTAACTGCTCGCCCTCCTCGCGCGCTGTGTAGTAACCCAGGTTGGCGCCCAGCACCCACGTCCCGAACGGCTGGCTATGCTTGAGGCCGATAAAGTCCTGGGCGTAGATGTCCTGCAACTGGCCATGCCAGAGGCTGACACTGGTGCGTTCGCGATTAAAGGCGTAGTCGCCGCCGACATAATTGAAGGCATCGCTCTGAGCCCCGCGCTGCGGCACATGGCCGAGCATGGCGATCATCTTGCCGTCACCGGCCTCGTTGCGCAGGCTGGTGGTGCTCAGGTGCCCCGCCTGCAGGGTCAGCCCCGTGATTTCATTGGAGCTGAGACTGAGCCCCTGATAACTCGGCGGCAGCAAGCGTATGTCACTGAAGGCCAGCACCGGCAGGTTCGGCTGCAACTCCCCAACCTTCAGTTCGCTACTGGACAACCGCGCCTTGAAGGTCAAGCCCAGGCGGCTGTAGTCGTCGGCAGCGCGGCCGTCGTCCTTGACCGGCAACAAGCCGCTATTGACCCGGCCCGGACTGCTGTCGAGCTTGAGGCCCAGGGTGCCCAGCGCATCCAGGCCAAAGCCAATGGAGCCGGGGGTATACCCGGATTTGTAAGTCAGGATAAACCCCTGGCCCCACTCCTGGGCCTGGGACTGTTGGTTGGCGCCGACAATATCGGAGAAGTCGCGGCTGAAGTAATAGTTGCGGGCCTGCAAGGTAGCCGTGGAACCCGCGAAAAAACCACCCTCGCCCGCCGTTGCCGCAAGGGGCAGCCCTAGCAGGGAAAGCCAGATACGTTGTGTGTGCATGTCGTTGCTCTTTGTTTTTATTATCGACAGGTCGGACAGTTACAGCGCCTGGGCGGCGGGCAACCGGATAGCGGTGCGCCGCTCATTCAAGGCGAATACCGTCATGGCCAGGGCCGCAATGGCACCGGGCACGGCAAAGGCCATGAAGTTCAGTTGCAGCGGCAGCTCGATCGCCATCAACGCGCCGCCTAACAGTGGGCCGACGATGGCGCCATTGCGCCCGATGCCGGAGGCCCAGCCCAGGCCAGTGGCGCGAATCGACAAGCCATAGAGTTGCGCCGCCCCCGCATACAGAAGGATTTGCGTGCCGATGGTGGTGGCGCCTGCAATAAAGATCAGCAGGTACAAGACCGGCATCGGGCTGTTGATGCCCAGCAGGCTGATGGAAACCACGGCGGCAACAAAGAAGCAGATCACCACTTTCACCAGGTTCAGCCGATCCCCCAACCGCCCGCCAATCAACGCCCCGGCCATACCGCCCAGGTTCAGGGCAATCAGGAATGACAAGCTCGACCCGAGGCTGTAGCCAGCCCCGGCCATCAGCTTGGGCAGCCACGAACTCAAGGCATAGACCATCAACAGGCAGCAGAAAAACGCGGTCCAGATCATCGCCGTACGCATGGCCAGGCCATGCCGGAACAGCTCCACCACCGACGCGCCCTTGCTCTTGACGTCCGCGATGAGCAGTTCATCCCCGGCGTTGATCGGGGTGTCTGGCGACAGGCGATTAAGCAGCACTCGGGCCTGCTCTACACTGCCCTGGCGGATCAGAAAGCCAATGGATTCGGGCAACCACAGCACAATCACCGGCAACAGCAGCAGCGGGATGACGGCGACAAAAAACATCGACGACCAGCCATAGGCCGGCAACATGAAAATCCCCACACTGGCGGCGAGCATGCCACCCAGGGAATAGCCGCTGAACATGAAGGCCATCAAGGTGCTGCGCACTTTTTTCGGCGCATATTCGTTGATCAGCGCCGCCGCGTTAGGCATCAGCCCACCACAGCCAAGCCCGGCGATAAACCGGCAGATGCCAAACTCCATAGGGCTGCTGGCAAAGCCGTTGATCACCGTGGCAATGCTGAACAACGCAAAGCAAAAGACGATGCCTTTCTTGCGCCCGAAGCGGTCCGCCAGGGTGCCGAAGATCAGCGCGCCGAACATCATGCCGAACAGCGCATAACTGCCCAGGGCGCCGGCCTGCAGGGGCGTCAGCCCCCACTCGCGCATGATCGATGGCAAGACCACGCCATAGATAAACAAGTCATAGCCATCAAAGATCAACAGCAAGGCACACAGGCTGACAACCAGCCAATGGAAGCGATTGAAAGGGGCATTGTCGATAATCGAATGAACGTCATGGGTACGCATGGCAGTGCTCTCTTTATTGTTGTTGTGAGTCAATGTCTGCAGGTAACGGTGAATCAGCCGAGGTCGCCACCTCCTATCGGCAAGGTCACGCCGGTGATATAGGAAGCCTCGTCAGAGGCCAGGAATAGAATCGCGCCCGCTTGCTCGTCGATGCTGCCGTAGCGTTTCATCGGGCTGCTGTCGAGGGTCTGGTCGACGATCTGCTGGTACCACACGCGCTCCTGCTCGCTTTGCGGCTGGCTGTTGCGCGGGATGCGCCGCGGTGGGGCCTCGGTGCCGCCCGGTGCGGTGGCATTGACACGGATGCCGCTGCCGGCGGTCTCCAGGGCCAGGCACGCGGTCAGGGCATTGACCCCGCCCTTGGCCGCGCCATAGGGCACCCGATTGACCCCGCGTGTGGCGACCGAAGACACATTGACGATGGCCCCACTGCCCTGCTCCAGCATGTAGGGCAGCACGCAATGGCAACACCACAACGTGGGGAACAGCGAGCGGCGCACTTCGGCTTCGATTTGCGCTACCGCGTAGAACTCAAAGGGCTTGGCCCAGATAGTCCCGCCGACGTTGTTGATCAGAATGTCGATGCGCCCAAACCGCACCTTGGCGGCGGCCATGACCTCGGCACACGCGGCATGTTGCTCAAGGTCGGCGATCAGGGTCAGCAGCCGCGCATGCTGCAACTCATGCACCAGCTCCGAGCGATCGACCGCGACCACCCAGGCGCCCTCCGCCAGCAACCGCTCGGCCACGCGCCGGCCGATGCCCTGGGCGGCGCCGGTAACCAGCGCTACCTTGGTGTCAAAACGTGGATTCATGCTGATCTCCTCACGCGGCGTCAGAACTTGCGACGGCATTGGCGGTGAATTTCTCGTAATGGAAGCTGGCCGGGCTCACGCCTTGGTGCTTGAAGTGTTGGCGCACCGCATCGACCATCGGCGGCGGCCCGCACAGGTAGACATCGACATCGCCGTCGTGGAGCGCCTCGCGGGCCATATGCTGGGTGACATACCCCTGGCGCGGGTGCGCGGTCTGCGGGTCGGCCACGCAAGTGACAACCGTGAGCTGGGGCAAGCGCGCGGCGAAGGCCTCCAGAGCCTCAACCAGCACCAGGTCCTGATCCCGCGTTACCCCGTAGATCAGTGTGATCGGCCGGGTTTCCCCGCGCTGTGCCAACACCTCAAGCATCGACAGAAACGGCGCCAGACCGGTGCCGCCGGCCAGTAACAACAGGGGCCGCACCACCTCGCGCAGGTAAAAACTGCCCAGTGGTCCAGTCATCGGCACTCGATCGCCCGGCCGGGCGCGCTCCAGCCAGCTGCTCATCAAGCCGCCCGGCACATGCTTGATCAGGAAACTCGCGTGCGTGTCGCCAGGGCGGCTGCTGAATGAATAGGAGCGCGTCTGCCCACTGTCGGGCACACCGATATTCACGTACTGGCCGGGTAAAAACACCGGCGCCTGGTCCAATCCAAAGCTCACCTCCAGCGCGGCATCGGCGTGGCGGGTAATGCTCGCCAGCGTCGCGGCAAACTGCGTGGTGCCGGTCTTGCACGCACTGGACGGCAACGGCACGGCAATCACGCAATCGGATTGCGGCACCATCTGGCAGGTCAGCACCTGGCGTTCCCGGGCTTCGTCGGCGCTCAGGGCGTCGTCGATATAGTCGTCACCCAAGTCGTAGGCGCCGGTTTCACAATGGCATTTGCAGGTACCGCACACCCCGTCGGAGCAGTCCATGGGCAGGTTGATGCGTTGGCGAAAGGCGGCGTCGAGGACCTTCTCCCCCACCTTGCAGTCGATGAAGCGGGTCACCCCATCTTCGAAGTTCAGGGCAATGGCATAGCTCATGGCGGTGTCCTCAGATGTGGTAGATGTCGATGACCTGGTGGATGTAATCGTTTTTCAGCACCACCTTCTTGCGCGTGATCAGCGGCTGCTCGCCACTGATATCCAGGCCATAGAAGGACGTCCCGAAATAGCTGTCCGTGGTCTTGTAGCGGTGGCTGAGGGTGTGCCAGTTGAAACGCAGCTCTACCTGCGCGCCATCGTCGGCCAGCACTTCGAGGTTGCCGAGCAGGTGCACCGTGCGCGGCTCGGGCGTGCTGGCGCTGGATCGCTCGGTCTTGATCCGGAAGATCCGGTCTTCCAGGCCATCGCGGCTGGGGTAGTAGATCAGTGAGATTTCGCTGTGCGGGTCTTCGGTGAGGGTGTCGTAGTCGTCCCAGGCGGGCATCCAGAACTCCACTTTGGGCGAGTAACACGCCAGCCATTCATCCCACTGGCGATCATCCAGCAGGCGCGCTTCGCGGTAGAGAAAATCCAGCAGGCGGTCACGGGACAGGCTCATGGCTGCACCTCCCGGTCGCTGGCGATCAGGCCCTGCTGTTCGCGCTCGATTGCGCGCTGCAGGCTTGCGGCCCAATGCGCATGCTGGCGCACGAACAAGCCTTCGTCTTCGGTCTTCAACCCGCTCAGTTGCGGGTGCATGCCCATGGCCCTGGCGTTGTCGTCGGCCCCCTCCACCCACTGTTTGGCGCCACGGCTCAGGTCATTCCACAGGGTGGTCGCCCCCTGGTAGCCGGTCTGGCAGGCGCGGAACTCCTCCAGGTCATCCGGGGTACCCATGCCGCTGACGTTAAAGAAGTCTTCGTACTGGCGAATCCGCGTCGCCCGCTCCTGGGCACTTTCGCCGATCGGCGCCATGCAATAGATGGTCACTTCGGTCTTGTCCACCGCGAGGGGCCGCACCACACGGATCTGCGTGGAGAACTGGTCCATCAGGTACACATTGGGGTACAGGCACAGGTTGCGGGTCTGGTCGACGATAAAGTCCGCACGCGCCTGGCCCAGGCGCTCGGCCAATGCTTCGCGATGGGCATGCACCGGACGCACCTCGGGGTTGAGCAGGCGCGTCCACAGCAGGATATGCCCGTGATCGAAGGCGTAGACCCCGCCCAGGCTTTTCGACCAGCCATTGGCATCGACCGTGCGCGTGCCTTCGGCCTCGTAATTGCGCCGGCCCATGGTCGCCGAGTAGTTCCAGTGCACGGAACTGACGTGGTAACCGTCGGCACCGTTCTCGATCTGCAGCTTCCAGTTGCCGTCGTAGACATAGGATGAACTGCCGCGCAGCACCTCCAGGCCCTGGGGAGCCTGGTCGACCATCTGGTCGATGATGACGCGGGTCTCGCCCAGGTAATCACTCAGTTCCGGCACCGCGTCGCTGAGGCTGCCGAACAGAAAACCGCGGTAGTTTTCAAAGCGCGCCAGGCGCTTGAGGTCGTGGGAGCCGTCACAGTCGAAGCTGTCCGGGTAGGCCCCGGTCTTGCCATCCTTGACCTTGAGCAGCTTGCCGGCGTTGCTGAAGGTCCAGCCGTGGAATGGGCAGGTGAATGAGCCCTTGTTGCCCTGCTTGCGCCGGCACAACATGGCGCCGCGATGGGCGCAGGCATTGACCAGGCCATGCAGGGTGCCCTGTTTGTCGCGGGTGATCACCACCGGCTGGCGGCCAATCCAGGTGGTGTAGTAGTCGTTGATTTCCGGCACCTGGCTTTCATGGGCCAGGTACAGCCACCCGCCTTCGAAGATGTGCTTGATCTCCAGGGCAAACAGCTCGGGGTCGGTAAAGATGTCGCGGCGGCAGCGGAACACCCCGGTAGCGGGATCTTCCTGAACGGACTCGCGCAGTTGTGCAGCGAGGCGCTCGAGTGTACTGGTCATGGGGCAGGCCCTCCGTTGTTCTTGTATCAGGCGCCCTCACCGTACGTGTTCGTCCTGTTCCTCAATATCCGCTTCCTGCAAATCAGTATCCGGCTGGCGCAAGCCGCTTAGCGATGGCGCCTCCAGGTCTGCGAAGGCAGCTCACCAAAGCGTTTGCGATAGGCCTCGGAGAAGCGCCCCAGGTGCATAAAGCCATGGTCCAGTGCCACCTCCGTCACGCTGCGCGCGGTAGTCAGTTGCAAACGCGCATGCACCCGCTCCAGCTTGCGCTGGCGTACATAATCACGGGGCGACAGGCCCACCTGGCGTTCGAACAGGCTGTACAGCGAACGCTCACTGACCTTGGCCACCGCCATCAACTGCTCGATGCTGATGTCCTCGCCCAGATGTCCCTCGATAAACTCGCGCACGGCCTCAAAACCGCCGCCTTGCGCCGCCTGGGGAACCACCCGCAACACATTGCTGGCCAGCAGCGCCAACAGCTTATTGGCCACAATCCGCTCATACAGGCCCTGCACCTCAGGCTCGGCGGCGTTTTCCGCCTCATGGCAGATCAGCCCCAGTAACTGCAGAAAACCGTCCATCTCACTCAGCGCCCGGCGTGCATCCGCAAAGCGAATACCCGGCTGCGGCAGCGTCCAGTGCTGCGCCAGGCAAGCGTTTTCCAACAGACGCACCGGCAACTTGATGATGAATTTTTCGCAGTCGGCGGAATAGGTCAGGTCCACCGGGTCATCCGGGTTGATCAGCAAGATCTCCCCCGGTCCGAAGACCTGCTCCCCGCCCCGGGAATTGGAGCGGCAGTGGCCTGTCAGCAGGATCTGCAAGTGATAAATGGTTTCCAGCGCCACCGACGTGACCCTGACCGGCGCGCCATAGCTGATACGGCACAAGTCCAGGCTGGAAAACGTCCGGTGACTGATACTCGCCATCGGCCGGCCCTTGGGCGGCAGGCGGATACAGTGGCTGCCCACATGCTGGTTGACATAGTCCGACACAGCATAGGCATCGGCGCCCTGGAAAATCTGGCTGCGCTCACTCAATAGCACGGTCATGGTGCGCCTCTTTATCGTTATTGGCCTCAGGCTGAGGCGTGATGCCGCGACCGTCCAATATGGATAAGGTCTGACGGGATACCTGGGAGGTATGGTCGGCTTTGCGTGGGGCGATAATCCGCACTAGGCCGGGCATCATGCGGCGCACGACCGCTTGGGGGGGCGACATGTCTTGATACGTGTTCCGTAGCGCCTTAGATCAGAAGTGCGCTCATGGGACGTGCTGCCACTTTTTATAAACGGGCGCGGGTTGCGGCCTTCGAGGTGGATTAGTCCCGGCCCTCGACAAGCGGGGTCAATATCTCCAGAAAACCGGAGTTACGAGTACCAACACCGTCAGGATTTCCAACCTTCCCAGAAGCATGCCAACGGTCAGTAGCCATTTTGCGGCATCCGGTAATGATGAGAAGTTACCGGCCGGGCCAATGATTGTGCCAAGCCCCGGCCCGACGTTACACACCGCAGTAGCGGCACCGCTCAACGCGGTTGTCCAATCAAGCCCGATGAGAGCCAGGCCCAAGGCAATCGCGGCAATCGTGATAGTGAAGAAAAACGAGAAGGTCAATAGCGAGCGCACGATCTCTTCGTCGATGGGATGGCCGTTGTATTTTTTCTGAATCACGGCTCGAGGGTGGATCAACTGCTTCAAGCTACTGACCAGTAGAGCGGCAGCCACCTGAAAACGGAAGATTTTAAGCCCGCCTGCAGTGGAGCCGGAACAACCACCCACGAACGTCAGATAGAAAAACAGCAAGACCGCGAAGCTGCCCCACAAGGTGTAGTCGCCAACAGCAATTCCAGTGGTCGTGACCACCGAGGTCACGTTGACTGCCACGATACGAAACGCATCCCACCACCCGTAATCGCTGTGAAAATACAGCCAGGTGCCCACGGCCAGCGATGTGACAAGCAAGAATCCAATAAATCCGCGTACCTGGTGATCCTTGATCAGCGCACGCCGATTACCCCGCAATGTGGCGACGTACAAGGTGAACGGCATACTGCCCAGAATCATGATGGCCACTGCCACCCAGTGAATCGTTGGTTGTGTCCAATGCCCGAGTGAGGCATCGGAAGTTGAGAACCCGCCGGTAGAGATCAACGACATTGCGTGGTTGATCGCGTCAAATGGCGTCATTCCAGCGAGCCAGAGCGCGATTGCGCCGATGCCAGTAAGCCCGCAATAGAGCAGCAGGATGTACTTGGCGCCCACATGGGAACGCGGCGTCATTTTCTCTGACCAGTCTGAGGACTCTGTCTGGAACAGCCGCATGCCACCCACTCGTAACAGTGGAAGGATCGCCACCGCCATGCCAATAAATCCTATGCCTCCCAACCAATGCAGCATGGAGCGCCAGATCAACAAGCCGGGAGATGAGGTGTCCAGGCCACTGAGTACAGTCGAGCCGGTGGTTGTGATGCCAGACATCGTTTCAAAAAACGCGTCGGTGTAACTGATGTCAGTGATGAACAGCATTGGCAACGCTGCGAAGGTGCACACCACCACCCAACTGCCCGTCGTCAGCAGGTACATATCTCTCGGGCGAAGCTGACCAGTATCCGGGCGCCCCCGGACGACCAACAGGAGGCCACAGATGAGGGTAATCAAACTCGACCAGAGAAATGCCGACAGATCGTCGCTACGGCCGTAGACCACCAGCGTGATCATGGGAATAGCCATGCTTATGGCCAGCGTGACCAGAAAAATGCCTAAGATAAATCCAATAAGCCGAATTGCTGCGAGGGACATGAGGAGCGTTCCAAATTATCACCGCGCAGTATTCGATGCCGAACCTGGAAGCTCCGTAAATTTTGCGTAAAATTTTCACGAGCAAGCCGTCAGACTGCGTGCGTCAAAGGCAGCTTTTGGCACAGAGCAATTCAACCAGCAGCATGCTGCCAAACCGGTATGACCTCATCACGTAGCCGGGTACCCGATTCGCTTAAAGCGTCTGCATTTCAGTCGTCATTATTATTTTCCCATTTAATAACGAGAAAGCTCGTTGTAAAGATAAAAAATTATCTGTATTGCCAACATTCAAAACTAGAATCGACCATCCAATTCGCTAGAGGCAAATAGATCGAGGAAAGACATTTCTTAATATTACAGAGCGAAGCGCGAATAATTTAGTTAGGCTGGCCTTGTTTTGAACGTATACAACAGGATGTGCCGTGTGAAGCCCCTAGCGACAAACCCAAGATTCGCCATTGTCTTAGCTGTTTTTTATACACTATCAATGGTTCTTGCGGCCAAAGTAACTTACCTGATGATTTTTTCCCATGAGTTCCTGGCCAGCGAAGGCCGCAAACGAACAACGCGAATGATTGAAACGATCCCCGTTCGCGGGACTATATTCGACAGATTCAGTCAGCCGCTGGCAGTTTCCACACCGGTGAGCACCTTGTGGGTAAACCCTAAACAGTTTGACCCAACAAATCAGCAAGCAGCCTTACTCAAAGAACATCTTGACATCAATGAATCACTAACAAAAAACCTAACACTAAACACTCAAAACAAATCCTTTGCCTATTTGGCCAGAAGGATTGATCCCCAGCTGGCGAACACCATAATGGAACTATCTATTCCTGGCGTTTATGAACGCCAGGAATACAAGAGATACTACCCTCAATCCTCGATGCTTGCTCAGTCAATAGGCTTCACCAATATTGACCAGAAAGGTATCGAAGGTATCGAATTAATGTATAACCATAAACTTTCTGGCCTGCCTGGCATAGAAGAGCACACGTTAAACCTACACAAGCGAGCCACTCGTGAAATCGTTGTGCACAAACCCTTTACTCCGGGAGACAATCTGCATTTGACGATTGACTCCACACTTCAACATTACGTTGAAAAAGCACTACTGAAAGCCCTCATGAAAAATGCAGCCAAGTCTGCAAGTGCGATCCTTATACACGCTAAAACCGGTGAGATATTAGCACTCTCTACAATGCCCTCCTTCAATCCCAATGCACGCAAAAGCTTCAACGCGGAGCTTATTCGAAATCGCGTTTTCACTGATGTGTATGAGCCCGGCTCAGTGATAAAACCATTCAGTATGGCAGCCGTTCTGACGGCTAAAATAATTGACAAAGACGCCATTATTCAAATAGCACCAGGATTCGTAAAGATAAATGGATATACCATTAGGGATGTAGGCAGAGACAGCCAATTGGATTTGGCGGGAATTATCCGCCGCTCTTCAAATGTTGGCATGAGCAAGGTCGCGATTCCGACAGGTGGAGCAGTCATCTCACAATTGCTTACTGAGTTGG
This sequence comes from Pseudomonas sp. WS 5410, assembly GCF_012985645.1. NCBI lineage: Bacteria > Pseudomonadati > Pseudomonadota > Gammaproteobacteria > Pseudomonadales > Pseudomonadaceae > Pseudomonas > Pseudomonas sp. WS 5410. The sequence continues at coordinate 101,195 of NZ_JAAQWS010000001.1, read as the reverse complement.
GATTCGGAATCAACACAGCTATCTACTTCCCCGGAGAAAGCGTCGGGACTGTTCCAGTCAACCGGGTGTGGTCCGACATTGCTACAGCGAGCCTCTCATACGGATACAGCTTGTCTGTCAACTTGGCACAACTGGCTCAAGCCTATACCGTCTTTGCGAATGACGGGAATCTAGTTCCACTATCAATAATCAAAGGCGAGGCAAAGCCGTCACGCAACGTCATAAGTCCGGAGGTCGCCAACAGTGTTCTGAGCATGATGGTGCAGGCCGTGGATGGCCCTGGAGCAGGTGGAAAGCGCGCAGCCATCGACGGTTATACAATTGCAGGCAAAAGCGGCACGTCACGCAAGGCATCCAGCGGCGGATATCAAAACAATAAATATAGAGCCATGTTCGTAGGTATCGCTCCGGCCAACGCGCCGGAATTCATAATGGCCGTAATCGTAGATGAACCCACTGCCGGAGGCTATTTCGGGGGAGCTATTGCAGCACCGATTTTTAAGGAGGTCCTTGAAGACGCTCTTCGGATCAGAAATATTCCGAGTGATGAGCGTCGTTCCACTCGCGCCACGCCTGGGCGTGCTGGGGCCCCATCGCCCGCGATGTTTACGACGCCTATACACTCGCAGCCACCATTGCGAGCCCATATACCCGCAACGGGTTGAACGCTCAGTCTGAACTTGGCAGTAAGCTGGGTTCCCAATGGGCGGCTTCCGAGTGCAGCTCGATGATCATTGCTCGGAGGCCATTTCTCGCAGCAACGCGGCTCGCGATGAAACGGCAACAGTCCCTAGAGCTGAAAGCGCGAGATGTTCTCTCGCAATGTCACGCTGGTGCGTGCCAATCCTTCGCTTTCCTGCTGAGCGCTGCGGAAGGCTGCAGCGGATTGCTCGGCGCTTTCGCTGACGGTCACGATGCCCCGGCTGATCTGCTCGGCAACGGTACTCTGCTGCTCGGCGGCAGCGGCGATTTGGTGGTTCATGCCGTTGATCCGCTCGATCATGGTGACGATCGTGCTTACCGCGTCACCGGCCTCGGAAACGCCGGACACCGACTGCGCACTGGAGTGCTTGCAGCGTTGCATATGCTGCGAGGTCTCATCGGCAATTTTCTGCAGACTGGCGATCAGCCCCTCAATCTCTGAGGTGGCCTTCTGGGTACGTTGAGCCAGGCTGCGCACCTCGTCGGCTACCACCGCGAAGCCGCGTCCGGCCTCGCCAGCACGGGCAGCCTCGATGGCAGCGTTGAGCGCCAGCAGGTTGGTCTGGTCGGCCACCGACTTGATCACTTCAAGCACGCCGCCGATATTGCCGGTTTCATTCTTCAGCCGGCTCATGGCCATGTTGGACTGTTCGATTGTCTCAGCCAGTTCGCCGATCATGTTCACGGCATCTTTGGCCTTCTGCTGGCTGTACAGGGCCGCGCTATCGGCCTCGCTGGCGGCACTGGCGGCGGATTCGGCATTGCGCGCGACATCCTGCACGGTGGCGGCCATTTGGTGAACGGCGGTGACGATCTGCTCGACCTCGCACTGTGCCACGGCCACGCTTTCGGCGTTTCTCAGGCTCGACTGGCTAAGCTCCTGGCTGGATTCGGCCACGGTCTGTGAGGACAGGTTTATGCCCTTGGTCATGTCCCGCAGGTTCTCCTGCATGCTCAGCAAGGCGGCCATGATGCTGGCTTGTGGTGGCTCAATCGTGCGCTCGCTAGCGCGCAAATCGCCCTGGGCAACCCGTTGGGCGAGCTGGTTGAGTTCACTCGGTTCGGCACCCAGCGCGCGCAGCAGGTTGCGGCTGATGACGTAGCCCAGTACCGCCGCTAGCAAGACGGCCAGCGCCGTAATGGCGAGCAGCAGGTTGCGTTGTGACAGATAATTTGCGTCATTTTCGCTGACCTGCAGGTCTGCCTTCTGGTTGGTGTAGCGCAGGTATTCGCCAATTGCCCGGGTCAGCTCGGCCAGCAATGGTGTGCACTGCTCGCTGACCATGCGCATGGCCTCATCGTTTTCACCCTTGAACAGGTGTTCGGCAATGGTGTGCGCTACCGGTTTGTAGCGGCTCTCGACCTGCTCGATGGTTGAGAACAGCTCACGTGATCTGGGCGACACATCATCATGGGTATCAATTGCCTGGCGTAGCGCGGCGAGGCTGCTGGCCACCGTTTGTTCGTTAAGGGCAATCGCGCCCCGCTGCTGTCCTCTCGCAGTGACATTGCTGTTCAAGGCGATGTTACGCAGGGCAATCGCGCGCTGGGCGGCGGCGTCGTTCAGTGTGTTGGCCAGGCGGGTACGTGCATCAACGCCATTAACGTAGAGAAAAAAATCCTTATTGCTGTTAGCCAGGGCGTACAGCGAGATCGCGGCGATCAGTAACATAAACGCGACCAGGCTGGCATAGCCGGCATAGAGACTGGTGCGTGTAGAGAACCGGAGAGTGTGCGATGGCATGATGTACCTGCGTAATGAGAGGAGCAATTAAGGGACACCTGCAAGGGTATGTATTCGCCCCTGGTCCGCATCCTGCGCAGGTATTCTTTTGTTCATCGGCAACGAGTAGCGGCGTTGTTTCCTGGCCAGCGATACTTGTACAAGAATTTATTCCTGTACAACTCTTGTACAGATATATTTGGATGATGTCGTCATGACATCACTCAATCCCGATGAACGGTTAGCCACCTCCGGTTTCTGACAGGCGCAAGAAATAGAGGCCGGGCTGACTGTCGCCAACGTCAGCGATAGCTCGAAAGCGCTCCTTTCTCTGACAACATCGCCCTAGCCCGCGCTCAACCCCCGCAACACATCCAACACATGCTGCGTCGGCCGCTCGACGTCCCCACCACGGTGGGCAATACCGAGTTGACGCCACAATAAAGGCTGCAATGGCCGCATGACGATCCGGGTATCGGGCAATGGCGTGGAGGCTTCATGGGGCAACAACGTCGCACCGTAACCGGCCGCCACCAGGCTTTTGATCGCATCGTTGTAGTTCAGTTGAATACGCGGCGTGGGCCGGCGTCCATCACTGGCGAACCACTCCGAGGTCAAGCGCGAAAGCCGAGTAGTGTTGTCATTCAGAATCAATGGCTGAGCGGCCAGCCAACCAGGGCTCACAACCTCCGGGCATTCCCAGCGCGCTGGCAAGAAAGCCATGACCGGGTCCCGCCGCCATGGTTCGATCCGCAATGCCTTCACCGGGGTCTGTGGCAGCGCGACCAGGCCAATCTCCAAAGAGCCCTCGGCAAGCTTCTTCAAGGTTTCCTGCGACGTGAGTACCGCGACCTGCACATCAATAGCGGGATGGCGTTGGCTCAAGGTCTCCAACGCTTGCGGCAACAACTGCGCGATAGCCCCTGTGGAGGCACCCAGCCGCACGCGCCCGGCCAAGCCCTGCACCTGACGCTCCACATCCTCAAGCGCCTGCTCGGCATCCGCCAACAGCCGCCGCGCGCGGTCCACCAGGGTTCCTCCTATCGCCGTAGGCTGCACGCGCCCACGCGTGCGCGACAACAGCTTGCCGCCAACCCGCGACTCCAGGTCGGCGATATGCAAACTCACCGTGGGGGGGGCCAGGTGTAACGCACGGGCCGCCTCGGCAAACGAACCCAGGTCGGCAATGGCCACCAACGTGCGCAGACGGTCCAGGCTGATTTCGCGCATGATCACTCATCCTTCAGAAAAACTGAATCTCATCGTTTGGAAATTCAACTTTTCCTATCTTAACCCCGCGCTGAAGATTGGAACTCCTGATTTCCTATGTCCGAGAGCATTCCATGGCAAACCCCCTTGTATTCATCGACGGCGACCAAGGCACCACCGGGTTGCAAATCCATCAACGTCTACGCGACCGGACCGATCTGCGGCTCATCACGCTCAGCCCCGAACACCGCAAGGACCCGCAACGTCGCGCCGAAATCATCAACGCCTGCGACATCGCGATTCTCTGCTTGCCCGACCAAGCCGCACGCGACGCTGTAGCGAGCATCGAAAACCCCGCCGTTCGGGTGATCGATGCGAGTTCGGCGCACCGCACTCATCCAGACTGGACCTATGGTTTTGCGGAGATGAACTCGCAGCAGGCCCAACACATCGCCATGGCGCGGCGGGTCAGCAACCCCGGTTGCTATCCCACGGGAGCGATAGGGTTGCTGCGCCCATTGCTGGAGGCCGGGTTGCTGCCCAGGGACTTCCCGACGAACATTCATGCGGTGTCGGGCTATTCCGGAAAAGGCCGCGTCGGCGTGCAAGAGCATGAGGGAGAAGGCGCATCACAGGCGCCGTCGTTTCAGGTTTATGGCCTGGGGCTGGCACACAAACATATTCCGGAAATTCAGCAGCAAAGCGGCCTGACGGAACGGCCGATGTTTGTGCCGGCCTATGGGGCTTTTCGTCAGGGGATCGTGCTGACCATACCGTTGCAACTTCGGTTGTTGGCGCCGGGCGTGGATGCGCTGCGGTTGCATGCGTGCCTTATGCAGCACTACATCGGTGCGGAGCATGTACAGGTGATGTCGATGCAAGAGTCTAAAGAGTTGACGCACCTTGATCCTCAGGCGCTTAACGGGACGGACAGATTGCGCTTGGTGGTGTGTGAAAATGATGAGACGGGGCAGGTTTTGTTGGCTGCGGTGTTTGACAATCTCGGGAAGGGAGCCGCTGGAGCGGCGGTGCAGAATCTGGACTTGATGGTTGCAGGGAGCCGTTTGCAATCCAGTCGGGCTTGGGGTTAAACGGTCGTCCACGACAGGCAGCAATCGGCCATTAGCGGACCTAGAAGCTCCTGCAGTTAGACTGCTTTGGGCACGGTTAAAATGAAACAGGGACGGATCGGCCCATAGCTGCCGGTCAGCGGAGGCAGAATTCAGCCAATAGGTTGTGCGGACCGCCCTCGCTATTCAGGGCGAATCAGATGGGGAGGGTCACGTAAACTTCGATATCGAATCTGGCAGAGGTGGCCACGAGGATAAGGGGTCTGCAGGCGCTACAACAACTGAGGAGCTCAAGTTCGCGAGGCCAGTTTCGATCAAGAACAGCTGGTCCCGCGTGATTCGTAGATCAACGCTTTATGGCATCACACTTGTTACGCAAATTGCTATCTTGAATGTTGCCGCAGCTTTGGCCATTGACTTTGGCATTGCAGAAAGCACGTTGATCGTTGTCACTAATATTGCCGCAACTTTGACCGTTCATTTCCGCCGAGCAACTAGCCCGAAGGTCGTTGTCGTGGATATTACCGCAGCTTTGGCCATTGACTTTGGCATTGCAGTAAGCACGTTGATCGTTGTCACTAATATTGCCGCAACTTTGACCTTTCATTTCCGCCGAGCAACTAGCCCGAAGGTCGTTGTCGTGGATATTGCCGCAACTTTGACCATTGGTTTTGGCCTCGCAATACGCGCGTTGATCGCTGTCGCCGATGTTGCCGCAACCGGCATGAGCGTAGGTACTCAACATCAATAACAACGCAATGATAACTCTCATCACTCTCTCCATGTGTGTCAGGAAATAGCCTGACGCTGACTGATCAAAAATGATCTGTGAACGGCCCCGGGTTTCGTAGACGCTCTTGGTGTCCGTTTTTGGCCGGTAGAGGTCGCCCGTGAGCGGCAGCTATCAGCGAAACTCAGCCGTTCACTGCCTATTGCGGCCATTGCTCAAGCAATATCGAGACGAATTTTTCCGCCGCTGGCGAAAGTGATGATCCGCGGCGGTAGACCAAGCCCAAAGAGCGGTTCACAACCGGTTCGATCAACGGGACGCTGACCAGGGTGGGATGATCTTCCGCCGGCATGGACAGGCTCGGCATCGCCGAAACCCCCAGGCCGGCCTCCACCAGGCCCAGAGAAGTGGAGAGATGCTGCACTTCGTAGAACCATTGCGGCCGCCAACTCAACCCAGAAAGGGCATGATCGAGCAGCATGCGGTTCCCGCTCAGGCGCCCTACCCCAATAAGACGGTAATCGCTCAATTCAGACCAAGTGACCGCACTGCGCCCAGCCAATTCATGATCGCGCCGGCACGCCAGTACAAAAGGTTCGCTGACCAATGGCACGAACTCAATGTCCGGATGCTGCCCACTCATCATGTTGATACCGAAGTCGGCCTCCCCCCGCAGTACCGCTTCAAGCCCCTCATTGGCACTCAAATCCAGCAGACGGATGCGGATTTTTGGGTAGCGCTCGTTGTACAGCCGAATGACTGAAGGCAAGAAATAGAATGCGGCAGTTGGGATACACGCCAGGGTAACCCGGCCAATCTGGCGCTCGGCCAGTTCACGGATATTGAGAATCGACTCATCGAAGTCATCCAGCAACCGACGCGCCTTTGGAAGAAAGTCACGGCCGACGCTCGTGAGGCTGACCTTGCGTGTGGTGCGATCCAGTAAAGAGGTGCCCAACCCCTCCTCCAGCTTTTTTATCCGCCGACTGAGTGCAGGTTGAGACAGATGCAAGGCATCAGCTGCTTCGTGAAAACTGCCAAGTTCGGCAATTTTCACGAAAGATCGAATGTCGTTCAGCTCATAGTCCATGTCTTATCTCATCAGCAGAAGGCACCAGAAGAAAACCCAGCGTAAATTTATCATTCGCAAAACGCAATAATCTCTTCAATATTTGCATTTGATAGATTTTTTAAAGCTTGAGACTCTTGCCCCAAGAACATCAATTGCGTCGATTGATTAACAAGAGTCAGCATCATGCAAAGAATTCCCTGTGTGCTTATGCGCGGTGGCACCTCTAAAGGCCCGGTTTTTCTTGACTGGGACTTACCGGCAGCCATTGAGGCCCGTGACGAACTGCTGCTCAACCTGATGGGCTCCGGCCACGAGCTGGAGATCGACGGAATCGGCGGTGGAAGCCCGCAAACCAGCAAGGTGGCGATTGTCAGCCCTTCGCTGCACCCGGACGCAGACGTTGACTACCTGTTCGTTCAAGTGATGGTTTCGCAACGCCGGGTCGACAGCGCGCCCAACTGCGGCAACATGCTGTGCGCAGTCGGCCCGTTCGCCATCGAACAGGGCCTGGTCAAAGGCACACCGGGCCGCACCCGTGTGCGCATTCGCAACGTAAACACAGGGACCTTTATCAACGCTGACGTGTACACACCGGATGCCAAGGTCAGTTACGAGGGCGACACCGCCATCGATGGTGTGCCGGGTACGGCAGCGCCGGTGCAACTGACGTTCCTCGATGCGGCTGGCAGCAAGACCGGCAAGCTTTTCCCTACCGGCAATAAGCAAGACGTGATCGACGGCATTGCAGTGACCTGCATCGATATGGCCATGCCCATGGTGCTGATCGAGGCCAGTCAACTGGGCAAGCGTGGCGATGAAAGCCCGGCAGAACTGGACGCCGATAAAGACTTCCTGCGGCGCCTTGAGTCATTGCGGCTTAAGGCAGGCCTGGCCATGGGCCTGGGTGATGTCAGCGACAAAGTGATTCCAAAGCCGGTGCTGGTTTCGCCCGCCAAAGCCGGCGGTACGATCCAGGTTCGCTATTTCATGCCACATAACTGCCACCGCGCCCTGGCCATTACCGGCTCGATTGGGTTGGCCACCGCATGCGTGATAGAGGGCAGCATCGTCGCGCAGATGCTCGGCGGGATCAGTACGCCGCGCCTTGAAGCGGTGCGTATCGAACATCCGAGCGGCGGGATTGATGTCGTATTGTCCTACACCGGCGTCAACGATGAGACAATTCAAGCGTCCGTCGTACGCACTGCGCGCAGGCTTTTCTCTGGTTATGTCTACGCCACAAACGCTCAACGCCTGGCCGGGTAATTCCGGTGGTCGTTGGCGCTTTTGCATCCGCACAATTCTAAAAATGGGTGATGCCATGAAAGTTGTTAAATCGCTCTACTTCCAGATTCTCTGCGCCGTGGTGCTGGGCATCATGGTTGGGCATTTCTGGGCTCAGCAGGCCATCGCGCTCAAACCACTGGGTGATGCGTTCATCAAGCTCATCAAAATGATGATTGCTCCCGTGGTGTTCTGCACCATCGTCACCGGCATCGCCGGGATGAGCGACAAACGCTCGCTCGGCCGCCTGCTCAGCAAAACCATGCTGCTGTTTTTCGGCCTCACGGTGATCAGCCTGGTGATCGGCCTGGTGGCGGTGTACGTGTTCCAGCCAGGTGCCGGCATGAACATCGATCCCAGCCAACTGAGCACCAAAGGCCTGGCCCAGTACACGGAGTCGGCCGCGAAGCTTGGGGTTGTGGAGTTTTTCATGCACATCATCCCGGACACTTTTATCGGTGCCTTCAGTAAAGGGGAAGTGCTGCCGGTGCTGTTTATCGCGGTGTTGTCCGGCTTCGCCCTGTCATCCCTGGGCGAGCGTGGCAAGCCAGTACTCGACGTGCTCGAATCGGCTTCGCAGATGGTGTTCAAGATCTTCGCTTACCTGATGCGTTTTGCTCCGATCGGCGCCTTTGGCGCCTTGGCGTTCACCGTCGGCCAGTACGGCATCACTTCGCTGGGTTCTCTGGCGAAACTGATCATGACCTTGTACATCGCCTGCGGCTTCTTCGTGTTCGTCGTATTGGGCAGTATCTGTCGGGCCAACGGTTTCAGCCTGTGGAAACTGCTGCGCTACTTGCGCGAGGAGTTTCTGGTGGTACTCGGCACCTCTTCCACAGAACCCGTCATGCCGCGCATGTTGGAGAAACTCGAAGCACTGGGTTGCAAAAAAGGCGTCGTGGGCCTGGTACTGCCCACAGGCTACTCGTTCAACTTGGACGGCACGGCCATTTACCTGTCATTGGCGGCGATTTTCATTGCCCAGGCCTGCAACATTGACCTGAGCTTTACGCAAATCATCACCATGCTGGCGATCATGCTGCTGTCCTCCAAAGGCGCGGCTGGCGTGACCGGCAGCGGGTTCGTGGCACTGGCCTCGACCCTGACGGTCATTCACGACATCCCGTTGGCCGGCCTGGCGTTGCTGATCGGCGTTGACCGCTTCATGTCTGAAGCGCGGGCCCTGACCAGCCTGGCCAGTAACGCGGTCGCGACCGTGGTGATTTCGATGTCTGAAAATGCCTGCCACCGCGAAACGCTGACGCGGATGCTCGACGCAAAACCCGATGAGGCAACAGCCTGGGAAGACCTGAAGGTCGCCAAACGCGTCTAGCGCAAACCGCAAACACCTGACTTGACTGCCCCCCTCCCCGCCAGGCGCCATTGTGCCGCCCGGCGGGTCAGGGCTCGTGCGCCTCGGCGTCAGCCATTCTTACGATAACAACAAGAGAATCGTCCTATGCTCGCTTTCCTTGGCTTGGCCATGGTGGTCGTATTCACCTTCCTCATCATGACCAAGCGCTTGTCGCCAATCGTCGCGCTCACCGTGGTGCCTATCGTCTTCGCCGTGATTGGCGGTTTCGGCGGCACCACCGGCAAAATGATGCTCGACGGCCTGAAAATGGTTGCACCGTCTGCCGCGTTGCTGCTGTTTGCCATCCTGTTCTTTGGCCTGATGATCGACGCGGGGTTGTTCGACCCGCTGATCCGCAAGATCCTCAAGCGCGTCAATGGCGACCCGATGAAAATCGCGGTGGGCACGGCCCTGCTGTCCTTGCTGGTCGCGCTCGACGGCGACGGCACCACCACCTACATGATTACCTGCGCGGCGATGTTGCCGCTGTATAAACGCATCGGCATGAACCCGATGATCCTGGCGACCATCGCCATGCTGTCGTTGAGCATCATGAGCGGCATGACCCCTTGGGGCGGCCCCGCGACACGGGCCATCGCCGCGCTGGGCCTGGATGCCGGGGAATACTTCGTGCCCTTGCTGCCGACCATGATCGGCGGCGCCATGTGGGTGGTCTTCACCGCCTTCCTACTGGGGCGAGCCGAGCGCAAGCGTATCGGCAACGTGCAACTGCAAAGCGGCGGCGGCGATTGCTACATCAACGCGATTCTTGAGGACACCCCTCACAAGCGTCCGAAGCTGGCCTACGTCAACCTGGTGCTGGTGATTGCGGTGATGGTCGCCCTGGTGCTGGGCCTGATGCATTCGGCGATCCTGTTCCTGATCGGCTTTGTGCTCGCGCTGATGATCAACTACCCGCAATTGGACATTCAGAAAGAACGCATCCTGGCGCACTCGGGCAATGCCATGACGGTGGTGCTGCTGGTATTTGCCGCAGGGATCTTTGCCGGGATTTTTTCCGGCACCAAGATGGTCGACGCCCTGGCGCAGACCTTGGTCGACTGGATCCCACCCTCCTGGGGCCACCTGTTCCCGCTGGTGGTTGCGATCACCAGCATGCCGCTGACCTTCGTGCTGTCCAACGACGCCTACTACTTTGGCGTGGTACCGATCCTGGCCAATGCCGCCGCGGCATACGGTATCGACCCGGTGGAAATCGCGCGGGCCTCGATTCTCGGGCAACCGGTGCACCTGATGAGCCCGCTGGTCGCCTCGACCCTGCTGCTGGTGGGCATGGTCGACCGTGACATCGGCGACTTCCAGAAAGCCACCGTCAAATGGGCGGTGCTGACCTCCCTGGTCGTTACCGCCCTGGCCTTGCTGACTGGGGCCATCAGCCTGTTTACCTGAATCATCTTCCTGCTGCCTTTCAACGCGCCTCGCTCACGGGGCGCGTGTTGCCCTGCACCCCGAATAACAACAACGAGACGTTTGCCATGAACCCTATGTATACCCGTCGGGCCCTTTTTTGCGCGTTCGGCCTGGTCCCCCTCGCCGGTGCCAATGCCGAAGGCTTTATTGACGACAGCAAACTCAAGCTGCAACTGCGCAATGTGTATTTCAACGAGAACTTTCGCGATGAGCACGGCATGAGCGCACGCGCCGCAAGAACGGCCAAAAGCGAGCGCACCGAGTGGGCCCAGGGATTCCTGCTGGACTATCAGTCCGGGTTCACCGCCGGCACCCTCGGCCTAGGCATGGATGCCCTGGGGCTCTATGGCGTGAAACTCGACTCAGGCCGCGGGCGCAGCGGCACGGGGCTGCTGCCGGTTCACGATGACGGCCGCGCAGCCGGTGAATTTGCCAGTGCCGGTGCCACCGCAAAAGCCAGGTTCGCCAAAACCACCGTCAAGTACGGCACCTTGCTGCCAAAGACGCCGGTGCTGATTTACAACGACGCACGCTTGTTGCCCCAGACCTACCAGGGCACCCAGGTCAGCAGCAACGACATCGAGAACCTGACCATCACCGGTGGGCACCTGGACCGTTTCAAATTACGCGACTCCAGCGACAGCGTACCGATCGTGCCGGATGGCTACAGCGGCGAAAAATCAGGGGATTTCAACTACGCCGGTGCTGAATACAAATGGGGCAAGAACACCCGGCTGAGCTATTTCTACGGTGAACTGGAAAACTTTTACCGACAGAATTTCGCCGGCATCCAGCACGACCTGCCGTTGGCCGGAGGCGTGCTGACCGGCGACCTGCGTTACTTCAACAGCGTTGATGGCGGCTCGGCCTACGCCGGCAAAATCGACAATGACATGCTCAGCGGCCAATTGTCCTACGCGATCGCAGGCCATACGTTCGGCGGCGGCTACCAGACCCTGCGCGGCGATGCCGGTTTGCCTTACATCAGCGGCGCCACCGTGTACTCGTTCAGCAACGCCGGTATCGGAAAGTTCATCGAGGAAGATGAGAACACCTGGATGCTCAACTACGGCTACAACTTCGCCGCCGCTGGCGTGCCGGGCCTGACCTTCTCCACGCGCTACCTGAGCGGCAATGACGGCAAGTCCACGAGCACGGTCAAGGAATGGGAGCGTGACGCCGAGCTGGCCTATGTTGTGCAAACCGGCACGTTCAAGGGCCTGGGCATGCGCATGCGCAACTACGTCTACCGCTCCGAGTTCTCCCGGGGCCGTGACAGCAACCGCCTCTACTTCACCTACGACATCGCACTCTGGTAGGTCGTTGGGCATTCGTCTTTGCCAAAAACGGAGCTTCCCGACCGGCCACAAGCATTTTGTCGCCTGTGGCTGCGGAAACCGTCGTAGTTACGGTGCTACGTCAGTGCCGGACAGCTGGGTGATCAGTGCCACCGTAAGGTAAAGCCTCGGAGCAATGCTCGACAGCTCGATGTATTCGTCATCGGCGTGCAATCCGGCACCGACGACACCCATCGTCTCCAGCACAGCCGGTTTCGCGCTCCCTGGCATATATGCGTAGCCCGCATCGGTGCCAAAGCGCATGGCGATAGGCTCAATATTGCGGCCTATTTTTTTGTAAAGCGCTTGTGCGGCTTTCGCCAGTTGTTCGGAGCCCGGATTCTTGGCCAGCGGTGGGCGCCCCTTTTCCAGGCGCAATGTCACTTCAGTGCCATCGATGAGTTTATTCGCAGTGATGCGTTGGGCGTCGGCGAGTACGCGGTCAGTTTCACTCAGATCGGCGTAACGCATATCTGCCTCGGCCGAGGCGCTGGAAGGAATGATGTTGCGTTTCTCTCCGCCTTTTATCAACGTCCAGTTGACCGTGGTGCCTTTGGCCGGATCGCCAAGGTCCTTGAGTTGCAACATCTGGTGCGCGAGTTCCATGGCCGCGTTGTGCCCGGCTTCAGGGGCAGAACCAGCATGCGAAGACTTGCCCTTCACGTCGAGAAACACGCCGTTTATGCCGTTGGTAGCGACGGTTACCGCGTCCCTGTCCGGTGGCTCGTACGAGAACACATAGTCCTGCTGACGAGCGAGCTCGGCGATGATTTTTTTCGAACCCGCAGAGCCGGTTTCTTCATCGGGATTGAACAGCACTGTTAGGGTACCGAAATCCTTGAACTTCTGATCCTGCAGTATCTGCAATGAATGCAGAATCATCGCGACGCCACCTTTGGCGTCAGCAACACCGGGACCATAGGCGCGCTCGCCGTCGAGCTTGAACGGGCGTTTCGCCGCTGTACCTGGCCCGAACACCGTGTCGTAGTGGACCATCAGCAGAAAGTTCTTGCTGCCAGTGCCTTTGAGCGTGCCCACGATGTTGTCGCCTGCGGAGGGGGTCGCAGGTGTCGTGGTGACTTCAGCACCCAACCCCTTGAGCCGCTCAACTAACATCGCGCTGACGGTTTTCAGGCCGAGCCCATGGCCGGTTCCGGTATCAATGTCCACCAGCTCTTTGACGGTGGCAAGATAGGATTTTTGTTCGGCCTCGGCTTTTTTCAGCAACTGGGGGGCCAAATCCGTAGCAAACGCGGTACAGGATAAGAATGAACACGCGAGCGCGGCGGCGATGGATGAACGTCGGATAAGCATGCTGTCTCCTTCAGATCATTGCTAATTGAAGCCCCATCTTTACCCCATAAATTTCGTCAACGCCACCTATCGCTGCGGGCGTTCACGCAGGCAATGCTGGTTACCAGCAATAGTTTCTCTATGAATGCCAACACAGAATTGACCCATGTGCTGACGCAAGACTAACCCACCTCCCTATCGGTACAAATCCATTAAGGGCAATGTTTTTCGAGGCGTTAGACCGGGTCAGCAGTATCTCGGCAACTGGGTCAATTCGACTTCGGTGCCAACACGAAGTCGACTTTTTCAACAGAATCGGCCAAGAGCCGACAGTAACCGAATCGTTGCGAGCAGCCCATCGACTGCTCAAGGTCGCACGCTCGCTTACGGACCTTGAACAAACCGACGGGATCAGACACAAACACTTGGCCGAGGGGCTGCAATATCGGCCGACAATGCTCCAGCCGGTCTCACCCCTTGCTCAGATCAACCAACGGCGTCTGCCGCACCTCAGTCTCCCGCCCATCCTGAATCGCCCTCACCTGCTTCAAGGCCTTGTCCACCGCCACCTTATCCGCCAACAAGCTGTAGCTGATGCGGAACTGCTTGTGTTCCTTGGGCCCAATTGTCGGTACCAGGTTCAGTGGCCGCTGATAACGGCGGTTGTAGGAAAAACTTGTCCCCGGCTCCAGCCCCGTGACATAGCCCTGGCCTTGGGTATCGGTGTTTTTCCACAGGGAAAACACGGGCAGTGTCTGGGTGTTGAAGCCGACCGAAACGCCCAGGCTGCCGGCCTTGTTGTGCAACACGGTCAACGTGTCGCCCTTGGCATCGGCATACGGCACCACGTTGTAAACCGTTTCGTCGTAGCCCCTGGTCGGTGCGCGGTAGGTTTGCCAGTCGGGCAGATCGCCCTTGGCCTTGTCGTTGAACGGCGACACCTGTTTCACCGGCGCGGCAAAACGGGCGCCCTGCTCCAGGAACGGGGTGCTGAAGTTGCTGTGATACAGCGCCTGGTATTCCTTCGGATAGTCGCCGTTGTTGGTCAGGGTGTCGTTGAGGGTGAACACGACGCTGCCGGGTTCGGTGACCAGTTCGGTCGCGACCGAGAAGTCGACCTTCTTGAACGCCTGCTCTTTCAGTTCGCCGCGTAGGGTGATGGCGTACGGTGGCTTTTCGTCGATATGCAGGGTGACTTTGCTCGCAGGAATGTTGGCGGCCCGACCGTGCAGGGTCAGCAGTTCGCCGTTGTCGATGCCTGGGTGGCCGACCCATTCGTATCCGCAGCGGGTGACCAGCTCATTGAAACCTTCCAACCAGCCCAGACCACCGCGGCCATTGAGCTCGATGAAGGACGGATTGACCACTTCCTTGACCGGCGAATCCCAGCCCATGCGCACATTGCCGACCGAGGCCTGCAAGACGTTCATTCCGCGAGTCGGCACTACCGAGAGTTTCATCGTGCCGTTATCGATGTCGACGATGCTGACGCCCTCCTGCCGACCGCCGTGCAAGGTGCGCAGGGTAACGCTGAAGGGTTTGTCGGTTTTTAGTCCGAGTTGCTGACTGGTGATCTGCCAGTTCTGGGCAGCTTTGTCGGTGTCGAGCAGAACGTAATCCCAAGCCACGGCGTGGGAGGCAGCGGACAGTGCGCTGAGGGCAACAAAGAGTTTGAGCGGGGTCATGGCGGCAGCCTTTCTTGGAGTTGTGCCATTTTTATAAACTTGATGAAACGCTTCAGCAAGCTAAAAATCGACCCAACGCCGACGAAGTTGGCAATGCAGCGGCCAGTGCAGTTTGAGATCACTGAGCAAACACGGTTAGCTCTCGTGGCCTGCATACCTCAGCCCCTCTATCCACTCTTCAATACACTCGTATCGGCAAAGGCTGGGTGAAAGCCATAGGCCTTGATATAGATCCGTCCCCTTTTTCTTTTTTGCGGCGTTGTGAAAACGTCTGCTCAGGCCTGGCTGATATCCAGCAATCGAGGCATGGCAATCGCCAGATAATCCTGCGTATCGAGCACCATCGACGCATCCAGCCGCCCCGCGTTGAAGGCTATTTCAGCGTAGCCTGTGGTCAAGGCCGGATCGACGATCAATTGAATCCGCTCATCGAAAACAAAAGGAGGGATGGCGCCGATCCGGCACCCGGTCAGTTCCATGGCGGTTTCAGCCTTCACCAGCTCGGCTTTTTTGCCGCCCAGGGCCGCTCCGACTTTCTTCATGTCCAGCTTCTGGTCGCCCGGCAGTATCACCAGTGCATAGGGTCCGGCCTGCCCCTTGAGGGAGCAAAGCATGGCCTTCGCGCCCTGGCCGGGCTCGGTGCCACGGATTTCTGCGACGCGCGCCGACTGGCCCTCAGCATCGTGCATCAACACCCGGTAGGAGGCTGAGCGGGCATCGAGTAGTGCCACGAGGCGATCGAACATGGGATGCATGTAGTTTTCCTCTGGTTTACAGGAGCAGGTCGTAGGACAGTTTGCTGATCAGAATCACCAGCAACACCAGGAATAGAGCCCGGACAAATGGCACACCTTTATGAACCGCCAGCCAGGTGCCAGTGAGCGCGCCCAGAATATTGAATGCCGCCATGGGGATTGCGATCAGGTAGAGCACGTTACCCGTCGGAATGAAGAACATCAGTGCCGCTACGTTGGTCGCGATGTTCACTAGCTTGGCCGATGCCGAGGCATGAAGAAAGTCGAAGGCGAAGCAGCGGATAAACAGGAAGATCAGGAAGCTGCCAGTGCCGGGACCGAACAGACCATCGTAGAAACCGATGGCACCGCCGATGACGATCGCCAGCAGTTTTTCCTTGGTACCGATACGCATGGGTTTATGCAAGGCGCCGAAATCTTTTTTCCAGAAGGTGTAGATCGCCATCAGTACAATCAACACCAGCACCGCCGGCCGGATCATCGACTGGGGCACGAACGACACTGTGGCGGCTCCGAAGAAGGCCATGACAAAAGCCGCGCAGGCCGCGGGGATCACAAGCCCCCAGTCAATCACCACCTTGCGCACGAAGGACCGAGCCGCGAATGCCGTGCCGCAGGCGGCCGCAACCTTGTTGGTACCCAGCAGCGCCGCCGGTTGAGCGCTGGGTAGCACGTTGAACAGCGCGGGAATCTGGATCAGTCCGCCGCCGCCCACCGCCGCATCGATCAGGCCGGCGGCGAAGGCGAACACGCAAAGAATGACAATATCGACCATGAAATCAGGCTCTGACTATGTAGGGTTGATGAGGGTCCAGCGGCACCACGCGTGCCGGATCATTGACCCCGAAGACACGTAACATCCAGCGATCACGGCCGTCGTAACGGGGTGTAAAACCATCCCGGGCATGCAGGGTTTGCTGGTTCTTGAAGATCAGCATGTCCCCTGGTTGCAGCAGTATGTGGTGCACGACATCGGGATGATTGGCAGCGGCGGCGAACAGCTGGAGGGCAAACTGCGCATTGGCGCAGGTCGTTTCGACACTCGCTTTGTTGTAGCGGCAATACAGGCCATCGTTTGCGCTTCTGTACAGCAAGGGGACGTTTTCCAGCACATTCCCCTGCTTGCCGAAGGAGGCCGGTCGGCGAACGGTGAAGTTCGGTCGTGACAATTCTTCTTCGACGCAGGCCGGCAGAATGGCCAGCACCTCGTCAATTGCGACGATGCGCGTCGGCACGTCGAGCTCGCAGCGCAGGCCGGTCAGGGACAGGTACTCCGGACAGGCCGACAACTGCGAGACGGGTTCGCAGGTCAAAGGCAAGTGAGGGTTGTCGACATGCATGTCCAGATCCGCGCGCGAGCCATAGGAACTCTTTTCGGTCTCTCGCTTATGCTTGGGCGATACGTGACGGAACACCGTGTCGTTGCTCTCACCGTCGTACGCCAGCGGACAGGTTTGCAGAGTTTGCAGCACGGACAAAATAGCCCCGGCCAGCGTCGGCACGTTCTCGATACCCGGCTCCAGGTCATAGGGCGTGGCGGGCAGTTGCGGGTCCAGCGGCAGCCCCCTGATGATCATCGCCACTTCAGGGGCCTGTGGAAAATTGCGCAGCTGCTGGATTTTCTCGGTGCACAGGACACTTTCCAGCAACAGCCCCAGGACCGGCATGTGGCGGATACCCGAGGCGCTATCGGTCACGTCCAGCGATGCCAGACCGGCCTGAAGTGTGCGTTGTTCTTCGAGCGACAGATGAATTTGCGGTATCTCCCGTCGGGTCGACGTCACTGAATTTTTTTCCTGCCATTCATGAATTACTTCATCAACACCCGCTGCGGCTTTCCCGATTACTTCTTCCAGCTTCGACACGTCCTTGCGCTCCTGTTTGCCCCATCCTTGTGGGTTGAACGGGAAGGTTAACGGAAGGACCTTTTTTGTGTTGCAATGCCACGTTGTGAAAAATGCAATGAGGTGGAGAGTGGCATTGAATATGTTGGGGGAACTTGAAGCCTTCGCGACCGTGGCTCGCAAGCGCAGCTTCGTCGCCGCGGCACGGACTCTGGGGCGCTCCCCCAGCGCACTGACCCGTGCCGTTCAAGCCCTGGAGGAAAGTGTGGGGCTCAAGTTGTTCCATCGCTCGTCCAACGCCGTGACCTTGACCGAAGCGGGTGAATGCTTATTGCCCCACGCGCACAAAATGCTCGATCTGCAACGTGAGGTGGATGAAGACCTGGCCGGTCTCAGCGGCCTGGCCTCCGGCTGGATCCGTTTTACCGCCCCCGAGGTTCTCGGGCACGGAGTATTGCCCCGGTTGATCGCGCAATACTGTGAGCGTTATCCGGACGTTAACATCGATGTGATTTTCACCGATGAGATCATCGACCCGGCCAAGAGCAAGCTGGACTTCTCGATTCGCGGTGCGTTCCCACAATCCAGCGACTTGATCGGCTTTGCGCTCTGGAGTTACTCACGTTATCTGTATGCCAGCCCCGACTACCTGGAGCGCAACGGCATGCCCGACTCCATCGAGGCACTGGAGTCGCATTCGCTGATCCTGCATACGGCGCCACGGATTCTCAAGGAGTGGAATTTTCGCAGTGAGGAGCAGGCCATCAGCTTTCGGGTGCATCCAAAATTTCGTTTCAGCTCCGGTCTGGCGGTATTCCAGGCAGCCCTGGCGGGCGTCGGGATCGCCCGCTTGGCAGATTGGATGGCGGAGCCCGAAGTGGATGCGGGACGCCTGTTTCGGGTTTGTCCTGAGTACAAGCTCACCTCCAGCAGCGGTGAGAGCCCACAGATGCACGCGGTATACCCGGCCGGAAATTTGCCAATGCGGGTGAAGGCCTTGATGGAGATGATCCGCGGCTTAGGTGAAAGCCTCGAATGTAAACGCGGCTCAGCACTAATATGAGGTTACGGGGCGTTCAGCCGTGTCCGCTCCCTCTGCAGTTGATCAGACCTGACACGCTGAACCCCACCCTCGGCTACCGCCAACGAGCATCGACAAGATGCTACGCCGAGGATTTTGTATTAGATCTTTATTGGCGCGATGGCGACTATCGACGCCAGCGATGGGTGAAACGCAGGAAAATGCCTGCTCCCATATCGGCGCAGTCCCTGACGGAGCGCAATCCCCCAAACAGCAATGCCCCCTGTGGGAGCGAGCCCGCTCGCGATGGCGTGGTGTCAGCCGACATCAATGGAAGCGCTGGCCTCATAGCGAGCACACTGGATTTTTGATGTTTAACGGAAGACATCATGAGCGCTTGGCCGATTGTTGCCTGTCACGAACGGCTGCAATCGGCCGATTGTGTTGAAAAAGTCGGTCCTTCCAGGCTGCGCATGTACTGACTGCTGAAAATGCCTTTTTTGCGCGCAGCTACGCGAAATCTGAGCCCGGAACCCTCTGCTCAAAGTAAAGATTTCAATCTCAAACGCGTACTTTTCTGCCGTGGAAACCATGGCCGACTTTTTCAACAGAATCGGCCAAAAGCAGTCGTTCAGGTTTAAAGTGCTTTCTGTAAAGATATGTTGATATCAGTAAATACAACTTTTTCGTGAGAATGCTACTACGGAATTCTGGAGGGCAATAAATTGGCCCTCCAGGAAAGTTTTATTAATTTCCGACGCGAACGGCCAAGCCTGTACGGTAATGCTTTTTTCTAATTTTCCGTATCTTGCCCGCCAAAAATATTGGCTCTGCTTTCCGACGTGCGGCCATCGCTGTAGCGAGTATCTTGTCCGCCGAAAATATTGGCTCTGCTTTCCGACGTGGTGCCATCGCTATTGCGGGTATCTTGCCCACCAAAAATATTAGCTCTGCTTTCCGACGTGGTGCCATCGCTATTGCGGGTATCTTGCCCACCGAAAATATTGGCTCTGCTTTCCGACGTGCGACCATCGCTGTAACGGGTATCTTGCCCACCGAAAATATTGGCTCTGCTGGAAGAGGTTGTTCCATCATCGTACCGGCAATCGTAACCGTCAAAGATATTTTCTCTGCAACTGTCGGCATAGGCTTGATACAGGGGTGAAACTAAGAGAATCGAACTAAGAAGAACAACCTTAAGTTTCATGAAGGCTCCGTTCGAGAGAACTCGATATCACATGCAGAGTTATTAAGCCGCGCAACCACACACGAGGGCTTTATTGATTGGCATTCAGGGAAGTGTATGAATATCTTGGTTTCTCGAACTCCATGATCAAGTCTGGGGGACAGAGACTCTTTGCATACCTGAGCGAATCAATAAAGGTAGCAACCTGCCACTATCTATACAGACTTAGCAACTCACACTAAGTTCTGGCTATAAAAATTTATTTTTTATCAAGCGCCGCCGGGGTGCCCCCTGCGCCCCACCTCCCCCCTCCCCCGGAAAGCTGATCTGCCACCACCGCCTAGATCCGATGATGTTCCAGCAAAAAGTCCACAAACAACCGCACCCGCGCAGGCATTGCCGATCCGCCTACGAACACCGCATGAATCGGTTCCCGGTCGCCGGGGTTCCAGGCTTGCAGCAGTGGTATCAGGTCGCCGCGCTGCAGATCCTCGTTTACGGTGAACTCGCCGATACGCGCAATGCCGGCACCGACTCGCGCAAGTTGTGCCAGCGCTTCACCGCTGCTGCATTCGATGTTGCCGCTGACCTTCAGGGAAAATTCTTTCCCGTCGCGGATGAACGGCCAGTTGGGCTCGGCACGCCGGAAGTTGAAACCCAGGCAGTTGTGCCGGAGCAGGTCTTCCGGTTCCTGGGGGGTGCCGTGGCGCTCTAGATACTCGGGCGATGCCACCACGACCTCACCGGTGTCGCCGAGCCTGCGTGCGGTCAGCGGGCTGTCGGGCAGATGGCCAAAGCGTATTGCTACGTCGGCTTGGCCGCCAAGAATGTCGACCACTTCGTCGCCAAGGTTGAGGTCGACGACGATGTTCGGGTACTGCGCGCTGAATGCCGCCACCAAGGGAACGATGGTCTGCCGCCCATGGCCAAGGGCGGCGCTGACCCGTAATCGGCCCCTCGGCACGCCCTGGTCGGCGATGGCCTCTTCCATCTCGTTCATGTCCGCCAGGATACGTCGGGCACCGCGCAGGAACGCCTCGCCCTCGGCGGTGAAGATGATCGCGCGAGTGGTGCGCAACAGCAGCCGGGTGCCAAGGCGTAGTTCGGTACGCGCGATGATCCGGCTGACCGCCGAGGGTGTCAGCCCCAATGCACGGGCGGCCGCCGAGAGGCTGCCCTCCTGCGCCACGCTGGCGAACACAAGCATTTCACCGGATCTGCCGTTGAAGTCCATTTGTGCCTCTTAAGCAAAGGTGATTGCCAAAAATGCTATCTACCGCCTCAGAAGGCTGGATCGTAGCATTGGCGGCATAGATAAGGAGCCTTTCATGCGTATCAATCCACCCCTCGTTGCACTCGCCATGGGTGCCTTTGGCATTGGCGTTACCGAGTTCGCCCCCATGGGCATGTTGCCGAGCATCGCGGCGGACCTCGGCGTTTCGATTCCTGCTGCGGGCCTGTTGGTGAGCGCTTACGCCCTGGGCGTACTGCTCGGCGCGCCACTGATGACCCTGACCACCGGCAGGATTCCCCGGCGCTACCTGCTGATAGGGCTTATGGCGATTTTCACCCTGGGCAATCTGATGTCAGCCCTGGCGACCGATTACTACAGCCTCATGGTCGCCAGGGTGGTGACCTCACTGAACCACGGCGCGTTTTTTGGCGTGGGCTCCATCGTCGCCGCCAGCGTGGTCGCCCCAGAGAAACGTGCCGGCGCGGTGGCTGCAATGTTTATGGGCCTCACCCTGGCGACCATCGGCGGTGTGCCGCTGGCTGCCTGGTTTGGCGAACTGTTCGGTTGGCGCACCGCGTTCTGGGGCATTACCGGCCTCGGCGTGGTGGCCATGGCCGCGTTGTGGTTCGCCCTGCCCAACCTGAAGGCGCCGCCAAGCGTCGGAGTAATGGCCGAAATTCGCGTACTGGGCCGTGGCCCGGTGCTGGGTGCGTTGGCCCTCACCGTCGTCGGCTCGGGTGCCATGTTTACCGTCTTCACCTACATCGCGCCGATCCTCAGCAGCGAGACCCACGCATCCACCGCCTACATCACCGCGATGCTGGTGCTGTTCGGCGTGGGGCTGACACTGGGCAACATGTGGGGTGGCAAGGCTGCCGACCGCTCGATAGATCGCACCCTGATCGTATCGTTGAGCATGCTGATTGCCGTCTTGCTGGCGTTCACCGTACTGATGCGCTGGCCGTTGCCAGCTGCCGTGGCCATCCTGATATGGGGCATCGCCAGCTTCGCCCTGGTACCGCCGCTGCAGATGCGCGTGATGGAAGCCGCCAAGGACGCCCCCAACCTGGCCTCGGCGGTGAACATCGGCGCCTTCAACTTCGGCAACGCGATTGGTGCGGCACTGGGCGGCGCGGTGATCAACGCCGGGTTGGGTTATCCGGCGATTTCCCTGGCTGGAGCCGCAATGGCGGGCCTGGGATTGTTGATGGTGCTGGGGTTTGCTTGGCGGTCGAGGGCGGTGGCGGCAGCGGTGGCGTGAGAAGGATGTGAGCCACTGACCGAGACGCTCATGTGGGGCCTGAGTACCTTCGACCAGTTGAACTGTCGGATCTTGTTCAAGGACTCCGTTGTGGTGACCTCGGCCGACGGCATCGCGCAGATAGCCGTGACGCCTACGAACACGCGGTTGCGCAAACACACGTCGCACGATCACAAAGACACAAAAAAGCCCACTTTGTGGGCTTTTTCGTACGCAGGGTAAAAGTGCTAATTACTTGTTCCGCATTAGCACATACGCTTAACCGCCGTTGCGGTCATGATGAAGAATAAAGTTGTTGTCCTGGATACGCACCTTCGATGGCACACGATCTGCTACCGGCGTTTGCGAGTAAGTCTGCGCGGCACTCAACAGTTGGCGGGTCAGGCTGTCGTCGGGTTGCGTCGGAGTGGTAACGACACATTCCTTTTCAGAGAGTTGTACGGAGAGGTTTTTGTCTGCGGTGAAGCCGCTGCGCATGAAGCCCATGTCCTGGAGGTCGTTGATGCCGAACCGCTTGGCCGCTTCTGCAGAGCCGGCGAATGAGGGGGCGGTCTTCAGGCAGATGTCGACGAAGGCTTCGATGGCCTTGGAGGTAACAGGCGTCGATACGGTTTGCGTTGCAGTGGTGCAGCTGGCGAGAACTAACAAGCTGGACAAGGCAAGTGTGCGGAACAAAGTATTGGACATGAAACGGGGATCCTTCCATTTGAAATTCGGAGTGCGGCGTGGGCTGAGCGGCGTCGGAACGGACCGCCTGCGAATGGTAAATTAAAAGGGAGTACTGGGTTTACGACTTTGTGAACCCCGGCGCTTGCTGGCAGTGCGCTCGCGACGTGAACCGGTGTGCACCTGGGCCAGCCTGATGACGTTCGGCAAATTCGCTTAGCAACAGATTGCATAACCGCGACAGGCAAGAGGCTCTCGATTTCGCTAAATGCTGACTGGCCGCCATGGGGCAGCAGTCAGCCTAAGCGGACACGTAGGATGCCATCCCTAGGCGCCGCTACCCGTCAAAGACGGTGGATTTTAATCTGGAGTCCTTCATCCTCGTCCGGGGCCCGAAAGTAGCTAGTGATCAGATCGAACTCAGCATCTGTCGCCGCAAACTCATGGTCGGCGCGGCGGTTGCGGATATGCAACCTGCCTCGACAGGTCTCATCGTCCACCTCAAGGTAGTGGACACAATGGGCAACCCCGGCTGAGTCAGCGAGGCCGCGCAACCATTGTCGATCTTCAGGGGTGTTGGCGGGAAAATCCAAGACCACCGTCACGCCAGTATTCAGCACATCGACGACGAGCGGGCCCACCACCTCTCTAATCTGGCGCGACAGGCGCACGTAATCGGTTACTGACTTGATCTGATTAGGGTAAAGCCGTGACAGCCAATGATCCTCACTCAGCAGAATCGCCGACTGTTCGGCTGCCAAACTTTTGGCCAGCGTTGATTTGCCGGATGCAATCTTGCCTGAGATCAGATGAAGCACGGGTTTGGGCATAGGGGACGTCTCCTTGTCGAACCCTGATGATGCTCATACAAAAGCGTCGAAGCAACCACAGATACCTCACTTCGGGTCGAATCGGCTAGTCGCCAGCATCGGCCAGAGTGCCGTATTCGGTGCGGCGAAGATGCACTGCGCTTATCTCTTGGCCATCCGTTACAGGTCGGCAAATACAGGATGCCGTCGACGGGCTGAACCACACACCGTCGGTCATGTGAACGTGTGTTGGATATACGCTTACTTTTTTTGAGCGCACATATCAGGTTTTCAGGTGCAGCACAAATGCACCGCCCAGTACCAGAACAACGCCCAGCACCTGCACCTTTCCCAGTCGTTCCTTGAAAAACACATAACCCAAAATTGCCGCGATACCGCCCGACAATGTGCTGATTACTGTCACCACCGAAACTGATCCCGACACCGCTCCATAAGCGAACGCCGAAAAACCACCTAGGTTCATCAGGCTCACGCCCGTTAGCGCCATGCAGTTTTTTAAGGGCGGAAATTTCAACCCTTCCTTGATCTTCAAAACCATAACGAACATTACAATCAGCCCGACCAGATAGGCCAGCCAAAGCATGGTCACTGGTCCGAGGACGGGGAGAACGAAATGCCCCTGCAACCAAAAACTGGTGCCGAAGAACACAGCCGCCAGTAATGCAAAGGAAATTGAACTACTGGCCTGCGTAGTGTGTGGCACTTTCGAGTCAGAGTGAATGCTGGAGAGAATTACTCCGAGCACGCACAAGGCGATGCACAGCAACTGGATTAGACTGATCTGCTCACCGCCAGCCCATGACAGCAATGTCGTAACCACACCGTAGGACGTCACCAGCGGCGCAACGATAGAAGCTTTGCCAAGTGCGAACGCTTTGGACAGGGCCAAGGCGCCGAACACAGTCAAAACGGCAGCGGCGATGCCGATGAGCCAAATATCGAATGGTGCTGCCATGGATTTAAGAATGAAGGTCGGGAAAACGATCAGCAGCATGCTCATGATGGCAAAACCCATCGTCTGACCGAAAAACACGGCGCGTTTGACGCCGACTGCGCGAGCGTTTAGGCCCACTAAAAAATCTGTACCGCCCCAGAGTAAGGCAGCCAGC
Organism: Pseudomonas sp. WS 5410; assembly: GCF_012985645.1. Classification (NCBI taxonomy): domain Bacteria; kingdom Pseudomonadati; phylum Pseudomonadota; class Gammaproteobacteria; order Pseudomonadales; family Pseudomonadaceae; genus Pseudomonas; species Pseudomonas sp. WS 5410. Next base: position 76,399 of record NZ_JAAQWS010000001.1, on the reverse strand, counting down.
AACCCCATCAGTACATCCACGTTTTGTCCTTATAGATGCTCGCTTTGCACATCGAGAGTCCTTCAGACTCCTAAGTGTTCCTGCGTTGGGCCCTCATGGCCTTGTAGAGTAGGCCGATGGTCATCGGGATATTGGCCCTACTTTTGAGCAACAGATCATAGCCTTCAGGTTGTAAGTAGCGATAGGTATCGTAGCCCCCCCCAAAAATCGAATGCAAACATTTCTACCAATCCTTTCATCAAATACCTCGCCTCGGCCCCGTCGGAGACCACTTCGAAGATCGAGGCTTTGTTGTTCTCTACACCGCTTCAACCACTTTGTGACATGGCCACCTGCAACGCATCACTGAACTTGGCGGGATGCTTGATATTTGGCGTTGTTAGCGGTGTGCGCCCAATGGCGATGACCGTCACCTGTCGGCTTTCGGGATTTAGGAATTGCTGGCGCAAAGATGCGTGGGGTTTACAGAGGCCGCAAGAAAAAACCGTCCAACAATCTGGTGGTAAGCTTAATTGACCGCGCCGGCGCTGGAGATAGTAAATCTAAACTAGCGCGCGACTTTGAAATCAGTCGCCAGACACTTTATCGGTACTTGAGATCCACTCAGGGGACTCCTCAGTCACATCCCGAATCGGCACCCACTTAGTGATTTTTAGAATTCGCCAGTATGTGTTCTTTGGTGTCTTGGTCGATGATAGTGCGCAGCGCCTCAAACAGCGGCGCGGCATCTGTGTATTTTTTGCCATAGGCAAGATTGAATTCGTAATCGAAGCCCGTTGGGTTCTTGCCTTGGTTGTGCTGCAGCATCGTCTCCAACTTATCCAGCGCCTTGACGGCTACGGCCTCTGGCGACGAAGCATTTTCATAGTCATCCCAAAGCGCCAGTATCTCGGCCTTTAACGGTTCATCCAGGGCACTGGTCAAGAGCAGGAGATCGTTTCTCTCTTGCTCGCTCTTGTTGGGAAACGCATCTTGATTAATGGCGGGAACATCTCCGTTAATGGCCTCCCCCAAGTCGTGGATAACACACATCTTGAGCATTTTCAGCCGATCGAGATCAGTCAGGTAGTCCCCAAAGACAATGGCCATCAGGCAAAGGCGCCAGCTATGCTCCGCCGTGCTTTCGGTGCGCCCGCAAGAGGTGTGCGCGCTTCTAAGCACGTCTTTGAGCTTTTCCGCCTCGCGTAGAAATTCGAGGCGCCCTTTGATTTTTTCGATGTCCATGAAAACCTCTGATTCAGTCGGCGAACCGAATACCGCTCACCTTGTTCACGCCAGACTAAATCTCAAGATGTTCAGCGTCCACGCATAAAATATGCAGGGCGATGCCGTCAGAGCGACTCGACCAAGCGCGCTGTTGTTCCGTCGCACAGGGGCATACGCGTCCAACGACACAGGCTTTGGCTAATCGGAACGATGGACGAATTGTTGTGGCCCGTCAGAAACTCCAGCGCGGGTGGCGCAAACGCTTCCCGCCAACCCAATTTATCCAGGGCGAGCTCGGTGCTGATGATATTGGGCGTAGCGAAGCGCCATAGCGAGCGACCCAGCAGTTCACTGACCGGACTCGTGAACTGGGCGGCGCGCGAAGGAGAACAAGCAAGTAGACGGTGCGTCAAATCACACATGAGATGAACAGGACGCGAGCTTTCCCGCACCATTCGTCCCAGCGCTTGATCCGCCGCGGTGGTGAGACGAGCGGCCAGCAATTGCTCAAGCTTTTTGTGCGCGAGAGGATCCAACTCGAGTACGCCACTCTCCCAGCGAGAGATAGTCGATTGAGTGACGTTAAACAGCTCCGCGGCATGGGATTGTTTGACCCGGTGTAACAGGCGCCATCGCCTGAGCATAACGCCGGGTAAGACAGGACTTAGCAACATGTCAGACATTTGGTATTACGGAAAAGTGGAAGGTCTCGCAAGTTTGCTCTGTGCGAGACCTGCATGCAAATGGGCTAAAGAGTGATCGTTTCACCTCGAAAACAGCCGCTCTGCAGCCCACTCCTGGCGCATGACACCAATCCCCGACCCAGAGCGCCTCAGCCCATCAAAGCCGAAACCGCCCCACCGACTGCGCCAACTGCCCCGCCAGCGCCGACAACTCATCCGTAGTCCCGGCCGTCTGGCCAATCACCCGTGTATTGCCTTCCGACATCCCGGCAATCATCTCGACCTGATGCGCGATCTCATTACTTGCCAGGCTCTGCTCACCAATCGTGCGGGTAATGTCGTTAACCAGCTGCGTAGTATTCAACGTCGCGTCAAGAATCTCACGGATCGCCCGCTCCACATCGGCCGTGACGGCCATGCCTTTATCCACCTGGGCCACCCCCTCTTCCATGCTGGTGACAGCCTCGCGGGTGCTTTGCTGGATGCGCGTGACCATGCTGGCGATTTCCTGGGTGGAGGCGCTGGTGCGCCCTGCCAGGCTGCGCACTTCGTCAGCCACCACGGCAAAGCCGCGCCCCTGCTCGCCGGCGCGGGCGGCTTCAATGGCGGCATTGAGGGCCAGCAGGTTGGTCTGGTCGGCAATGCCCTTGATTACCTGGATAATGCTGTAGATGCCTTCGGACTCCTTGTCCAGGGTGCGGATCACCTGGGCCGAGTGTTGCGCCGAGCGAGCGATGGCGTCCATGTCGCTGACGACTTGGTGAATAACTTGCCCACCGTTTTTGGCCAGGGTTTGCGCCTGGTTGGCCATTTCCAGGGCGTGCTCGGCATGCCGGGTGATTTCTTCGATGCTGGCGGTCATTTGGCTGGTGGCGGCCGACATGGTCCCCGCTGCAGAACTCTGCTGCTGACTGCTGGCAGCCACTTCATGGCATCCGTTGCTCAGTTGTTGGCTCATGCGCGTAACGCCCTGGGCATTGCTGCGCACCACGTCGATCATGCCGCGCAGGTCATGTTGCATAACGGCAAGGCTGCGAATCAGCATGCTTGCCTCATCGCGGCTGGCGGGTTCGGGAATCGCTTCGCTAAGGTTGCCATGGGCAATGCTCTCGGCAATCTGCCGCGCCAGTTGCAGCGGCCGCATGATGCTGCGGGTGACCCAGTAGCCCTGGGCAACCAGCAACAACAGGCACAGCACCAGCACCACCGCGAGGGTAAAATTGGCGCTGCGCACGGTTTGACGGGTCTGCTCGCCAGTGGCCTTGGAGTTGTTTTCGATCAGTTCACTGAGGCTGGCCATCCGGCCTTCCAACTGGGTGAAGGCGTCGCTGAAGGTGCCCAGTTCTTGTTGGGCCGCAACCGGATCGTTCAGCGCCACGCCGACAATCCGCTCCCCGAGGGCGATGTAATTGTCGAGGCTGGGCTTGATGTCACTCAGTGCGGCTTCGAGGGTCGGGTTGAGCGGCAGCGCCACGTTATTGCCCAGCGCCTCGCGAAAGTGCGCGGTATGGTCGGTGACGGCTTCAAGTACTTCATCCCGACTGCTGACACTTTTGCCCAGCCCCACCAGCATTGCCGACAGCACATCGGCGCGCAGCGCGTCGTGCATCATGTCGGCCTCCAGATGATTGCTCAGGGCGGTCATGCTGACCTCACTGTCAATCATCGCCGCCTCCATCCGCGCATTCCCCAGGTAGTTCACCAGGCTGATGACCAGCACGGTAAGCACACTGGTGCCGATCAGCAAAAACAGACGAAGTTTTATCGACATCCCTAAGCCCTCTGCGGTTATGGCCTAAAACAAGGTATTGATAGCTGTCGTTTAAAACCCATCGACGCGTTCGTTACCACTGATTTAAGCCTACTTGCAGGTTTTCGCCTTGGTGATGGCGGTTAGGTGTCCTCTGTGACGCCTGACGTCGCCGCCGACTCCTGTGCTGAACGGGATTTATCGGTATAGCAACGTCGCCTGCATGGCGTGCGCAACCATTTGCTCAGCAGTGTGTTCCCCGTCAATGCGCAAGACCGGCACCGTCTGCCTGGAAATCCACACCTCATGCCGCGCGCGGTTGCGCCCGGAACAGCGCGGATCGTCATACTGCGAGGCCCATTCGCGAAAGGCGACATGTATCTCGTGCATATCGCCCCCGGGGGCAATGCGCTCGCCAAAGAGGCGCTTTTCACGCAGGTCCAGCCGCTGGAGGCGCACAGGTGTTGGCGTTATCACGAACACGATCAGGTCCACATGCACCATAAGCGCTTCGCCCCAGCCATCAGAAGAGCCGGTCAGCACCCAGCCTTGGTCACCGAGCGCTTGCTTGATCAAACACACGCGCTCATTGGGTGGCCGTTTGGTGGTGAACGGTGGGTGGGTGGGCAGCCAGTAAAAGTCATCCACATCAACGTGTGGTAGGCCCAACTGCGTTGCGAGGGCCTGCCCCAGCGTCGTTACGCCTGCACACGAAGCTCCTGTGATGTAGATGTGCAATGTTCTCTCCATGAAGACTAGCCGGCGTTGGATTCTACAAGGGCAAAACGGGGGTAGTCCGCTTTGTTATGTTTGTTAACACCCCAGGCCGCTGATTTTCGCCAGTTCGCCTATTCTCATATTCCACCCCACAACACCATTGACCTTGAACCTAAGTGATTTGGCGACCAAGCGGCGCAGGCGCAACACTTGGATGGGCTGCACTTGTTCAATACAGGGCATGATCAGCACAGGCTTCTGGTCGTCGCCTCCATTTCACCCAGGAGACGCGAATATGGGGTATGTCACGACGCAGGACGGTGTTGAGATCTTTTATAAAGACTGGGGCCCACGGGACGCCCAGGTGATCTTCTTTCATCATGGCTGGCCACTCAGTGCCGACGACTGGGATGCGCAGATGCTGTTTTTCCTGGACCACGGCTACCGGGTCATTGCCCACGACCGACGTGGCCATGGGCGATCGAGCCAGGTTTGGGATGGGCACGATATGGATCACTATGCCGATGACGTCGCCGCAGTCGTCGACCATCTCGGCGTGCAGGGTGCGGTGCATGTGGGGCATTCCACCGGTGGCGGCGAGGTCATCCATTACCTTGCGCGCCACGGCGAAGACCGCGTGTCGAAGGCCGTTATCATCAGCGCCGTACCTCCGTTGATGGTGCAAACCCCAAGCAATCCTGGTGGTTTGCCCAAGTCTGTGTTCGATGACATGCAGGCACAGCTCAAAGCTAATCGCGCACAGTTCTACCATGACGTGCCGGCCGGGCCTTTCTACGGTTATAACCGCCCAGGTGCAGAGCCCTCCGAAGGCATCATCCGCAACTGGTGGCGCCAAGGCATGATGGGCTGCGCAAAGGCCCACTATGACGGGATCGTGGCCTTCTCCCAGACCGACTTTACCGAAGCGCTCAAGCGCATCACCCTCCCCGTACTGGTAATGCATGGGGACGATGACCAAATCGTGCCCTATGAAAACTCTGGGCTGCTGTCGGCCAAACTCTTGCAGAACAGCACGCTGAAAACCTATGCAGGGTTTCCCCATGGAATGCCGACAACGAACGCCGATGCGATCAATGCCGATTTGCTCGCGTTTATACGAGGTTAGGCAATAAAGGGCAGATCACTCTGCTGCCCTTCTGGGAAAGGGATGGATCTATTTAATTAAATGGATCTGTCCCTTTTGTTCTTGCTGAACAGCGCCGCCCCGCACTAAGATGCGACGAATTCTCAAATGCATCCAGTTATCGCGCGGAGGCTTTTCGTGTCGTCGCCATCCACTCCTTCAGCCCCTCACGCCGAAATCCGCACGCTGTACATCGATCATCACGCCTGGTTGCTAGATTGGTTGCGCAAGCGGTTGCGTCATGGCGACAACGCTGCCGACCTCGCTCAGGACACCTTTGTGCACATTCTCGGCAAGCCGGAGCGGTTGCAGGAGTTGCGTCAGCCACGGGCCTGGCTGAGCACCGTGGCCCATGGGCTGCTGGTGGATCGTGTGCGCCGCCAGCGGGTTGAACGGGCTTACCTGCAAGCCATTGCCCACCTACCGGAAGCCGGAGTGCCGTCACCGGAATCGCAGCTGATGCTGTTGGAAACCCTGGTGCGCATCGACGCCCTGCTCGATGGCTTACGCCCCAAGGTGCGCATGGCCTTCCTGATGTCGCGGCTCGAAGGCCTCAGCTACAAGGAAATCGCCGAACGTTTGGCCATCAGTCTCAGCTCGGTGGAGAAGTACATGGCCACTGCCATTCGCCACTGCTACCTGGCGCAACAATGAGTGCTCCAGATGAGGTGCTCGACCAGGCGATCGGCTGGCTGGTGCGGATCGAGTCCAACGGCGCAACTCCAGAGGTCCTGGAGGCCTGTCAACGCTGGCGTCAGGCCGACGCGTTGCATGAAACCGTCTGGCAAGCGCTGCAAAAAAGCGACGCGACCTTTCAGAATCTGGCCGTGCTGCCCGGCAGTGTGGCGCGGGATACGCTGGGGCGCCTGAACAGCAATCATCACAGCCGGCGCCAGGCGCTCAAGCTGCTGGGGATGGGGCTACTTGCCAGTGGCGTTACTGGCTGGTCACTGCGCGACAGCACGCTGGTGCCCTGGGGCGCGGACTATGCCACCGGGGTGGGCGAACGGCGGCAGTTCCTGCTGACGGACGGCACCCGCCTGCAACTGAACACCGCCAGCACGGTGGACGTGCAATTCAGTGCCCAGCGCCGGCTGATCACCCTGCGTCGCGGCGAGATGTTCATTGATACCGGCAAGGACAGCGCCGCACCCGGCGGGCGCCGCAGCTTCTGGGTCAGCAGCCGGCATGCACAGTTGCAAGCCATCGGTACCGCCTTTGCGGTGCGTGACGAGCAGCATGGCACGCGCCTGCGGGTCGAGGACGGCGTGGTGGCCATTTACGCAAATGGCAAGCCAGTCCGGGTCGCTGCCGGTGAGGAGTATCTGATCGATGCCCGCGGCAGCCACCGTGTCGAAATCAGCGCCTTCAACGCCAGTGCCTGGACCCGTGGGCAGTTGGTGGCCAAACGCATGCGCCTGCAGGACCTGACCGCCGAACTGGCGCGTTATCGCCACGGCTGGTTGCACTGTGACCCGGTCGTCGCGCAGTTGGAGGTGTCGGGGGTGTTCCAGCTCGACGACATCGACCGTGCCTTGAGCGCCTTGGGTGATTCGCTGCCAGTGCGCATCGAGCGTTTTACCCCGCTTTGGACCCGTGTCGTCGCCCGTTAAGCCGGATGAGAAAAAATCGCAAAAACTTTTACGGGTTTTGCCAAGCCCTTCGACAGACAGGCAATACACCTCGTCATTCGAAAGGAGCTCACCGTTCATGTCCCATGCTTTGAATCCCCCACGGCCCCTACAGCGCAGCGTTCTTGCGCTTACCCTCCAGAGCATTTTGCTGGGTGGCATGGCCGGCCTGCCGCTGGCCAGCTTTGCCGTGCAGGTCGAACAGGCCGATCGCCGCCACTACGACCTGGCCGCGGGGGCGCTGGAAGAGTCGCTCAACAGCTTCGCCCAGGTCGCCGGGATCACCCTACCCTTTGATCCGGCCCTGGTACAGGGCAAGCACGCGCCGGCGCTGCGCGGCGATTTTGCGGTGCATGAAGGCCTCAACCGCCTGCTGCTCGACAGTGGCCTGACCGCTACCCGCAACGCCAGCGGCAACTACCTGCTGATACCCCGTGCCGATGACGCCGGAGCCCTTCAACTGGGCGCGACCACCGTCAGCGGCCTGGCCCTGGGCTCGACCACTGAAAACAGCGGCTCCTACACCACAGGGGCGATGCAGACCGCGACCAAGCTGCCCTTGTCCCTGCGTGAGACGCCGCAGTCGGTGACGGTGATCACCCGCCAGCGCATGGACGACCAGGGCATGCGCAGCCTTGACGATGTGGTCCAGGCCACCCCAGGGCTACGCTTGTCAGCCTCGCGCCCTGCCAACAGCGAGTATTTTGCCCGTGGTTTCCCCATCACCAACCTGATGTTCGACGGCCTGCCCACTACCTATAACGCCGACTGGGTTGCCACGGCTGACCTGGCCCCCTACGACCGCGTCGAAGTGGTGCGCGGCGCCACCGGCATGATGCAGGGCGCCGGCAACCCTTCGGCCGCGATCAATATGGTGCGCAAGCGTCCCACCAGGGAGTTCCAGGCAAGTGTCAGCGCCAGTGCTGGCAGTTGGGACAACTACCGCAGCGAACTGGACATCTCCGGCCCGGTCAATGCCAGCGGCAGCGTGCGCGGGCGCTTTGTCGGTGCCTACAACGACAAGGACAGCTATCAGGATTACGCCGGGCGCGAGCGCGGCGTGTTCTACGGCATCAGCGAGTTCGACCTGAGCGACAGTACGACCTTGACCGTGGGGGCGTCCGATCAGAACGACAATAACAACATCAACTGGGGCGGCTTGCCGGTGAATCCGGATGGCAGCCATATGGGTTTCTCCCGCTCCAAGACCTTCGGCTACAGCTGGTCGCACCAGGACGTCAACAACAAGACACTGTTCGTCGAACTCGATCAACGCTTCGACAACGATTGGCGCCTGCACCTGGGTGCCTCAAAAAACTGGTCCGAATTCAAGATGATGGGTGGCGTCCTCGAACGCAACAACGATGCCACCTACCGCCAGCGCATCTTCAACCAGGGACGGGACTTCGACCAGTCCACCTATGACTTTTTCGCCAGTGGCCCCTTCTCGCTGTTGGGCCGCCAACATGAACTGGTGGTGGGCGCCAGCAAGCGCCAGCTCAAGACCGAGGCCACCGGCGGCCACGTGTTCGTCGGCGTGCCCGACATCAACGGCTTCAGCCCCAAGGGCCTGGCTAGACCGACCGTTCCGGACGTTTACTCCCTCAGTGACAAAGTGGATCAGGAAGGTCTCTACCTGACCACCCGCTGGAACCTTGCCGACCCGCTGAAAGTCATTCTCGGCGCACGCCTGGACTGGTACGACGCCGCCTCCATCTATGACCAGACCAACGATCAGTACTACACCTCGGGCAAAACCAAGGAAGTGCGCCACGTCACCCGCTATGCCGGGGTTATCTATGACCTGGACGACAACCACTCGGCTTATGCCAGCTACACCGACATCTTCCAACCCCAGACCGAGAAGAACGGTGAAGGTGCCGGGATCAAGCCGATCACCGGCGAAAACTATGAAGTGGGCATCAAGGGCGAGTACTTCGGCGGCGCGCTGAACGCCAGCGCTTCGCTGTTCCAGATCGACCAGCTCAACCGTGCAGCGGAAGTGGCGGACGCCAGTGTCTGCCGAGTGATCCCCGCCGGCAGCTACGGCTGCTATGAAGCCGCCGGCAAGGTGCGCAGCCAGGGACTGGAACTTGAGATCAACGGTGCCCTGACGCCCAACTGGCAAGTGGCTGCCGGTTATACCTTCGCCCAGGCCAAGTACGAAAAAGATGCGGACAAGAGCAAAGAAGGCAGCCTGTTCGACACCGACGTCCCCCGCCATATGTTCAAGGCCAATACCACCTACCATCTGCAAGGCGACATGAGCCAGTGGCGCATCGGCGCCAACCTCTATAGCCAAAGCGGAACGTTCAACAAAGGCAGCAACGTGTTTGGCAAGTTCCATATCGAACAGGATGCCTACGCCTTGGTCGGACTGATGGCGGGTTACCAGGTGAATAAACATCTGGATACCCAACTGAACATCAATAACGTGTTCGACAAGAAGTACTACCAGGGCATCGCCAGCAACTCGACCTGGAGCCCGTATGACGTATTTGGTGACCCGCGTAACTTTACTGTTACCGCAAAGTACTCCTTCTAAGCGGCAGCTTGCCTGCGAAGGCCGGGTGTCAGGCACCAGAAATATTGGCTGAACCACCGCCATCGCGGGCAAGCCCGCTCCTACAGGGGAATATCGCCAGCAGGAGATTTTGGGTACACCACCATTCACAGGTGGGCGCCGGCTTGCCGGGGCCCAAAGCATACCGCCCACGGAGAAGACATCGGTGGCCGGGTCGGCACAACTGCTCGGTCGGGTGATCTCGTACAGGCTAAGAGTGTGGGGGAAGTCGCCCTTGAGGCCCCCTCCCCGTTAAACACCCCGTATTGCTTGATGCCTCTCTGTCCGGAACCCAAATGGCTGAATCACTCACTGAGTTGAGCGATCAGGCAACCCCCTGATCCCCTCAACAAGACTTAGGAATCCAGCATGATCAACAGCACTCCATATCAGCCATCAGCGGCCCTCTCAGCCAATGCTCAACCACAGATTGAAGAGCTGCGCATGCCCCCCGAGCCAGGTATGCCGAATAGGCAAACTGTGCGCGTCAGCGTAGCCAATGAACACGTATTCCCGACGGCCGAAAGCTTTCATAAACTGGCCGATTCACTGGGTATTGAAAACGTCAGCGTGTCAATCGGCGCACCTCACTTCGCTGACTATGTAACCCCACCGAAAAATGTGTGGCCCGTCAGCATTCATTTCAGGCCAGACCTGCCCGACGAAAAGTTCAGCCCTGTGCAATTGGAGAAAGTGAACCGGTTTGATCAGCAGATTGACGCAGAACTGCAGCGAAACAAAATCGTAGATCTGGGGCCGCAGTGATGTCGCGGCGTCGAGAGGGTTGAACCATATTCGTGGCGACTACGCCATGCCCTGAGAAGGCGCTAGTTCCAACAAACCTGTGGCAGCAGGCTTGATCTTGGAGGCCCCGCGGGAGCACGATGGCCTCCCTACCCCCTCGACGAAAGGACTGTCGTTATGTTCCCCCTGGAAATCTGGCTGACCTATACCGCCGCCTGCCTGTTGCTGGTGCTCTCCCCCGGGCCGGACAATCTGCTGGCCATCGCCAGGGGCCTGAGCCAGGGGCGTATGGCAGCCGCCATTTCGGGGATCGCGTCGGGTACCGGGATTCTGTTTCACGTGGCCACCGCATCGCTGGGCTTGACCCTGCTGATGCAGACATCCGCCGTGGCCTTCTGGGTGGTCAAAGTCATCGGCGCCAGCTACCTGTTGTGGCTGGGCATCAAGGTCTTGCGTTCGCGCAGCCTGATCAACTTCAAACCGGCGGCGCGGCAACCGCTCAAAAACATCTTCCTCACCGGCTTCCTGTCGGCGGCGCTGAACCCTAAGCCTGGGCTGTTTGTGCTCGCGTTCATTCCGCAGTTCGTCAACCCGTCATTGGGTTCGGTCACCGTGCAAATGATGGTCTATGGCGCCTGGTTCGCCGCATTGACCGCCCTGGGCTTTGCGCTCATGGGGATCTTTGCGACGCGCCTGTCGACATGGCTGCAGCGCAAGCCAAAAGTGGTCAATGGCCTGAATGTGGGCGCCGGACTGACCTTCGTCGCGTCCGGGCTTTCGGTAGCGGCACTCAGTCAAAAATAGACCGGACCAAAGACTGGATGGCCTGCCATTGCTAGCCTGACACCCGTGCCTTGGCCAGCATGTCATCCAACTGCGCAATCAGGTCATCGGCACTGACCTCGACAAAATTCCCACGGGAAGCTGCAAGGATTTTTTCGGCAAATTCGGCGCTGTATTCCAGATCAGGTACCTCGGCTTCCTGGCCCAGGTCGTAGCCAATCATAAACAGCGCAGCCTCCATGGCACGCAATGGATCATTCGGCGCTGCAACCTGCTGGAAGCGGCTGCCGGCAGCGCTCGGATGCTTGAGCACGGCAGTCAGCAACCAGCTGGCGCGCAGGTTCCACATCGCGTGGTGACGCCCGGAACGCAAGCCCGTGAACTTGAACCCGTCGCTGCCAGGGTTGCGGCGCTTTGGCGCGAGGGCATCCTTGTCTTCCTTGGCGTTGGCCCAGGGGAAGCACAGGGCCGGCGGCACTTTTACCAGGCCGTGTGCATGGCAATACTTCACCACCAGCCAACCCAGGCCAGCGGCCACACGGCTGTCATAGATGATGAAGTCCTTGCAGAGCAGGGAATACACCTTGGTCATCCCGGCGTTGAAGCGCAGGTTGTCAGAACGCAACAGCGCCGCGCGCTCGTCGCCCGCGTCCAGCGCCGCCACGACGCTTTGCAGCATGCCGGCCAGCCCAGCCTTATTTGTCTGCAACCAATCCACGTTGTGCGCCATGACCCCACCCCAGCGCATGACATCACTCGCCGCTTCGGCGCTGCGGGAATCGTCGCCGGTTGCCGCCAGCAGGTCTTTACGCAAGGCTGCCAGGGCCACCCCGTTGCTGAGCGCGCTGGTGCCGGAAGCAAAGTCCAGGCGCGAATTGCCCGGATGGTTCCAGCGATAGTGTTCAAATGCGTTGTACAAGCTGCTGCACGACCACTGCACGCCGGTTTTGCGGTTGACGTACTCATGCTTGAACAGCACCGTGGATTCCAGCTCCGTGGCCAACCAGCGAGTGAAAGCAATAACGTGTGGCAGGGCTAGATAGGTTTTGCAGTTCATGAAATGCTCCTGTGGGCTGGCGCTCTAAATCGCGGGATTGCGTGCCAGCGAGCACATAGTCCCAGCGGATAAACCCACTTTTTGTCTTTGAGTATCGGCCATGATCAATTATCACCGACGCCGCACCGCGCTGCGCAAAATCCTGCAGCGCAGCGGCACGTCGATGAAGACCGCAGACATCCATGCGGCGTTGTGCAAGTGGTTCGACGATTACAGCCTGCAGGGCAAAACCACCCTGCGTGACCTTGAAGCCCTGACCCAGACCGAACTGGTCGCCGTGGGTGAAAAAGGCCCGGATAAAAAGGCCAAATACTGGAAGTCCGGGCGCGAGAGTTTCGACCTGACGCTCTGCCCCACCGAAGCCATGACCCTGGCGGCGATTTTTGACCACGCCCAGCGTTTTGGCTTCAACGCCCATACCGAGCAGTTGGGCGAACTGCGCAAATACGCGGCCTCGGAAATGACCAAGCATTCCGCCCGCCCTCTGGCCTGGTCGCAGCGCATTACCAGCGGCACGCGGTTTACCCTGCTTAAGCCGGGCAAGCACGACCCGGCGCACCTGACTACGATTCAAGCAGCGATCCTCGAAGACGCCTCCCTGGAAGTGACCTACCTGCCCAGGGACGCCGACGGCGCCGAATGCCGATACCTGTTGAAACCCCTGGCCCTCTCCTATCAAGACTCCAACGTCTATCTGTCCGCGTATGTGGTGGAGGAGCATTGGCCGGCCGGCTACGTGCCGACAGATCCGCGTGGCAAGTACAGCAGCAACGGCCCGCATACACTGTGCGCGTTGATGCTGCATCGCATGCTGGAGGTCAAGTGCAACTGGATGAACCTGCCGGGCCCGGAGCACTACGATGTCAACTCGCTGGAAGCACAGAAGCACCTGATGACTATCCATGGCGAGGCACCCGTCCCGCTGAAGCTGCGCCTGAGTGCCAATTTGCATAATCGCTTGAGCGAAAACCCGCTGACCGACGACCAGGTGTTCGTGCCCCATGACGAACAGCACTGGGACTTGAGTTGCAGTCTCTATGACACCCAGGGCCTGCGCCTGTTTCTGCTGAGCAATGCTGCCGATATCGAAGTGCTGGCGCCGGCGAACTTGCGCAAGCATGTGCGCCAGACATTGCAGCGCGCGGTGGACTTATACGCGGGCGACCCGGCCTAGGGCGGGCACCGCGGCCGCGCGCCGGGCTGTGGTTTCGATTACCCTGCACGGCGCAAACAGCCCCCCGTGACAAGGACACCCCGTGACCCGAGAACAACTTGAGCACAACCAGATCCCCGTCTACCTCGTCGCCGTGATCGGCGCGGTGCTCGGCGGTCTGCTCGCCCCACAGGCCGCACCGGCTCTTGGCGCCCTGGTAACCCCGACGATTGCCGTGCTGATGTACGCCATGTTCCTGCAGATCCCGTTTCTGCAGTTGCGCCAGGGGCTCGCCAATAAACGCTTTATGGCGGCACTGCTGATTGCCAACTTTGTCTTGATCCCCCTGCTGGTCTGGGGCCTGACCCGTGGCTTGAGCGAGCGTCCGGCGCTGCTGATCGGCGCGTTGCTGGTGCTGCTCACGCCGTGCATCGACTACGTAGTGGTGTTTACCCATATCGGCAAAGGCGATGCGCGGCTGACGCTGGCCGCCACCCCCGTCTTGCTGTTGCTGCAGTTGGCGCTGCTGCCGCTGTACCTGGCGTTGCTGCCGGGCGTAGAGGCGGCGGTGGCAATCCCCATCGGCCCATTTGTCGAGGCGTTTTTGCTGCTGATCGTGGTGCCATTGCTGCTGGCGGTACTGACCAGCGCCGGGGCCCGGCGCTCGCGCCTGGTCGAACGCTGGAACGACGCCTGGGCGTGGATGCCGGTGCCGGCCATGGCGGCGGTGCTGATCGTGGTGATAGGTTCGCAGATCGCGTTTGTCGCGCAGGAGCTCGAACAGTTGCTGCCGGTGGTGCCGGTCTACTTAGGCTTTATGCTACTGGCGCCAATGGTCGGGGCGCTCACGGCCTGGGGCTTTCGTCTGCCGGCAAGCACCGCGCGTTCGGTGACATTCAGCAGTGCAACCCGCAACTCACTGGTGGTCCTGCCGCTGGCGCTGGCACTGCCGGCAGATATCCGCGCCCTGGCCGCCGCTGCCGTTATCACCCAGACCTTGATCGAGCTGGTGTGTGAGCTGATCTATATCCGCGTGATCCCGGCCCTGGTCTGGCGCAGCCGCTAGGATTGCGCACGTGTCGCGTGCCAGCACACCAGTGAACCGGCGGTCACCAGCACCGCCCCCTGCCAGAACTGCGGGGTGAGGTGGGCGCCCAGCCACAGCGCGGCGAAGGCCGAGGACAGTACCGGCGCGCCATAGGACGCGGTCGCCAGCAACGTCAGGTTGCCGCGTAGGATGCCGATATTCCACAGTGCATAGCCGCCCGCCATGGCCACACCGGTGGCCAGCAACTCCAGGCTGTTGCCCAGGCTGAAGGCCGGCAGCACCTCGGCACTGAAGGCGTATTTCACCCACAGTACGGCGGCGGTGAGGATGAAAAACAGCACCACCAGGTTTTGCCCGCCGGCATAGCGCCGCGTGACGTTGCAATACAAGGCGAAAGTAATCGCGCAGCCCAGGGCCAGGCTGTAACTCAGGGGGTTGGATTGCACATTGGCGACGATGGTTGCGAGCGCCAGGCCATCGCCACTGACCACCCACAGAATGCCAAACAGCGCCAGCGCCGAGCCTGGCACGATGATCCAGCGCGCCCTTTGGCCATTCATGACGATTGCCAGCAGCACTGTCAGGCACGGCCAGAGGTAGTTCACCACCCCCAGCTCAATCGCCTGGTTGCGGTTGCTGGCAAACCCCAGAGCCAGGGACAGGCAGACCTCGTAGGCCACGAACAAGCCACTGCCCATGATCAGATAAGGCCAGGACGTGGCACGCAGGCGCGGCCGCCCCAACCAGGCCAGCAGCAGGATGGCGCCCAAGGTGTAGATCAACGCCGCACCGCCCAGTGGCCCGAACAGCTCACTGACACTGCGGATCAACCCGGCGGCGGTGCTCCATAAAATGATCGCGACCAAACCACACACCGTCGCGGCCCGTTCAACCCTGATCTGCATGGATGCCTCTCTGTGAATGTCCCCAACCGCAGCGCCTGCGGCACAAAGGCCGCAACGGTACACGCTTGGGCTATTGCTTGTCTCCTTGTGGGAACCACAACAAAGGAATCTCATTGTGGGCAGAAATTTTGGCCACACCACACCTCAAATGTGGGAGCTGGCTTGCCTGCGATGGCGGTGGGTCAGTCGGCACATCCTTAATTAACCCTCCGCCATCGCGGGCAAGCCCGCTCCCACAGGGGGAACTCAGCGAACAGAAGATTGTGGCCACACCACACCTCAAATGTGGGAGCTGGCTTGCCTGCGATGGCGGTGGATCAGTCGACACATCCCTACTTGACCTACCGCCATCGCGGGCAAGCCCGCTCCCACAGGGGGGAACTCAGCGAACAGAGGATTGTGGCCACACCACAAGTCAAATGTGGGAGCTGGCTTGCCTGCGATGGCGGTGGGTCAGTCGGCACATCCCTACTTGACCCTCCGCTATCGCGGACAAGCCCGCCTACAGGGTGATCTCTTTAGGGCAGGATTTCTTGGTTGGTTGCAGTTCGCGCAACGGTGTCTTGTCATCAATGGTATTGATAGCCCCCTAACGAAACCCCCATCCTAGAGGGCTTGGCCGGCCCTTATATCATTCCGAATGATAGTTACCTTTGTTTCATTCGATTCGTGAGCGAGCACGCTGCCGAGCATGATCCGCCCATCTCAAATACATTTGGCGGATGCACCTCATGGAACAGTCACTCAAACATTTGCGCTATCCCCTGGCCCTTTTGGCCGTGCTGGTGATGAGCGCATGCGGCAAGGCCCCCGAGCAAGCGGCCGCCATGCCCGCCAGCAAAGTCAGCGTTGCCAAGGTCCTGGAACAACCGGTCAATGAATGGGACGAGTTCACCGGCCGCCTGGAAGCCCCGGAAACCGTACAGATCCGCCCACGCGTGTCGGGTCAGATCGACCAGGTCGCCTTTACTGAAGGCGCACTGGTGAAAAAAGGCGACCTGCTGTTCCAGATCGACCCGCGTCCGTTCCAGGCTGAAGTCCGCCGTCTGGAAGCCCAGCTTCAACAAACCAAAGCCGCCGCATCGCGCAGTGACAACGAGGCCCAGCGTGGCGAGCGCTTGCGCCAGAGCAATGCGATTTCCGCCGAACTGGCCGACTCGCGCACCACCGCCGCCCAGGAAGCCCGCGCCGCGGTGGCCGGGATCCAGGCGCAACTTGACCTGGCCCGCCTGAACCTCAGTTTCACCCGCGTCACCTCGCCCATCAGTGGCCGTGTCAGCCGCGCCGCAATCACCGCCGGCAACCTGGTGACCGCCGATGTCACCGAGCTGACCAGCGTGGTCTCCACCGACAAGGTCTACGCCTACTTCGACGCCGATGAGCGCGTGTACCTCAAGTACACCGAACTGGCGCGCCAGGGCCGTCGCGGCGCCACCACCCCGGTGTACCTGGGCCTGTCCAATGAAGACGGCAACCCGCACCTGGGCCAGATGAACTTTGTCGACAACCAGGTCAACCCGGCCACCGGTACCATCCGCGGCCGCGCGGTGTTCGATAACAGCGACGGGCGTTTCACCCCCGGCCTGTATGCGCGCCTCAAGTTGGTCGGCAGCGGCACCTACTCTGCCGTGCTGATCACCGACGAAGCCGTGGGCACCGACCTGGGCAAGAAGTTTGTGCTGGTGATGGACGGCGACAACAAGTCCGCCTACCGCGCCGTGGAACTGGGGCCGAAGATCGAAGGCTTGCGCATCGTGCGCAGCGGCCTGAGCAAGGACGACACCATCATCGTCAAAGGCCTGCAGCGGGTACGTCCGGGTTCGCCGGTTGCCCCAGAAACCATCCCGATGGCCAGCCAGGCAACCCTCGCCGCCCTGGCCCAACAACGACAAGCGCTTGAAGCCAGCAACCTGGAGCAAGTGGCGCCGGATAAAGCCGCGCCCAAGCTCGCCAGTGTCGCGATTCCACGCGGTTAAGGGACTACACACCAGATGAATTTTTCCAAGTTCTTCATATCGCGGCCGATCTTCGCAGCGGTGCTATCGCTGCTAATCCTGATCGCCGGCGCGATCTCGCTGTTCCAACTGCCGATCAGCGAATACCCGGAAGTGGTACCGCCAACCGTGGTGGTGCGCGCCAACTTCCCCGGCGCCAACCCCAAGGTCATCGGCGAAACCGTGGCCTCGCCGCTGGAACAGGCGATCACCGGCGTCGAGAACATGCTCTACATGTCCTCGCAGTCGACCGCCGACGGCAAGCTCACCCTGACCATCACCTTTGCCCTGGGCACCGACCTGGATAACGCGCAGGTACAGGTGCAAAACCGTGTGACGCGCACTCAGCCCAAACTGCCTGAGGAAGTGACGCGCATCGGGATTACCGTGGACAAGGCCTCCCCCGACCTGACCATGGTCGTGCACTTGACCTCCCCGGACCAGCGCTACGACATGCTCTACCTGTCCAACTACGCGATCCTCAATATCAAGGATGAATTGGCGCGCCTGGGCGGCGTGGGTGATGTGCAGTTGTTCGGCATGGGCGATTACTCCCTGCGGGTGTGGCTGGACCCGAACAAGACCGCCTCGCGCAACCTGACTGCCACCGATGTGGTGACCGCGATCCGCGAACAGAACCGCCAGGTGGCCGCCGGTGCCCTGGGTGCGCAGCCTGCGCCCAACGACACCAGCTTCCAATTGTCGGTCAATACCCAAGGCCGCCTGGTCACCGAGGAAGAGTTCGAAAACATCGTGATTCGCGCCGGCGACAACGGTGAAATCACGCGCCTCAAGGACATCGCCCGTGTTGAGCTGGGCTCCAGCCAATATGCCCTGCGCTCGCTGATCGACAATCAGCCGGCGGTGGCGATTCCGATCTTCCAGCGCCCAGGCTCCAATGCCATCGACATCTCCAATGATGTGCGCAGCAAAATGGCCGAGCTGAAAAAGAGCTTCCCCGAAGGCATGGACTACCGCATCGCCTACGACCCGACCGTGTTTGTGCGCGGCTCGATCGAGGCGGTGGTGCACACCTTGTTCGAGGCGTTGATCCTGGTGGTGCTGGTGGTGATCCTGTTCCTGCAGACCTGGCGTGCGTCGATCATCCCCCTGGTCGCGGTGCCGGTGTCGTTGATCGGCACCTTTGCGGTAATGCACCTGTTCGGCTTCTCCCTCAATGCGCTGTCGCTGTTCGGCCTGGTGCTGGCCATCGGCATCGTGGTGGACGACGCCATCGTGGTGGTGGAGAACGTCGAACGTAACATCGAGCTGGGCCTGGAGCCCTTCCCAGCCACCGAAAAAGCCATGAGCGAAGTGACCGGGCCGATCATTGCCACGGCGCTGGTGCTGTGTGCGGTGTTTATTCCGGCCGCCTTTATCAGTGGCTTGACCGGGCAGTTCTACAAGCAGTTTGCCCTGACCATCGCCATCTCCACCGTGATTTCGGCATTCAACTCCCTGACCCTGTCGCCGGCCCTGGCAGCGGTCTTGCTGCGCAGCCATGACGCGCCGAAAGACCGGTTCTCCAAGTTCCTCGACAAGCTCTTCGGTGGTTGGCTGTTCCGCCCGTTCAACCGTTTCTTCGAAAAGGCCAGCCATGGCTATGTAGGCACCGTGCGCCGAGTGATTCGCGGCACCGGTATCGCGCTGTTCGTGTATGGCGGCCTGATGGTGCTGACCTTCTTCGGCTTTGCCCACACACCGACCGGTTTCGTACCGGCCCAGGACAAGCAATACCTGGTGGCCTTCGCCCAGTTGCCGGACGCCGCCAGCCTGGACCGCACCGAAAACGTGATCAAGCGCATGTCCGACATCGCCTTGAAACAGCCCGGCGTGGAAAGCGCCATCGCCTTCCCGGGCCTGTCGATCAATGGGTTCACCAACAGCCCGAACAGCGGCATCGTGTTCGTGACGTTGAAACCGTTCGGCGAGCGTAAAGACCCAAGCATGTCCGCCGGGGCGATTGCCGGGGCGCTGAACGGCAAGTACGCCGATATCCAGGAAGCCTACATGGCGATCTTCCCACCGCCGCCGGTACAGGGCCTGGGCACTATCGGCGGGTTCCGCCTGCAGGTCGAAGACCGTGGCAACCTGGGCTACGAGGAACTGTACAAAGAAGTACAGAACGTCATCGCCAAGAGCCACAACGTGCCGGAACTGTTTGGCCTGTTCACCAGCTACACGGTCAACGTGCCCCAGGTCGATGCTGCTATCGACCGGGAAAAAGCCAAGACCCACGGCGTGGCGATCAGCGACATCTTCGACACCCTGCAGATCTACCTGGGCTCGTTGTATGCCAACGACTTCAACCGCTTTGGCCGGACCTATCAGGTCAACGTGCAGGCTGAACAGCAGTTCCGCCTGGACCAGGATCAGATCGGCCAATTGAAAGTGCGCAACAACAAGGGCGAGATGATCCCGCTGGCGACCTTTATCAAGGTCAGCGACACCTCGGGGCCGGACCGCGTGATGCACTACAACGGCTTTATCACCGCCGAGATCAACGGCAACGCTGCACCCGGCTACAGCTCGGGCCAGGCAGAGGCAGCGATCGAAAAACTGCTCAAAGAGGAACTGCCCAACGGCATGACCTACGAGTGGACCGACCTGACGTACCAGCAAATCCTCTCGGGCAACACCGCGCTGTTCGTGTTCCCGCTCTGCGTACTGCTGGCGTTTCTGGTACTGGCCGCCCAGTACGAAAGCTGGAGCCTGCCACTGGCGGTGATCCTGATCGTACCGATGACCCTGCTGTCGGCTATTACCGGGGTGATTCTGTCCGGTGGCGACAACAACATCTTTACCCAGATCGGCTTGATCGTACTGGTGGGATTGGCCTGTAAGAACGCGATTCTGATCGTCGAGTTCGCCAAGGATAAACAGGAAGAAGGCCTCGACCCGCTGGCTGCGGTGCTGGAAGCCTGCCGCCTGCGTCTGCGGCCGATCCTGATGACCTCGTTCGCCTTCATCATGGGCGTGGTGCCCCTGGTGTTCTCCAGCGGCGCCGGTGCCGAGATGCGTCATGCCATGGGTGTGGCGGTGTTCTCCGGGATGATCGGGGTGACCTTCTTCGGCCTGTTGCTGACGCCGGTGTTCTACGTGTTGATCCGCCGTTATGTGGAGCGCAGCGAAGCACGCAAAGCGGCCAAGGCCTTGCAGCTGGAGACACAGCAATGAGTGTGAAAGTGTTCCTGCCGAGCCTGCTGGTACTGGCGCTCGCCGCCTGTGCCGTCGGCCCGGACTATAAAGCCCAGCAGTTGGAGGCGGCCAATATCACGGCCGCCACCGATGCCAAGCAGTACGACCACGCCAAGTTCGAAGGCATCTGGTGGCAACAGTTCGAGGACCCGATCCTTAACCAGTTGGTGACCCAATCGCTAAGCGGCAACCGGGATTTGCGAGTAGCGTTTGCCCGCCTGCGGGCTGCCCGGGCGATTCGCGATGACGCCAGCAATGACGCGATGCCGACCATCACCAGCCGTGCCAGCAGCGATTTGGCCAAGGGCCAGATCCCAGGCCAGACCACCCGCCGGGTCAATAGCGAACGCTATGACCTGGGCCTGGACATGGCTTGGGAACTGGACCTGTTTGGCCGCATTCAGCGCAACCTGGAAGCCAGTGACGCTGACCAGCAGGCCGCCGAAGCCGACCTCTATCAACTGCAGGTCAGCATGATTGCCGAACTGGTGGACGCCTACGGCCAACTGCGCGGGGCGCAACTGCGGGAAAAAATCGCCCTGGCCAACCTGAAGAACCAGCAGGATTCGCGCACCATCACCGAAAGCCTGCGTGACGCCGGCGTCGGTGATCAACTGGACGTGGTGCGTGCCGATGCGCGCCTGGCAGCGGTCGAAGCCAGCGTGCCGCAATTGCAGGCCGAGCAGGTGCGCGAGCGCAATCGCATCGCCACCCTCCTCGGCCAGCGCCCGGACAAACTCAGCGTGGACCTGAGCCCGGCCAACCTGCCGGCGATTGCCAAGGCCTTGCCGATTGGTGACCCGGGGCAGTTGCTGCAACGGCGCCCGGACATTCTCAGTGCCGAACGCAAACTGGCGGCCGCCACCGCGCGAATCGGCGTGGCCAAGGCCGACCTGTTTCCACGGGTCAGCCTCAGTGGTTTCCTCGGGTTTACCGCTGGCCGTGGCTCGCAGATCGGCTCATCCGCCGCCAATGCCTGGGCCCTGGGCCCGAGCATCACCTGGGCCGCCTTTGACCTGGGCAGCGTACGCGCCCGCTTGCGCGGTGCGGATGCCGAAGCCGATGGCGCCCTGGCCACCTACGAGCAGCAAGTGCTGCTGGCGTTGGAAGAGTCAGAGAACGCCTTCAGCGACTACGGCAAGCGCCAGCAGCGCCTGGTGTCGCTGATCCGCCAGAGCGAATCGAGCCGTGCCGCGGCCGACCTGGCGCAGATTCGCTACCGCGAAGGCACCGCCGACTTCCTCGTGCTGCTCGACGCCCAGCGTGAACGCCTGGCGGCCGAAGACGCCCAGGCCCTGGCCGAAGTGGACCTGTATCGCGGCATCGTGGCGATCTACAAGGCATTGGGTGGCGGCTGGCAGCCGGAGACGGTGGTCGCCAGCGCAAAATGATTTAAAGAGCTCCTTTGGTTGGTCGCATCCAACCAATTTTTGCCCCGTGGTCCATTCGGTCACGGGGCTTTTTTTGCCTGCGTGAAACCGGTCAAACCCTTTGCTTAAAGACGGTCACAAAGATCAAAGGTAGGAGCTGCGCTGATCCAACTCAGCTGGATTCCGTGAGGATCAAGCTGCGGTAATGCCCGGGATTGGAGCCCGACCATTTGCGAAAGGCCTTGTAGAACGAGCTCACATCGGCAAAACCCAGGCGGCTGGCGATCTCGGCGAAGCTGATATCGGCCTCGGCCAGCCACACCACTGCCAGCTCCTTGCGCACGCTGTCCTTGAGCCCCTGGTACGTCTGCCCTTCTTCGGCCAAGCGCCGGCGCAGCGTCGAGGCGGACATGCACAACTCATGGGCCAGACTGTCGGTTTCCGGCCACTGTTGGGCCGGGCGCTGGCGCAGGTCGTGTTTGATGCGCATCGCCAGGCTGTCCGGGTCGCGGTATTTGACCAGGATGTTGGCGGGCGCCTGGGCCAGGAAGCGCTTGAGTTCCTCGGGGCTGCGCTTGACCGGCAGGTCGAGGCAGTCTGCCGAAAAGATCATGCGCGTACGGGTGCGATCAAAACGCAGGTTGTCGGAAAACATCACCTGGTAATCATCACAAAACGCCGGCTGCGCACTGCGCAATTCGATGGCCAGGATCGGGATGCGTCGGCCGGCCAGCCAGCAGGCGACGCCGTGGACGATCATCCAGTAGCAAAAGTAGGTAAACGCGCGCCGTGGTTCCGGCTCAGGTTCCAGCAGCACGATTTCCGCCAGGCTTTGCTGACGCACCAGCTGCGCGGGAAGGTGTTCAAGCATCAACGACAGGAAGCCCAGGCCGGTTTCCAGGGCCTCGCCCAGGGTGGGCTGGGCCATGGAGGCACGACACAAAAACCCCAGGCTGCCCGACTTCAACTTGCGCGGGTCCATGCCAAAGAACTCATCATCCCGGCGCCGCGCCAGCAAGCGCCAGAGCCGCGCGTATGCCAGCGCCGGAACCCGGGCGGCGGGCTGCTCCAGCAACGCGGGGTTGATCCCGACCTTGCTCAGGGCCTCCCACGTCGCCGCACCGGGGGCGCAACTCTGCAACAGGGCTTCACGAACCAGGTGGATGGAGATTGTGTCTTTTTCCGACATGGGCCAGGGCTCAATCTTGTAGGTCGGCCATTGTAGGAGCGTGTTGGCTTGTAAGGAACACATACCCCACGCAGCAACGACATAGAGGGCTGTTCAGGCCGCGTTCAGAAAACGTCAAGATCCTCTGTTTAGTAATGAGTATCATTATGTTACAACTTAGCACCCTAACTAATTACGTTGCGGTGCCCGATGCTCGTCCCCTTTCTCATCATGCTGCGCGAAGGCATTGAAGCCGCATTGATCGTTGGCATCATCGCCAGCTACCTGCAACAGACCGGCCGTGGCCAATGGATGCCAGCGGTATGGATCGGCGTATTTCTCGCAGCCGCCCTGGCCCTGCTGGTCGGCGGTGGCCTGGAGTTGGTCAGCGCCGAGTTCCCGCAAAAACAGCAAGAGCTGTTCGAAGGCATTGTCGGCCTGGTCGCCGTGGGGATTCTCAGCTCCATGGTGTTCTGGATGCGCAAGGTCGCACGCTCGATCAAGCACTCCCTGCACCAGTCCCTGGATCACGCGTTGGCCGGCTCGCGCAACCAGGTGCTTGCCCTGATCGCCATGGTGTTTTTCGCCGTGGCCCGTGAAGGCCTGGAGACGGTGTTCTTCTTGCTGGCGGTGTTCCAGCAGAGCGAAGGCCCGGCCGCGCCCATCGGCGCCCTGCTCGGCCTGGTGCTGGCGATCATCGTCGGGCTCCTGATCTACAGCGGCAGCATGCGCCTGAACCTCGGTGCGTTCTTTCGCTGGACCGGGCTGTTCATCCTGGTGGTAGCCGCCGGGATCCTCGCCAACTCGGTGCAGGCCCTGCATGAAGCCGGGGTGTGGAACCACCTGCAAGGCGTGCTGTTCGATTTCAGCGCAACCCTGCCGATGGATGGCCCGCTGGGTTCGGTGCTGGCCGGCATGTTCGGCTACCAGGACGCACCGACCGTCAGCACCCTGGGCGCCTACCTGATTTACCTGGTGCTGGCGCTGGCGATGTTCTTTATGCCCGCCGCGCCAGCCACCTCTTCTTCCGTCTCCAGCCAGTAAGGTCGTCCCTTGCCAAACCCAGCCCCTGCCTCACCACCCCGCGCGTTGCGTTGGGCGGTCACCGGTTCGGTGATCGTGATGATCGCCGCCGGCGGCCTGTTCTACTACGCCGCGCAATTGGCCGCCGCCAAGCGCCAGGTCAATCACAACGAAATCGCCGTGATCATCCACGCCCACGCCTGCGAACCCAACGCCCTGACCGTACCGGCGGGCCGTGCGAGTTTTCGCATCATCAACCGTTCGGATCGCGCGGTGGAGTGGGAAATCCTTGACGGCGTGCTGGTGGTCGAAGAGCGCGAAAACATTGCGCCGGGCTTGAGCCAGGTGATCAACGCCAACCTGCTGCCGGGCGACTACGCCATCACCTGCGGCCTGTTGAGCAACCCACGCGGCACCCTGCATGTAACCCCGACGGCCGAGTCTGACGCCCAGGCCAAAGCCAAGCCCTCGATGGTGGCCTTTATCGGCCCGCTGTCGGAATTTCGCGTGTACCTGAGCAGCCAGGGTGGCGCTTTGATCAAGGCCGTCAGCGCCCTTGAACAAGCGATTGCCGCCGGCGACCTGGCCCAGGCCCAGGCCCTGTACCTGCCGGCTCGCGAGGCTTACCAACGACTGGCCCCGGCGGCCCAGCGCCTGGCCGAGCTGGACAACGCGATCAATGCCCGCGCCGATTACTTCGAGAGCCGTGAACAAGACCCGGCCTTCAGCGGCTTCCATCGCCTGGAGTACGGCCTGTTCGAGCAGCACACTCTCGGCGACCTGACACCGATTGCCCAGCGCCTGCTGGCCGATGTCACCACCCTCAAGCAACAGTTGTTGGCGCAGTCGCTGCCGCCCGAGCAACTGGTAAGCATCCTGGTGCGCAACCTCAACAGCCTGGCCGACGTGCGCGCCGCCAGTGGCGAAGAGGAGCGCTACAGCCACCTCGACCTCAACGGTTTTGCCGCCAACCTGACGGTGACGCGCAAGGTGGTGGACCTGATGCGGCCGCTGTTGACCAAGTCCGCCGCCGACCTGCTGCCGGGAATTGATAGCGCGATCAACGCCTTCGCCGCGCAACTCGACGACTTGCAGGTCGATGGCCATTACCGCAGCTACAACCGCGTTACCGCCGCTCAGCGCCAGCTGATCGCCGACAAGGCCAAGGCTCTGGCCGCCGCACTCGATGGAATCGACCCAGCCCTTGGCCTCTCCGGCCTTAAGTGAAGACGACCAAACACATGAGTGATTCACCACAGTTCAACGCCCAACGCCGCCGTGTGTTGCTCGGGATGGCCGCCACCGGCGCCGCGATTGCCGGCAGCAGCCTCAGTTGCCCGGCAATGGCAGCCGGCGCAGCCCAGGTCACCACCGCGCCCAGCAGCGAAAAAACCCAGGACCACCAGGCCTTCCACGGCAAGCACCAGAGCGGCATCGTCACCCCGCGCCCGGCCTGCGGCATGCTGGTAGCGTTCGACGTCCTGGCCAGCGACCGCGAAGACCTGGAGCGCCTGTTTCGCACCCTCAACCAGCGCATCCGTTTTTTGATGACCGGCGGCAGCGTGCCGCAAGTCGACCCGAAACTGCCGCCCAGCGACTCCGGGATCCTCGGCCCGGTGGTCAGCCCGGATAACCTGACCATCACCGTATCGGTGGGTGAATCGCTGTTCGACGAGCGTTTCGGCCTGGCCGCCGCCAAACCCAAACGCCTGATCCGCATGGTCGGCTTCCCCAACGACGCCCTGGAACCGGCGCAGTGCCACGGTGATTTGAGCCTGCAGTTCAGCTCCAACACCCCCGACACCAATATCCACGCCCTGCGCGATATCGTGAAAAACCTGCCGGACCTGCTGCTGGTGCGCTGGAAACAGGAAGGCAGCGTACCGCCCCAGGCCCCTGCCCGTGCCGGGCAACCGGCGCAGAGCGCACGCAACTTCCTGGGCTTTCGCGATGGCTCGGCCAACCCCGACTCCAACGACACCAAAACCATGGACCAACTGGTCTGGGTCCAGCCCGGCAGTGATGAGCCCGCGTGGGCCGCCCATGGCAGCTACCAGGCGGTACGGATCATCCGCAATTTCGTCGAACGCTGGGACCGCACGCCCTTGCAGGAGCAGGAAAGCATCATCGGTCGGATCAAGACCAGCGGCGCGCCCATGGACGGTCACAGCGAAGCCCAGGTGCCCGACTACAGCAAGGATCCGGCCGGCAAACTGACCAAGCTCGATGCCCATATCCGCCTGGCCAACCCGCGCACGGCCGCGACCCAGGCCAACCTGATCCTGCGTCGGCCATTCAACTACTCCAACGGCGTCAACAAGAACGGCCAGCTGGACATGGGCCTGTTGTTTATCTGCTATCAGGCGGACCTGGAGAAAGGCTTTATCAGCGTACAAACCCGGCTCAATGGCGAGCCCCTGGAGGAATACCTCAAGCCAGTGGGCGGCGGGTATTTCTTCACCTTGCCGGGCGCCACCGGGCCGCAGGATTTCATCGGCCGAACCTTGCTGCACAGCACTGCCAAGACCTAACCCCCCCACAGCGGAAACCGCCCCATGAACATGTCATCTCTTGCGTTGTTACTGAGCCTTTCTCCGCTCGCGGCCTTTGCCGCGCCGGCGCCCCTGGATCTGGTGGGCCCGGTGTCGGACTACAAGATCTATGTCACCGACAAGATCGAGGAACTGGTGACCCAGACCCAAGCCTTCACCGACGCGGTGAAAAAAGGTGACCTGGCCACCGCGAAAAAACTCTACGCGCCCACCCGCGTTTACTACGAATCCATCGAACCCATCGCCGAGCTGTTCAGCGACCTCGATGCATCGATCGACTCACGGGTCGACGACCACGAAAAAGGTGTGAAAGCCGAAGACTTCACCGGCTTCCACCGCATTGAATACAGCCTGTTTGCCGAAAACACTACCCAGGGCCTGGGCGCCCTTGCCGACGGCTTGAACACGGACGTCAAGGATCTGCAAACCCGCGTTGCCGGTCTGACCTTCCCGCCGGAAAAAGTCGTCGGCGGCGCTGCCGCGTTGCTCGAAGAAGTGGCCGCCACGAAGATTTCCGGTGAAGAAGACCGCTACAGCCACACCGACCTGTATGACTTCCAGGGCAATATCGACGGAGCGAAAAAAATCGTCGACCTGTTCCGTGGGCAGATCGAACAGCAGGACAAGGCGTTTTTGGCCAAGGTCGACAAGAACTTCGCCACGGTGAACACCATCCTGGCCAAATACAAAACTGCCGATGGCGGCTTTGAAACCTACGACAAGGTCAAGGAAAGCGACCGCAAGGCCCTGGTGGGCCCGGTCAACACCCTGGCCGAAGACCTGTCGACCCTGCGTGGCAAACTGGGTTTGAACTGACACCTCAACGCTAGCGGCTCTGAGCCTGACCCACCGACATCGCGGGCAAGCCTGCTCCCACAGGGGTCTCAGCGAGCAGAAAATGTTCGCCACACCACAAATCAAATGTGGGGGCTCAAAGGTGCAGAAAATGTTCGCCACACCACAATCAAATGTGGGAGCTGGCTTGCCTGCGATGGCGGTGATTCAATCACCGACCCTAGTGACTGAAGCACCGCCATCGCAAGCAAGCCCACTCCCACAGCTGTAGATCCCTATCATCCGGGTTAATCGCGCTGTGCGTTTAACCGTCTTACCTATAACGTTCCATAGATTCCCACTCACGGAAGATTTCCCATGCCTCATTCGGCCACCCGCCTTGATGCCGCTCCGCCCACACCCTTCAACCTGCGCCCCCTGCTGCTGGCCAATATGGCCTGCACCATGGCGATGATGGCGTTTGTCTCGCTGATCGGCCCCATCGCTCGGGTGCTGGGGCTGGCGACCTGGCAGGCCGGCGCGGCGGTGACGGTGTCCGGTGTGATCTGGATGCTTTTGGCGCGGCCCTGGGGCCAGGCCAGTGATCGCCTGGGTCGGCGGCGCGTGCTGTTGCTGGGCACCGGGGGCTTCACCCTGGCCTATTGGGCCCTGTGCGTGTTTATCGACGCCTCCCTGCAACTGCTGCCCTCGGCCATGCTGGCATTTATCGGGCTGGTGCTCGGGCGCGGGTTGATCGGGGTGTTCTACGCGGCGATCCCAGTGGGGGGCTATGCGCTAATCGCGGACAATATCGAGCCGGCCCATCGCGCCAAGGCCATGGCCTCGCTGGGGGCGGCCAACGCCTGTGGCCTGGTGTTAGGCCCGGCGATTGCCGCGCTGCTGGCCCGCCACAGCCTGAGCCTGCCGTTTTATGTGATGGCGCTGCTGCCGATGCTCGGGTTTCTGGTGTTGCTGATGAAGCTGCCGCGCCAGGAATTGCACCTCAAACAACCGCCCAAGGCCGTCAACCTCTCGGACCCACGCTTGCGCCGGCCATTGGTCGTGGCCTTTGCGGCGATGCTCTGCGTGTCGATTGCCCAGATCACGGTGGGCTTTTTTGCCCTGGATCGCCTGCAGATGAACCCCGCCGACGCCGCACAAACCGCCGGGATCGCCCTGACCATGGTCGGCCTGGCCTTGATCTGCTCGCAATTGCTGGTGCGCAAGCTGGAATGGCCACCCCTGCGATTGATCCGCGTCGGCGCGCTTGTTTCGGCCCTGGGGTTTGCCGGGAGCATGTTCGCCGATACGGCGTGGATCCTCTGGCTGTGTTTCTTCGTCTCGGCGGCCGGCATGGGCTGGATCTTCCCATCGTTCGCCGCCCTGGCGGCCAACGCGGTGGACGCCTCGGAACAAGGCGCCACTGCCGGGTCGGTGGGTGCGGCGCAAGGGCTGGGTGTGGTGGTCGGGCCGCTGGCCGGGACCTTGATCTATGCCGTTGAACCGCGGCTACCCTACCTGGTCGCCGCTGCCCTGCTGTTGCTCATTGCACTCTGGCCGGCACCGCGCCACTAGAGGATCCGGTAAAGCAAGCGCTCGACTCGGACGCGACTGACCCGGCGCAGGAACTTGCCGACGGCTTCGGGGTAATCCACCAGTGTCTGCAACTGCTGGTAGCCCTGGATCCGCGTGGTGTGCTGGAAAATGTCCTCCAGCTCGCGGCGCCGTGGCGCCAACCACTGGCCCTGGGGATCGTCGATCAGCAAGGCGTTTTCCAGGTCCAGGCGGAAGGCCCGGGGGTTGAGGTTATTGCCGGTGAGCAAGGTATAGCGTTCGTCGACCCACATGCCCTTGAGGTGATAGGTGTTATCCCCGTCGCGCCACAGGTGCAGGTTGAGTTGGCCACTGTCGATCATGCGCTGGTGGCGCTTGGCAAAGCGGCGCAGGCTGATTTCGTAGAGATACGGCAGCGCGGCGATGATTTTGAAAGGCTCGCTGGGCGGGATGTAGAAGTCGTTGGCGGTCTTGTCGCCGACGATGATGTCGATCTTCACCCCACG
Source organism: Pseudomonas sp. WS 5410 (assembly GCF_012985645.1). Classification (NCBI taxonomy): domain Bacteria; kingdom Pseudomonadati; phylum Pseudomonadota; class Gammaproteobacteria; order Pseudomonadales; family Pseudomonadaceae; genus Pseudomonas; species Pseudomonas sp. WS 5410. The sequence goes on along the minus strand of NZ_JAAQWS010000001.1, from coordinate 46,876 downwards.
GGCCAGGGCCCGGTTGATTTCCCGGGTCACCGGCAGTGGCAGGTTGAAATACGGGGTGCAGATGGTCAACTGCCGCTGGGCACTGGCGATCAGCTCGCAGATCACCCGGCTCAGCGGGTTGTTCTTGCCCACTCCCAACAACGGGCTGACCGACAACCCACCAATCCCAGCCTGGCCGGCCGTGGTGTCATAGGTCGCGTGCTTGAGCCGGCTGCGCAGGTCGCCGATGTCATTGCGCAGGCTGCGGGTGGTGGGCAGGTTGGGCAGGTCCAGGCGGTGTACCGCCTTGGCCGCCACCAGGCCGTGTTCCACAAGGTGCTGCATGGAGTCGGCCAATGACTTGTTGTGGATCAGGTGATAGCGGTCGAAGCGGTATTTATCGAACTTGTGCAGATACACATTGTTCAGGCTGGCGCCGCTGTACAGCACGCTGTCGTCGATCACGAAGCCCTTCAGATGCAGCACGCCAAACAGCTCGCGGGTCTGCACCGCCACCCCATACACCGGCACATGTGTCGGATGTGACTGAGTCATTGCCTGGTACCAGGCGCTGTTGCCCGGCTGCTTGCCCGCACCGATCAACCCGCGCTGGGCACGCAGCCAATCCACCATCACCACGATATCCAGTTCGGGCCGTGCGGCCTTGGCGGCGTGCAGCGCGTCAAACACCTCCTGGCCCGCTTCGTCCTGTTGCAGGTACAAGGCGACGATGTAGATGCGGTGTTGGGCCTGGGCGATTTGCTCCAGCAGGCAGCGGCGAAACTCGGCAGCGCCGGACAGCACCTCAATCGCGTCGGTGGCCAGGGGGAAACCGCGCAACTTGGGCAACAGGGAACGTTTGAATAACGACGGCATAGGGCTCGCAATGATCGAATCCGAAGAGCCCGAGAGCTTACACCATGGGGGTCCTCAGGTCTGCCCACTGGCCACTGAAAATAATTGATTGACCAAGAAGAACGATCGTTCTACTGTTTGCAGCATGAACAATATGACCAGCAGTGAAACCCGCGACATTATTCTGGACGTCACCGAAAAGTTGATCTATCGGCACGGCATTGCGGCCACCGGTATGGATCTGTTGGTGAAAACCGCCGGCGTCTCCAGGAAAAGTATCTACCGCTACTTTGCCAATAAGGACGAACTGGTGATCGCCGCCCTGCAGCGGCGCGATGAGCGCTGGTTGCAGTGGCTGCGCAGCGAGGTCGAGCAATACGCCGGCAGCGGCGCCCGCTTGCTCGGCGTGTTCAGCGCTCTGAAGACCTGGTTCGGCTCTGCGGACTTTCGCGGCTGCGCCTTTATCAACACCAGCGGCGAAACCGGTAACCCGCAAGACCCGGTACGTTTACTGGCCAAGGCACACAAACAGAAACTGTTCGAGTATTTGCTTGAACTGTGCGAGGCACATGGCACCCCGGCCCCGGAGCAGCAGGCCGCGCAACTGCTGATCCTGGTCGATGGCGCCATTACCATCGCCCTGATCATGGGCGATGTCACCGCCGCTGATAATGCGCAATGCATGGCGCAGAACTTATTGGCACTTTGAAAGTTGTACGGGTTTAACAACTAACGATCCAAAGGAGCAGTCAAATGACCGCCAATGCACACGTGCGTCCGCCCTTACCGCCCTTTACCGAGCAATCGGCCATTGAAAAGATCCGTCTCGCCGAAGACGGCTGGAACTCCCGTGACCCGCAACGCGTGTCGCTGGCCTACACCCTGGACACCCAGTGGCGGAACCGCGCCGAATTCGCCCATAACCGCGAGCAGGCCAAGGACTTCCTGACGCGCAAATGGGCCAGGGAACTGGACTACCGCTTGATCAAGGAGTTGTGGGCGTTTACCGGCAACCGCATCGCGGTGCGTTATGCCTATGAATGGCACGACGATTCCGGCAACTGGTTCCGCTCCTACGGCAACGAGAACTGGGAGTTCGACCAGGACGGTCTGATGTCCAATCGGCATGCGTGCATCAATGACATGCCGATCAAGGAAAGCGAACGCAAGTTCCACTGGCCGCTGGGACGGCGCCCGGATGATCATCCGGGGCTGTCCGAACTGGGGCTGTAACCTTGTAGGAGCCGGGGGGGCGTCCAGTCCTTGCCGGCTCCTGCAATGCCCGTCAATCCTGCTTCAACCCCACCTGATACAACACGCCATCCTCCTCATCCGTGAGTACGTACAGGAAACCATCCGGGCCCTGGCGTACATCGCGGATACGCGCCTTCAGTTCGCCCAGCAGGCGCTCTTCGTGGACCACCTTGTCGCCCTCGAACTGCAGGCGAATCAGTTCCTGGCTGGCCAGGGCGCCGATAAACAGGTTGTGCTGCCAGGCTTTGAAACGGTCAGCGTCGTAGAACGCCATGCCGCTGATGGCCGGTGATTTTTCCCACACATGATGGGGGCCGACCGTGCCTTCGGCTGTCTTGCCACGGGCCTCGGGGATCGGCAGCAAGGAATAGTTGATGCCGTGGGTCGCCAGGGGCCAGCCATAGTTCTTGCCACGTTCGATGATATTGATTTCATCGCCGCCACGCGGGCCGTGTTCGTTTTCCCAGAGGGTGCCGGTCCACGGGTTCAGCGCCGCGCCCTGGGGGTTGCGCTGGCCATAGGACCAAATCTCCGGCCGCGCTCCCGGCTGGCCGACAAACGGGTTGTCATCCGGCACGCGACCATCCGGGTAGATGCGCACCACCTTGCCTTGCAGCTTGTCCAGGTCCTGAGCCGTGGGCCGATCATTATTCTCGCCCAGGGTCACAAACAGATAGCCGTCTCGGTCAAACACCAGGCGCGAGCCAAAGTGATTACCGGTAGAGAGCTTGGGCTCCTGGCGCAGGATCACCTGGAAGTCCTTGAGGCCGCTCAAGTCATCGCTCAAACGGCCACGGCCTACCGCCGTGCCGGCCGTACCGCCCTTGCCGCCACCTTCGGCGTAGGACAGGTAGACCAGGCGGTCTTCCTTGAAATCCGGTGACAACACCACATCCAGCAAACCGCCCTGCCCTTTGGCCCAGACCTGCGGCACGCCACTCAACGGCGCCGATAATTTGCCATCACTGCTCACATAGCGCAGCGCGCCTGGCCGCTCGGTGACCAGTAAACCTTGCTTGTCGGGCAAAAACGCCACCGCCCAGGGATGGTCCAGGCCTTTGACAATCGGGGTCGCGGTGAGGCTGCCTTGCTCGCTGGGGAACTGTCGGGTCTCGGCGGCCAATGCGGGCAGCGCGCTTGCCAGGGCGGCAGCGCAGCAGGTCGCTAAAAGGGTTTTGCGTAGAAACATACGTGGGGTTCCTTGCGTTCAGGGCCGGCGATTGCCATTGGCATCTTGTGTCGGGGCTGAAGGTTGGGTGGCAGGGCGTGTGGGCACTGCATCCCGTTGCGGATAGCGATTGCCGATACCGCCGTTTTCCAGGGTCGGCGGCCGCGGTACCGGCGCGGTGTAGGTACCGCGGGCGGCGGGCGTATTGGGCTGGGTGCCCTGCATGCTATTGGGATTGGCCCGCTTGATCGGGCTGTTATACGGGTTGTTGTTGCCGGGCAGGTTTTGCGCCTGCAACCCGCCACTCAAGGCAAGGCCCAGGGCCAGTACTGCAAGGCTGCGTGTACGGCTGTTCATGACAAAACCTCTATAGGGCGAGGAATACCTGCATTCGATAACACGCTACGCCCTGGGTTCGGATTTGGTAACTAAATACTTTCCAGGCAGGTGTAACACGGCTTTTCGAATGCCCCTGTGCCAACCGGCCGACAGCCGAAACTTTTGCCAGCGGCTGCAGGTCACCTGAAGACCATTCCCCGTCAGGAAGCTCGGCTATGCCACGGGCAATATGGAAAGGCGCAATCAGCTTCGGCTTGGTACACATCCCAGTGTCGCTGGTCTAGGCCCAGGGCGTGGATTTCGACTGGCTGGACAAACGCAGCATGGACCCCGTGGGCTATAAGCGCATCAACAAGACCACCGGCAAGGAGGACACCAAGGACAACATCGTTGGCCATTGCGCTGTTCATGACACAGCAACTGCCGGAGCGTTTTACCGCCACCAGCGGCCCCAAAAACCGCATCGGCAAGATCTTTATCGACTACCTGCGCAATGGCCGCGGTGCCAGCACCGTCGCCGCCTATTCGGTACGCGCCCGCCCGGGCCTGCCGGTTTCCGTGCCCATCAGTCGAGATGAACTCGACAGCCTGCGCAGCGCCCAGCAATGGAATGTGACTAATTTGCAGGCGCGCTTAAACAGCCTGAAGGCTGATCCCTGGGCGGGTTACGCCAACCGCCAACGGCTCAGCAAGAAGATGTGGCAGAAACTGGGGGCCCAGCCGCCAGAATAAAGCCCCCCGCCGATGGCAAGGGGGCTGATGCTCAGATCAGGATAAAAATCACTGCCAAACCGGCAAAGATCGCCCACTTTTCCAGGTAATAGCGGGTGCGGTTACGCTTTTTCAGCTCCTTGCCCCGCAAGCGGATCTTGTACAGGCGGGTGAAGGCGCGGTTCAAGCCACCGGTCTTGTCCCCGGCATCATTGGGTGAGCCGGCGGCCGCCATGACGTTGCGGCTGAACCAGCGATTGAATGCAGCCGCCCAACGATATTTCATCGGCCGCTCGATATCGCAGAACAGAATGATGCGGTTTTGCGCCGTGGTGTTTTCGGCGTAGTGGATGTAGGTCTCATCGAACATCACCGCCTCGCCGTCACGCCAGTAATAATTCTCACCGTCCACGTTGATGTAGCAGCCTGGATCGTTGGGCGTATCCAGCCCCAGGTGGTAGCGATAGGAGCCAGCATAAGGATCGCGATGGCGGACCAGCCTGGAACCTGGCGGCAGTTCGGCAAACATCGCCGCCTTGATCGAGCCGATACTTTGCACCAGCTCGGTAGTGCGCGGGCACAGCTTCATGGCCGAGGGGTGACTGTCGCCGTACCACTTGAGGTAGAAACGCTTCCAGCCCGATTTGAAAAACGAGTTGAAGCCCACGTCGTTGTATTGGTCGGAGCGCTTGATCTCGCCGGCGCGCATCAGGTTCTGGCCTTCCTCGCGGATCTCCTGCCAATGCTCCTGGAGCGGGCTCAGGTCGGGGAAGTCACTGGGGGCAAGGTACGGCCGGCCGGGCAGCTTGGAGAACAGGTAAAGGAAGCAATTGACCGGGGCGAGGAAGGTGGAGTGGTCGCTTAATTGACGGCCCAGCTTATGTCGCACCCGGCCACGCAGATGGACATACGCAATGGACGCAACGTACAGAGCAACAATAATGAGTTTCACGAGAATTCGTCACATATCAGAAGAGTACAGGCTGCTCCGCCAGGCCCTACCGGGCTGGGGATGGAAAATGCAGCACCTGAAATCACAATTCATTAACAGACCCACGACCGTCTTGGAGACAATTCGGATAGTGGCCAATGGCAGTTATTTTAGCCATAGTTTGTAACCAAAGGTTAACTAAGAATTGTGAAAAGGTGTCTTCCGACTGTATAGCCGCGCCACCTCGAACGGGCGGTGGCGGGAGTGCCGGGCTGCGACGCAGCCCGGGAAAGGTCCGGTGTGACTCAGCCCAATGGCGAGTCATCCTTGCGTTCACGCCGGGTAAAACGGTCATCGTCCAGGCCTGAATAGGCCACAGTCTGGCGCCGCGTCAGGACCAGATGGCGAACCAGCGCAACGAACATCCCCAGCAGCAAGCCGACGGCCAGGCTCAATGCAACCACCAGGACTTTTTTCGGTTTGATCGGGCTCAGCGGCTCTTGCGCGCGCCGGTCAATGGTCACCAGTTTCAACGCACTCATATCAATGTTCAGGCCACGCAGGCGTGCCACTTCAGCACGCAAGGGCTCGACGTCCTGCAGGAAAATATCTTCATTGCCCCGCCGCTTCATGACTTCGACTTGGCGATTGACCTCCAGCAGTTGCAGCTCCTTGCCGATTTCCGCAACACGGCTATTGGTGAAGTCGTCATTGGTACGCTGCTGCAGAGCCGTACGCTCGGCTTCCAGGGCATCGGTGCCGAGGAAGTACAGGGGAATCTGCTGGTTATTGACCTCGGTACGCATCACCTGACTGGAGCCACTACGCCCGGCATCGGCCATGGACGAAGGTGTGGTCGGGTTCTTGATGCCCATGGACTTGGCAATCGAGATCGCTTCATTCAACTCTGCCAGGCGGTTGGAACGCTGCATTTTCATCTGCAGGCGCAAGGCACTGAGTTCATCTTCCAGCTGTGCGCGTTTGAGCTTGTCGCCCTCCAGCAGCTTGGCGATCTTCGATTCCTTGTCGGTTTCATAATTGGAGCGCGCCGCGTCAATCTTGCCCTTGAGCTCGGTAAGGCGGTTGTTGACGATCACCTTGAGGTCGGCGCCCACCTGCTCACGCTCTGCGGCAATGGCGTAATCAACAAAGCCGTTGAGAATCGCCACCCCGTCAATGTCCGTGGGGTATTGCAGTTCGAGACGAATATAGCTGCTCAGGGAGTCGGTTTTTTTCGGATCGGGCAGGATCAGCTTGATCGAGTTACGGTTGAACGCTTCGAAACTCTGTTCAAGGCTGCGCCCTGGCTCCTGAAACGCCTGGAACAACGCGGGGTTGGCCTTGAAGAAGCTCAGTCGTGCGTCATACGAATCCAGTTGCGCGCCGACTTTGGCCAGTGCGTCCGCTGGTGGCAATTTGTAGACTTCGGAGCGATTGAGGGCATCCAGCTCATTGATAGCCGCCGGGCGCAGCACGCTGCTGACCTGATATTCACGGGGCGCCAGCAACGCATAGCCAACGCCAATCACGCCGGCAAACAGGGTACAACCGATGACCAGTTTCTTTTGTCGCCAGATTGAGTGGAACAGATCAAATAAATCAATTTCATCGGACACCACGGGGGCTTGCACCTGGGGAGCTCTGTTCAAAATGGGGACACCCTTCTAAAAGTGGACGCTGGCTGCCCACTACACGATAGATCTGAATAACCAACTGAAAATACAGGGACAACGCCCTGGATATAGCCAATACGACACGAGGCGACGGTTATCCGACCATTGCGTCACTGAAAAAATCCCTACCGCACTCAGATTGTTTTCCTTTAGAAAAAATAATGTCATATACGGCATTGATCAGCGTAGACGACATATCGGAAACCACCGCGCTCACGATATGTCAGAATCGCTTTAAATATCTGCTGGCAAAGGAAAAAAACCGACCGCAGCACAACTTTGGGAAATTTCCTGCAAAATCTTTTAACGGAACTTGCTACGGAGCATTTCTTGCTGTTGGCGGGCCCGCCATTTACATGTCGCATCAAAAAGGATTTTTTACATGCCCTCGTCCCCTTCCCGCTCCACGCCGTGCCCGACCGAAAAGGATAAACAAGCCCTGCAAGGCACCTGGGAACAAATCGCCCTGGAAGACAGCGGCATCGCCAACCCACCGGATGAACACAGTGCGCCCGGTGCGCTGACCACAATCGAGGGGGATCAGTTTCGGGTCATGACCCAAGATGGCGAGGTATTACTGCAGGGCAGTTTTACCCTGGACGCCAGCACCACGCCCAAGAGCATCACCTGGATCGACGCCATCGGTGCCGACGCCGGAAAGCACCTGCCCGCCAGTTACACCCTGGATGATGAGCGCTTTGTGTTTATCGCGGCGGATGAAGGCATGCCCCGGCCGACGCGTTTCAGTACGACGCCAGGGCAGACAATGCGCACTTTCGTACGCCGGTCATGAACGGATGAGGGGCATTCGTTTTTGCGACAGGATTTTCACGAAGTATTCACGTTTGGCGCGCTAGGTTAGACCCAACTCCTCAGATGAATCCCTTGGCCCGCCGCCCCAGCGGGCCTTTTTTTGCCTTCAGGCCGGGCGCTTGACGGCGGTCAGGGTGTAGCACATCGGCAGTTGCGCCGGTTGGTTCTCGTACTGGTCGTAGAGCTCTTCGCGATTGGAGTGCGGGTACTCCTGCAGGTGGCTGATCTGCAAGCCTGCCGCGATGGCCGCGCTGACAACCTCGCCTAAGGTGTGCACGAACCAGTAAGACGCCGCGGCTGCGCTGTTACTCGGGCCTTCATAGACAATCGCCTCGTGCTGCACAAAAGGCTCGCGGCGAAAATATGAGGTGACCGGCAGCATCGGGTTCGGCGCTTCGGGGTCGAACACTTCCAGGATCGGATGAGTCTCGTAGATCACCAGCGTCCCGCCGTCTTTGAGGGTGCTGGCGACATGCCCCATGAACAGCCCGATATCCGGCATCCAATTCAACACCCCGATGGTGATCAGGGCGATATCAAAACGCCCCTGCAACCGCTCGGGCAAATGATGAATATCGGCTTCGATAAACTCGGGCGCATGGGGTGAGCGACTTGCCAGCTCCGCCGCCTGTGCCAGAAATGCATCGGACTGGTCGACCCCCGCCACACTGCTGGCGCCCAACCCATACAGCGACAGGCTTTCACGGCCGTTATTGCAACCCAGTTGCACGGCATCCCGCCCCTTGACGCCCACCTGCATTAACAGGGTGGTCAGGGTGGGATCCAGGCAGGAGAAATCAGGCGCGCCGACATCCGCGAGCAGGCTTTGCCAGTGCTCGGTAGCTTTGTGGTGTTCGGCGGATTCGTTCCAGGCGGCCTTGTTGCTGGCGATTGCCTGTTGAGCAGACAGCGTGTCCATTGCGTCTCCAAACCATTGAACGTGCGCACCACGATGGCGATGAGCGCCGTCAAGAAAACAGAAGGGAGTTCGCCCCGCACCGACAGCCTCGCCATCCTTGAACCGGTAAAGAGCCATCACTGCAGGGCGAACGCTGGAAACTTAATCCACGGTCATTGGATGTTCAACTGTTAACAAACACAGATCGGACGGTCGATACAGTTTCGATACAACTCGATGCTTTTTGTAAAAATTTCCGCAAAAAAAAGACAAACCAGGCACTTCCAGCGGCCCGACACGCCTGCCTGTCATATAACTCACGCCGCACATATGCGACAATGCGCGCCAAATTCCAACATACACCCCATATTTTCTGCTCGGCGACTGGGCTTCACGCCTTGATGTCGCTGTTGACGCATGCCCGTTGGCCCGGGCTCCGAATGGGTCCCGGCCCAAATAAGCGCACCCCAAGCTATTGATAGGTAAAGTAATTGATCTCCACAGCTAACATCACCATGCAGTTCGGCGCCAAGCCGCTGTTTGAGAACGTCTCGGTCAAGTTCGGCGCCGGTAACCGTTATGGTTTGATCGGTGCCAACGGTTGCGGCAAGTCGACCTTCATGAAAATCCTCGGTGGCGACCTCGACCCGTCCGGCGGCCAGGTCATGCTGGAGCCGAACGTGCGCCTGGGTAAGCTGCGCCAGGATCAGTTCGCCTACGAAGAATTCAATGTCATCGACACCGTGATCATGGGTCACGAAGAGCTGTGGAAGGTCAAAGCCGAGCGCGATCGCATCTACTCGCTGCCGGAAATGAGCGAAGAAGACGGCATGGCCGTGGCCGAGCTGGAAACCGAGTTCGCCGAAATGGACGGCTACACCGCCGAATCCCGTGCCGGTGAACTGCTGCTGGGCCTGGGTATCGGCATCGAGCAGCACTTCGGCCCGATGAGCGAAGTGTCTCCAGGCTGGAAGCTGCGCGTATTGCTGGCCCAGGCGCTGTTCTCGGATCCGGAAGTGCTGCTGCTCGACGAACCGACGAACCACCTGGACATCAACACCATTCGTTGGCTGGAAAACATCCTGACCCAGCGTAACAGCCTGATGATCATCATCTCTCACGACCGTCACTTCCTGAACAGCGTGTGCACCCACATGGCTGACCTGGACTACGGCGAGCTGCGCCTGTTCCCGGGCAACTACGACGAGTACATGACCGTGGCGACCCAGTCCCGCGAGCAGTTGCTGTCGGACAACGCCAAGAAGAAAGCGCAGATCTCCGAACTGCAATCGTTCGTCAGCCGCTTCTCGGCCAACGCCTCGAAAGCCAAGCAGGCCACTTCCCGCGCCAAGGCGATCGACAAGATCCAACTGGCCGAAGTCAAGCCTTCGAGCCGTGTGAGCCCGTTCATCCGTTTCGAACAGACCAAGAAACTGCACCGCCAGGCGGTCATCGTCGAGCGCATGGCCAAAGGCTTTGACGGCAAGACCCTGTTCAAGGACTTCAGCTTCCAGGTTGAAGCCGGCGAGCGCGTGGCGATCATCGGCCCGAACGGTATCGGCAAGACCACCCTGCTGCGCACCCTGGTCAACGAACTGACCCCGGACGCCGGTAGCGTGAAGTGGACCGATGCGGCCGAACTGGGCTACTACGCCCAAGACCACGCCCACGACTTCGAAGACGACGTCACCCTGTTCGACTGGATGGGCCAGTGGGCCCAGGGCGAACAAGTGATCCGCGGCACCCTGGGCCGCATGCTGTTCTCCAACGATGAGATCCTCAAGTCGGTCAAGGTCATCTCCGGTGGTGAGCAAGGTCGCATGCTGTTCGGCAAGCTGATCCTGCAAAAGCCCAACGTGCTGGTCATGGACGAACCGACCAACCACTTGGACATGGAATCCATCGAGGCGCTGAACCTGGCGCTGGAAAACTATCCGGGCACGCTGATCTTCGTCAGCCACGACCGTGAGTTCGTATCGTCCCTGGCCACCCGCATCATCGAGTTGAGCCCAAGCGGCGTGATCGACTTCAGCGGCACCTATGACGACTACCTGCGTAGCCAGGGCGTGGTGTTTTAAGGGCCGCCAATAGCGGTTAGCCACACGCTGCAAGTAAAAGCCCCGTCAGCAGTGACGGGGCTTTTTGCATTTCCAGGCTCGACCAACGGCGCGTCAGGGCCGATGATTGTTAGCCTGCTTCCTTTTCTTCCACGCCCTTGCCATGATGCGTTCACCGCCCTGCCGCGAATGAGCCTCCATGCCAGCCGCCCCCAGCTCCCTGTCGATCACCCTGCAGATCGTCTCCATCGTCTTCTATACCTTTATCGCGTTTATCTGCATCGGCCTGCCGATTGCGGTGATCCCCGGCTACGTCCATGAACAACTGGGTTTCAGCGCCGTGGTGGCCGGCGTAACCATCGGTTCGCAGTACCTGGCCACCCTCCTCAGCCGCCCCATGGCCGGGCGCATGTCGGACAACGTCGGCACCAAGCGCGCGATCGTGCTGGGCTTGAGCGGTATTCTGCTCAGCGGTGTCTTGACGTTTTTTGCCACGCTGCTGCACAGCCTGCCCAGCCTGAGCCTGGGGATTCTGCTGGTCGGTCGCGTGTTGCTGGGCGTGGCCCAGGGCCTGATCGGTGTCGGCACCATCAGTTGGTGCATGGGCCAGGTCGGCGCCGAACACACCGCGCGCTCGATCTCCTGGAACGGCATCGCCTCCTATGGCGCCATCGCCATTGGCGCGCCGCTGGGCGTGGTGATGGTTACGCAATACGGTTACAACAGCCTCGGTCCCGCGCTGGCCGTGCTGGCAGCCCTGGGCCTGGTGCTGATCCGCAAAAAAACCTCGGTTCCGGTGGTGCGCGGCGAGCGCCTGCCGTTCTGGGCGGTGTTCGGGCGGATCGCGCCGTTTGGTGCCAGCCTGTGCCTGGCGTCCATTGGCTACGGCACCCTGACCACCTTCATTGCCCTGTTCTACCTCAATCGCGGCTGGACCGGCGCCGCCTGGTGCCTGACGGTGTTTGGCATCTGCTTTATCCTCTCGCGCCTGCTGTTTATCTCGAGCATCAGCCGTTTTGGCGGGTTTCGCGCGGCGATTGCCTGCATGACCCTAGAAACCCTCGGCCTGACCCTGCTATGGCTCGCGCCCTCGCCCGCCATTGCCTTGATCGGCGCCGGCCTCACCGGGTTTGGCTTGTCGTTGGTGTACCCGGCACTGGGCGTCGAAGCCATCAAACAGGTGCCCAACAGCAGCCGGGGCGCCGGGCTGAGTGCCTATGCGGTGTTTTTTGACCTGGCGCTGGCGATTGCCGGACCGCTGATGGGTGCGGTGGCGTTGAACCTGGGCTACTCGTGGATTTTCTTTTGCGCGGCGCTACTGTCCGTCACGGGCCTGGGCCTGACCTGGCTGCTGATGCGCCGGGCCTACTGATCCGCAGTCTGCATCCCGGCCCGCGAGTGCTGGCCGAGGGTGCGACTGAAAAATCGTCCGGCCTCGGAGATCAGGTCGCGGTGAATACCCTCGCGGTCCACCCCATCGGCATCGGTACAAAGCACCGGCATCAGCGCCAGTTGCTCGTCATCGCAAGGGGCCATGAAAATAAAGTGCCCAGCTCCGGCCAACAGTTTGAAATCCGGCGGCTGCGGCAGCTTGCGCGCCAGGGCGGCGGCGTTTTTATCCACGGCTACCAGCTTGTCGCCATCGCCGCTGTACAGCAGCACCGGCACATGCACGTCGCCCAGGGTCTGACGACCGAACATCAGGCTGAGCGGCACCATCAGCATCAACGCGTGGATCCGTGGGTCGGCCTGGGGTTGCAGGTCATCGCGGTCGACCACCAGCTCGCCCTTAGAGGTACAGGCGTCGCGGTCTTCAGGACGCTCCTGGCAATAGCGGCGCAAACGCTCGAAATCCGGCTTGGCCCCGGCCAGGATCAGCGCCGTCTCGCCGCCCGCCGAATAGCCGATCACCCCTACCTGGCCCACGTTGACGAACGGCGACAGCATCGGGTCGCCCAGGGTCGCGGTAATCGCCGCAGAAATCTGGATCGGCCGGCCATACAGGTTACTCAAGGTACCCAGGCGGCTGTGGTCCTTATAGTTGTCGCCCGGGTGCAGCACGGCGACCACCACAAACCCCTTGCGCGCCAGCGACGTCGCCAGGTCGTGCAAAGCCAGGGGCGTGCCGGTGTTGCCATGGGACAGCATCAGCAACGGGAAGCGGCCGATGGCGACCTTGGCGTCCTCGGCGGCGGCGACGCGATACGCCCCCACCTGACTGAGATGTTCATCACCCGTGGACGGATAAAACGCGATGGCTTTCATCGGCTGCGAATCCAGCGGGTCAAGAAAGCTCATGCGGTGATAGCCCACGCTCCAATGGGGGTGCGGGGCGACAGCGGCGTGCACTGAAACGAGGCCGCCGAGCAGGGAAACCAGCAAGACTGCACAAAGACGCATCATGGGGATGTCCACCTGTGCTGGGTGACGCCTGCAGGCCGATGCAGCCTCGGGCGGTATGACCCGGTGTTGCATAAGCTGCGCCATATTCGCCGGTTCAAAACAAAAAACTCCGTATTCCGCCAGCATTGAAGCTAGCAGAATACAGAGTTTAGACAGCCCGAATCAGATTGAAAGGCGCTCGTGCTTACGCCGCGACGAACAACTGCTCGCTGATCAGCGCATTGGCATCGTTCAATGCCTTGCTGCGTGCTTCGTCACCATAGGCCAGGCCGTGGGCACGTACGAACTCGATATCAGTGATACCGAAGAAGCCCAGCAGCACTTTCAAGTAGTCCTCGTGCCCGACGCCGGTCGGTTGGCCAACGTGCAGGCCACCGGCGGTGGAGACCACGATGACTTTCTTGTTGCCGCACAGGCCTTGCGGGCCGGCTTCGGTGTAGCGGAACGTCTGGCCAGCGACGGCAATGCGGTCGATCCAGGCCTTGAGCTGGGTGGGAATGGTGAAGTTGTACATCGGCGCGGCGATAACCACCGCGTCGGCAGCCAGGAACTCGGCCAGGGTCGAGGCGCTCAGGTCGGCTTCGTGCTTCTGTACGGCATCACGCAACTCGGCGGCGGTGCCCAACGCGCCCAGGGTAATCCCGGAAAAATGGGTGATACCTTCGCTGGCCAGGTCACGGTAGGTCACTTCGACACCCGGCTCAGCCGCCTGCCAGGCCTTGACCACTTCGCCGCTCAACTGGCGGGATACCGAGTTGTCACCGAGGATGCTGGAATCAATATGCAAGAGTTTCATGTGGGATCTCCAAGTGAGGATCGCCACCGGCGATCTGATGGGGAGAATCCTACAGATCAATCCAATAGCCGATTAGCCAGTTAAAATGCGATAGTTCGTCCCACTGACAGGACAATAGGCCCAACATGCAAGACCTCAATGACCTCTACTATTTCGCCAAGGTGGTGGAAGCCGGTGGCTTCGCGGCGGCAGGCCGGCTGCTGGGCATCCCCAAGTCGCGGCTGTCGCGGCGCATTGCCGAACTGGAAGAACGCCTCGGCGCCCGTCTCTTGCAGCGCACCACCCGGCAACTGACCCTGACGGCCGTCGGCGAACGCTACCTGGGGCACTGCCAGGCGATGCTGCTGGAAGCGGAAATGGCCGACGAAGCCGTGGTCAACATGTCCAGCGAACCCCGGGGCCGGCTGCGAGTCAGTTGCCCAGTGGGCCTGGCCCACGAAATCCTGCCGACGGTGGTGGCGCAATTCCTCGCGGCCCACCCGCTGGTGCAACTGGAGATGATGCTGATCAATCGCCGCGTCGACCTGGTGGCCGAGGGTGTAGACGTAGCTTTGCGTGTGCGCGAGTTGGGGGACGAAGACCCACTGCTGGTGACCCGCCGCCTGCGTCAGGCGCAGACGGCCATGGTCGCCAGCCCCGAGTTTGTGCGCGACCGCCAGATCAACAGCCCGGCCGACCTCAAACACCTGCCGGTATTGGGCGCCCTGGAAGCCGACCGTATGGTCCACCTGCGTATGCTCGACCCTGCCGGCAATGCCACCGATCTGGCGATGGAGGCCCGCCTGGGCATCGACGACTTCCTGGTGCGCAAGGCCAGCGCCCTCGCCGGCCTGGGCTTCACCGTGCTGCCCATGATGTATTGCGAGCAGGAGCTGGAAAGTGGCCAACTGGTGCAACTGCTGCCCGAGTGGTCGCTGCCCGGTGGCTGGCTGCAAGCGGTGTACCCGCATCGACGCGGCGTATCCCCAGCGGTGCGCGCCTGGATCGACTTTCTGGCCCATGCCTTCAACAGTTGCGGAGATCGACTGCTATGAGTACCCGGAGCATGACCGAAGACGACGTCGCCCAGTTCTGCCTGGGCTTGCCCGGTGCACGGGAGGATTACAAGTGGGGCGGTGTGCGGGTGTTCTCGATTGCCGGCAACAAGATGTTCGCCCTGCAGAACCTGCGCGGCGACTCCCTGGCGTTCAAGGTCGACAAAGAACTGTTCCTCGGCCACGTCGACCGCCCCGGCATCCACCCGGCGCCGTACCTGGCGCGGGCGCAGTGGATCATCATGCAGCTGCCCTACCCACTGGGCGGCGAAGAACTGCGCGGCTTGCTGCAGCGCTCCCACCAGTTGGTGGTGAGCAAACTGCCCAAACGCACGCAGATCGGCCTGAGGCTGGACGAGTAAGCCAGTCCAGGTCGTCTTGTACACAACTTGATCATCGATATATGCACATACCCCGGTGGGCGCAGCTTCGCTCTCAAGCCCCACGCGGCTAGAAGACTGCCAGCAGCGTGCCGCCCAGAAACAACTGATCAATCCAGAACACCTGGTGCAGCAACACAATCAGCCAGAACACCACTTGATAAGACACCTTGCGCGTCTTGTGCCGGAACACCTGCTGCGCAACCAAGGCACCCGGCCAACCACCGGCCAGCTCCATGGCATGCAGGATCTTCTCCGGGGTGCGCCAGCTATCGCTCTGGGCCTTGCGCTTGTCGCTCCAGTACAGGCAAAACGTCACCACGCTGACCAGGCCATAGGCCGCCAACGGGATCAGCGACACCCCGCGATACGCCAGCAGTGCCGCGCCAAACAACGGCACGGCACACAACAGTGCAAACACCACAGCCTTCAAGCGCAGATGCTGGATTGTCATCACGCCTTGGCCGCCGCCCAGTCAATCCAGCCGAACAGCCAGGTGGCCAGGATCAGCAAACCGAACGCAATGCGGTACCAGGCAAACACTGCATAGCTGTGGCTGGCGATGAACTTGAGCAAGCCACGCACTGCAATCATTGCGAAGATGAACGAGACCACAAAACCGACGGCAAACACCGGCAGATCCGCAGGCTGGAACAGGTCACGGTACTTATAGCCCGAGTACACCGCCGCCCCGACCATGGTCGGCATCGCCAGGAAGAACGAAAACTCGGTGGCAGCCTTGCGCGACAGGCCAAACAACAGGCCACCGATAATGGTCGAGCCGGAACGCGACGTCCCTGGAATCATCGCCAGGCACTGGGCAAAGCCCACTTTCAAGGCGTCTTTCCAGGTGATGTCATCGACGGTTTCGGCATGGATGACATGCTCGCGACGCTCGGCCCACAACATGATCACCCCGCCGATCACCAGCGCAGTGGCCACCGTGATCGGGTTGAACAGGTATTCGTGGATCAGGTCGGCAAAAATCACCCCCAACACCACCGCCGGCAGGAAGGCGATCAGCAGGTTGACGGTAAAGCGCTGGGCGTTGCGCTGGGTCGGCAGGCCGGTCACCACGTCGAGGATCTTGCGCCGGAATTCCCAGACCACCGCCAGGATGGCGCCCAGCTGAATGATGATGTTGAACGCCATGGCGCGCTCGCCACCGAAGTTGAGCAAGTCGGCGACGATAATCTGGTGCCCGGTACTGGAGATCGGCAAGAACTCCGTCAGCCCTTCGACAATGCCAAGTATCAATGCCTGAAAGGCGGTCCAAAGATCCATTATTCCCCCAAAGGTCATGCGACGGCATGCCTCGTTGATATTTTCTAGGTGTTCACTAACGATGAGCACGCGGCAAGGCCGCGCGCAGGATCAAGGCTGACCTGCCAAAATTCTGTGAAAAATCAGGCAGTACTCAGGTTTTTTGATTCCGGGCCGAAAGCCTATCAGACAAGCCCGGATTTCGCTTCGCGTTATCACTGGCCGATCAACGCAGCACCGAAAATTATAAGAACGCGGAGTGACAAGACTATGAACAGTTTGCGCAATATGTCGATCAGCCGGCGCCTCTGGATGATCCTGATAGTCGCCGTGTTGATGTTGATGACCCTGGGTTTGCTGATGCTCAAGCAGATCCACGACGACCTCTACCAGGCCAAGAGCCAGAAAACCCAGCATGTGGTGCAGACTGCCAGCGGAATTCTGAATTTTTATCACGGCCTTGAAACCACCGGGGTGCTGACCCGCGAGGCCGCGCAGAAACAAGCCTTGAGTGTGGTGCGCGGCCTGCGCTACGACCAGAACGACTATTTCTGGATCAATGACCTGACGCCGGTGATGATCATGCACCCGGCCAACCCCAAGCTCGACGGCCAGAACCTTTCGGCCATCCGCGATCCGGACGGCTTTGCGATCTTCAATGAGTTCGTCACCCTGGCCAAGGCCAAGGGCGTCGGCATGGTCGATTACCGCTGGCCGAAACCCGGCGCGGCTGAGCCCGTGGCCAAGACCTCCTATATCCAGTTGTTCGAGCCCTGGGGCTGGATTATTGGCTCCGGCGTCTACGTGGACGACGTACAGGCACAATTTCGCGGCCAGGTCTGGAAAGCCTCACTGATCGGCCTGGGCATTGCCCTGATCATGGCCCTGCTGGTGGTGCTGATTGCCCGCAGCATCGTGCGCCCGCTGCAGGAAGCGGTGCATGCCATGGCCAACATCGCCAGTGGCGAAAGCGACCTGACCCGCAGCCTCGACACCCATGGCCAGGACGAAGTCACGCAACTGTCCCGACACTTCAACACCTTCACCGCCAAACTGCGCCAGGTGGTCAGCCAGTTGCAGGTGTGCGCCAATGCCCTGGCCCAGTCGTCCGCCGAGCTGGGCAGCAACGCCAGCCAGGCCCATGACCGCAGCCAGCAACAATCCCAACAAATGGAACTGGTGGCCACTGCCATCAATGAAGTGACCTACGGCGTCCAGGACGTGGCGAAGAATGCCGAGCACGCCGCCAGCGAAATGCGTGACGCGCAGACCCAGGCCGAACAGGGCCAAGTCAATATCGACGGCAGCCTGCAACAGATCGACGCGCTGTCCGGCACCATCAGCCAGGCGGTGGAAGTGATCCGCACCCTGTCCACCGAAAGCACGCAGATTGGCGGGGTGCTGGAGGTGATTCGCTCGATTGCCGAGCAGACCAACCTGCTGGCTCTCAACGCCGCCATCGAAGCTGCCCGCGCCGGCGAACAAGGCCGTGGTTTTGCCGTGGTCGCCGACGAAGTGCGCCTGCTGGCCCGGCGCACGCAAAAATCCACTGCCGAAATCCAGAACATGATCGAGCGCCTGCAAGGGCATTCCGAAGCAGCGGTCAAGGTCATCAGCGACAGCCACCAGGCCTCGCAACTGACCATCGAACAAGCCGGCCAGGCGGGCGCCAGCCTGAATGCCATCGGTCAGGCCCTGCGCAACCTCAACGGCCTGAACGCCTCGATTGCCAGCGCGACCCTGCAACAGGCCCACGTGGTGGAAGACATCAACCAGAACGTGACCCAGGCCGCCGGCCTGTCCCACAGCACTGCGCTCGCGGCCCAGCAATCGAGCGAGGCCAGCGTGCATCTGAAGGACTTGAGCGAAGAACTCAACGGCCTGCTGCGCCAGTTCAAGGTCTAGCCCTCCTCCCGACAGCAGCCCGCTCGCCACAGCGAGCGGGTTTGCCACAGCAATCCCTCTTCCCATAATTAGCCCCCGGCCTGGACAGGATTTTGCCCGGCCGGTTGGGTACAATCGCCCCCCTCTTCGACTCTTCCAAGGAATCCCATGTCCGGGCTTGAACTGTTTGCCGCCGCGCTGGGGGTGATTGCCGTCTGGTTGACGGTCAAGCAGAACCCGTGGTGCTGGCCGATCGGCCTGGTCATGGTGCTGCTGTACACCTGGGTGTTCTTCGAGGTGAAGCTGTATTCCGACATGCTGCTGCAAGTGGTGTATGCCGGCCTGCAGGTCTACGGTTGGTGGCAGTGGACCCGTGCCGGCGAGGTCAAGCAAGGGCGTCAGGTCAGCAGTCTTGGCAGCCAGGCTATCCTCCTGAGCCTGACGGTTGGCGCAGCCGGCAGCCTGTTGCTGGGCGCCGCTATGGCGCACTGGACCGATGCTGCACAACCCTGGCTGGACGCCGCCCTGACCGGCTTCAGCCTGGTGGCGCAGATGTGGATGGCGCAAAAACGCGTGCAATGCTGGGCACTATGGATTGTGGTCGATGTGATTTTTGTCGGCCTGTTTGTCTACAAGGGGCTGTACCTGACGGCCGCGCTCTATGCCCTGTTCACAGTGATTGCCGTACAAGGCTGGCGCGAATGGCGCGCCGATCCGGCGTTGCGCACATGAAGGTGCTGGTGATGGCAGGCCCCGAGTCCAGCGGTAAAAGCTGGCTGGCCGAGCAGTTGCAGGCGCATTTCGGTGCGGTGCTGGTGGGCGAGTATGTGCGCTATTTCATCGACCACTACCAGCGTGATACGACCCTCGCCGACATCCCGGACATCGCCCGTGGCCAACTGGCCTGGGAAGATGCCGGCCGTGCCCGGCAGCCGCAACTGCTGATCCTCGATACTCACCTGCTGACCAACAAGCTGTGGAGCCTGACGCTGTTTGGCGATGCCCCCGCGTGGCTCGACGAGGCACTGCTGGCCCGCCATTACGACCTGCACCTGTTGCTGTCACCCGAAGGCATTGGCTGGACCGCCGACGGTCAACGCTGCCAGCCGGACCTGGCCGACCGCCGGGCCTTCTTCCAGGCCAGCCGCGACTGGCTGGAGCAGCATCAGCAACCTTACAAGGTGATTGGCGGGGATTGGCAGGCACGCCATGACCAGGCGTTTGCCGCCGTGGCGCACCTGCTCGGCCAATAAAGCCCCTACTCGTGGATCAGCTGCCGTTGATACTGTGGGTCAGCCTTGATCTGCTGTTCGGTAAACGGCAACGGGCTGAGCTTTTTCGCGGAAAACGCCTGGGTCTGGTCCTTGAAGTACGGCGACGCCGGATCGCTGGACAGTGAGAACGCCAACACGCCTTCCGCTTTCGGCCCCTGGTCGTCGAAGGTGACGATCTGCAAGTAACTGCTGCCGCTGACCACCTCACGCTTGCCATCGGCCCTCGGCACGCTTTGCATGGCGTTGTAGATCCCCAGTTCCTGCGGGCCACCGTGCATCGGGGTGCTGCCCGAGACCTGGATATCGCCCCAACGAGTGCCTTCTTTCAACCCCGATTCACTCACCTGCGCCATTGACGCCAGCATTGCCTCACGCAACGCCTTGGCCACCTCCGGCCGCTCGATGAGCAACCCGCGCGGGGTGGTTTGTGGGTGGTCCGGGTCGAACGCAACGCGCCACACCTGCGGCACTTGCTGCAGGTGCTCCATGACCTGGAAGAAATGCACCAGGCCCAGGCCGCTGTCGAGGTTGGCCTTCTGGTCCCAGTCCTTGAGGCGGGTACACAGGGTTTTCAGGGCGGCATCCGTCTGTTGCGCGCAGAACTTGAGCAGATCCGGCATCACCTGCCCAGCCAGGTACACCTGGTTATCCAGCACCATGTGTTGCAAATCGGCGACGGTGATCGGCTGTGTGTCCAGGTCCTGCAAGCGCTGCAAGGCAAAACGCGAACGTGCGCCCAGGGCAATGTGATCCTGGCTGACCACCGGCGAAAAGCCGGCCAGCGGGGCCTTGGGGTTGGCCATCCAGGCCGAATCGTTGGAGTGCTGCACGTAGTCCCGGCGCGCCAGTTGCGGCAGTTGATCAGCGGCGAAGATCCCCGGCTGGGCGGCGCGCGGGTCGATATCCCAGGCACAGGCACTGTGGGCACCGTCAAGCATGATCATCTGCAGACCGGCACGCGGGTCGCTGCATTGTTCGAGTTTTTTTGCACTGACGTTCGGCACCACCGACAGGTTCATATACAGGCTCTGCCCCTGATCGTCCGCCGCCAAGGTGTTGACCCAAGGAATCCCTTGCAGGCGGTGTACCGAGGCTTGCAAGTCCTTGAGGCTGCGGGCCTGGTTCATCGCGTACCACTGCTGCAGCACGCGGTCATTGCCCAGGTTGGCGTCGCGCAGGCTGAAAGCGTATTGCCCGTTCCAGTCGAGCTTGCCCGGCCATTGCACCACGGGCCCGAACTGCGAACTGTAGACCGTTTGGGTGTGGGCCTCGGCGCCCTTGACCTGTACCGTTACCTGGGTTTTCTGCAGTGGGATCGACTTGCCGTCGAGCAAATAGCGGGTCGGGTCCTTCGGGTCCAGGGTCAGGCGATACAGGGTGAAATGCTTGGATGTGTCCACCGTATGGGTCCAGGCCACATGCTGGTTGAAGCCGATATTGACCACCGGCAGGCCCGGCAAGGCGGCGCCCATTACGTCCAGCTGACCAGGAATGGTCAGGTGCATCTGATAAAAACGCATGCCGCCGATCCACGGGAAATGCGGGTTGGCCAGTAACATGCCGCGCCCGTTGAACGAGCGCTCGCTACCCACCGCCACCGCGTTGCTGCCGCGATCCAGGGCAAAGCGTTGCTGCTTCAAGGTGGCGACCTCAAACGCTCGCACATCGCTCTGCACCGCCACGCCTGGCTGGGGTGGCGTCGCCCCCGCCAAGGCCTCGGCGAATTGCCCGACACCACCTTCCACCAACAATCGGCGGGTCAGCTTGACCAGGTCATCGGTCGTGATCGGCCGCACCCAGGCGCCCTGGCACTGCATCGGTCGGTCCTTGGCCCCGCGCTCTTGCAGGTAGCGGTTGTAACCCGCCGCATAGCCGGCAAGACGCTGCTGCATCTGCGGGGTCTGTGCCTTCCAGAAAGCCGTCACTGCTTCGGGCGTATTGAGCCAGGTAAAGAACACATCGCTGGTCAAGTTGTTGCGCTCTTCCAGGGTCGCCTGCTCGGCACCGAAGTAACGAGCGCGCTGGCCATTGACCGTGACCACTTCGTTGGCCAGCAGGCACAGGTTGTCCTGCGCGTAGGCATAGCCGATGCCATAGCCCAGGCCGCGCTCATCGTTGGCGCGGATATGCGGGATACCAAACCCGGTGCGGCGGATATCGGCGCTCAGTGTGCCCACCTGCACGTCGCTCACCTGGCGGGCCGTCGCACACAGGCTCACCCCCAGCAACACACCCGCCACGCAAACCCTGGACAACCCGTTGGAAATAATCACGCAGACCCCATCATCAAGCCAAATTGAACGCCCAAGGCGGGGCCGACTCGCCAACACCAGCCCATGGATAAAGACGTAGAAATCCGCAGAAATTTAGGCCGCGCGCGCCTTATTTACCGGCGCCAGGAAGGTGACAGACGTAAGACCGAAAAAATTTATCCGGCTTGGACTTCATGATTTGCGTGGCTCATACGTCTTATTAACTAGAGAGCACCATCGTTTTCCTGATCAGGCTCTGATAAGGAGTTTTTGCATGCACAACCCGCAACTGCCCACGGACGGACATTTTATGGCACACGACGCCGCTTTCGGCGCAAGCAACCCAGCCTTCGGCAAGGCCCCCGAGCATCAAGGCAACCAACGCATCCGGCATCTGCTCAAGTGTTTTGGGTTGCGTACCAGCCTGATCCGGCTGAAAGTCATCGACGCCCTGCTCACCGCCGCCGAGAACGGCCGCTCGCTGGGTGTACGGGGTGTGCACAGCCACTTGCTGGAACTGGGCATCCCGCTGTCGTTTCTCAGTGTGCGCGAGGTGCTCAAGCGCCTGTGCAGCGAGGGCGTGATCACCCTCAACAGCGACAAAAGCTACAGCCTCCATGAAGAGGCTGCCAAGGTCCTGGCGACCAGCGCCTGACTTACAGGTTGGGCTTGACCTTGCGGCGCATGATGCCGTTGATCACCACCACAATCACCGCCACGGCAATGGCGATGTACTGGAACGTCTTCTCACTGATGGCGCCGATGTTCTGCAAATAGGACAGGCCAAACATCGTGCCGAGGACGACCAGGGAAATCAGAATCGAGTAAATCAAGCGTTGCTTCTGGGTCATGACGGGTTCCTGAAACCTGAAAATTGTATCTGGGGCGTATCAGGGCCTCATGTTACAGGCGATAAAGCGCTTTGGCATGACCCTATTTGCCTTGCCAGCGCAACGGTTGTGGCGAGCGGGCTTGCCCGCGCTGGGCTGCGTAGCAGCCCCAATACACCCAGCGCATTGCTTCAGTTGAACACGCGGGGCTGGATTTCAGGGCTGCTACGCATCCCAACGCGGGCTAGCCCGCTCGCCACGGGGCAGTTGGTCAGGGGCTTATTGGTCCTTGAACTGCGGCGCACGCTTGGCCACGAACGCGGCCATGCCTTCCTTCTGATCCTGGGTCGCGAAGGCGGCGTGGAACACCCGGCGCTCAAAGCGCACGCCTTCCGACAGGCTGACTTCAAAGGCGCGGTTCACGCTTTCCTTGACCATCATGCTGATCGGCACCGATTTGCTGGCGATCAGCGCCGCAACCTTGAGCGCCTCGTCCAGCAGTTCGTCCGCCGGCACAATCCGCGCCACGATGCCGCAACGCTCGGCCTCCACGGCGTCGATAAAACGCCCGGTCAGGCACATCTCCATAGCCTTGGCCTTGCCCACCGCACGGGTCAGGCGCTGGGTGCCGCCCATGCCCGGCAGGACGCCGAGGTTGACTTCCGGCTGGCCGAACTTGGCCGTGTCACCGGCCAGGATAAAGTCGCACATCAACGCCAGTTCACAGCCGCCACCTAGGGCAAAACCATTGACCGCCGCGATGATCGGCTTGCGGCGGTTGGCCACACGGTCGCTGTCGCTAAACAGATCATCAAGGTAGATCTGCGGGTAGGTCAGCTCGGCCATTTCCTTGATATCGGCGCCAGCGGCAAAGGCTTTCTTCGAGCCGGTCAACACGATGCAACCGATGTCGGGATTGGCTTCCAGGCTGTCCAGGGCCTGGTTCACTTCGCTGACCAATTGCGCGTTCAAGGCATTCAGCGCCTGGGGGCGATTGAGGGTAATCAGCCCGACACGGCCTTGAACGTCGAGCAAAATGGTTTCATAACTCATTGATCCGTTCCTCTTCAAAGATTGCGCGAAATGACCATGCGCTGAATATCACTGGTGCCTTCATAAATCTGGCAGACCCGCACATCACGGTAGATCCGCTCCAACGGGAAGTCGCTCAGGTAACCGTATCCACCCAGGGTTTGCAAGGCGGCAGAACAGACTTTCTCGGCCATTTCCGAGGCAAACAGCTTGGCCATGGACGCCTCCACCAGCGCAGGCTTGCCGCTGTCGCGCAGGGCCGCCGCGTAGTGCACCATCTGCCGGGCCACAGCGATCTGGGTGGCCATGTCCGCCAGGCGAAACGCTACAGCCTGGTGCTCGATCAGCGGTTTGCCGAAGCTTTCCCGCTCACGGGCGTAATCCCGGGCAGCTTCGAACGCCGCACGGGCCATGCCCACCGATTGCGAGGCAATACCCACGCGACCGCCCTCCAGGTTGGCCAGGGCGATTTTGTAGCCTTCGCCCTCCTCGCCCAGGCGGTTGGCGACCGGCACCTTCACATCCTCAAACAGAATCTGACAGGTGTCGGACGCATGCTGGCCCAGCTTGTCCTCGACCCGCGCGACGGTGTAGCCCGGCGAGTCAGTGGGCACGATAAACGCGCTGATCCCACGCTTGCCGGCCGCAGGATCGGTCACGGCAAATACAATCACCACCCCGGCGTTCTGCCCGGAGGTGATGAACTGTTTGCAGCCATTGAGCACGTAATGATCGCCTTCAAGACGCGCGCGGGTTTTCAGGCTGCTGGCATCGGACCCGGCCTGGGGCTC
Source organism: Pseudomonas sp. WS 5410 (assembly GCF_012985645.1). Lineage (NCBI taxonomy): Bacteria > Pseudomonadati > Pseudomonadota > Gammaproteobacteria > Pseudomonadales > Pseudomonadaceae > Pseudomonas > Pseudomonas sp. WS 5410. Next base: position 22,259 of record NZ_JAAQWS010000001.1, on the reverse strand, counting down.
GGTCAAGGCAAACGCACCGAGCATTGCGCCGCTGGCCAGGGGTTTGAGGAATTGTTCTTTCTGCTGGTCATTGCCGAACTTGAGGATGGGCACGCAGCCCACCGAGTTGTGCACGCTCATGATGGTCGAGCAGGCGCCATCACCGGCAGCGACCTCTTCCAGGGCCATGGCATAGGCCAGGTAGCCGGTGTCGCAGCCGCCCCACTGTTCCGGCACGAGCATGCCGAAAAAACCCAGCTCGGCCATCTCAGCGATAGCCTCCCTGGGGAAGCGATGCTCGCGGTCCCACTCGGCAGCGAACGGTTTGAGCCGCTCCTGGGCGAATTGCCGGGCCGCGTCGCTGATTTGCAGTTGTTCGTCATTGGGCAACATAAAAATTCCTTAATCCAGGCATTCGACGGCGATGGCCGTGGCTTCACCGCCGCCGATGCAGATGGCTGCAACGCCGCGCTTGAGGCCCCGCTGGCGCAGCGCTGAAAGCAGGGTCACGAGGATCCGCGCGCCGGATGCGCCAATCGGATGCCCCAGGGCACACGCCCCACCGTGGACGTTGACCTTGTCGTGGGGGATTTCCAGCTTGCTCATGGTCACCAGGCTGACCACGGCAAAGGCTTCGTTGATCTCGAACAGGTCGACATCGCCCAGGTCCCAGCCGGTCTTGCTCATCAGCTTGCGAATCGCCCCCACCGGCGCCACCGGGAACAGCCCCGGCTCATCGGCAAAGGCCGCATGGCCGTGGATCACTGCCAGAGGCTTGAGCCCACGCTTCTGCGCTTCGGACTGGCGCATCATCAGCAAGGCCGCCGCGCCGTCGGAGATCGAGCTGGAGTTGGCCGCCGTCACCGTGCCGCCTTCGCGGAACGCCGGCTTCAAGGTGGCGATCTTGTCCAGGCGCGCCTTGGGCGGCTGCTCGTCGTCGGTGATGGTCTTTTGTTCCTTGCCCACGGTGACCTGCACCGGGACGATCTCGGCGCTGAAACGCCCGGCACTGATCGCCTGCTGGGCGCGGGTCAGCGAGGCAATGGCAAACGCATCCTGGGTTTCGCGAGTAAAGCCATTGGCCTCGGCGCAATCCTCGGCAAAGGTGCCCATCAGGCGGCCCTTGTCATAGGCGTCTTCGAGGCCGTCGAGGAACATATGGTCGAGCACCCGGCCATGGCCCATGCGGTAGCCGCTACGGGCCCGATCCAGCAGGTACGGGGCATTGGACATGCTTTCCATGCCGCCGGCGATCACCACCTGCACGCTGCCGGCCAGCAGCGAGTCATGGGCGAGAATCGCCGCCTCCATGCCCGAACCGCACATTTTGTTGAGGGTGGTGCAACGTGTCGACTTATCCAGGCCGGCACCCAGCGCGGCCTGGCGTGCCGGGGCCTGGCCGAGACCGGCGGGCAGCACGCAACCGAACAGCACTTCATCCACGGCGTCGTGGGCGATACCGGCGCGCTCGACAGCCGCACGAATCGCGGCGGCGCCCAGTTGCGGCGCGGTCAGGCCCTTGAGGTCGCCCTGGAAGCCGCCCATGGGCGTGCGTACGGCACTGACAATAACAATCGGATCGTGGAGCTGAGTCATGACAAATCCTCCTTACTTGGCCGCCATGCGCAAGGCCCCGTCAAGACGGATCACCTCGCCATTGAGCATGCTGTTTTCAATGATATGCCGGGCCAGCGCGGCGTATTCGGCCGGTTTGCCCAGGCGTGGCGGGAACGGCACGCCGGCCGCCAGGGAGTCACGAACCTCCGGGGTCATGCCGGCCATCATCGGTGTTTCAAAGATGCCCGGGGCGATGGTCATTACGCGGATGCCGAAGCGCGCCAGTTCACGGGCGGCCGGCAGGGTCAGGCTGGCAATCGCGCCCTTGGACGCCGCGTAGGCGGCCTGGCCGATCTGCCCGTCGAAGGCCGCCACCGAAGCGGTGTTGATGATCACCCCGCGCTCACCGTCGGCATCCGCCGTGGTTTCGGCAATCGCCGCTGCGGCCAGGCGCAGCAGGTTGAAGCTGCCGACCAGGTTGACGTTGATCACCTGGGCAAAGCTGGCCAGGGCATGGGGCCCATTCTTGCCGAGGATTTTCTCGCCACGCACCACGCCCGCGCAGTTGACCAGGCCATGCAGGGCGCCAAACGCCGCCACCGTGGCCTGTACCGCGGCTTCGGCGGCCGCTTCCTGGCTGATATCCGCGACCACACTGCGCGCCTGCGCGCCCAGTTTTGCAGCCTGGGCCGCCACGGCGTCGGCATTCAGGTCCACCAGCATCACCTTGGCACCCGCAGCCACCAGCATTTCGGCGGTAGCCGCGCCGAGGCCCGAAGCGCCGCCGCTGACCATAAATACCTTGTTTTCAATCTGCATCGTTGTTTCCTTAAAGAGGGATCAAGCCGTGGTCGCTGCCTGGACCTTGGCGATTTCCTGGTTACGCAAAATAAACCGCTGCAACTTGCCGCTCGGGGTCTTGGGCAAGTCGCTGACAAATTCGATTTCCCGTGGGTAGGCGTGGGCCGCCAGGCGCTTGCGCACATGCAGGCGCAGTTCCTCGGCCAACGCGGCGTCGGCGCGGTACTGGCTGTTGATCACCACAAAAGCCTTGACCAGTTCGGTGCGCTCGGCGTCCGGCTTGCCGACCACCGCGGCTTCGATCACCGCCGGGTGCTCGACCAAGGCGCTTTCCACATCAAACGGTCCTACCCGGTAGCCAGACGTCGTGATCACATCGTCGCTGCGCCCGACAAAACTGATGCTGCCATCGGGGTTCAATTCCACGGTGTCGCCGCTCAAGTAGTACTTGCCGACGAAGGCCTTGGTCTTGACCCCTTCATAGCCGGCGAACCAGCACATCGGTGACTGCTCGCGGTCGATCGCCAGGATGCCGGGCTGGCCGGCGGGCAGTTCCTGGTGGTTGTCGTCCAGTACCACGATGCGGTGCCCCGGCGAGGCAAAGCCGGCGGAGCCGACATGCACCGGGTGTTCCAGGCCGTGGTGGTTGCACAGGACCATGCCCAGTTCGGTCTGGCCGTAATGGTCGTGGATGGTCACGCCCAGGTTATCGGCGAACCAGCGGATCACTTCCGGGTTCAGCGGCTCGCCGGCGCTGCTGACAATGCGCAGCCGGCCCTTGATCGAGCGCGCGAACTGTTCGCCACCGGCGATCAGCAGGCGGTAGGCCGTGGGCGAACCGGTCAGGTTGGTGATCCCGTATTTGTTGATGACCCGGCAGGTGCTTTCCAGGGTGAACGGGCCATCGTAGAAGGTGATCGGATGGCCCATGGACAACGGCCCGGTCACACCGAAGTAGATGCCATAGGCCCAGCCCGGGTCGGCGACGTTCCAGAACGCGTCTTCGGGGCGCAGGTCCACGGCGTCGCGGGTATAACTCTGGAACGCAACCAGGGCCTTGAGCGGCACGGCCAGGGCTTTCGACGGGCCGGTGGTGCCAGAGGTGAACATCAGCAGGAATGGATCATCGGCGCCCAGCAGTACCGGTTCGCACACATTCGAATAGTTGGGCAACTCGGCCCAGAAGCTGAAATCGCCGCGCACAATGCCTTCGCCCTTGGCGCCGGCCACGGTGACGATGGTCGGGCAGTCAGCGACTTCGGCAAGCTTGCTGCGGTTGACCGCGTCGGTCACCACCAGCGCCGCGCCGGAGCTGTTCAGGCGATGCTCGATGGCCTTGGGGCCAAAGGCCGTGAACAGCGGTTGATAGACCGCGCCGATGCGCCAGGTGGCGAGCACCGTCACCAGCAATTCGGCAGTGCGTGGCAACAGGCCGGCGACCTTGTCGCCACGCTTGACGCCCTGGGCCAGGAGGAAGTTGGCCAAACGCGCCGCCTGATCCTGCAATTCGCTGAAGGTCACGGTGGCGCTGCGGCCATCCTTGCCCTCCCAAAACAACGCAATGCGCCCCGGCAACGCGTGCCGGTCGCAGCATTCGACGCAGGCGTTGAGCGCCTGCAAGTGGCCGGCCAGTGCGGCCTCGACGGTTTGCTGGTAGTTGAACTGGGTGGTAGCAGCCAAATAATCGCGCATCGTGGCAAATCCCTGTGTCTTTTGTTGTTTTGGGGGGCGTGCTTTTGCGGGGTTGAATCAGGGGAAATAGTGGCGCCAGAGCGGCGCAGGGACAATGGTCAAAGCTTTCAATGTGGCTGACTGGTTTGGCCAATGGCGCCATGGACCAAACCGTTGCGTCATAGAGGCCAACAATCAGCCGGTCAACGCAAGCGATTGGACGCCCCGCCCGCCGGCTTCTAATCTGAGGGCCTGCGCCACGAAGAAGCCCCTCGATGATTGTTCGCCCCAAACCCAACCTATTCGGCATCCTGTTCTCCCTCAAGGGTTCGATTGCCAAGCGTATTGCCCTGCGCAGCCTGCTGGTGACCCTGCTGGCCTCGGTGATCGTGCTGGTGGAAACCCTGCACCCGGCCTATTTCTCCAAGGTCAACGCCACGCCGTTCACCCTGCTCGGGCTGTCGCTGTCGATTTTCATGAGTTTTCGCAACAACGCCTGCTACGACCGCTGGTGGGAAGGCCGCAAGCAACTGGGGCAGATGGTCATTGAAATCCGCTCGCTGATCCGCGAAACCCAGGTTTTCACTCAGCCCGGCGAGCGCGAGGGGCTGTTGCGCGGCCTGTGTGGTTTTGCCCATGGCCTGGTGGCGCGCCTGCGCCTGGAAGACGAGGCCCGTGCCATCCAGCCGTGGGTCAATGTCGAGCCCGGCCACCCGAACCTGCCGGACCGGATCCTGCAAACCCTCGGCGCCCACTGCTCGGATGCCGCGCAACAGGGGCGGATCAGCGACTGGCGCTACACCCAGCTGGAAACCCGCCTGGTGGGGCTCAGCCAAGTCCAGGCGGCGTGCGAACGGATCAAGAGCACACCGCTGCCCTTCCCCTACACGTTGCTGCTGCACCGCACCATCTATCTGTTCTGCATCCTGCTGCCCTTTGCCATGGCCGAGCCCCTGGGTTGGCTGACGCCGATTTTTACTGCCATCGTCAGCTACACCTTCTTTGGTCTGGATGAAATCGGCGATGACCTGGAGGACCCCTTCGGCTTCGACGAGAACGACCTGCCGTGCAATGCCATCGTGCGCACCCTGGAACGGGAGATCCTCGCCGCCCTGGGCGAAACTGCCCTGCCAGCGCCCCTGGAGCCCGTGGACTATGTGCTGACGTGACGCGGGTTTGACACTCGCCGGTGTCTGACCGAAGCTGAGCGCTTTGCACTAGCTGCCCAGCTTTCGGACGCCTGCATGTCAAAGTCACGCCGTTACGCGATCATCGGCCTGAGCGCCCTGTTATTGGTGGTACTGGTTTTTTGGTATTTCTCCCGCAGCCCGAGCGTGTCCGTGCCGCCGGCTGTTGCCCACGGTTACTCCAAAGCCCTGAAAAAAGCGCATAACGGCGAACCCGGCGCCGCGCGCGTGCTCTATCAGCAACTGGCGCGACCAGACCTGTCCGACGTGCGCCGCGCCGCCCTGCACAGCGAATTGCACAACTACCCAAGCCCCCAGGCCTTGAAGCTGGCGGACAAGGACTTGAGCCACCCATCCCCCCTGGTGCGCCAGGCAGCCATTGCCAGCATTGTCGGCCTGGTGCCCAGCGGCCAACGCACCCTGTTGCTGGGCCCGTTGCTCGAGGATGACGAGCAAAGCGTGCGATTTGCCGCCGCCAACGCCCTGCTGGGCCTGTCGCCCGACACCCTGGGCCTGTATTTCGGCCCCTTGCAGCTCGTGCTGGATGAGTATGTAAAGTACCTCAAGGCCCAGCCCGAAAGCCCTGATGGCTGGATCCAGCTGGCGCGCCTGTACATCCATAGCGCCCTGTTGCCCGAGGCCCAACATGCCCTGGAGCAGGCGCTGCGCCTGGACCCGGACAACCTGCCGGCGGTGGTTTCACGCATCGAGTTGCTGGATAAACAGGGCAAGGTCGATGACTCGCGCCAGATCCTCGCCACCCAACTGCAAGCCCACCCCGAGTCAGCCTATCTGCAACACGCCCTGGGCATGTGGCTGCTGCACCATGGCGAACGGGAATACGCACTGCTGGGCCTGTCCAAGGCGGTGGAGTTGGAGCCCGACAATCAGGATTACCGCTACGACCTGGCCACCACCTTGCATGACCAGGAGGAACTGGAAGCCGCCCAGCGCCAGTTGGAAGAAATCGTCCAGCGCCATCCCGCCAACCGCAAGGCGCGGGTGCTGTTGATCAACTACTGGAAGGAAAGCGGCCAGTTGCAGAACGTGCAGGTACTGCTGGCCCAACTGGAGCAGCAAAACCCGGACGATCCCGCGCTGCAGCAGGGCCTTTGAAGCGCTGCAGGCATTGAAAACTGTGGATTGGCCTGCACAAAAACGAGAATACGTTGAACCGCCCCACAGCCCCACGGTCAAGTGAATATGGCGCGCCTTAGCCGGCACGCCGCTCAACTTATACGTGACCCGAGGGCACTTCTTGTCTACATCCAAAGAGCTGTTCACAGCAAAGGCGGCCACCGGCATCGAAGGTCTTGATGACATTCTTTCCGGGGGGCTATCGCGTAGCCATCTGTTCCTGCTCGAAGGTGAGCCCGGCACCGGCAAGACCACCGTGGCCCTGCATTTTCTCCAGGCCGGGGCCAAGGCCGGGGAACGATCGCTGTATATCACCCTGTCGGAAACCGAGCGCGAGCTGCGCCAGGGTGCCCAGTCCCACGGTTGGGAGCTGGATGAACATATCCATATCTTTGAACTGACCCCACCCGAAAGCCTGCTCAATGCCGAGCATCAGCAAAGCCTGCTGTACTCCTCCGACCTGGAGCTGGGCGAGGCCACCCGGCAGATCTTCGAGGTGGTGGAACGGGTCAAGCCGACCCGCGTGGTGATCGACAGCCTCTCGGAAATCCGCCTGCTGGCGCAAAGCTCGTTGCGCTATCGCCGGCAGATCCTGGCGATCAAGCACTACTTCGTGCGCTACGACGCCACCGTGCTGCTGCTGGATGACCTGACCACCGAATCCCTGGATAAAACCGTGCACAGCGTGGCCCACGGGGTGGTCCGCCTGGAAGAACTGACCCCCAACTACGGCGCGGAACGACGCCGGGTCCGGGTGGTTAAGTACCGGGGCCAGAAGTATCGCGGCGGCTTCCACGATTTCACCATTATGCAAGACGGCGTGCATGTGTTCCCGCGTCTGGTGGCCGCCGAGCACCGCAGTGGCTACAACCGCCAGACCCTGACCAGCGGCATTCGCGAGCTGGATGCGCTGCTGGGCGGCGGTATCGAGACCGGCTCCAGCACCCTGATCCTCGGCCCTGCCGGTACCGGCAAGTCGCTGATCTCGATGATCTTCGCCGCTGCCGCAGTGGCCCGTGGCGAAAAAGCCGCCCTGTTTATTTTCGATGAAGAGCTGGGCCTGTTGTTCGACCGCATGAACAACATAGGCATCGACCTGGCTGCCCTACAAGCCACCGGCAATCTGCTGATCGAGCAGGTAGACGCCGCCGAGCTGTCGCCCGGAGAATTTTCCCACCGGGTACGGCGCTGCGTGGATGAGCGCCAGATCAAGACCGTGGTTATCGACAGCATCAACGGTTATCAGGCGGCCATGCCCGAGGAAAACGCCCTGGTGCTGCACATGCACGAGCTGTTGCTGTACCTCAACCGCCGGGGCGCAGCGACCTTCATGACCGTGGCCCAGCACGGGTTGGTCGGCGACATGCAAGCGCCGGTGGATATCACCTATCTGGCCGACACCGTGATCCTGCTGCGCTACTTCGAGGCCCTGGGCAAAGTGCGACGGGCCATTTCCATCATCAAGAAACGCACCGGCAGCCATGAATCGACCATTCGCGAATACCGCATCGGCAGCCAGGGCATGACTATCGGCGAGCCCATTGAAGCCTTCCAGGGCGTGCTGCGCGGCGTCCCCACCTACATGGGTGCCGGCAACCCGCTGCTCAAGGATGAGCGCTTGTGAGCAGCCTGCCGGCCATTTCCGAGCGTGCGATCATTCTCGCGCCCTTGGGACGGGACAGCACGCTGGCGCTGATGATGCTCAACGAAGCAGGTTTCAGCGGCATTGCAGCCCCCAACCTGTTATCGCTCTGCGATGAACTGGAACAAGGCGCGGGCCTGCTGATCATCGCCGCCGAAGCGTTGCACGGAGTCGGGCTGGAGCCGCTGCTGGAGTATCTGCAACAGCAGCCAGCCTGGTCGGACCTGCCCATCGTACTGCTGACCCACCATGGTGGCACCGAACAGAACGCCTCATCGCACTTGAGTGCCAGGCTGGGCAACATCACCTTGCTGGAGCGGCCGTTTCACCCGGTGACCCTGATCAGTCTGGTGACCACCGCCCTGCGCGGGCGGCGACGACAGTACGAAGCCCGCGACCGCCTGATCGACCTGAGCCAGAGCGAACTGCGCCTGCAAAGCACCCTGGAAACCCTTGAACAACAAGTCGAAGAACGCACTGCGCAATTGCGCAGCAACGAAGAAGCCTTGCGCCAGTCACAAAAAATGGAAGCCGTCGGTCAATTGACCGGCGGCATCGCCCACGACTTCAATAACATGCTCACCGGAATTATCGGCAGCCTGGAGCTGCTGCGCCGGCGCCTGGCCAGGGGCCGCCTGGATGACCTCGACAGCCTGATCGACCTGGGTGTGACCTCGGCCAACCGCGCCGCCGGCCTGACCCACCGCCTGCTGGCGTTTTCCCGCCGCCAGTCGCTGGATTCCAAGCCGGTGGAGATCAACCAACTGGTGACCTCCATGGGCGAACTGCTGCAACGCAGCCTCAATGAAAGCATCGTGCTCGACATGCAGTTGAGCGGGCAGCTGTGGACCGCCGAAGCCGACCCCAATCAACTGGAAAGCGCCCTGCTCAACCTGGCCCTGAATGCCCGGGACGCGATGCCTGATGGTGGCCGGCTGGTGGTGGAAACCCGTAATCGCCACCTCGACAACGTGTTTACCGCCGCCTACGGCACTTTAACCCCCGGCGACTACGTGGAGCTGAGTGTCAGTGACACCGGCTGCGGCATGCCGGAAAACGTCATCAGCCGAGCCTTCGACCCCTTCTTCACCACCAAGCCCATCGGCCAGGGCACCGGCCTGGGTTTGTCGATGATCTACGGCTTCGCCCGCCAGTCCCATGGCCATGTGATCCTCCACAGCGAGGTCGGCAAAGGCACCACGGTGAGCCTGTTCCTGCCGCGCTTTGTCGGTGAAGTCACCGCCGATGTCCCCCTCGACTCGACCCTGCCGCCATTCGCCAACGCCGGTGAAACCGTGCTGATCGTCGAGGATGACCCGGCGGTACGGGTGCTGGTGAGCCAGGTGCTGAGTGAGCTGGGCTATGCCTTTGTCGAAGCCGCGGATGCTGACAGTGCGCTACCGATTATCGAATCCAGCCAGCGCATTGATCTATTGATCAGTGATGTAGGGTTGCCGGGTATGAACGGTCGCCAGTTGGCAGAGATCGGCAGGCAGATTCGCCCGGACTTGAAGGTGTTGTTCATTACCGGGTATGCCGAGCATGCGGCGGTGCGCGGGGGGTTCCTGGATCCGGGCATGCAGTTGATCACCAAGCCCTTTACCTTCGACCTGCTGACGGCGAAGGTGCGGGAGATGATTGCGACGTGACACGGAAGAGCACAGCGGGAGCCAGGCTCCCGCATCGCACAGCGATCAGGCAGCAGGTGCGCGTAGCACGCGGGCCTTGGTGAAGACGGCTGCATGCTGATTATCGGCAAGCCAGTGCTGGTTTTTTACTTCACGCCAACAACCGTTGGATATGCTCCTGCAGCGTATCCAGGTCAAACGGCTTGGCCAGGATCGGTGCATTGCGCGTAATCGGGCTATTGCAGTCGAGGATCTCCTGCGGATAACCACTGATAAAGATCACCTTCAGCTCCGGCCGCAGCTTGATCGCGGGCTCGGCAATCTGCACCCCGGAAATTCCGCCAGGCAGGCGATAGTCAGTCACCATCAAGTCCAGGTGGGGCTTGGAAGCGAGGATTTCAAAGGCCTGCTCGCCGTTGATGGCCTTCAGTACCCGGTACCCCAGGCCCGAAAGGTACTCGCCCAATACGAACATGATCGACTCGTCGTCCTCGACGATCAGTACAACATCTTGCGCATCTTCACTCATGGGAAGCCTTTGTCCGGTCAATTGCTGCTGATACGACCCTTGGGTCACGCAGAGGTTGCGTCTGGCTGACGATTGATTTCACGCCGCGCCCGCCAAAGGCAGGCACACACGGAACAATGCGCCCTCGCCTATCCGGCTCTCGACTTCAATCGTGCCGCCGTGGGCCGCAACGATCTGCTCAGAGATAAACAGCCCCAGGCCCAGCCCTGCCACCGCATGGTTGGCGGACACCCGCTCGAACTGCTGGAAAATCCGCTTCTGATTGTCTTCGCTGATGCCGATGCCGTGATCCCGTACTTCCACCCTGGCCTCGTCATGTTCGGCGTACACCCGCACCGTCACCGGGCTCTTGGCGCCGTAGCGCAGGGCATTGGTCAGCAAGTTGGAGACCACCTGCTCAATACGAAACTCATCCCACTTGCCCTCCACCGGCTGCGGCGCATCCAGTTGCACCGACGACTCGGCCGCTGCCACTTGTGGGGCAAAGTTCTCCAGCAGGTTGCGCACCAACTGCGCCAGGTCGAAATGCCCCGGGCGGATCGACAATTTGCCGGTGCGGATCCGCGAGACGTCGAGCATGTCTTCGATCAAGCGGATCAGGCTCTGGATCTGCCGCTCATCGCGGTCGACCATGGCGTGCATCTTGTCCAGGGTAAAGGCGGCCGCGTTATCCCGAGCCAGGTGCATCTTGCGCAGCTGGGTTTCCAGGATCAGGCCGTTGAGGGGCGTGCGCACCTCGTGGGCGACGATCGACATGAAGTCATCGCGCATGCGCACCGCCTGCTCCAGTTCCGCCTGGGTCGCCTGCAGGCGGTTGAGCAACAGTTCCTGCTCGCGGCGACTGTGCTCCAGGGCTTCGACCTGCAGCTTCATGGCCTTGCTCTGGCGATACAGGTCGACGAACACATTGACCTTGCTCTTGACCGCATGGATGTCCAGCGGCTTGTGCAGGAAGTCCACCGCACCGCTCTCATAGCCTTTGAAGGCGTAGTTGAGCTCACGACCGGCGGCGCTGACAAACACGATGGGAATGTTCTTGGTCTTTTCGGTGCCGCGCATCATTTCGGCCAGTTCGAAGCCATTCATGCCGGGCATCTGCACGTCGAGAATGGCCATGGCGAACTCGTGCTCCAACAGCAGCGACAAAGCTTCGTCGGCACTCAATGCCTTGTAGACATGACGGTCCTCGCGCTTGATCAGCGCTTCAAGGGCCAGCAGGTTTTCCGGCAGATCGTCGACGATCAGCAGTTTGGCCTGGATAGTACTTAGCATGAGGAGGGTTCCAGGGAAGCCAGCAAATCGCCAATGCGGCTCAAGGTGAGAATATGGTCAGGGGTATGCAGCGCCAGGGCCGCCATGGGCATTACGGCCACCCGGGCCTCCGCAGGGTCCTGGATGACGGTGGTACCGCCGAGCTGCTTGACCTGGGCCAGGCCGCGCGCGCCATCCTGGTTGGCGCCGGTCAGCAGGATCGCCAGCAGGTTCGGGCCATAGACGTCGGCGGCCGACTCGAACAGATAATCAATGGCCGGGCGGGAGTGATGCACGCGCTCTTCCTGGCTCAAGGACAGGCTGTGGTCATGCTCCACCGACAGGTGGTAGCCAGGGGTGGCAAAATACAGGGTGCCGGGCTGGATCGTTTCCTTGTCCCGGGCTTCTACTACCGGTATTGCCAGACGCCGATCAAAGACTTCTGCCAACTGGCTGCGACGTTCATCCGGCAAGTGCAGCACGGCGATGATCGGTAGGTTGAACCCGGGCGCCAAGGCCCCGAAAACACTCAGCAACGCCTCGACCCCGCCGGCGGAAGCGCCAACGACAATGGCTTGGACACCCGACACCAAGGCCGGGCTGGCAGCTGCTTCATTCATGATTTGCGGTAGATCCGTTCTTGCTTGACCAGGGGTTCGAACTGTTTGCTGTAGGCGGAGAAGTCCAGGGTTTCCTTACTGCCCAGCACCAGGAAGCCACGATGACACAGTGACTCATGAAACAATCCAAAGGCCCTATCCTGCAACTTTTTATTGAAATAAATCAGTACGTTACGACATGAAATTAATTGCGTTTCTGAGAATACGCTATCCGTCGCCAGGCTGTGGTCGGCGAACGTTACGTTCTCGCGCAGAGTCTTGTCGAAGATTGCGTAATCGTAGGCCGCCGTATAGTAATCGGCAAACGACCGCTGCCCGCCCGCCTGCTGGTAGTTGTGGGTATAGGCTCGCACACTCTCCAGGGAGAAGATCCCCTGCTTGGCCTTTTCCAGGGAGCTGGGGTTGATATCAGTGGCATAGATGATCGTGCGTTCGAGCAGCCCCTCCTCACGCAGCAGGATAGCCATGGAGTACACCTCCTCCCCCGTGCTGCAACCGGCGATCCAGATCTTGATCGACGGATAGGTCTTGAGCAGTGGCACCACTTCCTGGCGAATTGCCAGGAAGTGCGACGGATCACGAAACATCTCGCTGACCGGAATGGTCAGGAACTGCAGCAACTGCATAAAGGCCGTGGGATCGTGCAACACCCGCTCCTGCAAGGCCGAAATGGTCTTGCAGTCGAACTGGCGCAAGGCATGGGCCACACGGCGCTTGACCGAAGCCCCTGAGTAGTCGCGAAAGTCATAGCTGTACTTGAGGTAAATCGCCTCGATCAGCAAGCGCAGTTCAATATCAGTACTTCGATCCACTTAGTGTATTTCCACTTAAATGCGTTCCATCTTGGGCAACCACACCCGGATCAGCGAGAACAGGCGGTCCAGGTCAATGGGCTTGGCCAGGTAATCGTTGGAGCCCGCCGCGAGGCAGCGTTCCTGGTCGTCTTTCATCGCCTTGGCCGTCACCGCGATGATCGGCAGCTTGCGCCAGCGTGGATCCTGGCGGATCAGGGCGGTGGCTTCGTAGCCGTCCATCTCCGGCATCATCACGTCCATCAACACCAGGTCGATGTCCTCGACCTCATTGAGTCTCTCGATGGCCTCACGGCCGTTACGGCCAATGACCACAATCGCGCCCTTGTGCTCCAGGGCGCTGGTGAGGGCGAAGATGTTGCGTACATCGTCGTCCACCAGCAGCACCTTGCGCCCCTCGAAGACCTTGTCGCGACTGCGGGCGGTCTTGAGCATCTTCTGCCGCTCCTGGGACAGCTGGGATTCGACTTTGTGCAAAAAGAGTGTCACTTCATCCAGCAACCGTTCAGGTGAACGTGCGCCCTTGATGATGATCGAGCGCGAATACTTGCGCAGCTCAGCCTCTTCGTCCCGGGTCAGGTTGCGCCCGGTGTAGACGATCACCGGCGGGAACGAACAGATATCCTCGGTGGCCATGCGCTTGAGCAACTCGTTACCGAGCATGTCCGGCAGCTTGAGGTCGATGATCATGCAGTCGTAGACCGTGCTGCGCAGCAGGTCCAATGCTTCCTGGGCGAAGCCGACGGCGGTGATTTCAATGTCTTCATCGCCGATCAGGCGGGCGATGCTCTCGCGCTGCAAGTCGTCGTCTTCCACCAGCAGGATGCGTTTGACCTTCTGCGTCAGCTTGGCCTCCAGGCGTGCAAACACGTCCTTGAGCTCTTCGCGGGTGGTGGGCTTGACGGCATAGCCGATGGCGCCCATATGCATGGCGGCCTCCACGCGATCCTCCACGGAAATCACATGCACCGGGATGTGGCGGGTCTCGGCGTGCTCCTTGAGGCGTTGCAGCACGGTGAGCCCGGAGTGGTCCGGCAGGCGCATGTCCAGCAGGATCGCGTCGGGCAGGTACTGCTCGGCGAGGTTGTAGCCCTCGTCCGCACCATGGGCCACCAGGCAGTGGTAGCCCAGTTCATGGGCCAGGTCGAAGAGGATCCGCGCAAAGTTCGGCTCATCTTCCACCACCAGGATGCAACGGGTGGCGAACGGTGCCAGCTCGCGGTCGTCGGCAAAACGCGGTATCAATGCTTCGTCAGCCATCGGCAGCGGCGAAATCTTCACTGGCGCCACGGGTGCGGGAGCAACCGTCACGGCCCGCGGCTGCTCGATAGCCGGCGCGTCTTCGTCGCGCTCCACATACTGCTCCGGCAGCACCAGGGTGAAGATACTGCCCTGGCCCGGCTCACTGGTGACATTGATATAGCCGCCAAGCAAGGTGGCCAGGTCACGGGAAATCGACAGCCCCAGGCCCGTACCGCCATAACGACGGTTGGTGGTGCCATCAGCCTGGCGGAACGCCTCGAAGATGCTTTCCTGCTGGTCCAGGGCGATGCCGATCCCGGAGTCGCGCACGGTAAAGGCGATACCCTCCCCCGGCTGACGGGAAATGGTCAGGCTGACCTGGCCCTTCTCGGTGAACTTGACCGCATTGGACAGCAGGTTCTTGAGGATCTGTTCCAGACGCTGGCGGTCAGTGAACAGCATCAGTGGCGCGCCGGCCTGGACCTCCACCTGGAAACCCAGCTTGCGGTCGCTGGCCAACGGCTCGAACATCCCGCGCAAGCCCTCGGCCAGGCGCGCCACGCTGGTGTTCTCGGGGCGCATATCGAGCTTGCCGGCCTCGACCTTGGCGATATCCAGGATGTCGTTGATCAGGTTGAGCAGGTCGTTACCCGCCGAGTAGATCGACTCGGCAAACTTGACCTGTTCGGCACTGAGGTTTTCCTCGGAGTTCTCCGCCAGCAACTTGGCCAGGATCAGCGAGCTGTTGAGCGGCGTACGCAGCTCATGGGACATATTGGCCAGGAATTCGGACTTGTACTTGCTCGAGCGCTGCAACTCATCGGCGCGCTCCTCCAGCTCGACCTGCACGCGATTGAGCTCGACGTTCTTGCGGTCCATGGCGTCGCGCTGGTCGGCGAGGATCTGGGCCTGATCGGCCAACTGTTCGTTGGTCTGTTCCAGCTCGGCCTGCTGGGTTTCCAGGTGGGTCTGGGACTCCTTGAGGATGCGCGACTGCTCTTCCAGCTCCTCGTTGGCGGTCTTGAGCTCTTCCTGCTGCACTTGCAGCTCTTCATTGAGCTGCTGGGTCTCGGCCAGCACTTCCTGGAGGCGCTGGCGATAGCGCGCCGCCTCGATGGACGTGCCGATATTGCCGGCGATCAGTTCCAGCAACTCCACATCGCGCTCGTCCAGTGCGCGCAGAAAGCCCAGCTCGATCACCCCGTTGACCCGATCATCATCGCTGGTCGGCACCACCAGTACGCTGCGCGGTGCGCCATCGCCCAGGCCGGAACTGACCTTGAAGTAGTCCACCGGCACATCATCCAGGCGAATCAAGCGATGCTGCTGGGCAGCCTGGCCGACGATGCCCTCGTCGCGGTAGATCGCCTGCTCCTGCTGCTCCTGCTCACGAGAGAAGCCATACGTCGCCACGCGCTTGAGGCCACCGTGCTCCTCACGCACATACAGCGCGGCCACCACCGAGCCCATGTATTGGGCACAGAACTGCAGGATATTGCGCCCCAGCAGGTTCAGGGTCAGTTGACCAAGCACCTGTTCGGCCAGCTCGGTCTGGCCGTTGCGCAGCCAGGCCTGCTGTTCCAGGCGCTTGGCAATCTTCATCTGCGAGGCCAGGTTGGCACTGTAACTGTCTGAAAGAGCTAATAGATTCTTCCTTCCGACATAGGCCAGGAAGCCGCTCAAGCCCAACACGAACAGCAAGTAAATCGCCACGCTGAATACCGTGGTGCGGGTCACGTCCTCATTACGCTCGAGCCGGAACTGCTGCTCCATGGCAATCGCTGCGTCGTATTCCTTGCGGATCTCGTCGGTCAGACGCTTACCCCGCCCGGCCTTCACCGCGCCACGGTAGTCACCGTTTTGCCGTTGCATGTCGATCATCGTCTGGGCGTACTTGTTCCACTCCAGCTGCAATGACTCCAGGCGCTTGAGACGATCCACTTGCTGGGGGTTATCCGCGACCAACGACTGCAAATTGCGCAGATCGGAAATGATCCGCGGCTTGGCCACCTCGTAGGGGTCGAGGAAATGCTCGTCGCCAGTAATCAGGAACCCGCGCATGCCGGTTTCCTGATCCACCGTCAGTTTTGCGGTCTCATTAAGGTTATTGATCACCCGGTCCGTGTGCTCCACCCACTGGATAACCGACAACAGATAGGTGATCAGGCACACGAAAAACACCGCGCTGAGCACGCCCACACCCAACGGCAAAGCCACGTTGCGGCTCAGGAGTTTGCGGAAGCTGTTTTCATCGACTGACGAAGCGGGAGTCATGGGCGTGCCTTGGCCAAGTGCGGAAAAACCGGAAGTTTGCCCCAAAATCGACCACAAGGGCTATGTTTCTGCCGTATTTCAACGACACAGCCAGGACATCAAGCCTGATTATCGGCACAATGCCCGCCCTGTTTCGGGAACTTGCCGGGATCGACGCAACTCACTAGAGGATGGTCTTTCAACTGCTCAAGACCTGTACCTCCACTATCTGGGAACCCTCACTATGTCCGCAGCCTCCACCATCCTTGTCGTCGAAGACGACGCCATCGTGCGCATGTTGATCGTCGATGTCCTCGAAGAATTGGAGTTCAAGGTGCTTGAGGCTGCAGACGCCGAAGCGGCGCTGGCGTTCTTGGAAGACAGCGCCCATGTGATCGACCTGATGATGACCGACTGGGGCCTGCCGGGCATGAATGGCAAGGAACTGGCGGTAAAAACCCGCACATTGCGCCCAGCCCTGCCCATCCTGCTTGCCAGTGGCTATGCCGAAAACATCGAGTTGCCTGGCGGTGTGCAGATGATTGCCAAGCCGTTCTCCATTGAGCAACTGCGCGACAAAGTCAAAGGCATGCTGGTGGGCGGCTGATCGCACCCAGGTGTCCGTAGGCGGCCTTGTTGTGGCGAGGGGGCTTGCTCCCGCTGGGGCGCGAAGCGACCCTGAAACGAGACTGGGGCCAGCCCGCTCACCACAAGCCACTGTTCGCGCTCGCTATTTGGCCTTGAACTTGGAGTAGGACTGGTGCAAATCAGCCGCCCAGCCGTCTATCACCCCCTTCACGTCAGCCGCTCTCATGACCTGGCTATCGTTGTCCAGCGGCTTGCCAGTGCCTTTGCGCACAACCTGGGCAAGCACCCGCCCACTGTCACCATCGAGAAACTGCGCCTCGGTGCCCAAGGTGGTTTCCTGGTCGCGAATCCCTGTGCCGGTACTCACCGCTGCTGCCACCAGGGCCACCGGAATGAATTCATAGGGCTTGAGGCCTTCAGTCTTGCGACTGACCGCCGTGATCGCCGCCCGTACCACGATCACCCCGGGGCCCGGAGCGCTGGCCAATGGCAATGACTTGACCAGCTCACGCTTTAGCGCCTGGTTGTAGTACTCGTTGATGCTGCGCAAGGTGTCTTCGGGGATTTGCGCCGTGGCTTGGGGCTTGGGGAAAAACTGGGTCGGCTCGATATACACCGAGGTGTAGCGTTTCAGATTCAGCTTGGGATCGACCCAGCGCATCACCTCTACGCCCGATGGCGACTTGGCTTCCTTCAACTGGCTGTAGTCCGAAAGAAACCCCGAATACTCGTCCGGCTGCGGGACTTTACTCGCGCAACCGGACACCCCGAGTGAGGCAATACACAACGCACTGATCATCAGCCCTAGCTTCATGGCGCAACTCCTTGGCGTTTATCGCCGAAACGTGAAGTTACAGGTATAGCCAATTCCTCAGAAATAACCTGCCTCCAGCCCCCAAGTGCGGGTTATTTCGCAGCTTCGATTTGCCCCGCAGTTGGGCGCTCCTGCTTAACCTCAGCGCCGCCGAAACAGCGGCCGCGGCTCAATCACCGAGCGGCCATAGCTCACACTCATGCCCGCCAGGCCCTTGAGCGCGTCAGCGGCCGACTTGTCCTCGCGCACGGCGAACCCATCGAAGCCACACTGGCGCATATGGCTGAGCTGGTCGCGCAGCACATCCCCCACCGCCCGCAACTCACCCTGCCAGCCCAGGCGGGTGCGCAGCAGGTAGGCCTGGCTGTAGGCTCGGCCATCGCGAAAGCTGGGGAAGTCCAGGGCAATCAGCGGCAGCACATCCAGCCACGGCTGCAGGTGTTCCACTTCATCATCCGGGCCGAGCCACACCGCGTCCTGTGGCGGGTCTGGCGCAATGCGCCGGCTCAGCCACAGGGCCAGCGGCAGAATCAGTGCACCCTCGGGCAGCGGTACTTGTGCATCGCGCACCAGGGTCCAGGGGTCATCGTGCTTGATACGCGCCACGCCCTGTTCCAGGCTCAACAGATTGTTCATGCCGGTTGTACCACGCTGCCATACACCCGCTCCTTGAACGGCTCCAGGCCGATGCGTTGCACGGTGTCGATAAAGGGCTCGTCACTCTCCCGGTAGCGGACGTAGGTGGCGATCAGGCGGGAGATCACATCCGGGATTTGTGCCGCACTGAACGATGGGCCAATCACCTTGCCCAGCGCGCTGGCCTTGCCCTGGGCACCGCCCAGGGTGATCTGGTACCACTCGCTGCCATTTTTATCGACCCCCAGGATGCCGATATTGCCGATATGGTGATGCCCACAGGCATTGATGCAGCCGGAGATATTCAGGCTGATATCGCCCAGGTCATGCAGGTAGTCGAGGTTGTCGAAGCGCTGCTGGATCGCCTGGGCGATAGGGATCGACTTGGCGTTGGCCAGGGCACAGAAATCGCCGCCCGGGCAGGCGATGATATCGGTCAGCAAGCCGACATTGGCGCTGCCCAGGCCCTGCTCGCAGACCAGGGTCCACAAGGCATGCAACTGCGCCTTGGGCACATCCGGCAGCACGATGTTCTGTTCATGGGCGATGCGGATTTCACCGAAGCCGAACTGCTCGGCCCACTGCGCCACGGCGTCCATCTGCGCGGCACTCACGTCGCCCGGCGGCGCGGCGATCCCTGGCTTGGTGGACAGCACCACACTGCTATAGCCGGGTACTTTGTGGGGCTGCACATTGCGTGTCACCCAGCGCGCGAACGCCGGGCTGTCGGCCATGTGCGTGCCAAAATCCAGGTCGGTATCGGGCAGGGCCTGATAGTCCGGTGGTACAAAGGCCGAGGCCACGCGCTGGTACTCATCCTCGGTCAATTGCGCCGGGCCATCGCGCAGGTGCTGCCACTCCTCCTCCACTTCCTGGGAAAACGCCTCGATACCCAGGGCCTTGACCAGGATCTTGATCCGCGCCTTGTATTTGTTATCGCGCCGACCATGGCGGTTGTACACGCGCAGGACCGCTTCGACATACGACAGCAGATGCTGCCAGGGCAAGCCATCGCGAATCTGCAAGCCGAGGATCGGCGTGCGCCCGAGGCCACCGCCCACCAGCACGCGCAACAGCATCTGGCCGTCGGCGTCCTGATATAGATAAAGGCCGATGTCATGCATCATGATCGCCGCCCGGTCCTGGCGGGCCGAGCAGATGGCGATCTTGAACTTGCGCGGCAAAAACAGGAATTCGGGGTTGATGGTCGACCATTGCCGCAGGATCTCTGCGAGCGGGCGCGGGTCCAGCAGTTCGTCGGCGGCCACCCCGGCAAAGGCTTCGGTGGTGATGTTGCGCACGCAGTTGCCCGAGGTCTGGATCGCATGCATGTCGACTTCGGCCAGGCGCTGGAGGATGTCGGGGACCTGCTGCAACTCGATCCAGTTGAACTGCATGTTCTGGCGCGTGGTGAAGTGGCCGTAGCCGCGGTCGTAATCCCGGGCAATGCTCGCCAGGGTGCGCAACTGCTGCGCACCGAGGGTGCCGTAGGGAATCGCCACCCGCAGCATATACGCATGCTTTTGCAGGTACAGGCCGTTTTGCAGGCGCAGCGGCAGGAATTCCTCTTCGCTCAAGTCGCCAGCGACAAACCGTTCGACCTGATCACGAAACTGCGCCACACGCTCGAAGACCAGAGCCCGGTCGTACTCATCGTACCGATACATCTCGCTACCTCATCATGGCTGACCGCGCTCGACGGCAGCGGTTTCAATGGGGGCGACTATGCACCTACAGCTCAAGACGTCACAGATTCAGCTAAAAACTAAAAAACCATATCAGCCACGGAATACCCCATGTTTTAAGGGATAGATTCTGATCCGTATTAATGTAGTTTTTCTGAGCCTGTTTTGTTTTTCATGGATTTCCTACAGTGCCCGGGACTTGAAACCGTGGAAGACTGACCATGAGCACAGCATCAACCGGGCAGGCCTATAACTATAAGGTTGTCCGTCAATTCGTCATCGCCACCGTGGTTTGGGGCGTTATCGGCATGGCCATGGGCGTTTGGATCGCCTCGCAACTGGTATGGCCGGACATGAACCTGGACCTGCCCTGGACCACGTTCGGCCGGTTAAGGCCGCTGCACACCAGCCTGGTGATTTTCGGCTTTGCCGGCAGCGCGCAATTTGCCGCCAGCTACTACGCGGTCCAACGTACCTGCCAGGTGCGCCTGTACAGCGACTGGCTCGCCGCCTTTACGTTCTGGGGTTGGCAGTCGGTGATCGTGATCATGCTGATCACCCTGCCCCTGGGCTACACCACCACCAAGGAATACGCCGAGATCGAATTCTCCGGCGCGGTGTGGATGACTGTGGTGTGGGTGGCCTACGCCATCGTGTTCTTCACCACCGTGGTACAACGCAAGACCCAGCACATCTACGTCGGCAACTGGTTTTTCGGCGCGTTTATCGTGGTGATCGCTATGCTGCACGTGGTCAACCACCTTTCCATCCCGGTGGACTGGTTCAAGTCCTACCCGGTGTATTCCGGCGCCACCGACGCCATGGTGCAGTGGTGGTACGGGCATAACGCAGTAGGGTTCTTCCTGACCACCGGGTTCCTGGGGATGATGTATTACTTCGTGCCCAAGCAAGTCGGGCGGCCGGTGTATTCCTATCGCCTGTCCATCGTGCACTTCTGGGCGCTGATCACCCTGTACATTTGGGCCGGCCCCCACCACCTGCACTACACCGCGCTGCCAGACTGGGCGCAGTCGTTGGGCATGGCCATGTCACTGATCCTGCTGGCGCCCAGCTGGGGCGGGATGATCAACGGCATGATGACCCTGTCGGGTGCCTGGCATAAGCTGCGCACCGACCCGATCCTGCGGTTTCTGGTGTTGTCGTTGGCGTTCTACGGCATGTCGACCTTTGAGGGGCCGATGATGGCGATCAAGACGGTCAACGCCCTGTCCCACTACACCGACTGGACCATCGGCCACGTCCACGCGGGTGCCTTGGGCTGGGTGGCGATGATCACCTTTGGCTCGCTGTACCACATGATCCCGAAAGTCTTCGGCCGCGAGCAGATGTACAGCGTGCCGCTGATCAACCTGCACTTCTGGCTGGCAACCATCGGCACCGTGCTGTACATCGCCTCGATGTGGGTCAATGGCATCACCCAGGGCCTGATGTGGCGGGCGGTCAACGACGACGGCACCCTCACCTACTCGTTCGTAGAGGCCTTGCAGGCCAGCCACCCTGGGTTTGTGGTGCGGTTTGCCGGTGGGGTGTTCTTCCTGGGCGGCATGCTGCTGATGGCCTACAACACCTGGCGCACCGTACGGGTGGCTGACTTGAAGGTGGCGCACAGTGATGCGCAGATCGCCTGATGTGGGAGGTCATTTTCAACCTGGCGGCGGTGATCTGCCTGTATGGCGCCGTGGAGTACTGCCTGCGCGGGCAATCGGGAACCGAGCTGGATGAGGCGAGCCTGATACCGTTTGCCGACGACCCGGAAGTGGCGCGGCGGGTGGAGCTGGCGACGGGCAAGCAGGTCAAGGCGGTGGCGCCTGAAGAGGCCAAGCCGGGCTGGGGTAATGTAGAGCTCTAAAGCTCGGTGTTGGGCTTTTTGTGGGAGCGGGCTTGTGTGGGAGCGGGCTTGCCCGCGATGGCCATAGGTGTCTACACAGCTCGCTCTTTTTTGGTTATTGGGAATGAGTACATATCCGTTGCTGCGGTCACGGCGGCTATTGGTTCCGCTCTTACAGCGGGTCACTTTTGGAAAAGAGCCCCAAAAGTAACCAAAAGGGCTCTTGCCCCACCACTCGGTGCCTCGCCTAGGCTCGGCATGCCCGCAGTCAGGCATTGCTCCGTGGGCCCGCCGCGATCGGCCATCCATGGCCGTGTCGCGGCTACCCCGGCATCCATGCCGGGGTGCCCACTGCGCAATACCTGCCTGCGGCCATCG